>CAJUIX010000008.1 GCA_910586665.1 uncultured Duncaniella sp.
GCCTGCGGCGTAACATAATCGAATGTATTAACTAATTTTTTAAAGATACTTATACTAAATAACTAATGTCTATACTCTATACTTTAAACTCTATACTAAAATACTTCTATACTAAAAATCAATTATCTAAACCTTAAACCCCAACCTTAAACTTTAAAAATCTCAGATTTTTTTGTAACTTTGTGATGCGTAAAATTTTATCAGCTCACTCTTTTACAATGAAAAATTTAGTCACTTCTCTCTGTCCGGCTCTGTTTGTAGCCGTCGCTGCGCTCGGTGGAGCCGAGACCACGGCAGCAGCCGGAAATATCGACATCAAGACTCCCTCCGGGAGGGAAGTCGTGGTCGAGACTGTCACCGACAACATTATCCGCGTCAGCAACCTCGCTCCCGGCGAGAAGGCGCTCCCTTCCAAAACCCTTCTGACTCCCGCCAAGGGTGCCGAGGCAAAAGTAAGCACAGCGCCCGGCATCGCCGTCCTCAGCACAGGGGGCGGCATAGTGGTGCGCGTCGACAGCGTCAGCGGCGCGGTCGACATCAACGCCGGGGCGGGTAAGGCCGTAAGCGACAAGGGTCTGCGCACCCTCGCCGGAGGCCGGCAGGAAATCCGCCTCTCGACAATGGGAAGCGGGTCGTTCTACGGCGCGGGTGAGCGCGGCCACAGCTTCAACCTCGCAGGCGACACCCTCGTCATGTATAACCGTCAGAACTACGGCTACACCGCGGGCGACCCGCGCATCAGCCAGATGAACATCACCATGCCGTTGTTTCTCTCCTCGGAGGGCTACGCAGTTGTCTTCGACGACTACGCGGCCGCACGCATGGTCATGTCCAACCCGATTGTCTACACCTCCGAGTCGCGCTCGCCTATCTCCTACTACTTCATCAACGGCGCAGGCACGCTCGCCGACGTCACCCGCGAGCTCTCTTCGCTCACCGGGCGCCAGGACCTGCCACCATTCTGGTCGCTCGGCTATATCACCTCAAAATATGGCTACCGCACCCAGGCCGAGACTGTCGGGGTCATCGACACACTGCGCCGCGCCTCCTACCCGGTCGACGGCATAGTCCTCGACCTCTACTGGTATGGCAAGGAGCAGGACATGGGGCGCCTCGCGTGGGATCCAGGCCAGTGGCCCGACCACAAGAAGATGCTTGCCGACCTGAAGAAGCAGGGGGTCAACACTGTGATCATCTCCCAGCCATACATACTCCGCAACGGCAACGGTCTCGCCAACTACAACGAGCTTGCCTCGAAAGGGCTCCTCCTGAAGGACTCCACCGGCGCGCCGCAAGAAGTGAAAATATGGGTCGGCGAGGGCGGAATGTTTGATATGGCCAACCCGCAGACCCGCGCGTGGCTCGCCGAGCGCTACAGGCAGCTCACCCTCGACGGCGTCGGCGGCTGGTGGGGCGACCTCGGAGAGCCGGAAGTGCATCCCGAGACAGGAGCCCACGCCAACGGGCTCGGCACACGCGAGTATCACAACCTCTACGGCAACGACTGGAGCCGGGTAATCTATGATATGTATAAGAAAGAATTCCCCGATACGCGCCTGATGACCATGATGCGCGGCGGCACCACGGGACTGCAGCGCTACAGCGTCTTCCCCTGGTCGACCGACGTGTCCCGCTCATGGGGAGGACTCCAGCCGCAGGTGACAATCATGCTCAATTCGGGACTCAGCGGCCTCGGCTACATGAGCCACGACGTCGGCGGCTTCGCCATTGACGAGGCAGCCCCCTACGACCCCGAACTCTACGTCCGCTGGCTCCAGCTGGGGCTCTTCTCCCCGGTGCTCCGCACCCACGCCCAGTCCACGGCCGAGCCTTACAAATATCCCGACCAGCAGGACATCATCCTCCCGCTCATCCGTGAGAGATACCGCTGGCTCCCTTACAACTACACCCTCGCCTACGAGAATGCCTCGCAGGGGCAGCCGCTCGTGCGCCCGCTCAACTACTACAGCGCCGGCAGCAGCAAGTATGACGACATCACCGACGAATATCTCTGGGGGCGCAACCTCCTCGTGGCCCCGGTCATGACCCAGGGAGCGACAGAGCGCCGCGTCATCTTCCCCGATGGCCTCTGGGTGGACTATAATTCTCCCAGGAAGTTCTACCAGGGAGGTGACACCATCACCTATCCCGCCCCGCTATCAGTGCTCCCGCTCTTCGTCCGCGCAGGAGCCTTCATCCCACAGGCCGACTACTCGATGAAGTCCACCGGCGACTACCGCACCGACAGCTACACCGTCAACTACTACCCCTATCTCGGCGAGTCGGAATATGTCATGTATGAGGACGACCGCACGTCGACCACCTCGCTTGCATCGGGCAGCTACTCGCTCATAACCTTCCGCGGCGACGCCAACATGGAGGGAATCAACATCGACGTCAGCGCCTCAGGCACCTATCCGGGCGCGCCGGCAGTCAAGGAGATGACTTTCAGAATCCACCTCATCGACGGCGACCCCTCGGAGGTGACGGTCGACGGCAAGAAAGCCCCGCGCAAGGCCTGGACCTACGACAAGGCTTCTGCCACGCTAACGCTGAAGACGAAATGGACCGTCGCGCAGCCGCTGCACATCGAAATTCGCTGAAAATCCGCGTTTTAACATACCAACCGACATGAAATCTATACTTACAGCCGCCATTGCCGCAGCGGCGCTGCTCTCCGTGGGCGCCGACTGCGGGGCAATGGTCAGGCTATCGCCCATGATAGGCGACAACATGGTGCTCCAACAGAAGGAATATGCCCGCATCTTCGGCTATGCCGACCCCGGGAGCAAGGTCGAAATCACCCCTTCGTGGGACGGCAAACCCCGTACGGCCTACGCCGACCGCACGGGCTGGTGGTGTGAGGCCGTCGAGACCCCGGCCGGGAATTTCGAACCTTACAGCATCACTATCAGCGACGGCGAGCCGCTGACGGTCAGCAATGTGCTCATCGGCGAAGTGTGGCTCGCCTCCGGGCAGTCCAACATGCAGATGCCCCTCAAAGGCTATCCCGGCTGCTGCACCCTCGGCGGATATGACGAGGTGGCCTCCGCGCGCAACGAGGCCGGGCGCGTGCGCTTCTTCACAGTCCCGCTGACACAGAGCTACACGCCGGTCGACACGGTCGACGCCACCTGGACCGTCCCCTCGCCGGAGACAGCCCCCGAATACAGTGCGCTCGCATGGCACTTCGCCAAGCGCATGGCCGACGTGCTCGATGTCCCGGTGGGCATAGTCAGCGCGGCCTACGGCGGCGCCAAGGTGGAGAGCTGGACCCCGAGGGAGATGCTCATGAACTACCCCGACGTGTCGCTCGACCCGAAGGACATAGAATCACTTGTCCACTATCACCGCCCGATGCTGATGTACAACGCCATGTTCTACCCTATCCGCGACTATACCTACAAGGGGATTCTGTGGTACCAGGGATGCTCCAACGTCTCGACCTACGAGACATACGCCGGACGCCTCGCGGCTATGGTCAAGCGCTGGCGCGACGACATTGCCATAGGCGACATACCATTCTATGCTGTCGAAATCGCCCCATACCAGTATGACAATCCATCTGAAACAGGAAAATCGCCGCTGCTCCGCGAGGCCCAGTGGAAGGCCATAGAGATGATACCCAACAGCGGCATGATCTGCATCAACGACCTCGTGGAGCCTTACGAGCGCTTCAATATCCACCCGGGCAACAAGGAGGCCGTCGGCAAGCGCCTCTGCGACCTCGCGCTCAACAAGACCTACGGCAAGAAGCAGTTTCCCGTAGAGCATCCGCGCTACAAGAGCCATAGATTCAAGGATGGCGCCGCATGGGTGGCCATCGACTCTCCCTGCGACGGCATCTGCCGCAACTATGACATAAGGGGCTTCGAAATCGCGGGAGCCGACAAGGTGTTCCACCCGGCTGATTCGGTGTGGAACCACTGGCAGACCAACGAGCTTGTGGTCTCGAGCAAGGCCGTACCCGAACCGGCGGCCGTCCGCTACTGCTGGCGAGACTTCCTACCCGGCACACTCCACGGCGGCAACTACCTCCCACTCATCCCCTTCCGCACCGACGACTGGGAATAGATAACGCAAACATATTTTTGCGAATCTATTTTGCACATATATCTTTGTAGGGACGCTTTTCAAAGCGTCCGGGAACAGGCAAAAACAAGTTATTCACTCGCACCACCAATCCCCGGACGCTTTGAAAAGCGTCCCTACATAAAGCATATTTTGCAACAGCCCACAGTCAAACAAGCTCCAACTGACTCAATTCATTTCCGAAGGCGTGGAGAGCGTTTTGGATTTTGGCCGTGGTCTTTGGCGAAGGGGAGCGATAGCCTGAAATATATTGCGAGAGCTGCGCTGCAGAAATGCCTGTCAGTCTTGACAGTCCCTTATAGGAAATCAGGTCGGCATAATAGAGCAGGAATGAGGGAAGGTCATAGGAAAACACGAAGCTTACTTCCTCGAAAGCACGGCCTTTTGCCTGTGCTGACTGTTTCATATCCTCATATACAGCCTTAAAATCGGCTATGGCTGCCGGCGCAGAATCGCCCTCGCCGATTACGCCGTAGGACAGATTGTTGTCATCGGGCATATACGCACCGAAACTACCGTCCTTGCCTCGCTCTATAAACACTCTAACTGCTTTCATCACATTAATCTATTATATAAGTATATAACAATAAATTATCAAATACCGTTTAGCGTGCACGGTTTCAATGTCACCGCTATTGCATCAATTGATTCCGGCATCTCTGAGAATAGCCCTGAGAGTCCCATTTTTTACTTCCTGGCTCTCATGATGGCTCGTAATGAAACGTTTGTTCGTTATAGGAGAATACCATTCGGGATGTCCGGCCCGACTTTCTCCAGTCGGGTAACATCCCGCCTTTTTCAACCTCCTATGTAGTTCGTTATATTTCATCGCTCTCAGAATTGATTCGCAATGCAAATATAATGCTAAATTTTTATTTAGCAAATAAAAAAACCAAATATTTTATAGGGGCTTTTACTTTATCGCACTATTTCGGGGATGAGGGGGTATTAATTTTGTTGCAGAAATAAAAATTAATACCCTATACCGCCATGAAGGAATCTATTACAACAAAGTCTGCCCAACTCCCCGTATCCAAAAAGTTTTATGCAGAAATCATGGAGAGAATCTGTGAGGCATGCACAGCGTTTGACGCCGGCGCAGAGATGCGCGAGGCTATCACTATGGCTATCAGAGAGTTTATCACCCACGGCGCATCGCCGGACGGCGATGTGGACCAGTGTGTGAAGCTTGCCTTCGCCCTACTCCGTCCCGAAATAGAAAAGGCTATCGAGCGCTCAGCAGCCGCACGCCGCCGCGCCCTCATCCGAAGGAAGACAGCTTCCAAACAAACAACTAAAAATAAGCCGGTTGTAGGGACGTTGCGTGCAACGTCCGAATGCAAACAGCCTATCGACAGGCTATCCCCGGCGGACGTTGCACGCAACGTCCCTACAAACACGCCACACAACGATGACACGGATGAGGAGGAGGAATATGAAGGCGCCCGAACTCCAAACCGACGCGAGCGCAGACGGCTCGAACAACAGCTCAGACGCAAGGCACGCCAAATGGCCCGTCATGCAGCAAGCCGCAGGTCGTGAAACCTAAGAGCTTGATTAAAACCGACCTCTTATTCCGCGCGGCAGGTCTCGATAGCCTCGATGATTGATGCGAGCTTCTCGGCATTGGTGCCGTTGGTGAAATGGCGGACAGTACCCTTCTTGTCGACAACTATTGTCATCGGGAAGCCAAGCCCGTTGAGCCAGCAGACAAACTGCTTGTCGGCGAAGAGGTGGTGCCAGTTGAAACCGTGTTTCTCGAGCACGGGGAGAGCCACATCGGGAGTCTCCCATGTCGATGAATAGAATTTCACATCGGGGAAACGCCCGGTCCATGTCGACAGTTCCGGCATCTCCTTGCGGCAGGGACCGCAGCCGGTGTACCAAAGGTTGAGCACCATCACCTTCCCCTCGAAGTCCTTGTTGCTTATCTCTACGCCGTCCTTGTCGGGCGCCTTGAAGTCAGGAAACTTGTCGCCGACTTTAAGACGTCGGGCATGTTGTTCGGCATAGTCCATAATTTCCCAAAATGCGAGCGAGCGCTTAATTTTTTTGTCAATAATATCAAAATCCTTTATCTTGTCAGCAGGAATCGCGGTGGCGATAACATCCTCCGACAAGTTAAATGAGGCCGGGAAGCGGAGAATACATAGCGACTTGCCATCATGCCTTGTAAATGACATGCTGCATCCGGGTTCTTTAAGTATATCTTTCGGCACATCAGTAAAATATAATCCGTTTATATAGTACTTAGGCTCTATCAGCTCGTCGGCTGAAAGCGCGGTCAGGCAGGAAAGCAACATCAGCACTGCTGTCAGTAGTAGATTTTTCTTCATAGTCAATGGCGTTTAGGGTTAGAATTCGTTGTCTCCCTATAAAAATAGAGGATATTGCAAATTTAGTGAATAAATTTGCAATATCCTCTTATTTCAGTATGTTTTTTCTTATATATTTCTAACCGCCGAAGTTGTCGTAGTGGACCGATTCGGGGTCTACGCCGAGGTCGTCGAGCATCTTGTTGACCGCGGCACTCATCGGGCCGGGGCCGCACATGTAGTACTCGATGTCCTCCGGCTCGGGGTGGTTCTTGAGATATGTCTCATAGATTACCTGGTGGACGAAACCGGCTGTGTACTTGACTCCGGCAGCATCCGCGGCGGGGTCGGGACGGTCGAGCGCGAGGTGGAACTTGAAGTTGGGGAAATCCTTCTCGAGTTGCAGGAAATCGTCGAGATAGAAGACCTCGTTGAGGGCGCGGGCGCCGTAGAAATAGTTCATGACGCGGTCACGGGTATTGAGCGTCTTGGTCATCCACATGATCTGGGCGCGGAGCGGGGCCATACCTGCGCCGCCGCCGATCCACATCATCTCGGCCTTCGAGTCGACAATCGGGTGGAAGTCGCCGTAGGGGCCGCTCATGCGCACCTTGTCGCCCGGTTTGAGGGTGAAGATGTAGCTCGAAGCTATGCCGGGCATGACATCCTGGAATCCCACCTGGGGTTTCGGCTTGAAGGGGGGAGTGGCGATGCGGACGGTGAGCATGATGCGGTCACCCTCCTCGGGATAGTTGGCCATAGAGTAGGCGCGGACAGTGGTCTCGGTGTTGCGGCACTTGAGACCGAAAAGTCCGAACTTCTCCCACGAGGGGAGATACTCGTCGCCTATCGAAGCCTTGTCGATGTCCTTGTCATAGTCCATCTCATAGGTCGGAATCTTAATCTGCGCGTAGGAACCGGGGATGAAGTCCATGTGGGCACCCTCGGGGAGGGCGACGATGAACTCCTTGATAAACGTGGCCACGTTCTTGTTGGAAATGACCTCGCACTCCCACTCCTTGACGTCGAGCACGGAGGCGGGTATGCCTATCGAGCAGTCTTCCTTGACCTTCACCTGGCATCCGAGGCGCCAATGGTCCTGCTGCTGCTTGCGCGAGAAGTGGACCTTCTCGGTGGGGAGAATGTCGCCGCCTCCGGTGAAGACCTGGCACTTGCACTGGCCGCAGCTGCCCTTGCCGCCGCAGGCCGAGGAGAGGAAGATGTTCTGGTCGGCGAGGGTCGAGAGGAGCGTCTTGCCCGACTCCGCCTCCACGACGGTGTCGGAGTTGATCGTAATCTTTACTTTGCCCGAATGGACAAGATATTTCTTGGCGAGCAGGAGTATCAGCACCAGCGCGAGGGTGATGATAAGGAAGATGCTCACGCCTGAAAGTATCGTCAACATAATCTGTATATAATGTTGTGGGTGTGTAATAATGTTGTACTAACTCGTGGATTCATCCTCAGATCTTGATGCCGAGGAAGCTCATGAAGGCGATGCCCATGAGGGCTGTGAGGATGAAGGTGATGCCGACGCCGCGCAGGGGGCGGGGGATATTGGAGTAGGTGGCGAGGCGCTCGCGGATGGCAGCGATGGCTGTGATGGCCAGGAGCCAGCCGAGACCCCAGCCGCCGCCGGCGCAGACAGCCGTCCAGACGCTCGGGAAGTCACGCTGCTGCATGAAGAGCGAGCCGCCGAGGATGGCACAGTTGACGGCGATGAGCGGGAGGAAGATGCCGAGCGACGAATAGAGCGCGGGGCTGTACTTCTCGACGGTCATCTCCACAAGCTGGGTCATCGACGCTATGACGGCGATAAACATGATGAGCGAGAGGAAGCTGAGATCCACCTCGGCATACTCCGGGCCGAGCCACGAGAGGGCTCCGGCGCTGAGGACGTAGGTCTGGAGCAGATAGTTGACCGGGAGAGTCACCACGAGCATGAAGGTGACGGCGACGCCGAGTCCGAAAGCCGTCTTTACGTTCTTCGACACGGCGATGAAGGAGCACATGCCGAGGAAGTAGGCGAAAATCATGTTGTCGACAAAAATCGACCGTATGAATATATTTAAATTCTCCACGTTGGGCAAAATTTAGAAGGTGATGATTGAGTGTTTTACTTGTGCTTAGTCCTCCTGGAGGTCCTTGTTGACGCTGCGCTGCACCCAGATGATGCAGGCCACGAGGATGAGCGCCATCGGGGGGAGAATCATGAGGCCGTTGTTGACATAGCCGGCGTCATAGAAGCTCTGGGGGACTACCTGGTAGCCCAGAAGGGTGCCGCTTCCAAAGAGCTCGCGGAAGAATCCGACTATGATGAGGATAATCGCATAGCCGATGCCGTTGCCGACACCGTCGAGGAAGGAGGGCCAGGGCTTGTTGGCCATAGCGAAGGCCTCGAGGCGTCCCATGAGGATACAGTTGGTGATGATGAGTCCGATGAAGACCGAGAGCTGCTTGGAGGCGTCGTAGGCGTAGGCCTTGAGCACCTGGTCGACGATGACCACGAGTCCGGCCACCACGACGAGCTGGACGATGATGCGGATGTTGGTCGGGATGGTGTTGCGCAGCAGGGAGATGATGACATTGGCGAAGGCAAGCACCGCGATTACGGAGACACCCATGACAATGGCGGGCTCCAGCTTGGCAGTCACCGCGAGCACGGAGCAGATGCCGAGGATCTGCACCACGACGGGATTGTTTTTCGACAGAGGGTTGAAGAGCACCTCTTTGTTAGTTATCTTGTCAGCCATGATTTATGGAATATAAAGATTTTACAATGTTAGTCGGCGGCAGCCGCGGGCTGCGCGAGGCTCTGGAGAAATTTCTTGTAGGGGGTGAGGCAGTTGTCGAGCATGGCGCCGACACCCTTGGAGGTGATGGTGCCGCCGGAGATGCCGTCGACGTAGTCCTCGCCGTTGAGGGGTTGCTGCCCGGCCTTGACTACGGCTATCGGGCGGAAGCGGCCGTCCTTGAACACCTGCTTGCCCTCAAACTGGCTGCTGAACGCGGGCTTCTCAATCTCCGCACCGAGTCCGGGGGTCTCGCCCTGGTGGGCGAAGTAGGCACCGTAGACGGTGGAGCCGTCGCTGTCAAAGGCGACATAGCCCCATATCGGGCCCCAGAGGCCGGCGCCGTAGACGGGGAGGATGTATTTCTCGGCACCGTCGGCTGTGGTGCAGACATAGACCGGGAGCTGGCGGCGGTCGGCTGCGAGCTTGCTCTGGGAGGCCACGTCGATGTCAAATGCCTTGACACCCTCGAGGGTCTCGCCGCGCTCGTTGACCACGAAGCTGCGGGTGATGTAGCGGTCAAACTCGGCGACGACGTTCCCCTTGTCGGGGGTTATGAGGGCCGCGGAAAGAATCTGCCCCATCTTGTCGGCGTTGATGTTCTCCTGCTGGCGTCCGCGGAGGGCGAGGGATGTTGCCGCGAGAGCCGTGCCGACGACGACGACGAGGACGATTATATATATTATGGTGTAAGTGTTGCTTTGCTTGTTCATATTTCTTCGCTTGAAAAATTACAAATATGAAGAGTCCGGGTGGGTCAGGCCGCGCGGCGCTGGCGGCGCATACGGCGGCTGACGTTGAGCTGCACGACGCAGTAGTCGATGAGCGGGGCAAGGGCATTGGCCAGGAGCACCGCGAGCATCGCGCCTTCGGGGTAGCCGTTGTTGTAGGTTCGGATTAGGATAGCCACGGCGCCGACGAGGAAACCGTAGACATACTTGCCGGCGTTGGTCCTCGCCGCGGTCACGGGGTCGGTGGCCATGAAAACAGCCGCGAAGGCGAAGCCGCCAAAGAGGAGCTGGTCGAAGGGGTCAAGGAAGGATGCCGGATAGGTCGGGGTTGCGAACACGTTGGCCACCCAGCCCATAAGCAGGCCGCCGGCCACGACGCTGAGCATGATGCGCCAGGAGGCAATGCCCGCAGCGAGCAGCAGAACGGCGCCTATGAGTATGGCGAGCGTCGAGGTCTCGCCGAAGGAGCCGGGGATGAGGCCGAGGAAGGCGTCCCATGTGGTGACGGGGTTACCCTTGAGGTTGAGCAGCTCGAGGTTGCCGCCGGTGAAGGAGGCAATCTGACCGAGTGGTGTCGCGCCGGAGAAAGCGTCGGGAAGGTCGTAGCCGAGTCCGCAGATGGAGTTGGTGGACACGAAGACCTTGTCACCGCTCATCTGGGCGGGATAGCCGAAGAAGAGGACGGCGCGGGTGACGAGGGCCACGTTGAAGACATTGTAGCCGGTGCCGCCGAACACCTCCTTTACGAAGATGACGGAGAAGGCAGTCGCTACGGCAATCATCCACAGCGGTGTCTCGATAGGACAGATAAGGGAGATAAGGATGCCGGTGACGAGGAAGCCTTCCTGGATTTCCTCGCGGCGCCACTGGGCGACGACGAACTCTATGCCGAGGCCGACGACGTAGGCCACGACGATGCGCGGGAGGACGGCCAGGAAGCCGTAGGCCATGAGCTGCCAGAAGGGGAAGTCAGTAGCCCCGGCGGCGAGCCAGTTCTGATAGCCGGTGTTATACATGCCGAACAGCAGGCAGGGCATGAGGGCGAGGACGACGATAATCATCACTCGCTTGGAGTCGATGCTGTCATGGACGTTGACGCCGGAGGTCGAGGTGGTATTGGGGGTGTAGAGAAAGGTCTCAAACCCGTCGAAGACACTGCGGAAGGCGTGGAGCTTGCCGTCAGGCTCGAAGTTGGGCTTGATCCGGTTAAGATAATTTCTTAGCGCTTTCATTTTTGTGATGTTGATTCAAAAAAGAAGTGACAATTGGAGCCGTGGCGGAGGTCAGACCTCGCTGCGGAGATAGTCGAGTCCCTGGCGGACGATTTTTTGCAGTTCGAGCTTCGAGGGGTCGACATATTCGGCAAGGGCGAAGTCCTCGGGAGCCACCTCGTAGATTCCGAGGGCCTCCATGCGGTCGATGTCCTTGGCGAGGATTGCCTTTATGAGATATTCGGGGAGGATGTCCATCGGGAACACCTTGTCATACTCGCCCGACATGATCATGGCGCGGCGTCCGCCGTTGATGCGGGCGTCGGGGGCGAACTTGCGACGGAGGAAGTGGCCGAGAAATGATGGGCTCGCACTCATCTTCGAGGGGCTGAGGGAGGCCCAGCCCATGAACTCGTCGGCATCATCGCCCTCGGGAATCACTGTCACCTGGCGGTAGGGGTAGCGGAGGAAGCCCTCGGCGCTCTCGCGGGTGCCGGTAAGGACATTGCCGGAGATGATGCGGTGGTGGCGACCGTCGGTCTTAACGTTGCCCTTCAGCAGCAGCTCGAGCGGCGCGCCGACAATCGTATCGACCAGGCGCGGCTCTACGACCTCGCTGCCGGTAACGGCGACGACAGTGTTCCAGTCGGGGCGCCCCGTGAGGGCGAGACGGCCTATGCGGAGGAGGACTGTGACGTCGAGGGTCCAGACGGACTCACCCTTGTTGACGGGGGCGATGTTGGCAATCTGCACTCCGGCGTTGCCCGCGGGGTGGAGACGGGGAAATTCCACAATCTCGGCTCCCTCGATGTCGGGAAACGAGCCTCCCTTTTCGACACCTATATATATAGTGCCGTCGGTGAGCTTGCGGAGCGCGTCGACTCCCGCCTTCAGCTCTGCCCCGCAGCCTTCGACGAGCTTCTCGAGCGATGGAGCGAGGGGGGCAGTGTCCATAGCCGTCACCATGATTGCCCGGGGACGGTCGGAGGGGGAGGGAATGATGTCGTAGGGGCGGCGGCGCATGAGAATCCAGAGGCCGGAGGCCATGAGCGCCTCGGCGACGGTCTCGGCCGGAGCGCCGGCGAAGGGGGCCACGGTGACAGCCTCGGCCACGCGGGCCGGGTCGACGTCGACAATGACGCGCTCAATCTTGCGGCGCGCACCGCGGACTATGGCGCGGACCGTGCCGGCCACGGGGGAGACTAACTTGATTCGGGAATCGGTCTTGTCGCGGAGCAGGGGGCTTCCTGCCGCGACGGCATCACCCTCCGCGACGTCGGGTTTCGGAAGGAATCCGGGGAAATCATCCGGGATCAGAGCCACGCAGGAGGGAAGAGGGGCGGCGGTCCTGACGTCGGAATCTATGCCACCCTCGAGATTAAGATTTAAGCCTTTTTTAAGGCTGACAGTCCTTCTCATCCTTAGAGATATGTATTAGTACCTGATTAAAAAATTGGAAAGCACAAAGATAATAAATATATTTGAAATTATATTAATATGTTTTAAGTGAATTAAAAGCAAAAACAAAAAAGAGGGGCGAGGCAGAATGTTATAAATTGTATTTTACTAATTTTAGCCACAAAAAAAGCATCAAAAGGCTTGCAAACCCCGAATTTTCCTTATAATTTTGCATTATCGTTTAAATATACGCTCCAAAGGAGCCGGTGGGAATCGTCGATACCATGTTAACGGATACCATTGAAGCTAAGAACAGAAGCGAAAAACAATCAGAATCATCAAAACTAATAACACTAATAAACCAATAAACTTAAAATCTTTAGTAATTACAAATTATGGAAGCTCAAAAGCCTAATCCCACCCAGCCCGCAAAGGCTAACGCTAAGAACAATTCCGGAAGCAATGTAGCCGGCATCAAGAACGCCTTCCTGGTGATTCTCGCCTGCTTCGTAGTCGCAATCGTTCTCTTCATCTTCTGGTTCGGTCACGAATCTCACTTCGAAGAGGGTCATCCCATCGACCTTTGGGGTACTATCTACAAGGGCGGATTTATCGTGCCTATCCTCCAGACACTCTTCCTCACCGTTATCGTTCTCTCTGTTGAACGTTGGATCGCTCTCTCATCCGCAAAGGGCAAAGGTTCAATCCAGAAGTTCGTTGCCGGCGTCAAGAAGTGCCTCGCCGCAGGTAACATCCAGGGTGCAAAAGACCTCTGCAAGAACCAGAAGGGTTCAGTTGCCGCCGTTGTCGCTGCAGCTCTCGTAAGCTACGAAGAAATGGACAAGAACACCGTCCTCACCAAGGAGCAGAAGGTTGCCAACCTCCAGAAGACAGTAGAAGAGGCCACCGCTCTTGAAATGCCGGCCCTCCAGCAGAACCTCCCGATTGTCGCCACCCTCACCACTCTCGGTACACTCGTCGGTCTTCTCGGTACTGTAATGGGTATGATCAAGTCATTCCAGGCACTCGCCGCTTCAGGTGCACCTGACTCGACCGAGCTCTCTACCGGTATCTCCGAGGCACTTATCAACACCGCCTTCGGTATCGCCACCGGTGCCTTCGCTGTAATTTCTTACAACTTCTACACCAACAAGATCGACAATCTCACCTACGCAATCGACGAGATCGGTTATTCTATCGTGCAGACATTCACTGCTACCCACTAATCCCTGTTACAGATTATATCTCCAACCAAGGTTTAACCAACACAACAAATAAAAACCTCTAAAACCAAGATAATCGTAATATGGGAAAAGTAAAAATGAAGAGAAAAAGCACCCTCATCGACATGACCGCGATGAGTGACGTGACTGTGCTCTTGCTTACTTTCTTCATGTTGACATCCACCTTCCTTCAGAAGGAGCCGGTCACCGTGCTGACCCCCTCCTCTGTATCGGAGCAGAAAGTGCCGACCGCCAACCTCGCGTCGGTCCTCGTAAGCCCCGAGGGGAAAATCTTCATCTCCATCGCAGGTGACGCAGACGCGGAAACCAAGGACACATGGGGATCAGAGGCTCTCCGCAAGACGATTCTCGATGAAGCAGTAACGCTCTACAACAGGCAGCACCCCTCCAACCCGGTGCAGCTGACTGTGGCACAGCGCGAAGCGTTCTCAAAAATCAATATGTTCGGTGTTCCATTCCAGGTACTCCCCCAGTTCCTCTCAATGTCGCAGACCGACCAGGACAAGTTTATCACTGACATGACCCAGAAGGGCGTCGGGATACCTATCAACGACAACAAGGACATGGACCACCTCAATGAGTTCCAGATCTGGATGCGCGCCATCTACAACTCGGGCAACGACAACCTTCAGAAAGCCATGAAGAAGGGCGAAGGTATCGCCGTGAAGGCCGACAAGGACACCCCCTACACCACCGTGCACGATGTCCTCGACAACCTTCAGACCCTGAAGATGAACCGCTTCAGCATCATGACCGCTTTAAAAACTGAGCAAGACTAATCATTATGGCACAAATAGAACAATCAGACGGCGGCAAAAAGAAAAAAGGCGCCCAGAAAAAAATGTCTATCCATGTGGACTTCACTCCTATGGTGGATATGAACATGCTTCTGATTACATTCTTCATGCTTTGTACCACAATGATCAAGTCACAGACACTCACCATCTCACTCCCCTCGAATGAGAAGGTCGAGCAGAATCAGATGAACAAAGCAAAGGAATCAGAGGCTATCACCCTCATCCTCGCGACTGACCGCAATGCCAACGGCGATGTCAAGAATGACGAGAACGGCCGTCCGATGAACACGGTATACTACTACGAAGGTATGCCCGACTTCACCGACGAGAACGGCGACGGCATGCTTGACAACAACAAACTGCAGGCCGAGCACTTCGTCGGCAACGACGGCAAGCTCCAGCAGGGCATCCGCAAAATCCTCCATGACCGCAACAAACTCGTGCTTGAGAAAATCGAGGTCGAGAAGACAAAGTGGCGTAACAAAGAGTTCTCGTCCATCTCTGCCATCAACGACTCAATCTACCAGGCCCGCGCGCGTGAAATCCGTAACGACTCCACGCTCACCCGTCCCGTTGTGATCATCAAGGCCACTCCCGAAGCTTCATGGGAAAGCTTGATCAGCGCTCTTGACGAGATGCAGATCAATCAGATATCTCGCTATCAGATTGACAACATCAACAAGAATGACTCCGTGCTCATCCTTGACTACCTCAAGAAAAACCCCAAGAACTAATCTGTTGATGAATGATATATAATAACCTGAAAAATCTCTATTGAAATATGGCAAAAGACGTAGATCTTTCATCATCAGAATGGATTGACCTTGTATTCGAAGGTAAAAATAAGGACTTCGGAGCCTACGCGCTCCGCAAGGCCTCCGCAAAGCGCCACAACCGCGCAATGCTCGTGATCCTCATCGTCCTTCTCATCGTCGCAGTCCTCGGCCTCCTCGCCAACACTGTGCTTCAGAAAGCCGAACAGCGTCCTGAAGACCAGATCGAACAGGCTATGGTCGACTACACCGACAATGCCGAGGAGGAAGAGCCCGAGGAGCCGGAGCAGCAGCGCGTAGAGGAGCAGCAGCCCGAGGCACTCCCCGAGGAAATCCTCAACACTGTGAAGGCAACCGAGCTTCAGATCACCCGTGACGAAGAAGTGGTTGAAGAAATCAAGTCGCAGGACGAACTCAAGGATACCGACACTGCCGTGGGTACAACTGACTTTGACAAGGGTACCGACGACCTCAACGTAGTTCGCGAGCACAAAGAAGAAGTAATTGTCGAAGAAAAGAAACCTGAGCCGGTCGATGACAACCAGGTGTTCACCGTGGTTGAGCAGAAACCGCAGTTCCCCGGTGGTGAGGCAGCCCTCCTCAAATGGGTGAGCGACCACATCCGCTACCCGGCTATGGCACAGGAGAACAACATCCAGGGCCGCGTGACCGTACAGTTCGTCGTCACCAAGACTGGCAAGGTCGGTGAGGTGAAGGTCATCCGCTCAAAGGATCCCGACCTCGACAAAGAAGCCGTCCGCGTGGTCAAGGCACTCCCCGACTTCGTGCCCGGCAAGATGAACGGACATGCGGTGAACGTATGGTACACCCTCCCCGTGACATTCAAACTCCAGGGAATCTAATTTATAGTTAAGAATTTATATTCCCCCTAAGCCCGGCCGGCGTCTCCGCAAGGAAACGCCGGCCGGATTGTTTTTTAACATCTCCGCAGACATGACATATCAACCAATTGGCATGATTTTTGTTAGATAGATATACGGTCCTCCCCTCCGAGGGGGAGGGAGAAGACAGAAAAATATCCAGAACATAAACTCACAACTTCAACATAGATCATGAATTTCAATAATTTCACAATCAAGTCACAGGAAGCTATCCAGAAGGCGATAGAGATTACCCGTGGAGCCGGCAACCAGGCCATAGAGCCTGTCCACCTGCTCAAGGGAGTCATGACCGAGGGTGAATCGCTGATCAACTTCATCTTCTCAAAGGTGGGAGCCAACACTGCCACCCTGATGCGACAAGTTGACAGTAAGATTGCTGCCGAACCGAAAGTGTCGGGCGGCGAGCCTTACCTCAGCCGGACTTCCAACGACGTCCTTCAGAAAGCACTTGACATTGCAAAGAAACAGGGTGACGAATATGTCACGCTCGAGGCACTTCTCTTAGCCATATTCACGGTCAACTCTCCGGCTGCGACAATCCTCAAGGATGCCGGATTGAGCCAACGTGAGCTCGAATCGGCCGTAGGGGAGCTGCGCAAGGGCAAGAAGGCCACCGACCAGAGTGCCGAGGACACTTATCAGGCCCTGTCGAAGTATGCAATCAACCTCAACGAGCGCGCCCGCGAAGGGAAGCTCGACCCCGTGATTGGTCGTGACGACGAAATCCGACGCGTGCTCCAGATTCTGTCGCGCCGCACAAAGAACAATCCCATGCTCATCGGCGAGCCCGGCACAGGCAAGACTGCCATTGCCGAGGGACTCGCGCAGAGGATTGTCCGAGGCGACGTCCCAGAGAACCTGCGCACGAAGCAGATCTATTCACTCGATATGGGCGCCCTCGTGGCGGGCGCGAAGTACAAAGGCGAGTTCGAAGAGCGACTCAAGGCTATCGTCAACGAGGTGACAGGTGCCGACGGCGAGATCATCCTCTTCATCGACGAAATCCACACCCTTGTCGGCGCCGGCAAGGGGGAGGGCGCTATGGATGCCGCCAACATCCTCAAACCCGCTCTCGCGCGCGGCGAGCTGAGATCAATCGGCGCGACGACGCTCGACGAGTATCAGAAGTATTTCGAGAAGGACAAGGCGCTCGAGCGCCGCTTCCAGAAAGTGATGGTCAACGAGCCTGACGAGGCTGCCGCCATCGCCATCCTCCGCGGTCTGAAGGAGCGCTACGAGAACCACCACAAGGTCCGTATCCGTGACGAGGCGATTATAGCCGCCGTCACCCTCTCGGAGCGCTATATCACCGACCGCTTCCTCCCCGACAAGGCCATAGACCTGGTCGACGAGGCCGCCTCGAAGCTCCGACTTGAAATCGACTCCGTCCCCCAGGCTCTCGACGAAATCAGCCGCCTCATAGCGCAGAAGGAAATCGAGCGCGAAGCCATCAAGCGCGAGGGCGACACGGAAAAGGTGAAGGAAATCGAGAAGGACCTCGCCGACCTCCGCGACCAGGAGAAGGAATTCACCGCGAAGTGGAAGGCCGAGAAGGACCTCATCAACAAAATCCAGCAGAACAAAATCGACATCGAGCAGCTCAACTTCGACGCCGAGCGCGCCGAGCGCGAAGGCGACTACGCGAAGGTGGCCGAAATCCGCTATTCGAAAGTCCAGCAGAAGGAGCAGGAGAACGCCGCTATCCAGGAGCAGCTCAAGGCCATGCAGGGTGAGAAGGCCTTCATCAAGGAGGAAGTCGACTCGGAGGATATAGCCGACGTCGTGTCGCGCTGGACCGGCATCCCTGTCAACAAGATGGTGCAGAGCGAGAAGGAAAAGCTTCTCCACCTCGAGGACGAGCTCCACAGCCGCGTGGTCGGGCAGAACGACGCCATCGCCGCCATTGCCGACGCCGTGCGCCGCTCGCGTGCGGGACTCAACGACCCGCGCCGACCGATTGGCTCGTTCATCTTCCTCGGCACGACCGGTGTCGGAAAGACGGAGCTTGCAAAGGCACTGGCCGAATACCTCTTCGACGACGAAAACATGATGACGCGTATCGACATGAGCGAGTATCAGGAGAAACACTCCGTGAGCCGACTCGTCGGAGCGCCTCCGGGATACGTCGGATATGACGAGGGGGGCCAGCTCACCGAGGCCGTGCGCCGCAAGCCATACTCGGTGGTGCTCTTCGACGAAATCGAGAAGGCACACCCCGACGTGTTCAACATCCTCCTGCAAGTCCTCGACGACGGCCGTCTGACCGACAACAAGGGCCGTATGGTCAACTTCAAGAACACTATCATCATCATGACATCCAACATGGGCTCCCACGTCATCCGCGACAACTTCGCCAAGATGACTCCCGAGACCCGCGGGGAGGTCATCGAGAGCACCAAGAGCGAGGTAATCGAGCTGCTAAAGCAGACGATACGTCCCGAGTTCCTCAACCGTATCGACGAGATAATCATGTTTACCCCGCTCGACGAGAAGGAAATCGAGGAAATCGTCGGACTTCAGATCAAGTCCATCCAGAAGATGCTCGCCAAGAACGGTATCACGCTCGAAGTCACCCCGAAGGCGCTCAAATATCTCGCCGAGGAGGGCTACGACCCCGAATTCGGCGCCCGCCCCGTCAAGCGTGTCATCCACAGGATGGTGCTCAACCAGCTCTCGAAGGACATACTTGCCCAGAAAGTCGACCGCGAACACCCGATTATCATCGACTATGACGGCTCGGACATAGTGTTCCGCAACTAAATGAGCTTACACACCAACATATATACCCTTATGAACCGAACCCCGGACGGGAGTGTTGACCGAAAGAGTCCCGCTCTGCAAAGTACACTCCCGCCCACTCACTTTCCTCCCCCGCGAAAGCGGGAAGAACAACGCATGAACTAACACTGGTCCGGCGCCCGAGGACGGCACCAGGACCGGCACATCGAATGAAACACTATTTATTATTTTTCAAAAAACACTATGAAACGTATCCTTTATCTTCTATTCGTAATTCCGCTTCTCGGTCTCATATCCTCATGTAGCGATGACAAGGATCTTCCGCAGGTGAGCCTCTCGCTCGACTATTCGGGAGCCACCGAGCAGGACGGCACAATCTATGTGGTGCAGGGCGACACGCTCGACATCACCGCACTGCGCGCAGTCCCCGCCGAGGGCACGAAGGCAGCGACAATCACCAATGTCACCTACTTCTGGGACGGTATCCCCCAGGGGATCTTCCCGGTCTCACCCTTCCCTATCAGCATCAAGACAGCTGACATGGAACTTGGCAAGCACTATCTCGGCGTCAACGCCACAATCCTCCAGGTTGACAAGGAAATCGGCTTTGCCGTTACCCAGTTCCCTATCATGATTGTAGCCAGCGATGCAGAGCAGCCAGGAGAGGGTGACGGCGGAACAATCAACCCCGATACCCGTATCACAGACAATGAGAACGCGACCGGGAAATAACGAATCCCGACGAATAAGCAATATTGCCGCAGCCGCCCCCGGGTCAGCTACGGCAATTTTTTATGGGTTATTATGACGAGTTGGAAAAAAATGAAAGATTATGCGGAGTTTCAAATTAAATTCGTAACTTTGCAGTCGAAAATCAAAGTGGAAAAATTTGGCTGCTTGCAACCACTTCAAAAAATGCTAAAATCGCACCCCGCGGAGAGGGCGTCAGGCTCATTCCGGGAGGGTTCCAAATCTCCCCTCGCATTTCGGATTACGAGGATTTAGACTTTTGAGATTCATCGCGGGCCTTTTTGAGCCGCACGCACATGAATGTGCTTACTACGGGGCCGGATGAGAAAATGTTGAAGCAGGCAGAGCGTACAGTCCACGCAGTTTTTCAAGTGCCGACTTCGACATTTTATTTTTTATACATATACCATATATTGATATGAAAACTTATCTCTTCACATCGGAATCTGTATCCGAAGGACATCCCGACAAAGTTGCCGACCAGATATCGGACGCCATACTTGACGAATTTCTTGCCCGCGACCCGAAGTCGAAGGTGGCGTGCGAGACACTCGTGACCACCGGGCAGGTAGTGATTGCCGGCGAGGTCAAGAGCGAGGCATATATCGACCTGATGGAGGTGACCCGCGACGTGATCCGCAACATCGGCTACAACCGCAGCGCCCTCAAGTTTGACGGAGAGGCCTGCGGCGTCTTCTCCGCCCTCCACGAGCAGAGCGCCGACATCAACCGCGGCGTGGAACGCGAAGAGCTGGAGGCACAGGGCGCCGGCGACCAGGGTATGATGTTCGGCTATGCCTGCAACGAGACCCTCAACTATATGCCGCTGACCATCGACCTCTCGCACCGCCTGCTCCAGGAGCTTGCCGACATACGCCGCGAGGAGAAGGAGATGACCCACGAGAAGCGCGGACGCGTCTACACCTATCTCCGCCCTGACTCCAAGAGCCAGGTGACGGTGGAGTATGACGAGAACAACCGCCCGCTGCGTGTGGACACTATCGTCATCTCGACCCAGCACGACGAATTCATACTCCCGACCGACGACTCCGACAGCGCGCGTGCCGCAGCCGACCGCGCCATGCAGCAGCGCATCGCAGAGGATGTGCGCAAGGTGCTCATCCCCCGCGTAAAGGCCAAGCTCCGCCTGGAGGAGGCCGCGCTCATCGGCGACGACGTAAAGCTGCTGGTCAACCCGACGGGCAAGTTTGTCATCGGCGGCCCCCACGGCGACACCGGCCTGACAGGCCGTAAAATCATCGTCGATACCTACGGCGGCCACGGCGCACACGGCGGCGGCGCTTTCTCAGGCAAGGACCCCTCCAAGGTGGACCGCTCGGCAGCATACGCCGCACGCCACATAGCTAAGAATCTCGTGGCCGCAGGAGTGGCCGACCGCGTGCTCGTGCAGGTGGCCTACGCTATCGGCGAGGCAAAGCCCGTGAGCCTCTGCGTGAACACCTACGGCACCGCCAAGGTTAATATGTCGGATTCGGAAATTGCGGCCAAAATCAACAGCATGCCCTGCTTCGACATGACTCCCTACGCTATTGAGAAGCGCCTGGGGCTGCGCAACCCTATCTATCGCGAGACGGCAAGCTACGGCCACCTCGGACGCACTCCCATGACTGTGACCAAGGAGTTCCACTCGAAGTATGAGCCGAGTTTCACCCGCACGGTCGAGCTCTTTACCTGGGAGAAGCTTGATGCCGTCCCCGAGGTAAAGAAGGTGTTCGGGCTGTAAGGGCTTATTATTTTTAAAACAATCATTTGTTTTCCCAGCATTGGGGTGGATATGGCAACGAGGCTGCATCAGCGGAAGTTATCCGGGATGCAGCCTCGTTCAATTTTCTTGGAGGGAATTATAGGGCTAATAGGAGTAATAGGGCCAATAGGAGCAATAGGAGGCTGTGCCGAAAGACTATTAGACTATTACTCCTTGATGCCGTAGGCGAGGTCGCCGGCGTCGCCGAGACCGGGGACGATGTAGGAATGGGCGTTGATGACATCGTCGATGGCTCCGACCCATACGGTGGTCTTGTCCTCGGGGAAGGTGCGGCAGACGTAGTCAATGGCCTGCTGCGAAGCTATGATTGATGCGACGTGGATGTGGGCGGGCTCACCCTTGGTGAGGAGGGCACGGTAGCTCAGCTCCATAGAGGCGCCCGTGGCGAGCATGGGGTCGGCTATGACGAGGGTCTTGCCGTCGATTTTAGGGGAGGCTATGTACTCGATGAAGACATCGAAGTTCTCCTTTTCGCGATATTTGCGGTAGGCGGATACGAAGGCGTTCTGAGCGCTGTCGAAGTAGTCGAGGAAGCCTTTGTGGAAGGGGATTCCGGCACGGAAGATTGTCGCAAGTACCACTTCCTCGTCGAGTACCTGGCACTTGGCCACCGAGAGGGGAGTCTGGACGTCGACAGTCTTGTATTTCATGCGCTTTGAAAGCTCATAGGCCATAATCTCGCCTATGCGCTCGAGGTTGCGGCGGAAGCGGAGCATGTCGGACTGCACGTTGACGTCGCGCAACTCGCTCATATACTGGCTCACTAAGGAGGGTGTGTCGGCAAAATTGATGATTTCCATAATTCAGAGTTTTTTCAGGATTAGTAAGGCAAAAGTAGTCAAATTTCCAAGGCTCGGCAACAGGCGGAAGTGAAAAAAATCATAAAGAACCGCAGCCGCGCAACCGATTGGCAAGAAGGTTGGCAAACTGGTAGTTTTTGAGATTCCAGCGGGGGTAGATGAGAAGTTCGGGGGGCGACTGTGAGACGAAGCGCTCCACGGCTATGTCAGGCCGGAGGCGGCGGATAATCTTCACACAAAGATCGGCATACTCCCCGGCAGTGAAGCGGGTGATGTCATAGAGACCCTCCTCGACGTCGCGGGCCATGCGCGTGCCGCGGATAAGCTGGAGCTGGTGAATCTTCACGGTGTCGACCGGGAGGAGGTTGACACCGTCAATTGTGCGGAGCATGGCGTCCTCGTCCTCCCCGGGAAGTCCCATAATCAGGTGTAGCCCCACAGGGAGACCGGCGGCATGGGTGCGGGTGACGGCGTCGACCGTGTCGGCCCATGTGTGGCAGCGGTTGACGCGCTCCAGGGTGGCGTCGCAGGCGCTCTCGGCCCCGTACTCCACCATGACCCACGAAGGGAGCGCAGCGAGGCGGTCGAGAAGTTGCCGGGGCATGCAGTCGGGACGCGTGCCGATGATGAGGCCAACGACATCGTCGACCGCCAAAGCCTCCTCGTAGAGGCCGACAAGGCGGTCAATGTCTGAAGAGTGGGTGTTGGTATAGGCCTGGAAGTAGGCGAGATACTTCATCTGCGGGTACTTCCGGGCGAAAAAGTCCTTACCCTCGGCCAACTGCGCTGCCACACCGAGCGCCGGCGCGCAGTAGGCCGGGTTGAATGACTGGTTGTTGCAATAGGTGCATCCCCCTCGCCCCTTCGTCCCGTCGCGGTTTGGACAGGTGAAGCCGGCGTTGACGGCAATCTTCTGTACCTTGAAGGGGAAATGGTCCGAGAGGAAGTCGGCAAAGTCGCGATAGGGCTTCATATCCTTGCCGCTCGGTTAAGCAGAGCGGCGTCAAGCATCACAATCGCAGCCATAGCCTCGACAATGGGCACGGCGCGGGGGATCACACAGGGGTCATGGCGCCCGCGGGCCTTGAGAGTGATGACGTTGCCGTCGGAGTCGACAGTCGGGACATCCTTCATGAGCGTGGCCACCGGCTTGAAGGCCACACGGAAATATATGTCCTCCCCGTTGGAGATACCCCCCTGGATGCCGCCGGAATTGTTGGAGGCTATGCCTATGCCGCCCCTGCCGTCGGGGACAAAGGTGTCCATTACCTGGCTTCCGCGGAGGGAGACGCCGCCGAAGCCCATGCCATATTCGAAAGCCTTGCTCGCGTTGATGCTCATCATGGCTTCGGCCAGGCGTGCGCCAAGGCGTCCGAACACCGGCTCACCGAGTCCGGCGGGAGCTCCGGTGATGACACAGCTGACGATGCCGCCGATAGTGTCGCCCTCCTTCTTGATGTCGAGGATATAGTCCTCCATTTCCTTGGCCTTGGCGGGGTCGGGGCAGCGGACGGGGTTGGAGTCGACAAGCGAGAGGTCGAGCGACGGGTAGGGGGCGTCGAGGGCTATGTGGCCCACCTGCGAGGTGTAGGCGGTAATCTTTATGCCCATCTGTTCGAGAGCCTGGCGCGCGAAAGCACCGGCCACGACGCGCGTGGCCGTCTCGCGGGCGCTCGAGCGTCCGCCGCCGCGATAGTCGCGCAGGCCGTATTTGGATGTATAGGTGAAGTCGGCGTGCGAGGGGCGGAAAGCGTCGCGAAGCTGGCCGTAGTCCTGCGAATGCTGGTTCTCGTTGCGGATTATAAAACCTATCGGGCAGCCGATGGTGACGCCCTCGAAAAGGCCTGAGAGGATTTCGACGGTGTCGCTCTCGCGGCGTGCAGTAGTGATGAGCGACTGGCCCGGACGTCGGCGGTCAAGCTCGTGCTGCACTCGGTCGAGGTCGATTTTCAGGCCGGCAGGCATGCCGTCGATGACACCGCCTATTGCGGCTCCGTGGCTTTCGCCGAAGCCGGTGAATGTGAATATTTTGCCGATGGTGTTCATTTGATTTAATTCTTAATGCATAATTATTCTTTAGGGGTGGCGATGTCTGCGAGGGTACCTTTGGTGTATGTGAGTAGGTCGGCGGGGGAGATTTTGAACTGCAGGCCGCGCTGCCCGGCGGAGACGTAGACGAAGGGGAAGTCCGACAGGGTGGTGTGGAAGTAGGTCGGAAAGGGTTTCTTCATCCCTACGGGTGAGCAGCCGCCGCGGATGTAGCCCGTCAGCGGGAGAAGCTCTTTCATCGGTATCATCTCGGCTTTCTTCGCACCGGCAGCCTTGGCCGCCTTTTTGAGGTCGACCTCCATGTTGCCGGGTATGACGCATACGAAGTGGCCCACGCGCTCGCCGTGGAGGACGAGGGTCTTGAAGACGCAGTTGATGTCCTCGCCGAGCTCCTCGGCCACATGCTCTGCGGCGAGGTTGTCGGGGTCGACCTTATAGGGGATAAGCTCGTAGCTGATTTTTGCACGGTCAAGCAGCCGCGCGGCATTTGTCTTAGACACTTTATCCATAAAGAATTCAATAAGGAAAACAAAAGTAGAATTTTTCTGAAAGAAATGCAAATTTGAGTCAGAGATGCCGCGGTTTTTGAAGCTCTGTATGTCCAACAAGCATACTTTTTTGATATAACTTGCAGGCTATCCAGAATTATCATATATTTGCTTAGAAAATTTTTTTTGATGCTCTATAATTTAACTTAAAACTATAAATCAATCTATCATGCTAAAATCACCAGGACTATTCATCGGAGTCGCAATATTTTTCTACCTTGTGCTTATAAGCCAATTGATAGTATCGATTAAGAAAAAAGACAAAAAGGGTATTAGGACAAGCATTATTTTTTTGGCTTTAGGAACGGTCATTTTTTCTCTGCTGTATCTATTTGGAGGGAGCGAAAACATCATGCATGGAATTCTCTATACCGTCTTTAACGTCGGGATAACTGCCGCGGTGTATTTTGTATGGATAAGGCGGCTGGTGACTGCCGTAAAAACTAAAGACAAGGGATATATCAAGGTCTGTCTGTTTTTCTTAGGGACTATTACAATTGTCTTTGCCGCCCTGTGTTGGAAAGGGGCTTATGTGTTGCATGACTGATCAATAAGAAGTTGATTGTGTGAAGTAGAATAGGTCGAAGACCTTATACAAGAGAAACCCCAGGGTAAGCGAAGGCCGACAGGCCGTAGCGATGCCTGGGGAATGAAAGAGTATAACAACTCTTAGCTCGGAGAGCCTGGTCATTAAGATGATTAGCATCTTCGATGCATTGATCAATCCGGGCTTCATGTCACCCCAGGCATCGCTACGGTCTATCGGCCTTCGCTTACCCTGGGGTTTCTCCTGCATAGGCTCTCCGAGCCATAAACAGACCTTTTCCTAAGAGAGTCTGGCGGTGCAAATCCAGGCTTCGCCACAGAGTCCCTGGCGGTGCCAACTATATTTGTTAATTACTTTCAAAAACTATAGTGAGTCTCTTTCAATAATTCGCACTCAAATCTGTCAACACTGTTCAGGGGTAATACCTATTTTTGCAATACCTGCAAATTCTTACAGCGGTTTTGGGTGGTTTTTCGTGGCAGAACAGAGATTTTTAGTGATTAATGGAATTTATTTCCAAATAATTACTATCTTTGCAAACTGAAATAAAATAAGCTGCAAAAACGAAGATATAACCTATCAAGCTGAAAATACGAACAATTTATGAATCCAATCAAAAAAACCATCGAGCTTCCTGACGGTCGCACCATCACGCTTGAGACCGGCAAATTAGCAAAGCAGGCCGATGGAGCGGTAGAACTACGCATGGGCAACACTATGCTTCTTGCCACCGTAGTTACGGCAAAGGAAGCCGGCGAAGGAGTCGACTTCATGCCCCTTCAAGTAGAGTATAAAGAAAAATTCTCATCCAACGGACGTTTCCCCGGCGGCTTCCTCAAGCGCGAAGGCCGCGCCAGCGACTATGAAATCCTCACTTCACGTTTAGTTGACCGCGTGCTCCGTCCGCTTTTCCCCGACAACTACCATGCCGACACTATCGTACAGGTGACCATGTACTCATCTGACGGAGTCGACATGCCCGACGCTCTCGCAGGTCTCGCTGCCTCTGCAGCCCTCGCCGTGAGCGATATACCCTTCAACGGTCCTATCTCGGAAGTACGAGTGGCCCGCATCAACGGCGAATTCGTTATCGACCCGACTTTCGAACAGCTTGAGAAGGCTGACATGGAACTCATGGTCGGCGCCACCTACGACAACATCATGATGGTCGAGGGCGAGATGAACGAAGTGTCGGAAGCCGACCTTCTCGCCGCCCTCCGCGCCGCCCACGACGCTATCAAGGTCCAGTGCAAGGCACAGATGGAGCTTGCCGAGGAGGTAGGCTCGACCGTGAAGCGCGAATACTGCCACGAGACCAACGACGAAGACCTCCGCAAGGACGTGCACGAGAAGTGCTACGACAAGGCCTACGCCGTCGCCAAGGCCGGCTGTGCCGACAAGCACTGGCGCCAGGAGAGCTTCGACAAGATATGCGAGGAATACCTCGAGTCAATCCCCGAAGAGGAACGCGAAGAGAAGACCGCTATGGTCAAGCGCTACTATCACGACGTGGAGAAAGAGGCCATGCGCCGCTGCGTGCTCGACGAAGGCATCCGTCTCGACGGCCGCAAGACCACGGACATCCGTCCTATCTGGTGCGAGGTGGACTATCTGCCCGGCCCCCACGGATCGGCAGTCTTCACCCGCGGCGAGACCCAGTCGCTCGCCACTGTGACCCTCGGCACCAAGCTCGACGAGAAAATCCTCGACGACGTGCTCAACCAGGGCCGCGAGCGCTTCCTGCTCCACTATAACTTCCCCCCCTTCTCGACAGGCGAGGCACGCGCACCGCGCGGCGTAGGCCGTCGCGAGGTAGGCCACGGCAACCTCGCCCACCGCGCCCTCAAGCGCATGTTCCCCGATGACTTCCCCTACGTCTGCCGCATCGTCAGCGACATCCTCGAGTCAAACGGCTCGTCGTCAATGGCCACCGTGTGCGCCGGCACCCTCTCGCTGCTCGACGCAGGCGTGAAGATGAAGCGCCCCGTCAGCGGTATCGCTATGGGTCTCATCTCGGACGGTGAGAAGTATGCCATCCTCTCTGACATCCTCGGCGACGAGGACCACCTCGGCGACATGGACTTCAAGGTGACAGGCACCCGCGAGGGTATCACAGCCACACAGATGGACATCAAGTGTGACGGCCTCAGCTACGAAATCCTCGAAAAGGCACTCAACCAGGCCAAGGAAGGCCGTCTGCATATCCTCGACAAAATCCAGGAGACAATCCCCGCACCCCGCGAGGACTACAAGCCCCACGTCCCCCGCATCGTCACCATGCTCATTCCGAAAGAGCTTATCGGCGCTGTCATCGGCCCGGGCGGAAAGATTATCCAGGGCATCCAGGAGGCCAGCGGCGCCACTGTCAGCATCGACGAAATCCCCGATGGCGGCTACATCGAGGTCGCTGCGGCCAACAAGCAGTCAATCGACAAGGCTCTCGAGATGATCAACGCCATCGTAGAGCTTCCCGAGGAGGGCAAGGTGTACCACGGCAAGGTCCGCTCGATTCTCGAGTTCGGCGCCTTCGTAGAGTTCATGCCCAACCGCGACGGTCTGCTCCACATCTCTGAAATCTCCTGGGACCGCCTCGAAAACATGGAGGCATCAGGTCTGAAAGAGGGTGACGAGGTAGATGTGAAGCTCATTGAAATCGACAAGAAGACCGGCAAGTATCGTCTGTCGATGCGTGCACTCCAGCCCAAGCCGGAAGGCTATGTGGAGCGTGAGCGCGCACCGCGTGGCGAGCGTGGCCCGCGTCGTGACGGCGACCGTCCTCGCCGCGAAGGTGGCGACCGTCCCCGTCGTGACGGAGACCGCGGACCGCGCCGCGACAACAACGGCCACAACAACGGACCGCGTAACTAAGTTGAAGATACTCCCCGACTTAAATCAATCCATCATACGCTGATTAATTTTCGTTAGGCTTAGTTAACCCAACTCTATATTTTACCATTGAATCAAACGCCCCGGCGATTCCCCTCAACGGGAGTCGCCGGATTTTTTCATCACCCACACCGTCATGGCTACACCTTATTATAATATACACATCGTTGTGGCTGCCGGCTCAGGCTCGCGCTACGGCTGCCGGCTCCCGAAGCAATTCTGCACCCTCATGGGACGCCCGCTGCTCATGACAACGCTTGAGCGCCTCCACACGCTCACTCCCGGCTGGGAGCTCGCGGTGGTGTTGAGCGCCGACATGGTCGGAGAGTGGAAGAGCATGTGTGAGGAGGAGGGGTTCACTCTCCCCCACTCTATCATCGAAGGAGGTCCGACGCGGGCCCACAGCGTCAGGAACGCGCTCGACACGCTGCCGAAAGACTTGGAGGGTTTCGTGAGCATACATGATGCCGCGCGCCCGGTGGTGAGCCGCAGACTGATTGACTCGCTGCTCGGCGGACTCGATGGAGCCGACGGGGTGATACCCGCCTGCCCCGTCACCGACTCTATCCGCGAGCTGCACGCCGACGGAAGCTCCGCAGCCGTTGACCGCAGCCGTCTGCGCGCCGTGCAGACACCGCAGATATTCCCCGCACAGAAACTCCTGCGCGCCTACCGCCAGGAACTACGCCCGGACTTCACGGACGACGCATCGGTCATGGAGGCAGCCGGATTCGGAAGGCTGCGCCTCGTCGACGGCGACCCACACAATATCAAGGTGACCAATCCGGGCGATATGGCCATAGCCGAACTGTATCTGAAACAAATCTAAACCTACAGGTGGCAAGTTGAACGGACTCAGGAGGACAGACATAAAATATCTGCGCGGCATAGGGCCGAAGCGAGCCGAGCTTTTGGATAAAAACCTCGGTATAAAAACCTATTATGACCTTCTATACCACTTCCCCACCCACTACATCGACCGCCGCTCCGTCTATCGCATCATCGACTTCGCCGGAGAGGACATGCCCTCGCTCCAGGTCAGGGGGAAGTTCGTGAGCTTCACCGTGCAGGGCGAAGGGGCCAAGACCCGGCTCGTGGGACTGTTTTCCGACGGCAGTGCTGTCATGGAGGTGGTGTGGTTCCAGCGCATCAAGGCCATAAGGCAACTCTACCACACGGCCACAGAGTATATCCTCTTCGGTAAGCCCTCGCAGTTCAACGGCCACTGGAGCATGGTCCACCCGGAGGTCGACACCACTGAGGCCGCGGCAGAGAGAGGGGGATTCCGGGGTGTATATCCGCTCACCGAGCAGCTGCGCAACCGCGGCTTCTCGTCGCGGACATTCTCCAACGCCGTAAGCGACATCCTCGCCGGAGTCCGCCACATCGGCGAGACACTCCCACCACATATAATAGCCCGCTACAAACTCATGGGGCTTCATGAGGCTATCACTGCCATCCACAACCCTCAGACACCCGCCCAGCTCGAGGCAGCGAGGCTCCGACTGAAATTCGAGGAGCTGTTCTATCTGCAAATGGACATCCAGCGCTACACCCGCAGGCGCAACGGCTCGATACGCGGCTTCTACTTCCCACGCATAGGGCATTTCTTCAATACGTTCTACTCCCAATTCCTCCCCTTCCCGCTGACCGGGGCGCAGAAGAGGGTCATCAAGGAGATACGCGCCGACATGGCCACCGGGCGGCAGATGAACCGTCTGCTCCAGGGTGACGTCGGCTCAGGCAAGACCCTCGTCGCACTGCTCTGCATGCTCATCGCCCTCGACAACGATACCCAGGCCTGCCTCATGGCCCCGACAGAGATACTTGCCACACAGCATTTTGAAACTATATCCCAGCTCGTGGCTCCGATGGGCATAAATGTGAGGCTACTGACCGGCTCAACCCGCAAGAAGGAGCGCGAGGTAATCCACCGACAACTCACCGACGGCTCGCTACACATCCTCATCGGCACCCACGCCGTCATCGAGGACAATGTTAGGTTTAAAAACCTCGGATTCATAGTCATCGACGAGCAGCACCGCTTCGGAGTGGCGCAGCGCGCACGGCTCTGGACCAAAAATATCATCGCGCCACATGTGCTCGTCATGACCGCGACTCCGATTCCGCGCACACTGGCAATGACCGTCTACGGCGACCTCGACGTATCGGTCATCGACGAGCTTCCCCCGGGACGAAAGCCGGTACAGACCCTCCTGCGCTACGAGGAGGACCGCTTCGCGACCTACCAGGGCATCGGGCGGCAGCTGCGGCTGGGGCGGCAGGTCTATATCGTCTACCCCCTCATCAAGGAGAACGAGAAGCTCGACCTGAAGTCGCTCGAGGAGGGCTACGAGAACATCTGCGAGACCTTCAGGGACTACAAGGTGGCCTTCGTCCACGGCCAGATGAAGCCGCAGGAGAAGGAGTACCAGATGGGGCTTTTCGCCAGCCACCAGGCCCATATATTGGTGGCGACGACCGTCATCGAGGTGGGCGTCAATGTCCCCAACGCAACGACAATGCTCATCGAGAACGCCGAGCGCTTCGGACTCTCGCAGCTCCACCAGCTGCGCGGCCGTGTGGGGCGCGGCGAAGGGCAGAGCTACTGCATACTCATGTCGAAACGCAAGATAGCCAAGGATACACGCAAGCGCCTCGAGCTTATGACCTCCACCACCGACGGATTTGCAATCGCCGAAGCCGATATGCAGATGCGCGGGCCGGGCGACATCGAGGGAACCATGCAGAGCGGCATCCCTATCTCGCTCCACATCGCCAACCTCGCCACCGACGGGCAAATCGTGCAGCTCGCCCGCGACTGTGCCTGTGAAATCCTCGAGAGCGACCCCGAACTCACCCTGCCGCAGAACGCCATAATCCGAACACAGTTAAGCCTGCTGACAAGCCGAATAAGAGACTGGTCGCGAATTTCGTAAGGAAGACTGTCTAACAATTGGCGACAACCATAATTGCTCTATAATTCAATATTTTGCGTAAGAGAGGTCTCATCGTCCCGAATTTTAACACTTGGGCCGAAAAGCCCTCCGAGATTGACGTTTTTTAAAGTCTTTTAGCTCACCTGGATACTTCAAAGCGCGTTTTCAGTTGTTTTATTAGTGTAAGTAAAGATGAAGAAGCTCAAAGCAGGAAAATCTCAATTTACATCCCTCGTCCTCTTTATTGGGTTGTGAAACCAGGTAATGAGGCTCTCATAAATAAATAGTTGAAACGTGAGGGGAGGAGTTAGGACTGACGTCTTGACTCCTCCTTTGTGTATATGGCTTATTGTAATGAGCGGAAGGAAAGAGGGCGGCTATTGCCGTTATGACACAAAAGCACTAACTTTGCAGAATCGGACACATATATCGTATCACCTGAAACTATACCATTAGAGATGAACTGCAAACTGCTTATAGCCATTGTATGCGCTATCGCGCTTTCAACCGTCAACATTACCGCCGCCGGAGCCGGAGCTAAAGAAGGACAGACCCGCTGCCAAACCATAGACCAACGACGCGACGCCCTCCGCGACAGCATCCTCGCAAATATCCACGGGGCTAAAATTTCAGAGACCGTCCTCGACATCAGCCGCTTCGGGGCAAAGCCTGACGGCGTGAAGGACTGCCTCCCCGCTTTCAAGAAAGCCATAGCCAAGGCCGAGAAGGCTGGAGGCGCACGGCTGAAGGTAGGCGCGGGGACATATCTGCTGCGCGGCCCCCTCACCCTGGCAAGCAATCTGTGCATCGAGCTGGAAGAGGGTGCCGTAATCAAGTTTGACCCAGACCCGAGCCTCTACCCGCAGGTGTCCACGAGCTGGGAGGGGACATATCTGACCAACTACTCACCCATGATTTACGGCTACGGGCTACACGACGTGGCCATAACTGGCAAGGGGCTTATCGACGGCAACGCCATGAGCACCTTTGCCACCTGGCGCTCCAAGCAGAGAGCCGCCCAGACCCGCAGCCGCGAGATGAACCACAACGCCACCCCGGTGGCCGAGCGAGTATTTGGCGAGGGGGACTACCTGCGCCCACACCTGCTGCAGCTCTACCGCTGCAAGGGCGTGACACTCGAGGGTGTGAAGATTATCAACGCTCCCTTCTGGTGCATACACCTGTTGCAGAGCGATGACATCGTCTGCCGCGGACTGCGCTATGACGCCAAGCTTGTCAATAACGACGGCATCGACCCCGAATCGTCGCGCAACATCCTCATCGAGGGCATACACTTCGACAACGGCGACGACAACGTGGCCATCAAGAGCGGCCGCGACAACGACGGCTGGGCAGCAGCCATGCCGAGCGAGAACATCGTGATACGCAACTGCCACTTCAAGGGGCTCCACGCCGTGGTGATCGGCAGCGAGATGTCGGGCGGTGTGCGCAATGTGATTATCGAGAACTGCAACTACGCCGGCTACTGCAAGCGCGGCATCTATGTCAAGACCAATCCCGACCGCGGGGGCTTCGTCAGCGGCATCTATGTCAAGAACTGCGTGTTTGGCGACGTGGAGGACCTCTTTTATGTGACGAGCCAGTATGCTGGCGAGGGGCTGACGAGCAATAACTACTCCACCGTCACCGACCTGCATGTCGACGGCCTGCGCTGCGACAAGGCATCGGCAGCGGCGCTCGTATTGCAGGGCACGAAGGCCAAACCAATCAGCAATGTCAGCTTCGACAACGTCAGCGTCGGCGAGGCCGCCACGGGCATAAGCTTCAACGATGTCACGGGAGTCGAAATGGGGGAATGTAACATCGGCCCGCGTGCCGGCGTCCCCACCCAGGCCTCGAAGAAAGACAAGCTTTTCGAGCAAGGGAGGTGAGGCCGCCCTACGGATTTCTTAGAAAAAAATTCATGCGGGCAGCCAAAAACATTTGGCAGAACGGAAAAAGATTATTACCTTTGTGCTCGCAAAAGCCCGGGTGGCGGAATGGTAGACGCGCTCGTTTCAGGTGCGAGTGCTGCGAGGCGTGCAGGTTCGAGTCCTGTTCTGGGCACTGAAAACAGTTGATAGTCTTCTGATTATCAACTGTTTAATTTTATCAAAGCCATTTTTTCACACAAGATGGCGTTTTTACAAAAAATGTAGCTATCTTTGTATTTCATTTATAGATAGTATCATAGATTATTATAATCATATTTAACACCTTCTCCCGTAATGGAAAACAATAGTCAGACCACCACACCCCAGGAGACCAAGGGCCTCAATTTTGTCGAACAGCTCGTGCTTGAGGATCTGCAGGCCGGCAAGAACGGCGGACGCCTCAACACCCGCTTCCCGCCGGAGCCTAACGGCTACCTGCACATCGGCCATGCCAAGGCTATCTGCATGGATTTCGGTATCGCCGAGAAGTTTGGCGGCACCTGCAATCTCCGCTTCGACGACACCAACCCGGTGAAGGAGGATGTTGAATATGTCGACTCTATCCGCGAGGACATCCACTGGCTCGGTTTCGACTGGGGCGACCGCGAATATTACGCCTCGGACTACTTCCCCAAGCTCTACGACCTGGCCATCCGCCTCATCAAGGAGGGAAAGGCCTACGTCGACGACCAGACTTCGGAGCAGATAGCCGCACAGAAAGGCACCCCGACACAGCCCGGCACCGAAAGCCCCTTCCGCAACCGCAGCGTCGAGGAGAACCTCGACCTCTTCCAGCGCATGAACGCGGGCGAGTTTGACGAGGGCGCGAGAGTGCTCCGTGCCAAGATTGACATGTCGAGCCCCAACATGCACTTCCGCGACCCGATCATGTACCGCATCATCAAAACTCCCCACCACCGCACCGGCGAGCAGTGGAAGGTCTACCCGATGTATGACTTCGCCCACGGCCAGAGCGACTATTTCGAGGGAGTCACCCACTCTATATGCACACTTGAGTTCGAGGTACACCGCCCGCTCTACGAATACTTCGTCAAAGAGCTTGCCGACGAGAGCTACTGCCCGCGACAGATTGAGTTCAACCGCCTAAACCTGACCTACACCGTCATGTCGAAGCGCAAGCTGCTCCAGCTCGTGAAGGAAGGACTCGTGGCCGGCTGGGACGACCCCCGCATGCCGACCATCTCGGGTCTCCGTCGCCGCGGATTCACACCCCGCGCGGTCAGAAACTTCATCGACACTATCGGCTATACCAAATATGAGGCCCTCAACAGCATCTCGCTGCTCGAACATGCCGTCCGCGACGACCTCAACAAAGTGGCCACCCGCGGCATGGCCGTGATCAACCCCGTCAAGGTCATCATCACCAACTATCCCGAGGGACAGGTGGAGACCGTCGAAATGGAGAACAATCCCGAAGAGGAGGGTTCAGGCACCCACCAGATGCCCTTCAGCCGCGAAATCTATATCGAGCGTGACGACTTCATGGAGAATCCTCCCAAGAAGTTCTTCCGCCTCGCTCCCGAAGGGGAAGTACGCCTGAAAGGTGCCTACATCATCAAGTGCACAGGTGTGAAGAAGGATGCAGAGGGCAACATCGAGGAAATCTACTGCACCTACGACCCCGACACCCGCAGCGGCCTCCCCGGAAGCCAGCGCAAGGTGAAGGGCACACTCCACTGGGTGTCCGCCGAACACGCCGTCGACGCGACCGCGCGCATCTATGACCGCCTCTTCAACGTCGAGAACCCTGCTGCCGAGACCGAGCGCGACTTCCGCGAGATGCTCAACCCCGACTCGCTCAAAGTGGTGGAGCACATCAAGGTAGAGCCGTATCTCGCCGAGATTGCCAAGCCCGGAGTGCCGCTGCAGTTCCAGCGCATAGGCTATTTCACCCTCGACCCCGACTCGAAGGACGGACAGCTGATATTCAACCGCACTATCGCCCTCAAAGACAGCTGGAAAGCCTGAGCCACGGCTAAGCCGAGACCTCGAAACAGACATTAAACCATAAAAACCACCTACGCCCCCTGCGGGGACTATCACTGAATGGACGAGCGCAACGACCGCCGCGACCTCTACGAAGAATTCGAATCCGAAGTGGTCAAGCGAGGAAATACCGAAGCTTTTTTCGATGAGAACGACCTCGTCGAAATCTTCGACTATGCCTCTGACTATGACAACTATATCGTCAAAATGGAAGTGCTGCTCTACGGAGCCGTCCACTACCCTAAGAGCGAGGCCCTGGCCACACGCCGGGCCTGGCTCTACTACTCGTTTGGCGATGTGGAGGCGACTGCCGACCTCAACAACCGCGTGGAGCAGGAGAAAGTGCTCAACAAACTCCTGAGCCTGCGCGCCCGCAACTCCGACCTCACCCTCCCGACGGAGGAAATCGTGAAGGTGTTTGAAGAAATCCTCGATTCGACCGACGACTTCGAGGATGAGGAAATCATACAGCTGACTGACTATGCCGTGGAGATGCACCTCGAGGACTGGCTCAACAGAAACAAGGGGCGCATAGTGTCGAAATGCTCCTACCCGCAGACATTTCTCTACGAGTATGCCGACCGCTCCGAGGAGAACGACGACCTGAAGACCGCCGCAGCCCTCTTCGAGGAGCTGACCATGCTCGAACCCTTCACGCTCGACTTCTGGCTGCGCCTCGCGACCGTCCAGATAAATCTCGAGGACTACGAAGCCGCCCTCTCCTCTGTGGAATACGCCCTGGCCATAGATCCTGATTCCGTGATGGGACTGCGCATCAAGGGGGCTGCCCTCTACCGCCTCGAGCGCGGGCCGGAAGCCGTGGCCGAAATCTACCGCAAGGTCATCGAATCGACCGAGGCGGAGGACAGCGACATCACCACTCTGGCAGCAGCCCTCACCGAAAGCGGACGTAGCGCCGAGGCCATAGAGATGCTCACCTCCTACCTGCGCGAGCATCTAAACTCGCGCCTGGCAATCGACGTGCTCCTCGTGCTCGACCGCAAGAAGGCCGAGCCTTACCTGCGCAGCATCATCTCTGCCGGCTTCATCTCTGAAAAAGAAGCCATCGAGTGGGCGCAGGGACATACGCAGCACGGACAATTCGGACCGGCGGCCCTCATCTGCCTCGTCTACGACGAAATCAAGGGCATCGTCAAAGAGCTCCCCTTCATGCTCGAGGTGTGCTACTTCGCCCTGCGCTTCGAGGACGTGGTCAAGCTCTACCACAAGCGCGTCGACGGTGACCCCGAAGCATGGCCCTTCCTCCCGGCAGTGACCTTCCCCTATGTCATGAGCCTCATCCGTCTCGGGCGCAGGGAGGAAGCCCTTGAGGAAGCCCAGGCCAGGCTGAGAGAGATACGCACCTACCACCGCGCCCACAGCAACCTCGAACTCAGCTCCATGTTCCGCCTGACCCCGGCTTCTGTCGGCGCAATCGTCAGGGGCTACATCGAGACCCTGAAGAACATCATCCACGCCCTGAAATCGGATGACATACTCCCTGCGGATGACTTCGACCCGATGCTCCGCTGACCCCTCACCAACACTGAAAGACACACGCACGCTCTCCATACCACTTTCCAAGAGACAGCTACTTTTTTTATTTCATACTTACATCTATTTATCAATTTTTTATCATGAGATTATTTTTACGCCAGATTCTGTCATTGGCGCTTATCGCCGTAGCATTAAGCGTCTCCGGGCAAGCCGTCACTACCACGCCGGCAATCATCACTCGGGACACCAAGGAGGTGACAATCACCTTCCACTCCGACGGTGGCAACCGCGGACTCGCCGACACCCCGTCGTCGGCCCCTCTCTACGCCCACACAGGCGTCATCACCAACCTCAGCGACGGCCAGTGGAAGAGCGCGCCCACCTGGGGTGACAACAGCGACAAGTACAAGCTCACCAACGTCGGCCCATACACCTGGGAAATGAAGATTGCCGACATACGCGGGTATTACAACATCACGAACCCCGAGGAGACTATCGAGCGGCTCGCCTTCGTGTTCCGCAACGGCGACAGCAGCGCCGAGTGCAAGACCGGGGCCGGCGGCGACATCTTCGTGCAGGTGTTCCCTGAAGGTTTCCCCGAGTCGAAAGCAGCCGAATATCCCGGCGGCGTACCCAAAATGGGTACGGAGACCAATGCCGACGGCTCGGTGACATTCTGCGTGGCCGCCCCCGGCAAGAGCAACGGCGTCATGATAGGCTCATGGACCGACTACTCCCCTACCCCGGACTGCGTGATGAACTACCAGGACTACCAGGGGACACGCTACTTCTGGCTTACTCTCGACAATGTAAAGAAAGGTGAAGACTACATATATTATTACAGCTTCGACGGCGCTGTCAACGTCGGCGACCCCTACGCCCGCCTCATCCTCGACCCCAACAACGACCAGTATATCCCCTCGACCGTCTTCCCGAATCTTCCCGCCTATCCCTCGAAGAAAATCGCAGGCGTACCCTTAGCTGTCTTCAACACCGAGCGCGACGCCTACGCATGGAAGGTAGAGGACTTCCAAGGGGTGCCGCAGAGCGACCTCATCATCTACGAACTTCTCATCCGCGACTTCACCGGCACCGAGGGTAAGGCCAACGGCGACGGTACGGTCAAGGGTGTAATCGAGAAGCTCGACTACCTGAAAGCCCTCGGCGTCAATGCCATCGAGCTGCTCCCGATTATGGAATTCGCCGGCAACAACTCCTGGGGCTACAACACCAACTTCTACATGGCCCCCGACAAGGCCTACGGTACCCCCGACGACTACCGCGCCCTCATCGACGGCGCCCATGAGCGAGGCATGGCCGTGATTCTCGACATCGTGTTCAACCAGAGCGACGGCGGACATCCCTGGTACGAAATGGTGCGCCGCAACATCAACCCCTTCTACAACGGCTCCGCCCCGCACTCCTACAGCGTGCTCAACGACTGGAACCAGGACTGCGAGCTTGTGCAGCAGCAGTGGTATGACGCTCTCGACTACTGGACCACGGCCTACAAGGTCGACGGTTTCCGCTTCGACCTCGTGAAAGGGCTCGGCGACAATGACTCCTACAGCAACACATTCTATCCCGAGACCAACACCTGGGGCGCCCCGAGCGATGACAACACCAACCGCTTCAACGCCACCCGCGTCGCCCGCATGAAGAAACTCCGCGACCACCTCGTCGCCACCAATCCCGACGCCTACTTCATCAACGAGAACCTTGCCGGCGCGCAGGAGGAGAACGACATGGCCCGCGACGGTGAGATCAACTGGGCAAACATCAACTGGAGCGCCCGCAACTATGTCATCGGCGACGGCAACACCTCGCTCAGCCGCTTCTACGCCCCGCAAGACGACAGCCGCCTTTGGGGTTCGACCGTCAGCTATGCCGAGAGCCATGACGAAGAGCGAGTGGCCTACAACGCCACAGGACCAAACTCAGTAGTCAAAGGCGATTTTACAGGATTATGTCTCCGCATAGGCTCTATGGCCGCACAGATGCTCCTCTCGCCGGGTGCGCACATGATATGGCAGTTTGAGGAGATGGCCAACAACCAAACGACCAAAAATGCCCAGGGCAACGACACGTCTCCCAAGAAGGTCGACTGGAACAGCCTCAAGACATCTCCCGCCCGCCAGGGACTCCACGCCACCTTCACCGACCTCTGCGCCCTGCGCGCCAACTATCCCGCCCTCTTCCGCGAGAGCGCCAAGGCCGACATCCAGCTCAGCTCGACGAGCGCCCGCTATATATCACTCTCAGACGGCGCGAGCGAACTGTACCTCGTGGTCAACCCGGCAGCCGAGAAACCGGGCGTAACCGCCAACATTCCCTTCCCGAAACATCCAGCGACAGGCGAGACCGTCTACCTCAGCGACAATAAATACGAGCTTGCGGCCAAGAGCTACAACGTCACCCCTGAAATGACCGCCGCCGGCGTCACTCTCCCGGCCGGAGGCTTCGCGGTCTATGTGGCCGGCCCAAAATCCGGCATTTCCGACATAGTGGCCGACCTCGACAGAGACTCGCAGCCGGTCATCGTCACAGAGGGGCGCCACATCCGCGTGCTCTCCCCCTACACGAGCATGTCGGTCCACAATCTCAGCGGCGCGACCCTCAATCCCGACAGCGAGCTTGCCCCCGGAGTCTACATTGTCCGCGTCGACTCGCAGGCTGTCAAAGTCGCAGTATTATAAAGAGTTTTGCTATTCGGGATTTTTTTGTTAATTTTGCACCTTGATTGGAGTAGTCACCCGCAGCGGTGCGCTCAGTCGGAACGTAAATATTAATAAAACAGACATATACACCAAATGAAAATTACAAAGGAAGAGATTTCACCCGTCGACATCCGTCTGACCGTGGCGATTGAAGAAAACGATTATAAGGACGATGTGACCAAAAAGCTCAAAGAGCTCGGCCGCACCCATGTCATCCCCGGCTTCCGCAAGGGCCACGTCCCCTTCGGCGAACTCAAGCGCCGTTTCGGCAAGCAGATGACAAGCGACGTCATCAACGACACAGTCTATCGCGCCGTTGTCGACTACATCTCTGAAAACAAACTCCCCGTCATGGGTCACCCCGTGCCCGTAGAAGTCAAGGAAGCCTTCGAGGACGGTGACCAGGAGTTCAAATATGACCTCGCCCTCATCCCCGAGCTCGACATCAAGCTCAGCAAGGAGGATCACTATCCCTTCTACGAAATCGAGGTGACCGAGGATATGATCAACGAGCAGGACAAGAACATGCGCAAGCGCTTCGGCAAGCAGGAGCCCGGCCAGGAAATGACCGAGGACGGCGTTGTCAAGGGCACACTCATGCAGCTTGACGAAAACGGCAATGTCAACCAGAACGAGGGCGCCATCCAGGTGACCGACGGCATTGTCTTCCCCCTCTACTTCAAGGACAAGGAGGAGACCGCCAAGTTCAACGGCAAGAAGCCCGGCGACAAGGTTGTGTTCAACCCCTGGAAGGCAGCCGGCGGCGACGCAGGCGAGCTCGCATCAATGCTCCATGTCGACAAGGCTATCGCCGGCGACATCAAGAGCGACTTCGAGATGACTATCTCCGAAATCATCGTCAGCGTCCCCGCAGAACTCGGCGAGGAGTACTACAAGATGGTCTTCGGCGAGGACAAGGTGCACAACGAGGAGGAATACCGCAAGGCCGTGAAGGACATGATTGCCTCCGAGCTTGAGCAGAACAGCCATGTCCTCTTCCGCAATGCCTTCGACAAGGCCATGATGGAGAAGTACGGCTCCATGCCCCTCCCCGCAGCCACTATCAAGAAGCTCTTCTTTGCCGACGCAGAGAATCCCGACGAGGCCTACACAGCCCAGGAAGCAGGCATCAAGCACGAAATCATCGAGAACAACCTCATCAAGGCCCTCGACATCAAGATCGAGCCTGACGAAGTGCTCCAGACTGCCAAGTTCCTCACCGCACGCCAGTTTGCACAGTACGGCATGGCAGGTGTCGACGAGGAAATCATCACCCGCTACGCCAAGGAGCAGCTCGAGAAGCCCGAGGTGCGCAACCAGCTCACCCAGCAGGTAATCGCCTCCAAGCTCTATGAGACTATCGAGAACACTGTCAGTCTCGACAAGCAGACTGTAAGTCTCGACGATTTCAAAAAAATAGCCCAGGAAGCCTAAGACGCAGCAACAGTACAGTCAACGACTACTGACAACCCATATGGCCGACGCCTTTCTTCCTCGCGGAGAGAGGCGTCGGTCTTCTTTATACATCCGCCATAAACCACATTTCTACCCAAACTCTAAACAGCCAAGACTATGAACGCAGGTTTCTGGAAAGCATACAAAGCCGAATACCGCAACCTATGGCGGCTCGGACTCCCGGTGCTCGTCACCCAGGTGGGCATCATCGTGGTCAACTTTGCCGACACGATGATGGTCGGCGGTTACGGCACCGACGAGCTTGCGGCCGCCGCCTTCGTCAACTCCCTCTTCATCATCGCGACAGTCATGCAGATAGGCTTCGCCTCCGGCATGACCCCGCTCATCGGCGCGCTCTACAGCCGCGGCGATGACCACAGCGTCGGCGTAACCCTCCGCGGAGGCCTGCAAGTCAACCTCCTCACCTCGCTCGGCTTCACCGCCGTCATGGGCGGACTGTACTTCTTCCTCGACTGCTTCGGCCAGCCCGAGGAGCTGCTCCCGCTCATCAGGAGCTACTATCTCATAGTCATGGCCACGCTCATACCTATGGCCGTGTTCAACTGCTGCCAGCAGACGGCCAACGGCACCACCGACACCGCCACACCGATGTGGATGATTCTCGGCGCCAACGTCATCAACATCGCCGGCAACTATGTGCTCATCAACGGGCACTTAGGCTTCCCCGAACTGGGCCTCGTGGGAGCCGGACTCAGCACACTCACCGCCCGCTATGCCGCCATGACGGGTATCATCATCTTCATACTCCTCTCGCGCCGTTACCGCCCTTATCTCCGGGGACTACGCGAGGCCTCGGGTGAGACTGCCGCCGTGCGACGCCGGGTGTGGACCACCTCCTACCCGGTGATGATACAGAGCGGTGTCGAGTGTTTCCTATGGAGCTTCGGCGCCATCGTCTCAGGCTGGTTCGGCAAGATACAGCTCGCGGCCTACCAGGTGGTCAACACCATAGCCCAGCTCGGCTTCATGACCTACATGAGCTTCGGAGTGGCAACATCCATACGCGTGGCCAACTACAACGGTCTGCGCGACATTCGCGGCATGCTCCGCATCACCTCAGCCGGGATGCACCTCAACCTCCTGCTCGCCACCATAGCCTCGGCAATCTTCCTCATCGGCGGCGCGCACCTCATCCACGTCTTCACCCCCGACGCGGAGGTCATCGCCGTGGCCCTCGGACTCATCGCTCCACTCATCCTCTACCAGTATGGCGACGCCGTCCAGCTCACCTACGTCAACGCACTGCGCGGCACAGCCGAAGTGCGCCCGCTGCTATGGATATCGGTCGTCAGCTACATCATCGTCGGCATACCCCTCCTGCTCCTCCTCGCCAAAGGCTTTGACATGAAGAATCTCGGCGTCTACTACAGCTTCTCGGGCGCCCTCATCGTCGCCGCCCTCCTCCTCCGCAGCTCCTTCTTCAAGACCATCCGCAAAAAAGAGGGCCTGTTTGCAGAAGAGGCATAAATTCCGTGGCCGCCATTGTTAAAAAACACGAAAAAAATGCTTACCTTTGCACTCTCAAAAAATTATGCGGGTGAGGACGAGGTTCCGGCTGCGTTTTGTAAGAGGCCTGTCTACACTTCAAGGAAGGAAAAAAGATTGTTAACTTCATATATAGCTTTATTTTAAACAATGGAATGGTTAATTGACCTTATCGGCCCGGGCCACACGGAGCTTGCGAGCACGCTTGTGCTCTATTCCTTCGTCATCGCGGCCGGTATCTTCCTCGGGAAGCTGAAAATCGGGGGAATCTCGCTCGGCGTGACCTTCGTGCTCTTCGTCGGCATCCTCATGGGTCACTTCGGCTACATCGTCAACCCCGAAGTGCTCAAGTTCGTGCGCGAATTCGGCCTCATCCTGTTCATTTTCGCTATCGGTATCCAGGTGGGTCCCGGTTTCTTCTCGTCGTTCAAGAAGGGTGGCGTGCTGCTCAACGGCCTGGCGGTGCTCATCATCGTGCTCAACGTCTCGATTGTGCTCGCTATCTTCTACATCGACGGCAACACCGACATAACCGCCCTCGTCGGCGTCATGTCTGGTGCAGTGACCAACACCCCCGGTCTCGCCGCCGCGCAGCAGACCGCCGGAACCACCGAAGCCATCAACCTTATGGCTATGGGCTATGCGGCCGCCTATCCCCTCGGCGTCATCGGCATCATTCTCTCGATGCTCGTCGTGAAGGCAGTCTTCAAAATCCGCACAGAGGATGAAATCCGTGCCATCGAGGAGGAAATCGAAAGCACGCAGCAGAAGCCGCTCATCATCTCCTTCGAGGTCACCAACAAGCTCATCGACGGCAAGACGCTCTACGAGCTTCACCAGATACTCCACTGTGACTTCGTCGTGTCGCGACTCATGGGAGCCGACGGCAAGGTAATTATCCCCACCTCCAAGACTGAACTGCATGTGGGCGACAAGATTTTCGTAGTCCTCGGGCCCAACGACGAGATGAAGTTCAAGGGTGTCATCGGCCACGAAATCGAAATGGACTGGGAAGAAGTGCAGAGCCAGGTGTTCTCGCGCCGTATCGTGGTCACCCAGAGCAAATACAACGGTGTGCCCCTCGGCGACCTCCGCCTCCACACCGCCTACTCGCTCAACTGCACCCGCGTCAACCGTGCCGGTGTCGACCTCCTCGCCTCTCCGGGCCTCCGCCTCCAGATGGGCGACCGCCTCGTGGTGGTGGGCGACCTGAACGACATCGAGCGTCTCTCGGTGCGCCTCGGCAACTCGATGAAACGCCTCAACCAGCCCAATCTCATCACAATCTTCGTCGGCATCCTCTTCGGTATCATCGTCGGCTCTATCAACGTCGGCTTCGGCATGAAACTCGGTCTCGCCGGCGGCCCGCTCGTCGTGGCAATCCTCCTGAGCCGCTTCGGCTACAAATTCAAGCTCGTCACCTACACCTCCTCGTCGGCCTCGCTGCTCATGCGCGAGCTCGGCATCTGCCTCTTCCTCGCCTCGGTCGGCATCTCGTCGGGACGCGGCTTTGCCGACACGGTGTTTAACTCCACAGGTATGTGGTGGGTCATCTGGGGCTTCATCATCACCTTCGTGCCCCTGCTGACCGTAGGCATAATCGCCCGCGGAGTTTACAAGATAAACTTCCTCACAATCATGGGTCTTGTGTCGGGCGGATGTACCGATCCCCCCGCGCTGGCCTACGCCAACAACTCGACCGGCTCCGACGCTCCCGCCGTGGCCTACTCGACAGTCTACCCGCTGACGATGTTCCTCCGAGTGGTGGCCGCCCAGGCGCTCATACTCTGCTTCTTCTAAGCGTATAATCACACGCGACATAAAAATTCCCTCGCTTTTAACACTATAGCCGAGGGAATTTTTGTAATTTTGCATCCAAACTCATCATTTCACATAACCCATGATTGATTCCCTTCCACCAATCAAAGTTTTTTCCGGGACTAAGTCTCACTACATGGCTGAGGAAATCTGCCGCGACCTCGGCTGTGAACTCGGCAAGATGAACATCCAGTACTTCGCCGACGGCGAGTTTGAAGTGTCCTTCGAAGAATCGATTCGAGGCTGCGAGGTCTACCTCGTCCAGTCGACCTTCCCCAACACCGACAACCTCATGGAGCTACTGCTGATGATTGACGCAGCCAAGCGAGCCTCAGCCGCCTCGATTATTGCCGTCATGCCCTATTTCGGCTGGGCGCGCCAGGACCGCAAGGACAAGCCGCGCGTGTCAATCGCCGCCAAGCTCGTGGCCGACCTTCTGACCACCGCCGGCGTCGACCGTGTAATCACTATGGACCTCCACGCCGACCAGATCCAGGGATTCTTTGACATACCCGTCGACCACCTCTATGCCTCGTCGGTATTCATCCCCTACATCCAGTCGCTCAAACTTGAAAACCTCGTCATAGCCTCGCCCGACGTCGGCGGCGCCAAGCGTGCCAACAGCTATGCCAAATATCTCAACGTGCCCCTCGTCCTCTGCCACAAGCAGCGCGCCAAGGCCAACGTGGTCGCACAGATGACCGTCATCGGCGATGTCAAGGACAAGGACGTCGTGCTCGTCGACGACATGGTGGACACCGCAGGCACAATCACCAAGGCCGCCGACCTCATGATGGCCAACGGCGCCCGCTCAGTGCGCGCGCTCTGCTCGCACGCGATAATGTCGGACCCCGCCTCGGAGCGCGTCGACAACTGTGCACTGACAGAGATGATGTTTACCAACTCTATCCCCTTCACGAAGAACTGCAAGAAGGCCACAATCCTGTCGGTCGCACGCCTCTTCGCCGACACCATCCGCCGCGTCCACACCCACGAGTCAATCTCTTCCCAATACCTTATAAAATAACCCCCACACCATGAATCTGAAACACATCATGGCCACAGCCCTGACAGCGACCGTGCTGGCATCGTGTGCCGGCAGCGGCGAAAAGGAGGGTGTCATCATCGACAAGCCCGATTTCAAGAGCGAGACAGGGGTCTTCGACCTCGACGCGCTCGAGGCACTCGGCAGAGTGTCGGCAGTAAGCGTGTCGGCCGACACCCGCAAGGTGCTCTTCGGCATCTCCTACGAGAGCCTTGAGGAGAACCGCTCCAACAACGACCTCTATGTCATGAACCCCGACGGCTCCGACCTGCAGCGCATCACCCGCACCGGAAAGTCGGAAGGCAACTTCACCTGGATTGCCAAGGGTGAGAAGATAGCCTTCACCTACCCCGACAGCGAGGGCAAACCACAGCTGTGGGTGATGAACGCCGACGGCTCTGACCGCCGCCAGATTTCGAAAATAGAGAAAGGCATCGAGGGTTTCCTCTTCTCGCCCGACGAAAAGAGCGTGGTCATAATCTCGACGGTCAAATATGCCCGCGAGGCCAAGGATCTTTATCCCGACCTCCCCAAGAGCACCGGCCGCGTTATAGATGACATGATGTATAAGCACTGGGACCAGTGGGTGACCGAGATACCCCACCCCTTCGTGGCGTCATTTGACGGCTCGCAGCTTACGGACATCACCGACATCATGGCCGACGAGCCTATGTATGAGGCTCCCATGCGCCCCTTCGGCGGCTCGGAGTCATTCGCATGGTCGCCCGACAGCAAGCAGCTCATCTATGTGTCGCGCAAGAAGAGCGGTCGTGACTACGCCCTCTCGACCAACTCCGACCTCTATCTCTACGACATCGCCTCCAAGAGCACACGCAACCTTACAGAAGGTATGATGGGCTACGATACGGCTCCCGCCTACTCCCCCGACGGCAAGTATGTCGCATGGCTCTCGATGGAGCGCGACGGCTATGAGGCCGACAAGAACCGCATCTTCATTCTCGATACCGCCACAGGCGCCAAGACCGACCTGACAAGCGACTGGGACTACACCGCCGACGCCATCGCCTGGAACCCCGACGGGAAGTCGCTCTACTTCCTCGCGGCCAAGGACGGCACAGTGCCCCTGTTCTCAATCGACATCGCCACCAAGGAGGTCAAGACTGTGGCCGACGGCGAGTGTGACTACGCTGCCCTCGCTCCCGTCGATGCCGAAACCATCGTGACCCTCCGCCACTCAATGCTCGCCCCCAACGAGGTCTGCGCTGTGACAAAGGGTGAGGTGAAGCAGATTTCCAACGTAAATACCGAGCTTCTCGCATCGCTCAAGATGCCCCGCGTCGAGCGCAACATGGTCCGCACCACCGACGGCAAGGAGATGCTCGTCTGGGCAGTGTATCCCCAGGATTTCGACAGCACCAAGACTTATCCCTCGCTGCTCTACTGCCAGGGCGGTCCGCAGAGCGCCGTCAGCCAGTTCTGGAGCTACCGCTGGAACCTCGCTCTCATGGCCTCCAACGGCTACATAGTCATTGCCCCCAACCGCCGCGGTCTCCCGGGCTTCGGCACCGAATGGAACGCCCAGATTTCCGGCGACTATCCCGGTCAGAACATGCGTGACTACCTCGCAGCCGTCGACTACATGAAGCAGCGTCCCTACATCGACCCGGCCCGCATCGGCTGCACAGGCGCAAGCTACGGCGGCTTCTCGACCTACTGGCTCGCCGGCAACCACGGCAAGCGCTTCGCCGCCTTCCTCGCCCACGCAGGCATCTTCAACATCGAGGCCCAGTATCTCGAGACAGAGGAGATGTGGTTTGCCAACTGGGACATGGGCGGAGGAGCCGAGCACGCTCCTGCCGACGTCACAACTGCCCCTGACTACGCCGCTTTCTGGAACAAGGACAACGCAACAGCGCAGCGTACTTTCGCAATGTCGCCCCACCGCTTTGTCGACAAGTGGGATACACCTATCATGATTTCCCACGGCGAGTTTGACTACCGCATCCTCTCCTCGCAGGGCGAGATGGCCTTCAATGCTGCAAAACTTCGCGGCATCCCGGCCGAAATGGTAATCTTCCCTGACGAGAACCACTGGATTCTCAAGCCGCAGAACGCCGTCCTCTGGCAGCGCCTCTTCTTCCGCTGGTTCGACAAATGGCTCAAGCCCCAGTCCGCCCCCGCAGAAGAAAAACAGTCCTGAAACATCTGAAATAGACAATAGCCACAGAGGCATATTCGGTTTACAGTCCGAATATGCCTCTGTGGGTTTCCATAAAAGCAAATAAGTCATTAACAATTATTACGCAATATTATTTGTCACATCCATAGTGGCTGCAGTTCCCAATCAACCGGGAACCCCATAGCCGTAACATCTACATTCGTATAAACAGCGAGCAAATCTTTTAATTTTTGTTTGAAATCATTGTTCGGATGAATAGCATTTTGTATATAAGCAAGACAGCTTATCTGCGCATATAGCTTATTGTTTGCTACATTAGAGACATCAATCCATAATCCATTTAGATTTTTAGATAGTTGTGGCTGTATGGGATAATTTCTATTCCATATTCTTGAGTGATGAGCTAAGAAATTCCGCAAGGTAACTGCTGATTTGCACCAACTTTCAAGAATCATATGATTAGGCAGATTGAATTCCAGTGCAATCCTTTTTTTCAGTTTATTATCTGATAGGTTGCAAAATATTCTGGACAATGTACCAAATGAAACAACTTCCAATGATTTCCACACTGGCGGTATTACAGGAATACTTTTTAAGATAGTTTGCCAATCGAAAATAACTTATAATTTTAAGAAACTCGATTGCTTGATTGTCATTCGAAATTTGTAATCCGCGCTGTCTAAGCAGTTGTATGATCTGCGGATAATCCAAGGGTTGTTTCGTATAATCCATATGGGTATAAAAAGCAAAAGTTCCACCCTGGTACGCATTATAAAGAGGCGTGGTGGAAACTGTCATTGCAAAGATAGAGATTTATTTTTAATATTCCAAATCTGGCCAGCAGTATTTTGCTGTAATTTTATTAACACCAACACCATACGGGTCATTCGCATATTGATTGCTGCAACCGGGCGTTTCGGCATATCGAAAATATTTATTACCTTTGCGCCACCTTAGAAGGAGTCGCCGAGAATTCTTGCAGCCCTCAAACAGGTTAGGATTCTATTATGATGAATTGGATAATTCTAATTGTGGCCGGCTTATGCGAGGTCGGGTTCACCTATTGCCTCGGACGGGCAAAATCCGCCGAAGGTCTCCCCTGGTGGGGATGGATGGCCGGGTTCCTTATGTTTACAGTTATCAGTATGGGGCTGCTGGCCAAAGCCTCACAGAATTTGCCGATAGGAACCGCTTATGCAGTATGGACAGGGATAGGAGCCGTGGGCACAGTCCTGACCGGCATATTTTTCTTTCATGAACCCGCAACATTCTGGCGTTTGTTTTTCATCTTCACACTAATCACATCAATCATCGGTCTTAAAACCGTCTCATAACGAATATGGAATTCAGAAAGATGAGGCGTTTCCGCCAGCAACTGTCAAAGTCGGAATGTGAATCCATATTGTCAACCGCCACCTCCGGCACCCTCGCACTTTTGGGAGATAACGGTTATCCCTATGCCATTCCAATCAGCCATGTATATACCGAAGGCCGACTATATTTCCATAGTGCTAAAGAGGGCCACAAAGTAGATGCCATAAGAAGCTATGACAAGGCTTCGTTCTGTGTCATAGACGCAGACGATGTACATCCGGAGGAATTCACATCTTATTTCAGAAGCATCATAGCTTTCGGTAAGATTCACTTGGTCAAATCAGAAGAGGAAAGACTTTATGCGGCGACCCTGTTAGGTGAGAGATTCAATCCTGGTGACACCGAAGGACTGCGAAGGGAGATGGAAAAAGGAATATCACGCATGCTCGTAATCCGCCTCGACATCGAACATCTGTCAGGTAAGGAAGCTATCGAGCTTGCAAAGTCACAAAACTATTGTAGATAACATCTATTTTGATATCCGTTAAGCAAATAGGCTGCGAAATTTATCTGAATGTCACGAGGCGGTTGTAGATAAAGTTGGCGAGGGTGTAGACGGCCATGCCTATGAGGGTCGAGAGGCCGTAGGAGCTGAGGACGAAGCCGCCGGGGAGGGTCCACTCGGCCATGCCGAACAGGCGTGTGAGGCTCCATGTGACGGCAAATTGGGCGCAGTAGCAGACGCCAAAGCCAATGATGAAGCGGAGAGCTTCGTCGTAGACCTTGCGCTCATGCGAGCGGAACACCCATAGCTTGTTCCAAAAGAATGAATTGATGACTCCGGCCACATAGCCGGCGGCGTTTGAAAGCCACGGATTGACACCTAAGACAGATTTAAGCGTAAGAATGACCGTGAGGGTCACGAGAGTGTTGCCCCCGCCGACAAGCAGGAACTTTGCAAACTGCCGCAGGTCGCGGCCCCGGTTTTCAGAAATTTTCATGGGAATCCCGCAGACGGTTCAGACCGGCTTGCCGCTCCCTCCCTCAGAACGTTCTTTCATCTCCGGGAGGTGCCAGCCATAGCGCAGGGCGCCCCAGCGGAGCACGAGGATTGTGACGACACACAGAGCCTGCTGCATCCATACGGGGAAACCAAGGAGGGATGCGAGCCAGTAGACCCCCCCTCCGGCGAGACAGGCTGTCGCATAGATGTCCTTGCGGAAGAAAAGAGGCTCCTCGTTGATGAGCACGTCGCGCAGCACTCCGCCGAAGGAGCCGGTAATCATGCCCATTATTATGGCCACCCACATGGGGTAGCCCTCGGCGAGGGTCTTCTGGATGCCGGTGATGACGAAAAGTGTCAGACCGACGGCGTCAAACATGAAGAGCGACTTAGAGTCGGAGGTGAGCACGCGGGTAAAGGCGGCGACGATAAGGAAGGACACCCCGGTCACGGCGAGGTAGAGCCAGGTCTGCATCCAAAACACGGGGATGTCGAGGAGAACGTCGCGCAGCGTACCACCACCGATAGCGGTGATGACGCCAATCGTGTAGGCTCCGAACCAGTCGAAACGTTTTTTTGCAGCGAGACGCACGCCGCTGACTCCGAAGGCAAGCGTCCCGAGGATCTCGATGATGAAAATGAATGTCGATTCGACCATTGAATATTAAAGCTCTATGACTAAAAGGCTCAATCCGAATTTTTCTGATAGTAGCGGCAGACGCTTGTCAGGCCGCAGTTGAGGCAGTCGGGACGGCGCGCCTTGCAGACATAGCGGCCATGTAGGATAAGCCAGTGGTGCGCCTTGGGGACGAGTTCCTCGGGGATGTACTTTAAGAGGGTCTTCTCCGTGGCAAGCGGCGTCTTGGAGCCTGTGGTCAGACCGATGCGCTCGCTGACGCGGAAGACGTGGGTGTCAACTGCCATTGTCGCCTGGTTGTAGACAACCGACAGAATCACGTTAGCCGTCTTGCGCCCCACTCCGGGAAGACTCATCAGCGAATCAATGTCGGAGGGCACCTCGCCGCCGAAGTCCTCGACGAGACGGCGCGCCATGCCTAGGAGCGACTTACTCTTATTGTTGGGATAGGAGCAGGATTTGATGTATTCAAAAATTTGGTCGGTCGAGGCGTCTGCCATAGCCTCCGGGGTCGGGAAGGCCTCGAAAAGTGGAGGGGTTATGAGATTGACGCGCTTGTCGGTGCATTGTGCCGAGAGAATCACCGCCACGAGGAGCTGGAAGGGATTGGCATAGTGCAACTCGGTCTCAGCCACAGGCATTGCGGCTGAGAACCATTCAATCACACGCGCATAGCGTTCTTTGACGGTCACGGCTCAGGAAAGTGAAAGGGGTATGATGAAGAATCAGTGGGCTGCCTGGAACTGCTCGAGGAAGCGGACGTCGTTTTCAGAGAACATGCGGAGGTCCTTGACCTGGTATTTCAGGTTGGTGATGCGCTCGACACCCATGCCGAGGGCGAAGCCGCTGTAGACCTTAGAGTCGATGCCGCAGGCTTCGAGGACGTTGGGGTCGACCATGCCGCAGCCGAGAATCTCGACCCAGCCGGTATGCTTACAGAAAGAGCAGCCCTTACCGCCGCAGAGGTTGCAGGAAATATCCATTTCGGCCGAAGGCTCGGTGAAGGGGAAGTAGCTCGGACGGAGGCGAATCTTGGTCTCGGGACCGAACATCTCCTGGGCAAAGTAGAGGAGCGTCTGGCGGAGGTCGGCGAAGGAGACGTTCTTATCAACGTAAAGGGCCTCCACCTGGTGGAAGAAGCAGTGGGCGCGTGCCGAGATGGCCTCGTTGCGGTAGACGCGTCCGGGGCAGATAATGCGGATCGGTGGCTGGGTCTTCTCCATTACGCGGCTTTGGACGGACGATGTGTGGGTGCGCAGGAGTATGTCGGGATTACGCTGAATGAAGAAGGTGTCCTGCATATCGCGCGCGGGATGGTCCTCGGCAAAGTTGAGCGAGGAGAACACATGCCAGTCGTCCTCAATCTCAGGGCCTTCGGCAATGGTGAATCCGAGGCGGGAGAAGATGGATATAATCTCGTTTCTCACGAGCGAGAGCGGGTGGCGAGTGCCGAGGGGCATCGGGGCGGCGGTACGGCTCAGGTCGAGGTCGCATGCGCCGCAGTCGGCCTGCTCGAGGTTTTCGCGGAGCGCGTTGAGCTTGTCGGTCGCAAGGGTTTTAAGCTCGTTGAGCTTCTGCCCTATCTCGCGCTTCTGCTCGGCGGGTACGGAGCGGAAGTCAGCCATCAGTTCTGACACGGCTCCCTTCTTACTCATATATTTGATGCGAAGTGCTTCGACTTCCTGTAGATTCTTTGCTTCGAGGCCTTCGATTTCAGCCTTCAGTTGGTTTATCTTGTCAATCATTTCCGATCGTAAATTTTTTCAATGGTGCAAAATTAGTGAATTTTCTCCATAAAGGCGCGAGAGTCAACGCCCTTTTTTCGTCGGGGCGGGCTCGTCGGCGAAGCGGTTGGGGAATGTGAGATGCTGACGGGGGCGCATCATGGCGTAGACCACCAGCCCGACACCGAGGAGGATGAAGGGGATACTGAGCCACTGGCCCATGTTGAGAGTCATCGTCTGCTCGAACTCGACCTGCGGGTTCTTGATGAACTCTATGAGGAAGCGCGGGAGGAAGATGCCGATGAAAAAGACTCCGAATATGAGTCCCGGACGCTCCTCGGCGTTCTTTTTCCAGTACATCCACATCAGCAGGGCGAAGAGGCCAAAGTAGCAGAGCGCCTCGTAGATCTGCGTCGGGTGGCATGCCTGACCGTAATAGAGCTGGTGCCATTCGGCCGAGCGGACAAACATGAAACCCCAGGGGAGGTCAGTCGCATGGCCGAAAATCTCGGAGTTCATGAGGTTGCCAAGACGAATGAGGCCGCCGACGAGGGCAATCGGTATCACGAGGCGGTCGAAAGTCCAAAGCGGGCTGCGCTTGGTGGTGAAAATCGAGAATAGGATGACGCAGAGAACTATGCCAATAGTGCCGCCGTGGCTGGCAAGTCCACCCTCCCATACATATAATATACTTATTGGGTCCTGCTTGTAGAGGTCCCACTGATAGAAGAACACATGGCCGAGGCGCGCGCCGATGATGGTGCCCGCGATGGTCCAAATAAGTAGCAGACTGAGCCAGCGCTCCGGGGCACCCTCGTGCTTATAGATGCGGGCCTCTATCTCGTAGCCTATGAGGAAGCCAACCATAAAGGCGAGACTGTACCAGCGGAGTCCGTAGCTACCTATGTGGAAGAGCACCGGGTCGGCGTTCCAAACGATGAAATCTAACATGAGATGAATTTGTAGTTTGAGCTATTTATAGCACAAAATTACGCAGAATCGGGCTGTTAATTCACCTTGACGAGATAATTTCACATTAATTAACCCTTGAAGTGCCGCAAATACTCCCGGCGGAGGAAGGAAATTATGCCGTTGCGGCGGTCAAAGTGCTCGGAAAAGTAGCTGTCGGCAGTGAATAGGCGCACAATGCCGAAGGATATTGCCGCCGTGAGCATCAGTGGGAGGAAGAAGGAATAGGCCGCGCCCATCTCGCAGGTGAGGAACATGGCCATTAGCGGGGCACGGATTGCTCCGGCCATGACTCCGGCCATAGCATAGTAGGCAAAGTGCGAGACGGGGAGCTGAAGGTCGAAAAGGAGGTTGAGGAGCGAGGCGAAGAAGTAGCCGGCGACGCAACCGGCGAAGAGCGTCGGGGCAAAGTCGCCGCTGACGCCTCCGCCGTTGTTGGTGGCGGATGTGGCGAAGCACTTCGCGAGTATGATGCCGCCGGCGACGAGCAGAAGAGCGGTCGCGTCCGAGCCGTCGGCGGTAAAGAGGCTGTCGTTGAGGATGCCTGAGATGTCACCATTAATCATCTTGCCTACCACTCCGTAGCCTTCGCCATAGAGCGAGGGGAAAAGGAAGACGAGAACGGCAAGGAGGAGGCCGCCGCTGAGATTTTTAAGCCAGGGATTGTGGAGACGCCCGAGGATGCGGCCGATGAGCTTCATGATGTAGCTATAGTAGAGCGAATAGAGGCCGCAGAAAAGGCCGAGGAGGAGGACGTAGGGCAACAAAGAGGTGTCGAAGGGGAGGCTTTGGCCAAAGGGGATGTCGAGGGTGCAGCCGGAGAGCATATAGGCGGTCATTGAGGCGGCGACGACCGTGACGAGGAGGACGAGGACTGAAAAGGTGTTCATCGGCATACGCAGGACCTCAAGGGTGAAGAGGGCTCCTCCGAGTGGCGACTTGAAGATGCCGGCTATGCCCGCGCCGGCCCCGCAGCCGACCAGGAGCATCATAGTCCGCGGCGGGAGGCGGAAGATTCGGGCGGCGTTGCTGCCGATGGCGGCACCTGTGTAGGCTATAGGTCCTTCCGAGCCGGCGGAGCCGCCGAAACCGAGGGTGATGGTGCTCGCGAGTATGGGGGCGAAGGTGATGAGGGGTTTGAGAACGTAGATTTTCTGCGAGAGATTTTTCATGAGCCGGGCGACGCCGTGGGCGATGGGGGTGCGCAGGACGTAGCGGCAGAAGATGCCGGTGAGAATGATGCCGGCCACGGGGATGAGGAGCAGGAGCCAGTTGGAGGATGCAGGGTGGAAGAAGGACGTGAGGAAGCCGGACACCGCTGCGATGAGGCGTTTGAGCAGGAAGGCTCCGAAACCGGCAACGATGCCGACAATGGTCGCGAGGATAAAGACGAAGGCTTTCTCGGAGAGATGGCGGGCGCGCCATTCGGAAAAACGATGCATCCTTGCGCCGGGAACTGGGTGTGAAGCGTGAGTGTCGGCCATATATTTTTAACAATCCTTAGTGGCGCAGGGTTGAGGAGGGAGGGATGAAAAAAGTCTGCGCTCCGAGGTGGGGCGCAGACTTGCTATAGGTGTCGTCCGGCGGAGGGGCCGGAAGGAATGTCGGGGTTGATTACTTGACGTAAACCTTGGTTGTTGTTCCGTCGGCCTTGACGATGATGTTGACGCCGGGCACGAGGCTGTTGTGGCGCACACCGTCGATGGTGTAGATGCGGACGTTCTTGAGGTCCTCGTCAGCGATGATCGAGTCAATGCCGGAGGTTACGACCTTGTTCTTGTACTCGGCAATCATGGCCTTGACCATTGAGGGGTCGAGCTCGTAGGCGTACTCGCCTTCTTCGGCCACGCGGGCGTTCTCGGCCTCAACTTCGCCCTTGAGATCCTTGATCTCGCGCTTGATGGATGCCTGGTAGTCGAGGTGGAGGTTGGTCCATTCCTTGTCAAACTCGGCAATCACGGCTGCAAGCTCGTCTTCAAGGGCCTTGATAGCTGCAAGGTCGGCCTCGTAGGCGGCCTTGTTCTTGGCTACGCGGTCGGCCTCGGCTTTGGCCTCTTCCTCAGCCACGGCCTGGGCAGCCTTAGCCTCCTTGACGAGGGTCTCGATGAGGGCGGTCACCTCGGCTGCGGGGGTCTCGACAACGTCCTTGTAGTTATCGGCAAGGGTCTTGTCGGCGACGGCGGCGTCAACGTTCTCGCCAATCTTGGCAATCGCGGCGGCGATTTCCTCGCCATTGAACTGCTCGGCGACGAGGGGACATTCGTCAGCGATGGTCTTCTGTGCGGCGGCAAGGGCGTCGTTGAGCGCCTTCACGGCTTCGTCGGCCTTGGTCTTGGCCTCGAGAAGCTTGGCTGCCTTCTCTGCATCGGTGAGGAGGGCGGCGGTCTCAGCCTCTACTTCAGCCACGGTCTCGGCGAAGTTTTCAACGGCTGTGCCGGCTTCCTTGGCGGCATTGATGTCGGCGATGAGCTTGGCAATCTTGTCGGTTGTGGACTTCGACTGCTCCGCAATGGCGTCGTAAACAGCGGGGTACTGCTCCTTGACCTGGGCGAGTGTCGCTGCAACCTGGTCGTTGAGCGCATTGGCGGCGGCGAGGCAGGTAGCATAACCCTGTGCCTGCTGTGCGGCGGGGATGAGGGCTGCAATTGCTTTCTCAATCTCGGCTGCGGGAGCCATGACCTCGTCATATTTGGATGAGAGGGTCATGTCGGCATATGCCTTGCCGACGGCCTCCTTGAGAGCGTTGATCTGCTCGGTCACTTCCGCGCCGGTGAACTGCCCAGCTACGTCGGGATACTGCTCGGCTATAACCTTGAGGTTACCGGCGAGAGCGGCCTCGAGCTCTGCAATCTTAGCATCGGCGGTAGTCTTGATTGTGGCACCGTTGGTGATGGTCACCGAGAAGTTGGGAGCTCGGAATTCCTTAATATTACCTTTGCTTATTTCTGATGATACAAGAATCTCCTCTACATTAATCACAGCAGTTTCAGGGAATTCCGCGGGTGAAACAAGAGTAAATGTAAGGATAGCACCTTCATTCTTTGAGAAAGCCTTGTTTTCCATCTCATCGGAAACAATGAAACGTACATTGCAGGGATTATTTTTATCTGTGAAATAATCAAGGAAGGCACCGTTGCTGGCACGGTCGGTCAGCTGGTAATTCTTCATTGAAAATCCCTCAGGAACAATCACATCGAACTGCATACCGGCAACCTCAGTGTCAATATTATTGAGGTTGAGGGCAACAGACACTTCAGAAGAAGGATTCATGACAAAATCACCACCTTCGAAACTCATCTTCACAGCCGAGACCTGGTCGCTCGGAGCCGCAGGGCAAGAGACTGTCTCTGAAATCTGACCGGTAGGATCAGTTGCTTTGGCATTATTGATAGTGATTGCAAATTCAGGAGCGCTGACAACAGTCTTGTCAAGATGGTTTTCACGAACCTTGACACGGAGAGTCACGACAACACCCTCATTTGCGGCAAAGGGATTGCCACGACGCGAAGAGATGAGGACACGACCCCATTCTGCATCAGGAGTATCGAGACCATAGAGTCGTCCTGACATATTCTGACCGTCGGAGAAAAACGATGCGTTGCGGATAATGCTGGTTGAAAATTCGTCTGATGCAAATTCAAGTGATTTTGACAACTTGACATCAAACTGAAGACCCCCCATATCACCACCATGCTTGAAGGTGACAGGAATCTCCTTGACCTCATAGTCATTAAAGGCTACAGAGGGTATTGTAAGCTCGGACGCAGCAAATGCGGACTGAGCGCCGACAATAAAAAGAGCGGCAAGCATCAGCTTGGATACGAGCGTATTTTTGAGTAAATTCATTGCAATAATGATTAAATGGGAAAGATTTTTGGTATAAAAAGGGCTGTGCCGCCGTCCGATTAACGGCGGCACAGCTTGCTTATTTACTTGGATTCAAAGAGATTACTTGTGGTATTCCTTGCTTACAGAACCGTCGGCGTTGCGGATGATGTTCACGCCGCGCTGGAGACCGCGCAGAGCCTGACCAGCCGCATTGTAGATGCGCTGCTTGAGGCCACCGTTGTTGTCGATGACGGTGTCTTCGATGCCGGAAGTGCCATTGTTGGAACCATTGAGACTGTAGTCAATCGAGTTGCGGTCTGCAAAGATAGCGTTCTCAATTTCGACAGTACCATCGCCGATAACGTCGATGTAGACAACGGCTCCGTTCTGACCTTCGATAACGGCATTGTCCATATTGTAGAGGACAACGCGCTTGCTGTCTGCTCCGTGGTGGAAGAGAGCAACCTCATGAGCTGCTGCACGGTCGGCGGCAACAACATCAACGAGAGTCATGCCCTCGCCAAGAGCGATATCGAACTGACCTGCAACGAAGGCTGCACTATTGTCGACATTGACTGCATAGCGGCGAACACCGGCTTCCTCGCTGACGAAGGATGCAGCGATGACATTGCTTCCTTCGACAGCGCCACGGGACATAGCCACGCGGACGGGGGTCGACTTGATATTCTTCGGATCAAGAATTGTGCTGATGACAGCGGAAATATCCGAAGTAGTGAAGGCCTGGTCATCGTTCATGTCGGCTGCAGCTGCCATTACGCGACCATTTTCACCGTTAGCAGCAACAAACTCGTCGTAGCTTGTGCGCTCACCGACAAGTGTAACTACTGTCTGGAGGTCGGCAACGTCACACTCCTTGTCAAGGTTGACATCGCCACGCATGAAGGTGTTCTTCTCACCCTCGGCAACGAGAGCCTGGGCTTCCTCGATAATCGAGCGACCGGCATTGATGTTCTTCTCAGCCTGAGCAAGCTTCCTTGCAGCCAACTTTTCAGTTGTCTCGCCATCGGCCTGGACCAGCTGAACCTTGTCGATAGCCTTACTAGCCTTTTCTGCAAGGACATCATAATCTGCAAGGAGATTTGCCTTGACATCAGGAAGGATGTTGGCCTTATCGATAGTCTTGTAGAGAGCCAGGAGCTGATTCTTCATAACTGCAACCACATTCGAATTACCATTCGAACCTGCAAGAGTATAAATTACACCTAATGCACCATCTGTAGTAGCATTTCTTAGGTTAGCGATTGTAGCGGGGATAGTGACTGTCTCATCCGTCTTGTTAGGATCGTTGTATTTCTCAGGAGTATTGAACCCAAGAAGAACAGAATTCTTATCCATATTGCCGGCTACATTCTGCTTGTCAAGATCTTTCTTGGAGTTTGCAAGACGGGCTTCAAGCTTCTCAATTTCTGCCTCAAATTTCTCCTTAGCAGGCTTGTACATAACGGGGTTGCCGGCCTCATCGAAAACAGGGTTGTTCTGTGCGTCCATGCGCTGTTCTTCAGCGAAGAAGATATCGTTGACATCAATAAGATTCTTGATATCGTTGAGGATTTCAACCTGAGCATCATACTTAGCAGAAAGATCGGCGTAAGCAGCCTTGTGAGCCTTGACAGCGGCATCCTTGACAGCAACCTTTCCAAGTTCGGCCTTGACTTCAGCAGCAACATCAGCAATACGCTGTTCGAAGTTATCCTTCTGCATCACGACATTGACGCCTGCAGCAGCCCAGTCACCGGAAATCTCGTCAAGATCAGCCTTGAGTTCAGCAAACTTCGCAGCAAAGGCATCCTGAGTTTCCTGCTCGTAGGTAGAGAGCGAGTTGATGTCGGCAGCAACTTTATTGTAAGCCTCTGTGAGTTCTGCTTTCGCAGCATCAACGGCAGACTTGCTGCAAAGCTGACGAAGTTCCTCTTCAAGCTGAGACATGCTTGTTTCAACCTCACGGAGTTCCTCTCCGATAGCTTTGTAAGCCACGGTTTTTTCAGCAACAGTCTCGTAGTCATAATTGACATCTTCAATCATAGGATTGAACTTAGCAATAAGAGCGGATGCTTTGAAAGTATCAATCTTATCACGATAAGCCTGGAGAGTTGCCGGAGCTACATTATATTCAGTCTTTGAAGCTTCTGCCCAAGCAGATTCAAGAACCACAGACTGCTTAGTAAGCTCACCGAGACCATCTTCAACTACAGTCTTGTAGGCAACGGGGATAGTAGTATCCTTAAGGGTCTTAATATTATCCTTGATATTATTATCATCAGATACATAATTTTTCGCATCAATCTGAGCCTGAATAGTCTCAATCTGATTCTCGATGCTATTGAGAGTGCCATAAGTACCTGCAAGGGTCTCGCCGAAGTTGCTGAGAGCTTCGAAGTCAGCCTTAGCCGCATCCAGAAGCTTAGTGTACTCGTCAAAGAGTTTTGCAGTGGCAGTAGCCTTGTCATGAGCAGCCTTGACGACATTGTATGCAGCCATTGCCTTGGCATAGTAGCCGGCAAGAGTTGTCTTGGTTGCATCATCAGTATCAGCACCAATCTTGGCATTAATACCGGCAAATACAGATTCGAGGTCAGCGACAGCGTCGTTGAGTTCAGAAATCTTGCCTACAACCTCATTCATTGTCTCCTTAGCAGCTGTACGGTCATCGGCAGCAGCAGCGGTAAGAGTATCAAGCTCCTTGATACGTTTTGAAAGCTCATCAACGGTCTTGGTGTAAGAAGCGTTCCACATCTTCTTTGCGATGGCTTCCTTACGAGCGTCATCAAGAGCAACAACTTTGTCAAGTTCGTTGGCGATATCGTCCATAACCTGGCCGAGATGCTCAACCTGAACATTTGTCGGATTACCCTTGTCGTCGAGCTTATAAGCCTTCTTCTTAGCTGCGAGGACAGCTGCATCTTCTGCGGCCATTTCGTCAGTTGCAACAGAAATGACTTTCGTATCATTAGGCTTCTTAACGGAGATATACTTATCTACGATACCGGCAGCAGTAAGGGCGTCATGATTATCAATATTGGTCTGGAACTTAGGATTGATAATGTTCCAATAGCCATTAGCGAATCTATCCGCTTCATCATTGGCAGCTTTACCTACATTCTTGATGTTAGCAAGAAGAGTATTAGCATCAGCGACAGCATCGGCAAGAGCTGTTTGTGTAAGAAGCTTTCCATCCTTATTAGCCTTAGCCAAAATACCCTTGACCGGATCCTCAACAACATTCTTCTTATCAGCGATTTCAGGCTGGAGGTCATAGAGTTCGTTGATGTCAGTTTTAATACCGCCATTGTCAGCAATATATTTCTTATAGCCGGCATTGGTCAGCTGATAAGCGTGCTTGATATATGAGTCGATAGAATTATCGTACTCAGCGGTAAGAGCTGCCGAAATCTGGTTCCAGCTGCTTGTACCATCAGCATACTGCTTATCTGCAAGGCGCTTGCTATTCTCTTCAGCAATAGCAGCACTATAAGTATCGGAGAATGCATTAAGGAGTGCCTGAGCCTCTGCTTCCTGAGCACCGAAGTTCGGGATAATGGTAAGTGAAGTAGACTCCCCCTTTCCATAGGCCTCAGTCACCTGACGGTTGAGAGCAAGCATAGCCTCGGAAATCTCCTTAACCTTCTTAGAGATTTCAGCAGGAGTAAAGGTTCCGTTTCCGCCGGCAGTATTGGCATCATTAAGCTCTTCCTGAACAGCCTGGAGAAGCTTGTTGACACGGTCAGCGGCTGCAAGCTGCTCATCGTGGGCAGTCTCGTTCGCGCGGATTTCTGCAGCCATGCCCTTGACAGCCTCAATGGTTGTCTTGATATTGGCTACATACTTGCCATCCTTGTTAAGAGCTGCGGCATTGTCCTTAACGGCCTCTGCGTTGTAAGCCTGCTCAATTTCATTATTATATCCCTTGTAGGTCTTCCAGTGACCGCCATCCTGTTTGGAAGCATCACCGATGACACCTGCATAGTAAGCCTTGGCAGGATCTTTGGAAAGCTGCTCGTTGATATCGGCAATGTTACCAAGCTGAGTGGCAAGGATTGCCAATTCAGCAGTCATAGCCTTATATGCACGATAGTTGGCAAGAGTGCTCTCAACAATCTTCTCGATAGCAGGGATGTTGGGTGTCACCTTGCTGTCGTTGCCGTCGAGGTATGACTGAAGGGTCTTATCATAACCGTTGAAGTCCTTCTCCTTGACAGTGGTTGCATTAATCTTGCCTGCAAGTTCTGTAAGTTTGCCCTCAAGAGTCGCAATCGCTGTTTTAGCGTCTTTGTCCTTGTCATTACCTTGAACCTTAGCAGCTTCAATTTCACTCTTAAGGCTTGCAAGTTTATCATTGACGACCTTGAGGTTAGCTTTTGAAGCATTTACAGTAAAGGACTGTCGTTCAGCAGCTATCTGAGCCTTGGTATCACCTGCATTGTCACCAATCTGCTTAATCGCAGCATAGGTCTGCATGATTTTGCCATCCTCATGATTAGCGATAACAGCCTGAAGATCGCCATCAATCTTATTGACTGCCTTTGTAAGTTCCTTGATGTTGTTGTATGTTGTCGTACGGACACCTTCTGCACCCGGAAGGAGATGCTTCTCGGAGTCGATGTATTTGGTAAGCTTGTCATAGTCAGCCTTGACATCAGCTGCCTTGTAAGCATCAATGAGACCCTCGGAAGCAGTCTCAAGATTAGTAAGAAGTTTATCGATGGAACCACCGTCTTTTACAGCCTCCTCGGTCTTCTTATCATCAATCTTGGTGAGAGCAGCAAATGCGTCCTCAATCACCTTGATATCGCCGGCGTAGAGACCCTCAAGGAAGGAAATACCCTTAATCTGATCCTTGATAGCAGTCAAACGGCTATGCTGCGCTGTAATCTGAGTGGCTTTGCCTTGGAGTACCACAAGAGCATCCTGGGCCTTGCTTACAGCACCGCTTGCAGCGATATAAGACTTATATGTATCCTCGCTGAGATCCTTACCATAAGCGGCATCGATTGCCGACTTCATCTTGGAAATCTCGGCAAGCACCTTATCCTTGGCAGTGTCAACCTCGCCCTGGAGCTGTGAAGGAACATTGATGGCTTTAGCAGTGTTGTTTGCTGCATCAGTCGACGTCTTGATCTGATCATAAGCAGTCTTCATAGCTGCTTTCTGGTCGGTAACGAAGTTATTCCATGCTTCAGCAGCTACTGTTACAGCCTGCTGTGCTTCATTGATTGCCTCGATAGCCTTGGTCTTGTTACCCTTTACATCGCCCTTATCAGCAGAGCCGCCGATTTCAAGAAGAGTAGCATAATCAAGACCTGCCTCATTCTGCTTCACATCAACGTATTCGGCAGCAGCACGATAGAGCGGCTCGAATGTATTGTTGATTTCAGTAATCTTTTCAGCGAAAGCATTTGCAGGATAAGGAAGAGGTTTACCAGCCTCATCGACATTCTGATCCTCAGCAAGAGAAATCACAAGTTCCTGATAAGACTTGCGAAGAGCAAGGAACAAGTCGCTACCGTTGGGGTCACCACCCTCAGTTGCTTTGTAGAACTCATCGTAAGCCTTCAAGTCATCAGAAGCTCCGTTGATTCGGCCATCAAGAAGATAGTATTCGTTCTCAATAGCGCTCCATGCGGACTTAAGAGCCTTGGTATCAATCTTGGATTCGAGCTTGTCCTCTGTATAGGTCGATTCAATCAATTCCTTATAAGGAGCAAGGAGTGCAGCGAGATCTTCGCCTCTCTTCTTATAATTCTCACTTACGACATAATCGTATCTGCTATCATTTTTATCAGCAAGAATGGCTGCAATCTGCTCGTTAAGAGTCTGGACTTTCTTCACATAGGCAAGTTGCTTCTGAAGCTGGTCATTTTTCTCAACGGAGTTTACAGCATAGTTCTCGAAGCGGGTGTTTTCAGCCTTAACATCTGCGTTATAGCTATCAGCCTCAGCCTTTAGAGCCGCGATAGATACAAGAATCTTGTTGTTTTCCTTGTAGAGCTCAAATTTCTTATAATTATCAAGACTCTGAGTCTTAACAGCTACAATATCCTTATCAAGAGCTGCAATCTTGCCATCAAGAGCAGACTTGGCATTGCCAAGCTCAACAACCTTGTCGGAAGTGTTGTTGACAGTCGAGCCGTTGTGCTCTAATGAAGTTGTAACATCCTTAATATCACCAAACTTGGCATTGTTATAAGCCGTGGTTATATCAGCGGTTGCTTTTGCCCAGTCAAAATCAAGGTCAAGGTTAAGTTTTGAAAAACTGAACTTCTCTTCTTTCACAGTCCCGTCGTTGTTCTTATTAGGATTTTCAGGAACGATTTTGACAGTGACCTTAGTATCAGTTCCGGATTTAACGACAAATCCCGTAACTTTTCTTCTGCTGACGATAACTTCTACATTTGGGTCAGAAATGCCGTCATTGACAGAAAGCACACAGTTCTGTGCATTTGCATCGAGGCTAATAGAGTATGTACCAGCAGGAAGGCTTAAAACACGAGAAATGCTTTTGATTCCAGGAGGGCAAATCATCCCTTCTCCATCGGCTCCGTATCCAGACACGAAGCCATTGGATTCCGGAGTCCAATTAACACCACCGGTGCCAGGGGTGGTAAGATTTGATAAATCAAGTGCCAGCGCCGGGAACGCAACTGGCGTAGTCATCAATAAAGAAAGTAGTACTTCTTTTTTCATGATTTAAAGTTTAAATTTGTATTTATTGCACTTGTATTAATTACCAAAAGAATGGTTGTCAGTTTGTTATGGACGTTTTGAACGTCTCCGCGGGGACTATGTAGGGAGTGTGTTGGTGTCGCGACACGAGGATCCAATCAACTATAGTCGGTACAAAAGTAAAGAAAAGTTCACAATTGCCTTGCGTAATTCTGTTAAATAACGTTAAGACAATAGTTAAAGCTTAAATTTGTGTGATTTTTAGGGACACATTTGGGGGAGGGGTTAAAAATTTTGGTGAATAAAGGTTAATTTTTAAGGATGAGAGGTTTGACGGAGGACAAAGTTAATATTTTTTTGCGGTTTTGCAAAATTTGGTGGAGGAGGGAGGGGAGGAAGAGGGGGATAGGGCTAATAGGAGGAATAGGGACAATAGGGCTAATAGGGAGGATGGGAGAGAAGAGGATGAGGGAGAGTAGGATGAGGGGGGATGATGGGAGGGAGGAGAATGGGTGGAGGGGTCAGTCGATGTTGATCTCGGCCTGGGCCATTTCGTCGTATTGCTGCCAGGCGGGGTCGTTCTCGGTGTATATCTTTATGGGGAGAAGGGGGAAGGGGGCGAGGGTTTCGTTGATTTTGCGGCCGAATATGTGGGTGGAGAGGGTGTAGAATATCCAGTCGCGCTGGTCGTCGCCGGTGAATATGCCTGTGAGGACTGCGACGGGGTCGGCGTCGAAGGTGGCCTGGAGGGCTTCCTGGACTTGGTCCATGAGTGTGGATGTGGGGAGGTCGGGCATGCCTGCGGGGTCGCCGTCGTAGGGCCATGTGATTTCTACGCGGATGCTGAAGCGTGGGTTGTCACGGAATTTCCGGATGTCTTTGCGGCCTGTGACGAGGATTAGGCGTCCGTTTTCGCTTTCGGTGGGTGCTGTCCACCAGTTTTGGTTTGGCATTGGCTGTGTTGAATGTTGTTGTGGTGGTGTGTATTATTATAACATGTTTTTAGCTTTTTTATTATGCGGGGAGGGGGATTTTTTATCAGGAGATAGGCGTGGTTATATAATATTATGTGGCGGCGGGGTCGATGTAGGGGCTGAGGCGGGCGTCGAGGAGGTCGGCGAGTGGGTTGGAACGGGTGGAGCGGAGGGGGCGGAGCTGTGAGCGGGCTCGGAGGAGTCGGGGGAGGTGTTCGGGGAGGAGACGGGTGGCTGTGAGGTGGTCGAGTGTTTCGAGGAGGAATTTTTCGATTGATGCGTAGAGTGTGTCGGGGAGTTTGCGGGTGTCGCCGTTGGATATGAGGGCTGTGAGGGTGCTGACCATGAGCTCGGCTATGGTCTCGTCGCCGGGCTGGAGGGCGCGGATGCGCCGGAGGGTGGCGCGGATGCGCTGCATGCGTGGATGGGGGCCGCGGCGGGTGGTGCGGAGGGCTTCGCGGGTAAGGAGGAGGCGGTATTGTTCGGTTTTGGCGGTTATGTCGGGGTCGGCGAAGAAGTCGAGGATTTCTTTGGCTTCCTTGCTTTTGTCGTAGAGGTCGATGATGAGCTGGCGGAGTGCGGGGGCGTCGAAGTCGGCGAGGGTCTTGCGGAGTGTGAGTTTTGACATTGTGGGGGGAGGGGGTAAAAGAGGCCGACACAAGGCGGGGCATTGGGGAGGCCGCCTTGTGTCGGATTTTTTTTGATAGGGATAATAGGAGGGATAGGAGCAATAGGGCTAATATGAGAGGCCTATCGGGGCTATTCGGTTATTATTTGGCCTGTTTGTAGCCTTTGATGCCTTTTTCGAGGAAGTCAGTGAAGCGGGCTATGTTCTCGTCATAGGTGTAGGGACCTGAGAGGAGCTGGCCGTCGTCGCCGAGGACGATATAGTAGGGCTGGGCGTTGGCGTTGAATTTATAGCGCTGCAGGTAGCTCCAGCGGTCACCGTAGGTGTAGAGTGTGACGTCTTTGCCATACTCCTTGACGGTGATGGGCTGCGGAAGGTTCTTCTTTTCATCGACCATGAGTTTGATGACGGTAAAGTTGTCCTCAATCATGGCTTTGACATTAGGCTCGTCAAGTACGGCACCTTCCATCTTGCGGCAGTTGACGCAACCGAAGCCCGAGAAGTCGACGAGGACGGGCTTGCCTGCCTCGCGGGCCACCTTCATACCTTCCTCGTAGTCGTCATACTCCTTGAAACCGTCGCCATAGAGGTTGAGGTCCTGGGTGAAGAGCGGTGGCACGAAGGCGCTCACTCCCTTGAGGGGTGCGCCCCAGAGGCCGGGGACAAGGTAGATGGTGAACGAGAGTGAGCAGAGGGCGAGGAAGAAGCGGACGACGCCGACGGAGCTGTCGGCCTTGCCGTAGTGAGCGAAATTGAACTGGCCGAGGAGGTAAAGACCGAGGAGGAGGAACATGACAATCCAGAGGGCGAGGAAGACTTCGCGGTCAAGGATATGCCAGCCATAGGCGAGGTCGGCCACGGAGAGGAACTTGAGCGAGAGGGCGAGCTCGACGAAGCCGAGGACGACTTTGAGAGTGTTCATCCAACCGCCCGAGCTGGGAGCAGCCTGGAGCATGGTCGGGAACATGGCGAAGAGCATGAAGGGGAGCGCGAGGGCTGTCGAGAAACCGAGCATACCGATGGCGGGACCCCAGAGGTCGCCCTGCGATGCAGCCTCCACGAGGAGTGTACCGATAATCGGTCCTGTGCAGGAGAAGGAGACGAGGGTCAGGGTGAAGGCCATGAAGAAAATCGAGAGAAGGCCGGTGGTCTTCTCGGCTGTGGCATCCATCTTGTTTGACCACGATGCGGGAAGCTTGATTTCAAAGGCTCCGAAGAAGCTGATGGCGAAGACCACGAGGAGGAGGAAGAAGATGATGTTGCAGACGGCGGAGGTGGACAGCGCGTTGAGCGAGCTTGCACCGAAGATGCCCGTGATGAGCAGGCCGAGTGCCACATATATAACTATAATCGAGAGTCCGTAGGTGCATGCGTCGGCGATGCTCTTGGTGCGGTCCTTGCCCTTCTTGAGGAAGAAGCTGACTGTCATAGGAATCATCGGCCAAACGCAGGGGGTGAAGAGGGCCACTAGGCCGCCGAGGAAGCAGGTGAAGAAGATGTACCACAGAGAGGTGGTCGAGAAGTCCTCAGCCTCCTCGGAATCGCTAAATGATACGGGCGCCCAGAGGTCGGCAGTGCCGGCGGGTGACAGCGCGGGAGCCACGGAGTCGGCAGCGGCTGCTGTAGCGGCCGAGTCGGCCTCCATTACTTCGGCCACACCGGCCACGACCTCTTCAATATTCTGCTCAGCAGCCTTTGGCTCCTCGGCCTTGGCTTCAGCCTTGGCTGCCGGGGCGCTGATCTTGGCAGTGCCGGAGAGGTTGAATGTCGAGCGGGAGGGAGGTATACAGTTCTCGTCGTTGCAGGCGGAGCAGACCACCATGACGTCGATATTGAACTCCGGCTTCACAGCCTTGAATTTCTGAGTGATAGTCACGCCCTGCGTCCACCATGAAAGTTCGGCGCCAAACATATCGTCATACTGCTTGTGGGAAGCCTTGTCGGGGGTGGGCTTTCCTTCGAGAGTCACACCGTCGAGCTTGGGATAGGTAATCTCGAGAATCTGCGGACCGGCACTCGGGTCACAATCGAGAGAGTACATGTGCCAGCCGGGGCTGATAGAAGCTGTGAGGACCACCTTGCCCTCATCGTCGCCGGTCATGTCGACCTTGGCCGACCATTTAACCGGGGTCATAATCTGTGCCGAGGCCATACTGGTGATGACAGCGACAAGCAGGCTGAGAGTTAGAGCGAGTTTTCGCATGGGAAGTTAAATCAGGGTTAAACTTTGTGTGATTGGTTTATTTAAAGACGGTGCAAATGTACGAATAATTCCTTAATATATAAGGGAAATATTTGCTGATTCGTAAATCTTGTCAGAAACGATAAAATTAAACATACTATTTTAACTTTTTATTGACAGCATGGGGCCAAACGTTGTCCTTGCAAATTCTAATGACTATCTTTGCGTCAGATAAAATACACCGACCATGAAACCTATCCATTTCTTCATCGCGGCGACCCTGGCTGTCGGATTCACTCCGCGCCTCAACGCCGAACTCATCGACATCTCTACCCCCAACACCTCTCTCCTGCTCGACGCCGAGAAAGGAGAACGCCTGCGCATACTCCACTATGGCGACAGGCTCTCCGAAGCCGACAAGGCCTCGCTTGAGAGCGCCGGAGCAATCGGACGCGACGCATATCCCGTCTACGGCATACAGCCTATGGGCGAGGCGGCTCTCAGCGTCACCCACGCCGACGGCAACATGACCACTGACGCGGAGGTCAAGGGCGTCACAACGACTACCGCCCCCGACGGCTCTACCGTGACCACCGTCGCCATGAGCGACAAGGTCTACTCCTTTGATATCAACGTGAACTACCGCACCTATCCGGGCGACGACGTCATCGAGACATGGGTCGACGTCAAAAACAATGAAAAAAGCACCGTGAAGCTCAACCGCTTCATGTCGGGCTACCTCCCCGTGCGCTACGGCAACGTATGGCTCTCACAACTCTACGGCTCATGGGCCAACGAAGGAAAGGTGTCGCAGACACCGCTCAACCACGGCGTCCGCATGATCAAAAACAAGGACGGCGCTCGCAACTCCCACACCTCGCACGCCGAAATCATGCTCTCGCTCGACGGCAAGCCCCAGGAAAACTCCGGCCGCACTATCGGCGCCGCCCTCGAATATACCGGCAACTACAAGCTCTTCATCGACACTGACGACGGCAACTACCACCACTTCTTTGCCGGAATCAACGAGGAGAACTCATCCTACAATCTGAAGAAGGGCGAAAGCTTCACCACCCCTCCCCTCGCCCTCACCTACTCCGACGAAGGTCTGTCGGGCGTCAGCCGCAACTTCCACCGCTGGGGCCGCAAGCACCGTCTCCACAATGGCGACAAGGAGCGCAAGATACTCCTGAACTCCTGGGAAGGCGTCTACTTTGACATCGACGAGCCGGGCATGTCGGCCATGATGAAGGACATAGCCGACATGGGCGGCGAGCTTTTCGTCATGGATGACGGATGGTTTGGCGACAAGTACCAGCGCAACACCGACAACTCGTCGCTCGGCGACTGGGTGGTCGACAAGAAGAAACTCCCCCACGGCATCCAGGCCCTCATCGACACCGCTGCCGCCAACGGCATAAAGTTCGGCATCTGGATCGAACCTGAGATGACCAACAGCGTCAGCGAACTTTACGAGAAGCATCCCGAATACATCATCAAGGCCGCCAACCGACCGGCTACACAGGGTCGCGGCGGCACACAGCTTGTGCTTGACCTCGCCAATCCCAAGGTGCAGGACATAGTGTTCACCGTCGTTGACACCCTCATGCGCAAATATCCCGGCATTGACTATATCAAGTGGGACGCCAACGCGCCTGTCATGGACCACGGCTCGCAATATCTCACCGCGGACAACCAAAGCCACCTCTACATAGATTACCACAAAGGATTCGAGACCGTGCTCAACCGCATCCGTACCGCCCACCCCGACGTGACTATCCAGGCCTGCGCCAGCGGCGGCGGACGTGCCAACTGGGGCTACCTTCCCTGGTTTGACGAATTCTGGACCAGCGACAACAACGATGCCCTCCAGCGCATCTATATGCAGTGGGGCACAAGCTACTTCTTCCCCGCCATCGCAATGGGCTCACACATCTCCGCCTCACCCAACCACCAGACCTTCCGCCGGATCCCGGTCAAATTCCGTGCCGACGTGGCCATGAGCGGACGTCTCGGACTCGAACTCCAGCCTAAAAATATGACCGACGAGGAGAAGCTCTTTGTCAAGGGCGCCATAGCCGACTACAAAAAAATCCGCCCGATTGTACAGTTCGGCGACATCTACCGCCTCATCTCTCCCTACGACGGCAAGGGAGTGGCATCGCTCATGTATGTCACCCCCGAAAAAGATGATGCAGTGTTCTACTGGTGGAAGACCGAGACCTTCATGAACCAGCAGCTCCCCCGCGTGGTCATGGCCGGCCTCGACCCCGACAGGCTCTACACCGTGACCGAGCTTAACCGCATCGACAACGAGCCCCTCAGCTTCGAAGGCAAGAGCTTCACCGGGCGCTATCTCATGTCCAACGGTCTCGAAATCCCCCTCACCCACAAAGTCGATTACCACAAAAACACCGACTACGCTTCCCGCATCCTCCGCCTCACGGCGAAGTAGCGGATAAATGATTGGTCACAATATCAGAGGTACGAAAATTCATACAAATTGAATTTTCGTACCTCATTTTTATATACCTTACATTGCTATTAACTTTTTTATCGTAACTTTGCGATGTAAAATGTATCACTCACTGACATGGCTAAAATTCGCATACAAAATATAGGTCCGATAAAGGATACCGGGATGATAGACCTTACAGTTGTCAACCTGTTTATCGGACGTCAAAGCAGTGGCAAAAGCACATTGCTTAAAATAATATGCTACTGTCGATGGCTTGATAAGAGAGTTGCCATCGGAGGTCGGGTCGGAGACAAGACCGTGGCATACGCCTATAGCCATTATAACAGGTTTGTCCGAGAGCTGATGCACTTTTATCGTTTCAACGAGAATTTCTTCTCATCGGAAAGCTCTGTCGAGTACACAGGCGATGTAATCCGAATCTTTTTTAAAGGAGGCATAAATAAAAATGCCAAAATCGAACTGCTCACATCTCCGACCCGTTATAATTCAAGCCTTTGCTTCATCCCCTCGGAACGAAATGTACTCTCAGCCGTTAAAAACATCGAGGCAACCTATAGGGCAACCGATATGGATATGCTCTTCAATTTCATCTTTGAATGGGGCGAAGTCCGAGAACGATACACACCCGAACATCGGCTCAAACTGTCTGTGGCGCCCGAAATAGAATTTTATTATGAGAAAGACAGGGGGGGACTCATTGAAATGCGACGTAAGGACCGACGGGAAATCCCACCCTTCTCTCCATTTTACGCGTCAAGCGGCATACAGTCCGCACTTCCATTGGAAGCGATGACCCATAGCACAGTCAATAGCATCGGTCAGAACGCATCGCTGAGCCAATCAGACATGACCCAGATTCTTTCACGTCTCATACGCGGTAACGCAACACCAACGGAATTACAGCGAGCTATTGAGACCGAGGCTTCAATAAGCCGTAATCTACTCACATATCAAGGCGCACAGCTCTTCATCGAAGAACCTGAGCAAAACCTTTTCCCCGAGTCACAAGCCGCCGTGACCCGTAGCATTGTCGCAGCCATAAAACGAGCAAACACAGTCGGCCTCCCGGGGAAAAGCCTTGTGGCTATGACCACACACAGCCCATACGTCCTTTCGGCCTTAAACGTTCTCATGGCCGCTTCAGAGGCTTACGATATTGACCGGGACAAGACTATCCGTATTATTCCTGAAAACTACATCCTCCCCAAGGGAGCAATTTCCGCCTGGTGGATAAAAGGCGACGGACATCTTGAGAATATTGTCGACAATGACATATATATGTTAAGTGGCTTGCATCTCGACCGTACATCCGATGAAGTCGAAGTAATTATGTCACGTCTAAACGAAATTATATGTTATAATTATGGGGAAGAAGACGTCAATGCCGACAAGCAGTAGCGCAACATCACCACTGCATGAAAATCTGATTGCAGCGGGATTCGTACCCTCTCACAGCTTAGCCGACCGGGACCAATTGTCGGTTAAAGAGGTGCGTACCATCTATATAATGCGTCTTTCACGACGTTGTTCGACCATCGCCTTCCAGGTTGACGGGAGAATAATAAGCTCAGGTAACAAATGTGACTATATAATCCTCATAAATGACCGCGCGACGACATGGACTGAAATTCTTACCGAACTAAAGGGCACAGATGTTGACCATGCAATCACCCAATTGGAAGAATCACTAAAAGCGGCGATTCTCGACAACCCCACAATCACAACCAAGAAAGCCCGCATCGTGGCACAATCCTTTCCTTCAAACAAGTCAAACCCTAATTTGGCAAAAGCCAAAAGAAGGTTCCTTTCCACCTACGGATGCGAGCTTAAAACAGTGAAATCAGGCCAGCCGGACACGGTACTATAGAAGGCACAAGCAGCTTTCTATATACGCCGTAAGTGTTACGGGTTAAAAATTTTCCACGGTTTTTCCTTAGGATATTACACTTTTTGTAGTAATTTTGCAGTAAATTAAAAATCAACCGCAAGATGAACAACGATTTGGACTGGGGAAACCTCTCATTCGGTTATATCCCAACAGACTATAACGTGCGCTGCTACTTCCGCGACGGGAAGTGGGGCGAAATTGAAGTGTCGCAAAGCGAGGAAATCAATCTCCACATCGCGGCCACCTGCCTGCACTACGGCCAGGAAATCTTCGAAGGTCTGAAGGCCTTCCGCGGCAAGGACGGCAAAATCCGCGTGTTCCGCCTCGAGGAGAACGCCCGCCGCATACGCGAATCAGCCAAAGGCATCCTCATGGAGCCCCTGCCCGAGGAAAAATTCAAGGAGATGGTGCTCAAAGCCGTCAAGCTCAACGAGCGCTTCGTGCCCCCCTACGGCTCTGGAGCTTCACTCTACATACGTCCTATCGAACTCGGCATCTCGGCACAGGTCGGCGTTAAACCAGCCACCGAATATCTGTTCATGATACTCGTGACCCCCGTAGGCCCCTACTTCAAGACCGGCTTCAAACCGACCAACATCTGTATCATGCGCCAGTATGACCGCGTGGCCCCCAACGGCACAGGCCAGTGGAAGGTGGGTGGCAACTATGCCGCATCGCTCACCGCCGGCGAGCATGCCCACGAACTTGGCTACTCCGCCGTGCTCTATCTCGACCCGAAGGAGAAAAAATATCTCGACGAGTGCGGCCCAGCCAACTTCATGGCTATCAAAGACGGTGTCTACATCACTCCGGCATCCAACTCTATCCTCCCCTCGATTACCAACAAGAGCCTCATGCAGCTCGCCGAGGACATGGGCATCAAGGTTGAGCGCCGCCACATAACTGTCGACGAGCTTAACGACATCGATGAGGCTGCCGCTGTCGGCACAGCCGCCGTGGCATCGCCCGTCGGCGAGATTCACGACCTCGATACCGGTGTGAAATACATCGTCGCCAAGGACGGCGAGCCCGGCCCTATCACGACCAAGCTCTACAACGCCCTCAATGCCATCCGCCTCGGCGAGGCCGAAGACCCCCACGGCTGGAACACGATAATCGACTGAGATATCTATAGATGAAATGACCTATCAGGAAATAATCGACAAATATTATCCCGCGGGCACGCGCCTGCGGGATATTTATATCAACCACTGCCGCTCCGTGGCCTCGCTCGCACTGGAGATAGCACGCACGAAGGCGCCCGAAATCCCTGTCGACGAAATCGAGGAGGCAGCCATGCTCCACGACATTGGCATCTTCATGACCGACGCCCCGGACATCGAATGTCACGGCACGCAGCCCTACATCCTCCACGGGGTGCTCGGCGCCGACCTGCTGCGCGGGTACGGGATGCCTGAGCGCGACGCCCGCGTGGCCGAGCGCCACACCGGGGCCGGCATCACGCCCGAAGAAATCAAAGCGCAGCAACTTCCACTCCCACCGGGTCGATACTACATGCCTGAAACACGGCTCGAGCGCCTCATCTGCTACGCCGACAAGTTCTACTCCAAGAGCGGCGACATGCAGCGCAAATCGTTGGAACGTGTTAGAAAGTCTATGGCCCGTATCTCAGAGTCAACACTCGAGCGGTTCAACGCCCTTCATTCCGAATTTGGCGAGTAGTGACATCCGCCGCTCCTGCCTTTATAAAATCGACATAATACTTATCGTTGCGCATCGGCGAGGCGGGATGATGCAGATATTTATTTCCCAACGCAATAATCAGCGCCCGAGACTCGGGAGTCGCAGAAGCCTGTCTTATAAGGTTGCCGAAGGCCTCTTTGCGATCCGAATCAATGACAGCCGGAAGGAGCGAGAGGAATTCGACAAAATTCTGCTCCATGAAGTCGGCGTTGAGCGACTTGGTGCGGTCCGCGAAGTCAAGATTGTCCCAGAAATGGACGGCTATGAAGCCCGCCCTATCCTCCGGCTCGGCTACAGTCACGGGTATCTTCGGAAGCACGAGCGCGAGCATGGCCCCCTTCTCGGCCTTCTCGACAGCGGCATCCGCCTCTCTCTTTTTCTGCACATTTCCGCAGGCAAAGAACGCAGGCAGCATCACTGCGCCCGCCAGCAAGCCGTATATAAGTCTCTCTTTCATAAAACCAGATCTAAATCCATGTATTTAAAACGGCCTGACATCTCTTTTTGTTCCAAAGCCGACCATGCGCGTATTAATCGTATTAATAAGGACTGAAGGAAGTAAGGGATATTATGGACTGGAAAATAGAAGAATACCGAATATTACAACGAATTAAACCCGTACAAAAGTTGCATATTACGTCCACTTTGCCTTACTTTGCATGAAATACAGCCTTAAATGTTAACAATTCCATGCGCTACCTACTGTTAATCATAACACTTACGATATGCACATGTCTTGGCGCCAAGGAGATTGATTTGAAACATATCGACACCGTCAACCGACTGTCAAACAACAAAATCAACATCCTCCACCGCGACCGCGACGGCTTTCTGTGGATAGGCACCTCCGTAGGCCTATACCGCTATGACGGCTATGAGTTCAAACGCTACGCCCCGACTGACACCGCCACCCATCCGCAATACAGCTACGACATCAAACACATCCACGAGACTGCCGACGGGCGCATGTGGATTAACAACGGACTCGAATTCTCGGTCTATGACCCTGAGACCGACCGAATAGTGACCGATATAGCCCCCCTGCTCCGAGAGTTTGGCTTTGAGTTCAAGCCGTCGCACATCCATATTGACAACAACAACACACTTTGGATCCACTCGGTTGGAAACGGACTGTTCAAAATCGACATAGCAAAGAAAACATGCGAAAAAATCAAGGACAAAGAATTTGACTCCGTCATACTGACCGATTTTATATCCACACCGACAGGGGTAATGACCATAGACAGCGAGGGGATTATAAGGCTCGTCGACCCAGTCAAACTAAATACCAAGTTAAAAGACAGCCATATATACGACACCTATAGTAGCAACAGGTCAGACTTCATGATAAGTTACGACCGCGACGGGCTGTGCTGGATATTCAACAATGAGCATCTTTGGGTCTACGATTTCGCCCAAAAACAATGGCTCGACCAGCTCTTACCAGGCGGCGGCCGCGAGCAGAAAGTCAAAGTCTTCCTACAGGACCGCTCGGGCAAATGCTGGATATGCCGCGACCACTACGGACTTGAAATTGTAGAGAAAAGACCGACGGCCATAACGTTTCGCCGCATGCCGATCTCCACATCCTCCGACCTTATTCCTACAATCACATCGCTCTACGAGGACGAAGGAGGAACCATGTGGGTTGGCTCATATAAGAAAGGGCTATATTATTTCAATTCAAACATCCGAAAATTCGATCTCCGCCAGCTCCCCGACGTCAACTGTGTCCTACCCTCTCTCTCCGACAGCAAAGTCTGGGTGGGTACCGACAACGCCGGACTGTTAAAATGGAATCCTGCGGACAACAGCCACGTCACTGCCGCCTCAGCCAAGGAGCTTGCTGGCGCGGTGACAGCCCTCCATGAAGACAACGACGGCACACTCTACATAGGTTCCTACTCAGACGGGCTGAAACGCTACCGCGACGGACGAATCGAGACCATCCACACCGATTCCGACCTCGACAAAGCCTACACATGGGCCATAGCCGAGGACGGCAACTCATCGCTATGGATAGGCACCCTCGGCTCAGGGCTCTTCCACCTCAACCCAGCCACGATGCAGCAGACCCTCTACGATACGTCCAACTCCGGCATAGCCTCTGACTGCATATTCAAGATCATAGATGACAAAAAAGGCCATGTCTACATAGCCACATCCCTCGGAGTCAGTATATTCAACCCCGCAAAAAGGAGCTTCAAATCCATCCCGCAACTCGAGAGCACGAGCATCAACGACATACTTCTCGACTCCCGCGGGTTGCTGTGGATAGCCTCCGCACGCGGGCTCACCGCATACGACCCAAGCCATAGCCGCCTAACCCACATAGACTTCGGCCACCCGCACATACACCCCGATTTCATCCTCGGCCTGTGTGAGGACAAGCAGGACAAGCTCTGGATATCGGAAGGCGGAGAACTTATAAACCTCGACATACTCCTCGACGAGAAGACAGGCAAGATTTCATATACCCGCCATACCTACGACGCAGCCGACGGCCTACAGGACAGCGACTTCAACCAGCGCTCATTCGGAGTCCTCCCCTCGGGCGAAATCCTCGTCGGCGGATTCTACGGACTAAGCACATTTTTTCCCGACCGCATAGCCCACAACCGCAATCTGCCAAAAGTGATAATTTCCGACATCTATGCAGGAAAGCAGCCAATAGCAATCGGAGAAGAAGTCGAGGGACATATCTTGCTGAAAAAATCACCTAACCACGGCGGCAAACTTGAACTGTGGCCTGATAACCACTCATTTACAGTATATTTTGCATCCGACGACCATCTTCTGCCACAAAAGACAGTCTTCCATTACAAACTCGAAGGCTTTGACAAGAACTTCATCAACACCCGTCCCGGGGCGAACTATGTCACCTATACCAACCTTCCCCCGGGTTCATACACATTGATTGTCAAAGCTATAAACAATGACGGTTATGAAAGCGCAAGCCCGACGGAACTGAAAATCGAGATTCATCCGCCTCTGTGGCTCTCTGTCTGGGCAAAAGCTCTTTACATCGCCGCCATAGCCCTGGCCATATATCTTATATTCCGTTTCATGCGCCATCGCGAGCAGTTGCGCTTCAAGGAGAAGCTCCGCCAGGACGCACTGAAAAAACAGGAGGAGGTCAACAGCATTAAATTCAAATTTTACACAAATGTCAGCCACGAATTGCGCACACCTCTGACACTCATCCTCTCACCGCTCGAGAGCATGATCAAGGAAACGAGCGAGCCTGCCCAGCTGAAACGCCTTACACTGATGCGCAACAATGCCATGCGTCTGCTCATGCTCGTCAACCAACTCCTCGACTTCCGCAAAAACGAGGTGGCCGGCCTCTCGCTCCACCTCTCGGAAGGGGAACTGACAGCCTTCGTCAGAAACGTCTGCCACTCCTTTGCCAACCTTTCGGAACGTAAGAACATACGCCTGAACTTCTCATCCAACGTCCGCGAACTCAACCTGATGTTTGACGAGGACAAACTCTGCAAGACAATAATGAACCTCCTCTCCAACGCTTTCAAATTCACCCCCGAGGGTGGCGAAGTCAGCGTCAAGGTCACAACAGGCAAAGATTCCGTGGAAATCAGCGTGGCCGACAACGGTATCGGCATAAGCGACAGCGACAAGGCCCACATATTCGAGCGCTTCTACCAGGCGGAGAACCATCCGGCAGACTCAGTCTTTACCGGCAACGGAATTGGTCTCAGCATGGCGAGCGAATACATCAAGCTCCACAACGGCACAATTTCCGTAGCCGATAATCCCGGAGGTGGCTCGGTGTTCAGAATCGAGCTTCCATTAATCAAACATAAGGCCGACCTCCCCCCTTCGAAACTTTCTGTTGAAGAGTCCTTTATGTCCGAATCTTACAAAGACGTGGCTCCCGAGGCTGAAACTTCGAAATCCGGGCCACATCCGGCCAGTCCAATCAAGTTTGACAAACCGGCCGTTCTCATCGTGGATGACAGCCCCGACATGATAGAATTTCTCCGCGAAAGCCTTTCAAATGACTACCATGTACTGACAGCCTCCAACGGAGAATCGGCCCTAAGCCTGCTCGACACTATCCGTCCCGTAATCATACTAACCGACCTCATGATGCCCGGAATGGACGGAGTGGAGCTATGCCGACGCATCAAGGCCGACCGCTCAACAGCCTCCATACCTGTGATAATCATCACTGCCAAACATGATATGAGTGCGAAAATGGAGGGACTCACGCTCGGGGCGGACGATTATGTGACCAAACCTTTCAGCATGGATCTACTGCTCCTCCGCATGAAGAAACTCATAGAGCTGACAGCCACCCGCAGTGACAAACTCATAGATCCCGAACCCGACAGCATCAAAATCACACCCCTCGACGAGAAGATGGTCGAGAAGGCAGTGAAATATGTAGTCGCCAACATCAAGCGCCCCGAACTTTCCGTCGAGGAACTGAGCGCCCATCTCGGGATGAGCCGCGTCCACCTTTATAAGAAACTGAAAGCTACAACCGGGAAGACCCCGGTCGAATTCATCCGTCTTATCAGGCTCAAAAGAGGCGCCCAGATGCTCCGCGAGAGCCAGCTGAACATCTCGGAAATAGCCTATCAACTCGGCTACAACAGTCCCAAGTATTTTAGCAAATATTTCAGGGATGAATACGGCGTGCTCCCCTCCGTCTACCAGGAAAAGGAAGGAAAGGCAACAAATTGCCCCCTATAATTTAACATTTCAGGCATACGCATATCATTTAGCACCTATATGACGAACATTGTCTCCATAAATTGACACCCGGATTCACTAACTTTGCATAGACAGAATTCTAAGTAGCAGACACAGGCAAGTACCTTGCTATCACAACAGGACAAATCAAATAACGGAACCTCATACTTAAGCGAAAAATCTCCATGAAATTACGATTTCTATCCGTCACATTGCTCTTCGCATTGCTCGTCATGGCAAGTTCATGCAAGCAGGAGAGAGTCGAAAAGACAGATCGCGGCATAACGGTCAATCTTGACCCTGCCGGCGAAAATTCGGTAAGAAAAGTGCGCCTGCAAGTGCTCGGCGACAAAATTATCCGCGTGTCGGCAACACCCGACAAGAAGTTTGCCGATGATGCAAGTCTCGTCACCATCCCGCAGACAAAGGACACAGAGTACAGTGTTGCCGAGACAGACTCCACCGTATCAGTCATCACCTCCGAGGTGACAGCCACTGTCTCACTCGCGACAGGCGACGTCAAATTCTATGACAAGGCCGGAAAACTAATCGTTTCCGAATCTCCGGGCGGCCGCCAGTTCAAGCCGATAGAGGTCGAGGGCACCAAGGGCTACACCGTGCGCCAGGTCTTCGAGTCGCTTGACGACGAGGAGGGCATCTACGGTCTCGGCCAGCACCAGAGCGACGAGTTTAATTATAAAGGCCTTAATGAGGAACTCTTCCAATACAACACAAAAGTATCGGTACCATTCGTCGTCTCTACCGACAACTACGGCATCCTCTGGGACAGCTACTCGCTCTGCCGTTTCGGCAACCCGGCCCCCTACAAGCAGCTCGGCCAGGTGTTCAAGCTCTATGACAAGGAGGGAAAAGAGGGAGCGCTAACCGGCACATACGTCCCGGCATCGCCCGAGGAGAAGACCCTCGTACAGCGCGAGGACTCAATCTACTTCGAACACCTCATCCGCAAGGAACTCCAGCACGTCGTCAACCTCCCGCAGGATTTCAACTACAATGGTTCCAACGTGACCTATGAGGGTGAAATCGAGGCCGAGGAAAGCGGCAACTACAAATTCATACTCTACTATTCGGGCTATATGTCGGTATCCATCGACGGCAAGGAAGTAGTCCCCGAGCGCTGGCGTACTGCCTGGAACCCCAATTCCTACAAATTCTCCGTCGACCTTGAAAAAGGAAAGCGCGTGCCTATCAAAATCGAGTGGAAGCCCAATGGACCAGTAGCTTACTGCGGCCTGCGCGTCTATTCACCTGTCGACAACAAGGAACAGCTCGACATGAGCTGGTGGGGCGAGATGCAGTCACAGCTCGACTACTACTTCATATATGGCGAGGATATGGACGACGTCATCAGCGGCTACCGCACCCTCACCGGCAAGGCACCCATAATGGCCAAGTGGGTCATGGGCTACTGGCAGAGCCGCGAGAAGTACAACACCTCCGACGAGGTACTATCGACACTCGCCGAATTCCGCAAACGCAACATCCCTATCGACAACATAGTCATCGACTGGCTCCATTGGAGGCAGGATTCATGGGGCAGCCACGAATTCGATCCCGAGCGCTTCCCCGACCCCAAGGGAATGGTCGACTCTATCCACGACATGCACGGCAGGGTCATGATTTCGGTGTGGCCGAAATTCTATGTCACCACCGAGCACTACAAGGAATTTGACAAGAACGGCTGGATGTACAAGCTCCCCGTGCAGGACAGCATCCGTGACTGGGTAGGCCCCGGCTATCTCGGCTCATTCTACGACGCCTACAATGCCGACGCGCGCAAACTCTTCTGGAAGCAGATGGCCGACCACTATGTGCCCCTCGGCATCGACGCATGGTGGATGGACGCCTCCGAGCCCAACATCCGTGACTGCACTGACCTCCAGTATCGCAAAGACCTCATCACCCCGACCGCACTCGGCCCCTCGACCAAATATTTCAACGCCTACGGCCTCATGAACGCCGAGGCTATCTATGACGGCCAGCGCGCCCTCAATGACAACCGCGTCTTCCTCCTCACCCGCTCAGGCTTTGCCGGACAGCAGCGCTACTCGACCGCCACATGGAGCGGCGACATCGCCACCCGCTGGGAGGACATGAAGGCCCAAATTTCAGCCGGCCTCAACTTTGCCGCCTCCGGCATACCCTGGTGGAGCATGGACATCGGCGGCTTCTGTGTCGAGGACCGCTACGTTGCCGCAGCAAAGGAATATCAGGAGACCGGGCGTGAGAACCCCGACATGAAGGAGTGGCGCGAGCTCAACACACGCTGGTACCAGTTTGGCGCCTTCGCCCCCATGTTCCGCGCCCACGGTCAGTGGCCCTACCGCGAGATTTTCAACATCGCCCCCGAAAATCACCCCGCCTACAAGTCGGTGGTCTACTACACCAAGCTCCGCTACGACCTCATGCCCTATCTCTATTCGCTTGCCGGCATGACCCATTTCAATGACTACACCATAATGCGTCCTATGGTCATGGACTTCACCTCCGACAAGGCCGTGCGCGGCATCGGCGACCAGTACATGTTCGGGCCCGCCCTCCTCGTAGCCCCGGTCTACACCTATGGCGCCACCTCGCGCGATGTATACTTCCCCGAAGCATCTGACTGGTACGACTTCTACTCAGGCAAGATTACCGAGGGAGGTCAGACACTACGAGTTGCCGCCCCCTACGAGCGCATACCCCTCTACGTCCGCTCCGGCTCAATCATTCCCTTCGGACCCGAAATCCAGTGGAGCGACGAGAAGCCTGCTGACATAATCAATCTCTATGTCTACGCAGGTGAGGACGGCGAGTTCATGCTCTACGAGGACGAGGGTGTCAACTACAACTACGAAAAGGGCAACTTCGTCATGATTCCCATCAAGTGGAACGACAAGAAGCAGACCCTGACCATCGGCGAGCGCCACGGCCAGTATCCCGGCATGCTACGCAACCGCCGCTTCAACATTGTCAAGGTTTCTAAGGACAAACCTGTGGGCTACAACCGAGACAACAAGGGTGTCGAAGTCGCCTACAACGGCAACGCAAAGACCGTCAAACTATGAAACTATCCGTAAGACAACACAATAGGTAATGTTATCAAAGGTATATTTGATTGTATTGGTTTGCCTCGCCTACATAGGCGGGGCAGCCATTTTTCCGGCCTCGGCAGCTGATTCGCGCGCCGTCCCGTTCAACGACGGCTGGCGCTTCAAGCTCGGCGACGCACCCGGCATCTCCTCACCCGGATTCGATGACTCCGGCTGGCGACAGTTGTCCCTCCCCCACGACTGGGCGATAGAGGGTGACTTCAGCAAGGACAATCCTTCAGGCACGGGGGGCGGTGCGCTTCCGGGGGGCATAGGCTGGTATCGCAAGAGCTTCACGCTTAGCCCCGAGCAGCGTGACAAGAGAATCTATGTCGACTTCGACGGTGCATATATGAACTCGACAGTCTATATCAACGGCCACGAACTCGGCACACGCCCCTACGGCTACGCATCGTTCAGCTACGAGCTTACCCCCTGGCTCAAGAGCGAAGGTGAGAATATCATTGCCGTGCGCGTCGACAATGCCGAGCAGCCGAACTCCCGCTGGTATAGCGGCTGCGGCATCTATCGCAACGTATGGCTCCGCACCCACGGCGACATCCACATCCCGCTTTGGGGCCAGAACGTCAGTACCACGGTAGTCACCGACTCGGCAGCTGTCATCGACATCGTAACCGACCTCACCGGCAAGGTCAAAAAGGGAGTCGAACTCAGTGTTTGCTCCAATCTCATCGACGCCTCGGGCAAGATGATTGGCAAGAGCGAGACTAAGAACGTGCGCATCGACAAAAAACGTCCCGACGCACAAACCACGTCGACAATCAGGGTGCAGAATCCGCATCTATGGAGCACTGACGACCCCTATCTCTACACAATTGTGACCTCCGTGTCTGACGCTAAGAGCGGGGAGCTGCTTGACGTCTACATGACCACGACAGGTTTACGATATTTCGACTTTGACCCTCAAAAAGGCTTCTCACTAAACGGGAAGAGGATGAAAATCAACGGTGTGTGCATGCACCACGACCTCGGGGCACTCGGCGCGGCAGTCAACACCCGCGCCATAGAGCGTCAGCTCGAGATCCTGAAGGAAATGGGTGCCAATGCCTATCGCGCGTCACACAATCCCCCCGCGCCCGAGGTGCTCGATCTCTGCGACCGCATGGGAATCCTCGTCATGGACGAGACCTTCGACATGTGGCGCAAGAAAAAGACCTCGCATGACTACGCACGCTACTTCCCGGAGTGGCACGAGCGCGATCTTACCGACCTCGTGGTGCGTGACCGCAACCACCCCTCGGTCATCATGTGGAGCATCGGCAACGAGGTACTTGAGCAGTGGAGCGACGCCAAGGCCGACACCCTCTCGCTCGAACAGGCCAACCTCATCCTCAATTTCGGCCACGGCAAGGAGATGCTTGCAGCCGAGAGCGACAGCATGAGTGTCAACTCACTCCTCACAAAGAAGCTCGCCGACATGGTGCGCAAGCTCGACCCCTCGCGTCCTGTCACCGCCGGCTGCAACGAGCCCAATCCCGGCAATCACCTCTTCCGCTCTGGCGCTCTCGACATCATCGGCTACAACTATCACGACGACTGGTTCGACTCCGTCCCGAAATGGTTTCCCGACATGCCGTTCATCATCACCGAGAGCGTGTCGGGCCTCATGACCCGCGGCTACTACCGTATGCCCTCCGACAGCTCATACATATGGCCGAAGCGCTGGGACATCCCCTTCGAGGACCCATCATTCGCATGTTCGTCATATGACAACTGCCACGTCCCCTGGGGAAATGCCCATGAAGGCACCCTCCGCCATGTCGACAGCAAGGATTTCATCGCGGGACAGTTCATCTGGACCGGCTTCGACTATATCGGAGAGCCTACCCCCTACGGCTGGCCCGCGCGCAGCTCCTATTTCGGCATCGTCGACCTCGCAGGCATCCCCAAGGATGTATACTATATGTATCAGTCACAGTGGCGCCCCGACAAGAACGTGCTCCACCTCTTCCCGCACTGGAACTGGGATGAAGGGCAGGAAATCGACCTTTGGACATACTATAACAATGCCGACGAGGTAGAGCTGTTCATCAACGGCGAGTCTCAGGGCATCCGGCGCCCGCAACCGGGAAAGTATCACTCGCAGTGGCGCGTGCGCTTCACCCCCGGCACAGTCAAGGCGGTCAGCCGCAAAGATGGCCATATTGTCGCAAGCACGGAAATCAAAACTGCCGGCGCCCCGCACCACATACGCCTCACTCCCGACCGCGACATCATCAGCGCTGACGGCAGCGACCTCAGCTATGTGCTCGTCGAAATCCTTGACCGCGAAGGCAACCTCTGCCCGACGGCAGACAATCTTGTGAACTTCGAAGTCAGCGGTGCCGGACGCAACGAGGGGGTCGACAACGGCTCCCCGGTCTCCCTCGAGCGCTTCAAGGACAACAAGCGCAAGGCCTTCAACGGAAAAGCCATGCTTATAGTCCGAAACGACGGCTCGGAAGGCACTGTGACGGTCAAGGCTACCTCCGAAGGCCTCCGGCCATTCACAACAGTGATAAATTCAATCAAAAAATAATACTCCAACCAACAACGAACAGCCATGAATCATAGCCGACTTCTACTATCCCTATCACTCTCATGCTGCGCCGCCCTCACGCAGGCAGCTGACAAAATCCCGGTCTACCAGGATGAAACAAAGCCTATGGCCGAGCGCGTCGAGGACGCCCTCTCGCGCATGACCACCCAGGAAAAAATCAATATGATTCACGCCCAAGGCAAATTCTCCTCTCCCGGAGTCCCGCGCCTCGGAATCCCCGACCTGTGGATGAGCGACGGTCCCCACGGTGTCCGCGCGGAAATCAACTGGAACGACTGGGGCTACTCAAACCGCACCAACGACTCCATCACCGCCTTCCCGGCCCTGACAGCACTGGCCGCCACATGGAATCCGCAGCTTTCATTCGACTATGGCAATGCCATCGCCGAGGAGGCCCTCTACAGAGAGAAGGACGTGATGCTCGGCCCGGGCGTCAACATTTACCGCACACCGCTCAACGGCCGCAACTTCGAGTATATGGGTGAGGACCCCTATCTCGCGTCAGTCTTGGTGGTGCCCTACATCAAGGGTATGCAGCAGAACGGAGTCGCGGCAAGCGTCAAGCATTTCGCTCTCAACAACCAGGAGCTATGGCGCGGCCACATCGATGTCAATATTTCCGACCGCGCACTCCACGAAATATATCTGCCCGCCTTCAAGAGCGCTATCATCGACGGCGACAGTTGGACCATAATGGGTTCGTATAACAAAATCCGCGGCCAGCACGCCTGCCACAACGAACTTATGCTCAACAAGATTCTCAAAGGCGACTGGGGATTCAAGGGTGTGGTTATGACCGACTGGGGCGGTGCCCACGATACCCGAGAAGCAGCGCTCAACGGCCTCGACCTCGAAATGGGCTCATATACCAACGGCCTCACCTCCGAATCAGAGTTCACCACCGATGACTACTACATGGCCCGTCCCTATCTCAAAATGATTGAAAAAGGGGAAGTGCCTATGTCGACTCTCGACGACAAGGCGCGCCGTATGCTGCGCCTCAACTTCCTCACAGCCATGAAACGCAACAAGCCCCTCGGCTCGGTAGCCACACCCGAGCACTACGCAGTGGCCGAGAATATCGGCAACGAGGCCATAGTCCTTCTGAAAAATGAAGCGCCCTCCAAAAATGCCTCTCCCCTACTCCCGCTCAGCCCCGACGTGAAGTCAATCCTCGTGGTCGGCGACAATGCCACCCGCGACCTCATGAAAGGTGGCGGTTCGAGCGAACTGAAAGTGAAGGACAACATCAATCCTCTCGCAGGACTCCGCAGCATCTATGGCGACAAGGTTAGATATGCGCAGGGCTACCGTGCGGGACGTCCTATGTATTCCAACGTCGAGAATATCACCGACGCCGTCCAGGACTCTCTCCGCAAGGAGGCTGTTGATATGGCCCGTGACGCCGAAGTCGTCCTCTTCGTGGGCGGCCTGAACAAGAACCACCAGCAGGACTGCGAGGGCGGTGACCGAGTAGACATGTCGCTCCCCTACGGTCAGCCGGAACTCATCAAGGCACTCCGCGCCGTCAACCCCAATGTCATCGTGGTGCTCCTTTCGGGCAACGCCGTTGACATGGCCTGGTCGAAGGATATTCCCGCTGTGCTCCAGGGCTGGTATCTCGGCTCTATGGCAGGCAAGTCAATCGCCAATGTGATTTCAGGCAAGGTCAACCCTTCAGGCAAACTCCCCTTCTCATTCCCCGTCCGACTCGAGGATAACGGTGCCCACCACTTCGGTACCATCTCCTATCCGGGTGACTCTATCCGTCAGGAATATCTCGAGGACATCCTCGTTGGCTACCGCTGGCATGACACCAAGAAGATTCCCGCCTTCTATCCTTTCGGCTACGGTCTGAGCTACACCACATTTGAATATGGCAAACCCGTGGCATCGGCCAAAACCATCAACGAAAGCGAGTCACTGAGCATAACTATCCCGGTGAAGAACACGGGAAAGGTCGATGGCAAGGAGACTGTGCAGCTCTACATCGGCGACGACAAGGCCTCGGTGCTCCGCCCTATCAAGGAGCTAAAGGGCTTCGACAAAGTATCGCTCGCACCCGGAGAGGAAAAAACTGTCACGTTCACCGTCAAGCCTGACGATCTGAAATTCTACGACGAAGCAAATGCCTCATGGAAGGCCGAGCCCGGAAAATTCCGTGCCTACATCGGCTCCTCATCAACCGACATCCGCGCCACCGTCCCCTTCGAGCTGAAATAACGTAAAAGATAGCGATTATTAAAGCAATATCCATTGTTGGGAAGCACAAATTCCGGCAATGGATATTGTTTTATATAATTTTAACTAAAAATTCACAGTGTTGAGCCCTACTTGACTACACATTTATAAGTCCAGCAGGCTATATATTCCGTATATTTGTGAAAATCATCACTTCTTATACAACCTAACACCATGTCTAACGGGCTCTATAACATTATTATCACGACTCTATGCGGGCTTATCGTATTTTCGGGCCTACTTTCGGCTTTGACACGCATCGACAAATTCGGAATTATCCTCCAAAAATATCCGACATTGCGTAAAGGCTTCATCCTTGCCATGCTAACGATTACAATGATCACTTTCGTTAGCATGGTTATATATCACTGGTCCGAATTCGGAAATGTCAGAGTCGAAGTCTTGACTGTCGGCATACTCAGTATAGAAACTTTATTTCTATATCTCATTCTACGCCAACCGATAAAGGTTCCAGCCAATAAAATGTCCGAGACTGAGGCATTAGGCGATAATAACGAGAATAAAATGCTGAACGGCGTAGGGAAATGCATCAACAAGCCCAATATGCCTTCAGAAGAATTAATCAACCGTATGCGCCAACACCTCCAGAAGTGGATTGACAGTAAGGAATATCTTAATCACAAAGTAGACATTGATACCGTCGCAAGAGCCGTATACACAAATCGGACATATATCTCACGCTTCATCCTTGTCGAGTTCGGCTATAACTTTCCGGGGTTCATCAACTCACTGCGTCTAAATCATGCGAAAATCCTTCTGGCGGAAGGGGACGAAAATCTGACCATACTCAAAATCGCAGAATTGTCAGGATTCACATCGTCGACTTATTTTTGCAGACTTTTCTATAAAGCCGAGCGAGTCAATCCCTCGAAATGGAGGGAGATGAACCGAGCGGACAAAAATAAGTCGTAAACAAGCATGGTGGATATAGGCAGCACTATAAAATCACTGCATAGCCTTGACCACCCGTATGCCTGGCCGATTATGGAGAGTGACGGCGGCAAATAGCCCGGCGTCCTCGGCTGTATAACTTATAAAATAGTGTTCAGCTCCCATGAAATCAAGCACGAAGCTCGCGGTGTCGATCCTCTCGCTGTCGCCGCGCTTACCCGGCACGGTGCGTTCCTTTATCTTCACATCAAAACCACTCACATTTATGGCGAGGCTCACCGCCCCGCTGAGCGTCATGCCCTCCAGCCCATGACGCCGGAGCACCACTGAGCCGTCGTCGCAACAAATCAGCTCGATAGCCGGGCTTCGCCCCTCGTCCGACATGGTGAGCACTCCAGGAAGCAGGTACTGCCTCACCGGGCCACCGCTATTCCCGCCTGAGGCATAGGCTATTATAGCGGCAGCAACCACGACAGTGATGACATAGAATTCGACACTGTTGAAAATCGAAAGAAGTATGAGCTTGCTGATGATCATCCGGCATATTGCTAACGGAGGACAAATTTAATTACCATTCTCCGATTAAGCAAACAGTCCGCGTGAATAAAGTGTTAAGATTACAAAGCTTCCTCCGGAAGCCTCTGTAATCCTCACGTCTATCTCATTCAACTATCTGACTATGACTCTCGCACTTATACCTTCCAACCAGGTGGCCCAATGGCTGCTGGTCCACATACACCGCTGGCTCGACATAGTCGGCCTTGAGAAAGACCAGACTCTCGAAGAAATAATTTATTCGTGCATTATCGTGGCTATCGCTATGGGGATTGGCTGGATGGCTCGCACGGTGATACTCTATGGTGTCAGAAAATTCATGACTATCCGCCATAGCGAGCTCAGCAAGGAGCTGATACAGCACCATGTGCTCATACATTGCAGCCACATCATCACTCCTCTGGTGATTCTCGCCCTCCTCCCATTCGCCTTCACGGAGGACTCGACATTCAGCCGCATAGTGCTCCGCGCTCTGCTTATCTATACGACATACGTCGTATGCAAGGCCATCTGCTCGGTGACATCCTTCGTCTGGATGCGCTTCGATGAGACGCGCAACAGCAAGAACCTCCCCCTTCGAGGCATCCTCGACACCATAATCGGCATACTGTGGTTCATAGCCATAATAATATGTATCTCAATCTTAGTCGACAAGTCGCCCGTGAAGCTCCTCACCGGTCTCGGAGCCTTCGCGGCAGTGCTGATGCTTGTGTTCAAGGACAGCATACTCGGCCTCGTGGCCGGATTGCAGCTCTCGCAGAACGACATGCTCCGCGTCGGCGACTGGATAGTGGTACCGTCGACCATAGCCAACGGCATCGTCATCGACGTCTCGCTCACAGCCGTAAAAGTGCAGAATTTTGACAACACTATAGTCACCCTGCCACCCTACACTCTTATCTCCTCCTCGTTTCAGAATTGGCGCGGGATGGTCGACAGCGGCTGCCGACGGATAATGCGCTCGTTTATAATCGACTCCGATACTATAAGGCCTTCGACGCCCGAAATGATAGCGACAGTATCTGAAAAATATCCGATAATGAAAAGCTATCTGCAAAAAATCAAGGAACTCGGCCACCCTGACTACGACCCGGGACTCGCGACTGTCAACGGCACCGACCAGACCAACCTCGGCCTCTACAGAATCTATCTCTGCCAGTGGTTGCTCAACAATCCTGCCATCCGCAACGACGAGCAGATTCTCGTGCGCGTCATGGATCCCTCGGGCGAGGGGTTGCCGTTGCAGATATGGTGTTTCACGGCTACGACAAAGTGGACCGCCTACGAGGCCATCCAAAGCGCGGTCATGGAGCATGTAGCCGTCAGCGTCAGCGACTTCGGACTGCGGCTCTTCAACGACCCGTCGGGGACAGATGTGACCACCGTCTCACTCACAGGCTCGATTCCGACCGCACAGGTTGCCAAGGCAGCCACCGAAGACTCCAAACCCGCTACGGCTGCGCCTCAGAACTCATAGCCCATCATCGAGAGCAGCGCCGGGGCAAGGAGGGCTGTCAGCAAGCCGTTGAGCGTCAGGCCGAGCGACGAAAAGGCTCCGTAGCGCTCGCCGCGCTCCATAGCAGCAGACGTGCCTACCGCGTGGGAAGCCGTCCCGATAGATAGGCCTCCGGCAATCGGGCTTTTGATATGGCTCATCTTCACCATGCGGAAACCGGCCATGCCTCCAAAGATGCCGGTGCAGACTACCACTGCGGCTGTGAGCGAGGGTATGCCTCCCACGGCTGCCGAAATTTCCATAGCTATAGGAGTGGTCACCGCCTTGGGCGCGAGCGAGACGACCACCTCCTTAGTGGCGCCAAGGAGTTCGGCCACAAGCACGACCGACACGATTCCGACCACGCATCCCGCCAGCTCCGCGAGCAGGAGCGGGAGCATCTGTTTGCGTATGCTCTCCATCTGCCTGTAGAGCGGCACGCCGAGGGCCACAACCGCAGGCTTCAGCCAAAATTCTATATAGCTGCCCCCCTCGGCATATGTCTCATAGTCCACACCGCTACAGCTGAGCACCACAATGAGGATGATAATCGCAAAAAGGATAGGATTTAGGAGCGCAATGCCGGTGCGCCGCTGGAGGAGCTTCGAGGCAAGGAAGGCGACAAAGGTGAGCGCGATGAGGAAGAATTTATTTTCAAGATACTCCATGACAAGACTGTGTTAATCATTAGACATCCTGCGGTGCGGCTGGTCGTGGTGAGCGAAAGTGCGTCGCACAGCCTGGTGGACCCACCCGGTGACAGCGATGATTAGAAATGTGCTGATGACGGAGGCACCGACTATCGGCAACCACTGCTCGGACACGAGGTCGAGGCAGCGCATCAACCCGACACCCGCCGGCACAAAGAAGAAACCGAGATTTTTCACGAGAAAGTCGGCCACCTTGTCGACCCACATCAGACGGACGAGGCGCATCTTCAGCGCCGCAGCCAAAAGAAGCATGCCTATGATGCTCGACGGAATCGGAATACCCGTGAGGTAGACCACAAGTTCCCCCACTGCAAGAAATGCAAAGAGAACCGCACATTGAAGAATCATAATAGTAACAAACTTAAAAACAATCTTTTATGACGCGCAAGGAATAGTCTTATAATGCCCTGCGCCTATCCGGGGACAAAATTAGACAAAAGCCGGGGAATAACAATCGCTCACGCAGGCTTTTCTGACCCAGGCTTGAAGATTTTAACTCATCGCCGGTAAAAAGAAGACCTGCACGGCATCTTCTCGACGACGTGCAGGCTACCGAAAAAGTCTGTCCGGCCATAATGAAAGACCGGCTGTGCAATAAATACAAATTTTCCGGCTGATTTCCTTTGCAAACCGCATAGACACAAATGCTTATATCCGGGAAAATCCCCATCTATGACGCCCCCCTGTGAGCATCGCACTGCAAAAGTAAACAAAAGTTCACAAATTACCCCCCCTAACGTTAATTTACGTTAATTAATTGAATTGCTGTTAACAATAGCCCTAAAAAACAACCTGCACAGCATCTCACGATGACGTGCAGGCTCCGGTAAAAGTTTGTCCGGCCGTTGTCCGGCCGAATGTGCAATAAATACAAATTTTCCCGGTTGTGTCTTTAAGTCGTATCTTCGGGACAGCGGGAGTCCCTTTGGTGACGGGTCGCGCGTATCAGGCGCGGCCCGCCTATAGAAGTGTGTAAGGGTTAGCAGGGATTACTTGACATAAACCTTGGTCGTTGTTCCGTCGGCCTTGACGATGATGTTGACGCCGGGCACGAGGCTGTTGTGGCGCACACCGTCGATGGTGTAGATGCGGACGTTCTGGAGATCCTCGTCAGCGATGATTGAACCGATGCCGGAGGTCTGGAGCTTCTCATTGTAAGCATTAATCTTAGCCTGAACCGCGTCGAGAGCGTTCTGATCAATCTGGTCAACGTAAGTACCGTTATCAGCTACGCGAGCGAGCTCGTCACCGGCTTTCTGCTTGAGGGCATCAATAGCGGCATCGATAGCAGCCTGGTCCTCGGGGAAGGTGTTGGTCCAGTCGGACTGGATACCGTTCTTCACAGTGTTATAGCTGTCCTCGACAGTCTTGATGTCGGCGAGGTCGGCATCATAGGCAGCCTGATTGTCAGCCTTGCGCTGATTTTCCTTGTTCAGAGCTTTCTTCTTATAGGAATCAATCATGCCTTTGATAGCGGCCTGATCGATAGACGCAATCTGTGACTTATACTCACCCTTCTCGGCAACATCCTCAAACTTGCTTTCAACAGCCTTGTTGAGATTGCTGATTTCACGATAAATCTGGAGCTTGTCCTGGTCAAAGTCCTCGACATTGTCGAAGTCCTTGATTTCAGCAATCACATCCTCGAGAGCCTTGGTGAGCTCGTCGATAATCTGCTTATCGGCCTCGTAGGCAGCCTGGTTCTTGTTCTTGCGGTCAATCTCGGCCTGAGCCTCAGCCTGGGCGAGCTTGGCTTCCTCGACAAAAGCCTTGATTTCGAGATTAAGGGCTTCGGCAGTCTTACCGAATTCCTCTGCCTTGGCAGCGATGGTCTTGTCCTCGTTTGCAGCGTTGACAGCGGCTTCGAGCTGGTCAATCTTGGCGGCAAGTGCATCAACCTTGAAGTTCTCTACCACGAGGGGGCACTTCTCAGCGATAGTGTCGCCGGCAGCCTTGAGGGCGTCGCGGAGAGCGGCGATTGAAGCTGTTGCAGCGTCAAAAGCAGCCTTGTTGTCAACGAGAGCCTTCTGAGCGGCCTCGGCGTCAGCGACGAGCTTGGCGATTGAAGCCTCGATAGCAGCCTTGGGTTCCATGACTTTTTCATAGTCTGTGGCGAGAGAGCCGGCCTTATCGGCAGCCTCGACAGCTGCCTTGAGTTTTGCGATTTCAGCTGCGATAGCCTCACCCTTGAAGTTGTCCTTCACGTCGGGGCAGGCAGTCTCAATCTTTGCAATCGAGTCAGCGAGCGACTTCTCGAGAGCGGCTACCTCGGCGAGAGCCTTGTCAGCAACAGCCTTGCCATCAATGAGCTTAATTTCACAGCCTTCGCCGGTGAGTTCATCACCGACCACCTGGCCGATAGTAAATTCGCTAAACTTAATAACTGAATTCTCAGCGATAGTCTCAGGCACCTTCACATCAAATGTAAGGATATCGCCTGTAGTACCGGTCACTGTGGGACCGAAAGGATTGTACACAACCATCAGGACAGTATTGCCTTTCGGACGGCCGAGGGCAGAAGTATTCTCGGTAAGACGCTCCACATTCTGATGAGAAGCCTCGATCATATTGTCGGAGTTGGTCATGAAAGAGAAGCCCTCGGGAAGGGTGATGCGGAATGTAAAATCGCGAACTTCCACAGGATTGTTGAGACCCAGGCTGACAGTAGCTGTACCGCCGGGAGTCACAGAAAGTGCTTCGACAGAATAAAGACGGCTTGTGGCTCCGGGGACAACCTTGACAGTTGCAGTGCCACCGTCTACAAGATTATTGCCATCCTTGCCTCCAATAATGATATTCTCAAGTTTAAGCTCAACTCCGGCTGCTGTAAGAGAGTTGGCCTGCACACGGATTGTGGCAAAAAGACCGGTCGAGTTACGGAAAGAGCGATTGGAAGTAGAGTATACCATGAGGTCACGGTTTGCTGCTACATAGTTATGAATATGACCTGCAAGACGGTCAGGGTTTACAGTCACGCTGACCACGCTGAGACCGGCCGAGGGAGTGACGTTAAACTGAACAGCTGTAGCATTCTCATCGCAATCCATCATGACCGGGATGTCGATGGTCGAACCGTTACTGATATTGACAGTTTCGGAAGCGAAATATATTTTGTTTGCAGCAAAGAGATTGCCTGCTCCAAGAAGCATCATGGCAACAAGCATCAGCTTTCCTGCAAGCTTGTTTTTGAGTAAATTCATTGCAATAATGATTAAATGGAAAGATTTTTGGTATAAAAAGGGCTGTGTCGCCGTCCGATAAACGGCGGCACAGCTCACTTATTTACTTGGATTCAAAGAGATTACTTATGATACTCCTTGCTTACAGAACCATCGGCGTTGCGGATGATGTTCACGCCGCGCTGGAGGCCGCGGAGCATCTGGCCGGCAGCATTGTAGATGCGCTGCTTGAGACCACCGTTGTTGTCGATAACGGTATCCTCGATGCCGGAGGTACCTTCGGGCTTGGCGAGAAGCACTTCAGCACCTGTGCGGGTTGCGAAGATGACATTGTCAACATCAAACTTGCCTTCGCCGATAACATCGACGTAGACGACAGCTCCTTCAGAGCCTTCGATAGCAGCGTTATCCATGTTCATGATGACGATACGCTTGCTACTGCTCGAAGTGAGGACATCGTGGGAAGCGACGCGGGCTGCACCCTCGACACCTACGACGGTCATGCCGGCGGGGAGTACGAGGTCGATCTGACCTGCCACGAACTGCGATGCGTTCTGGATGTTGACCGCATAGCGGCTTACGCCACCTTCAACTCCGCTAAATGCAACGCTGACCATATCAACGCCTCCGCGTGAGGGTGCTGCACTTCTCGGATGGAAGTCATCATAATTCTTGTTCTGGGCAAGGTTGGCAAGTCTGGTGAGGTCACCGATACCGATTTTCTTGTTGAAGTCAAGGTCGGCTGCGCGAGCCTTGAGTTCGTCAAGATCCTCGTAAGCGACTTCCTCAAGGATGAGGTTGGCAATCTCGATTACGTCAAGGACATTGGTCTGCTTGTCGCCGTTGAGGTCACCCGGAGTGTAGGTGTGGTCAGCGACATCGGCAGTTACCTTGCGGATATTCGCGATAACCTGGACCATAGCCTCATACACTTCCTTCATCTTCTTGAGCTCGGACTGTGTAGTCTGAATCTTCTCACGCTCGGCACCAACCACTCTCGCGTCTGCGATAAGGGCATCCTTGTCTGCTGTGAGGAGGAAGGGACTATTCATTGCTGCAGTGATTCTAATCACCTCTTCATCCCAGACATTCTCGGTTCCCTTGATAGACTCCTGGTAGAGATGAGTTTCAAGTTTAGTAAGCTTTTCAGCAATCTTACCGTCCTTATAGTCTTCAACCTCTACTGAGGGAAGAGAACCATCAGCGTTAAACTTCCAACGCTCGGCGAGATTCTTCGCCTTGTTCTTCTCGTTAATCTTGGCTGCGGCGTCGGTAAGGACAGACTGGATAGCGGTAATCTTATCATTGAAATGCTTGATAAGCACTTCCTGGTCCTTCTTCTGATCCGCTACTTCGTCAGCTTCAGCATCAGCTTTGATCTTAGCCTTGGCGATGTAGTCATTCTTCAGGAATTCACCAAGTTTGGCGAGCCTGTCGGCATAAGACTTATGATCCTTGAGGAGACCTTCGGCAACCTTGTTGCTCTCGTCAACATAAGCCTGGTCTTTCTTCATACCGGTAATATCCTTACCATCACCGTTAAGATACTTATCAACTGCGGCCTCAATCTCGTCAAGGGTGAGGAGGTAGTTGTCCTTCTGAAGGATGATGATTGCAGTCTCGGCAGAAATCTTCTGGTCGAGGGCAGCCATCTGAGCGGGATAGTCAGCATTGTTGAAGTCGGCATACTTGGGCTGGACAGCCTCGGGATCGGCGTTCTTGTAGAACTCGGCAGCCTCATTGACCTTGGCGATAACCTCGGTGTAGCGCTTGCTTACGACAGCCTTGGCAGTGAGCTTGGCAGAATCCTTGTCGGCTCCGGGAAGAGCGTTTTTGAATTCATTTTCAAGAGTGGTAAGCTCACCTTCGAGGGCGAGGAAATCGGCCTGGAGAGCCTTGATTGCGGCAATCTTGGCAGGGTCACCGTCAAGCTTCTTGGCTGCTTCGAAATCAGTAAAGACACCCTCCGAGAGACCCCAGAGCTCCTTCTGAAGCGCGGTCACGCGAGCCTTGGTCTCGTCGCTGACTTCGACCTTGGCATTGATGAGCGCTGTAAGAGCAGCGTTGACTGCTCCCCATTCGGTCTGGAGGGCGAGAAGCTCGGCATTACCCACTCTCTGATAGTCAAGGTGCAAGTCATCATTGAAGGCCTTGGTCTTGCTATCAATATTGTCCTGCTTATCCTGAGTCCAGCCGGATTTAGCAGCATCAATTGCATCCTTAACATTTGCAAGGCGTGTTGTAGCCTGGTTGTAAGAGTTGTTAGCGGCAGCAAGTGAGTTGGCAAAGCCCTTGAGCTCATTGTAAGAAGCCTCTACGCCGTCCGTATAGGCTTTCATATTTGCGTCATACTTGGCATCTGTAACCTTGTCGTTATAGAGCTTATCATACTCGCTAACGACAGAATTGTATTTCGACACGAGGTCAGAAATCCAAATATTGAGGTTGGCCTTATTCTCGGTAGCGTCAATAGCTGTGAACTTCTTGGCATTGGTCTCTTTAGCAACCTTAGCCTTGAACTCTGTGACTTTGTTGATAGCAGTCTTGAGATCGTCGGGCACCTTATTGCCATAAGGAGCAGTCCACTCGCTGATACGCTGGTCGACGACGGCTACACGGGCTGCCCAGTACTGTGCTGCATAACCTTCCAGCTGCTCCTCACTATAAGCCTTGACCTTGTCAAGCTGGTCGGCGATGTTAGACATCACGAGAGCAAGCTTGTTCTTGGTCATATCAGTGTTATAGTTATTTGCATAGAGCTTGGCGGCTTCTACAATTGCAGTATTGGCGGCTGCAAAGATGTCTGATTTGAAGTTGTTCTTAATCTCTTTAGCATCGTACTTGTCAGTATTCTTGATGTCATTGATACCGAGATTATCAAAGGCGTCGCTATTAGTTGTATAATTTTCGTTCGCCTTTGTATTGAGACCCTCAACATCAGAAGTAGTAACTTTTATCGGATTGCCGTCTTTGTCCTTCACTACTGTAGGAGTTGCCGTTGCAGAACCTGCATAGTACTCCATAGCAGCCATGTTCATATATTTCGTCATCTGGCTCTTGTAGCCGTCGAGCGTGCTCTGGGATTCATCGGCAAGATCGAGCGGTTTTTTCTCGACATTAGAGGCATCCTTAGTTGCGAAGTTGGCCTTAGTAAGAACCGTGTTCGCATTAGTCTTCTCGTTGAAGGCCTTGTTTGCCAGCGTGTTGGCAGTTTCGATCTTATGAATTTCACCCTTCTCGGCACCTGTGAGGAGCTCAGCGTCAATGAGGCCGCTTACAAATTTACCATCATTATTAACATCATAGGAGGGAACTTTCGTAGGATCATCCGGATTGAGGAACTTGCTATAACCGAGATTGGTCACCTGACGGTATGCGCTATTCATCGAGAGAGTCTCGGAATATGTGTTAAACAGCTTGGTGTATTTGGCGTTAGCACCGGTACCGTTCCAGTTCTCGAGCATGAAGTTGGTGTTGGCGTTGCGCACCTCGGTAGCATAGTTGTCGTCAAGGTTACTCTGAACCTTGTCGGCGATAGCCTGGAGTTCGGCAAGTTTGGCAAGATTTGTCACCTCGTCGGCAACAGACTTACCTGCATTGTAAGAAGCTGCGATGTCGTCAAGATATTTGACAATGCCGCTTTCGAGAGCGTCGGTATCGGTCTTCCAGGGGTTGAAGCCGGGGTTCTTGTCATTGATAGTCTTAACAAGCGAAGTGATCTGCTGACGGAGTGCATCGGCCTTCTGTCCGATTTCCTGATACTTGGTATGGTTGGCAACCAGATCCTGCTGTGTTTTGGCAGCTGCGGTCTTGAGGGCCTCGATCTTGGGAAGATATTCAGCCTTTATAGCGGCAGCATTCTTGCTTTGGTCTTTGCTCTTGACCGCTTCGAGAATCTTCTTTCCATAATCCTCGGCTGTCTTCTTGTATTCATCAACCAGTTTCTTGTAGGTAGCGTTGGCAGTGCCGTCGCCGGTAAGCGGGTTAAGCCTGCTGTTCTCATCTTCAAGATTTTTGATTGCGCCATTGGCACCTGTCAGACTGCCGTCAAGCTCGGAATAAGCATTGACGTTTGCGAGAGTCTTGGCAGCACCGTCCTTGAGCTTCTTGACATCCTTGGTGATGAAGTCGTTGACCTTGTTGTAGAGAGCCGTAGCCTTGTCATCTGCACCCTTATCGATAGCGGCTGTATATGCCTTATATACCTCACCACCGTCGACAAGCTTACTGTTTGCATTGTCGGTGTAAGTATCGAGATTTACATTCTCACCATATACAGGCACATCGTTGAGAATATTGTCAACGCTTTCGATTGCGGCATCAATCTCGGCGATAGCGTCCTTGGCCGCCTGGAAGTTGGCCTTGGAAGCAGCCTTGTTGAAGTCTACACGCTGGTCTTTGATAGCCTTGTTCAATTCAGTGACATCATCATTTGCGCCAAAAGTTATAAGGGCCTCGGCGAGGGCTCTAAGGTCTTCCTCAAACTTGTCGCAGAACTTATCTGCCTCAAGTGCGAGATCGGCGGCACGCTTGGCAAGAGTCACATTCTGATTGCCGACTTTGATGACCATCTTGTCGAGATACATCTGGCGGGAGAAATTGACAACGACAGGCTTGCCGTCCTTCTCGCCCATATAGTAGTCAGCACCGGCGATAATCTTGGCATCTGTACCGATATACTTGGCGAGGGCGTCAACGAGGTTGCCGCAGTATGCGCTCTGGAAAGCTGCAATAAGGCCCTTCTTTTCGCTTGTGCCATTGAGAAGGTCTTCGTGAGTCTTTACAGAGGTCACGACAGCTTTATAGGCATCTGTCTTTCCGTCAACATCATCAGCTGTGAGCTTGTTGATATTTGCAAGATCGTCAGCAAGAATCTTCTGAGTCAGACGGGTAAGAGTCTCGTTGTTGACATCGGCAACAGCCTTCTGCATACCCTTCACTGAAGTGGCGAGCGTGACAGGGCCGCCATCACCGTTGAGGGCATCAACCTGATTGGCATAGTCAGCCTGCTCCTTTGTGATGACGTTATTCTTAGTAAGGGTTACCTTGGTCACAAGACCGGCATCATTCATTGTCGTTGTATAGAAGTCACCTCTAACAAGTGTTTCGTCCTTCATATATGCCATCCAGGTGTCGTCGGTGAGACGCTTGTCGCCGGTAATACCGTAGGCAGCTGCAACAGCAGCCTTAACCTGGTTAAGTTTTGCCTGGGCCTTATCCTTGTAAGTCTTGATGGAATTCACGAAGCCATCGGGCACAGTCTTGCCTGCGACAGTATTGAACTTATCAGTAAGTTCTTTGACGATTGCGTCGGCAACCTTCTTGTTATTGAGCTGTTTGAGGCGCCAGTCGTCAGCTGTTGCCTTGATTTTTGCGAGAGAACCGTCCTCTTCGTCCTCATTGGCAGCATCCTCAAGCAACCCTTTTACATACTTAGCAAAGCCTCTAACAACAACATCTTTATCATCCTTCTCTACCTCGCCGAAAGCACCAATTACACTCTTAAGAGTAATTTTCTCAGCCTCGGTGTCGACATCGAAGTTCGCGTTGATTTCATTCCATTTATCGGTAAGCTGCTTTGCATACTCATTGGTCACAACGCTCGCAAATTCAGGCTCATAGCCGTTGAACTCACGCTGAAGCTTATCATAGAGAGCTTTGGCTTTGATATAGTTGTTATAGTTATAATTCTTCACTTCAACAGGCTTGCCATCTACCATAACTGTCTCTACGCCTGCGGTGAAGCCATCGTATGCATTAAGATCATCGTTTTCAACACCGGCAGCTGCGCACGCACGCTCATAGGTAGTCTCGTAAGCGTTAAGATTCTTAGAGTGGTTCTTGTAGGCAGAGCCTTTTTTGTCTGCAAGCTTTCCGGCCTCGTAGTCGGCGTCGAGAGCAGTCTTGATGGCGTTGACATTCTCGATAAGCTTCTTCACATCCTCCAAAGCTGACTTCAGAAGGGCAAGCTTGGTAGCGTTCTGCTGGTTTGCAGGCTTGGCGGACTCTTCCTTGATGAGACGCTCAAGTTCTGCACTGACGGTCACCTTTTCAGAGCCAAACTTATCCGCATCACCCTTGGTGAGCTTGGTGGCAAGGGTGCTCTGCTTAGCGCTCAGTTCCTGATAGTTAGCGAGATTGTCGAGAACAGCCTGGTGAGCTTTGTTGGCAGCATCGACCTTGGCATTGTGGGCGGCGACGTCGGCCTTCAGAGTCTCGCCGTCGGCAGCATACTTATTGGGGCTCTTGAAGAATTCGCCTTTGTCATATGCGTCAAAGAGAACTTCCGCATCTTCTTCTTTTTCTGCAGTGGCAAGAGCGGCAAGTTTCTCAGAAAGGGCATCAACCCTCTTCCTAAGCTCGACACCCTGCTTCTCGAGATCGTCCTGGCCGGTTATGCCGGAAGTAAGCGAATGGATGAAGTTATCGCCGCTGATAAGAGTGTTGAGCGCAGCAAGGGCACCCAAAGTATTGTCGCTGAAGTCATAGACCAGCTCGAAATTCATCGAGGTGAAAGAGAAGCCATTTTTCAGACCATTTGCGTCAGGAGTAATAACAATAGTCACATCAGCCTTGTCTGTTTCCACACGGAAACCGTCTCTCATCTTATCTTCCACACGAATCTGGGAACCGCTGACAGGCTCGCCGTCACCGACCTGGATTGTCAAATTTGAACCCTTGGTGAGCTCTTTTATCTCCAGGATGTAGTTTCCCTTAGGAAGATTGCTATAAGTACGGGAAAGTTTGGTTATACCGGGAAGACAGGTCACACCTGCGTTATCCTTAAACTCTACTTTTGTACCGTCAGCGTCATTGTTGGCGCCAATCCAACGGTCAAGATCGGTAGCGTCAGTCGGCTGCTTGGCCAAATGTGTGAGGTCAACGTTTGCCAGTGCCGGGAAAGCCACTGGTGTAGTCATCAATAAAGAAAGTAGTACTTCTTTTTTCATGATTTAAAGTTTAAATTAATATTTGTTTTGCACTTTGTTTGATTTGCGATAAATTGGGTTTCAATTTGTTATGGACGCTTTGAACGTCTCCGCGAAGACTATTGTCGGGTGTGTTGATGTCGCGACACATGTATTCCATATCAACTATAGTCGGCACAAAAGTAAACAAAAGTTCACAAATTACCCCCCCCGGTAGTTAATTAATGTTAAATGGTTTGTTAAAGGTGAAATTTCCGTGAAATCGGGCTTTGTTTTAACAAAAAATGCAAAATTTTGGCCAATAAAGGTTAATTTTTCGGACTACTTTCATGTTTCATGGCTTACAAAGTTAATATTTTAGCCCATTTCTGCCAAAAATGCGTGCATCGGGGATGCGGGGGTGCAAAAAAACAGCCTGCACAGCATCTCACGATGACGTGCAGGCTCCGGTAAAAGTTTGTCCGGCCGTTGTCCGGCCGAATGTGCAATAAATACAAATTTTCCCGGTTGTGTCTTTAAGATTTTTTCTTGGTGACGGGTCGCGCGTATCAGGCGCGGCCCGCCTATGGTAGAGTGTCAGGTTAACGGAGATTACTTGACGTAAACCTTGGTTGTTGTTCCGTCGGCCTTGACGATGATGTTGACGCCGGGAACGAGGCTGTTGTGGCGCACACCGTCAATAGTGTAGATGCGGACGTTCTTGAGGTCCTCGTCAGCGATGATCGAACCGATGCCGGAGGTCTGGACCTTCTGAACGTATTCCTGGATGAGACCGCGGGCCATTGCAAGGTCTGAGTCCTTGAGCTGGTTGGCGTAGACGTCAGAGGGGATAACGCGGTTGTTCTCTGCCTTCACCTTGTTTTCGAGACCGTCGATGTGGTCGGTAACAACTTTGCGGGCGCTGAAGTCGTCTTTCTCCCAGCCGTTGCCAGCAAACTTGTCAATCTCAGCCTGGAGCTCGTCGCGGAGGGTCTGGATGAGGGCCATTTCAGCGTCGTAGGCAGCCTTGTTGGCGGCTACGCGGTCAGCCTCGGCCTTAGCAGCTTCCTGGGCGGCCTTGGCTTCGCTAACGAGGGTCTTGACTGATTCAGAGATAGTGGCGGCGGGAGCCATTACCTTGTCGTAGTCACCGGCGAGAGTCTTGCCTTCGTAAGCTGCAGCGATGGCGCTTTCAAGGCTTGCGATGGCGGCTGCGATTTCCTCACCCTTGAACTGGTCGGCTACGAGGGGGCAATCTTCGGCGATAGTCTTCTGAGCGGCGGCGAGTTCGTCTTTGAGTGCAGCGACAGCGGTGTCGGCATTAGCCTTGGCCTTGTCGTTGGCAGCTTTCAGAGAAGCTTCGTCGGCGTTCTTGGCGATAATCTCGATTGCGGCCTCGATTGCGGCTGCGTCGAGCTTGGAAGCATAGTTGCCTTCGGTTGCTACGGCTGCGAAGTCATCGTCGGCAGTCTTCTTGGCAGCGTCGATGAAGTCCTGGGCGGCCTTGGCGTCGGCTGCGGAATCATAGTCCTCGTTACCCTTGACAGACTCGATGGCGGCGTTGAGCTTGGTCTGGAGGGCGGCTACGTCGGCGAGGTCTTTCTCGTAGGCGGCCTTGTTGTCGGCTACGCGCTTGGCCTCGGCGGTTGCAGCTTCGGAGTTCTTCTTGATAGCGGCGATGGCGGTTGCGATAGCGGCAGTGTCGAGGGTCGACTTATACTCGCCTTCCTTCTCGACTGCCTTAAGGTTGGCAGCGGCGGCATCCTTGGCATCCTGGATGGCCTTCTCGGCAGCAGCCTTGTCGGCAGTCACGTCGTAGTCCTTATTGTCGGCCACCTCGGCGAGAGCCATAGCGAGCTGGCTTTCGAAAGGCTTGATAGCCTCGAGATCCGCGTCATAAGCAGCCTTGTTAGCGGCCACGCGGGCAGCCTCGGCCTTGGCATCGGCATCAGCCTTTGCGTTGACGGCAATAGCGGCGATGGCGTCCTCGATAGGCTTGACATCAAGCTCGTGCTTGTACTCGCCTTCTGTCTCGACAGCCTTGAGGGCGTCGGCAGCGGCGGTCTTGGCAGCAGCCACTGCGTCGTTGACGGCCTTCACGTCGGCCTCGGTATTGTAGTCGGGATAAGTCTCCTTGACAGCGGCGAGGGCCTCGTCAAGCTTGGCGGCGGCAGCGTCGATTGCGGCAATCTCAGCCTCGTAGGCAGCCTGGTTGGCGGCTACGCGGACTGCATCGGCAGCAGCGGGGACGAGGGCTGCGATGGCGGTTGCGATTTCCTCGGCCGGGGCCATGATCTCGTCATACTTGGACTGGAGGGTGAGGTCCTCGTAGGCAGCGTTGATAGCAGTCTCGAGGTCGGTAATCTTGGTGTTGATTTCCTCGCCGGTGAACTGGTCCTTCACGTTCTCATACTTCTCGGCGATCTCGGCGAGAGCAGCGGCGAGGGCATCCTTAAGCTCTGCAACCTTGGCGTCGGCAGTCTTCTTGACGGCAGAACCGTTGATAATGGTGACATCAAAAGATTTGCCATAAAGCGACTTGGCATCGTCTCCAGCGAGGAAAGCACCAACAGTGATATCAGTAAAAGAGATAACTGCGCTTTCGCCAAATTCCTCAGGCACCTGGACTGACACTGTCAAAATATCACCCTCATTACCTCTAATCGCATTATTGGTAGTGAAATCTGAAATCAAAAGATTGCCGGTCGACGGATAATAATTGATATTGGCAGTTCCACGGACGCGATCTGCGTTCTTAACAAATTCAGGATTTGCAAAACCTTCGGGGAGACCGAGATTGAAACTGAAAGATGCGACATCAACGGTGTTGGTCAGGTTCAGGTTAAATGAAACTGTCGAACCGGGATTGGCAACTATCTGGTCGCTGCCGGTCACACCCATTGAAATTTCAGTGACTTTGGACACGTCGGTGGTATACTCACCGAGTTCGATCGAGTTACCGCCTCTGCCGTCATTGAACTTGACATTCTTAAGCGAAATGCTGAGGTCGGGAGCCTTCTCAGCATCCTTATCCAACATACCTTCACGAGCCTGCACCTTGATACGGCAGAGCACACCGCTTTCCTTCTTGAAGAGCTCACGATTATTGGACACAATCATGACACGCATCATCTCTCTGCCATCCTCCATTTTTACATAATTTTGAACAGGAGCATGTCCGTTGCCGACATATTCAGGATTGAGGACGACAAAATAAGGCTCATACTTGTCACCTGTGGGAGTGAACTGGAGGGAGGAAGAAAGATACATGTCAAACTGACCTGCACCCATAGTACCGTCATGCTCAAACATGACAGCCACTTCCTTAGGCTCATAGTTGTCTATGGCGATAGGTTCTATATATAGCCTGGTTCCCGCTGTCATAGCCTTAGCTCCGACAAGCATCAGAGCGGCAAGCATCAGTTTGGAAACAAGCGAATTTTTGAGTAAATTCATTGCAATAATGATTAAATGGAAAGATTTTTGGTATAAAAAGGGCTGTGCCGCCGTCCGATAAAACGGCGGCACAGCTTGCTTAATCACTTAGGTTTAAAGAGATTACTTGTGATACTCTTTGCTGACGGTACCGTCGGCGTTGCGGATGATGTTCACGCCGCGCTGGAGACCGCGGAGAGCCTGGCCGGCTGCATTGTAGATACGCTGCTTGAGGCCGCCGTTGTTGTCGATGACGGTGTCTTCGATGCCGGAAGTGCCTTCGGGCTTGGCGAGACGGTAACCATTGAAGCTGCTGTCGGTGAAGACTGCATTTTCAATTGATACATTGCCTTCGCCAAGGACGTCGACATAGATGACAGCTCCGTTTTCACCGTCGATGACGGCGTTGTCCATATTGGTAAGGATGACGCGCTTGTTATCGGAATCATGGTGGAAGAGAGCGACGCTGTGGTTCTCTGCACGGTCTGCTGCAACAACGTTGACGAGAGTGACATCCTGGTCAAGCTTGATGTCAAGCTGTCCGGCAACGAAGGCGACAGAGTTGGTGATGTTGACCGCGTAGCGACGTACACCGCCCTCTTCGCTGACGAAGGATGCTGCGACGAAGTTGGAGCCTTCAACCGCACGAGACGGAGCCTTGGGAGCGGGAGTATTCTCGGGCATACCGAAGGTCTTGGCGATATAGATGACGCGTGCAACGTCGGTGATGTCGATGACCTTGTCCTTGTTGGTGTCAGCAGCAGCTGTCTGAGTAGCGTTGAGCTGGTCCTGGGTGCCTTCTCCGACAACTTCAATCAACATCTGAACGTCGTTAATGTCGACGGTGTTGTCGCAGTTTATGTCACCTGTGAGGAAGATATGCTCGGCAGCCTCATCAAGATAGCTCTGGATTTCAGTAATCACAGCTCCAATCTTGTCCTTTTCGGCATTGATAGTCTCAACGAGGGTCTTGCCGTCGGCAGCCTGTGAGGGCATATCCATTGCACCAAGGGCATCGACCTTAGCTGAAAGCTCGGTGACCTTCTGAGCAAGAGCGTCCTTCTCCTCGGGGATGAGGTTGGGGTTCTTGAGAGTTTCGCGAGCCTCGTTGAGTTTTTCGCCAACAACTCTCTTTGCGCCATTGAAATCGTCCTCGGCAAAAAGCTTAGGCAGATCTATATTAGTAAAGTATATTAATAAATCGCCGTTGTTATCAAAAATGAAGTCTGATTTAAAGTAATTGTCGGTATCACCCTTTTCAAGAACTTTATTAGCTTCATCAAGCTGCTTCTTAGCCGTATCAATTAACTCCTGCTGAACATTGAGATAAGCATTATATTTATAGACATAGGAATTGACCTTAACACCATCAATTTCAATGTCCTCCCCAAGAGCCTTGTAATATTCACATTCGTCACGCTGGGTAGTCACATTGTCAACAATAGCCTGATATCCGTTGAGGATTCCGTTGGCCTTGTTGTAGAAACCAATGTGCTTGGTGATAGGCTCCTGCATTGCAACAATCTCGTCGTTGAGTTTGTCGACCGCTGTCTTGATAGCGTCCATGCTCTCGACGAAGTTATGCTTCTGCATGATAGCCTTGTCGCCGACAGCCTCCCATGAAGTCTTGACAGCAGCAAGTTCCTCAAGTTTCTTAGTATAGCCGTCAGGATAAGCAGCCTTGACATTTGCATGGCAGGCATTGTATGTGGCATTGTACTGATCGATGAGAGCGTCAATACCGTCGTACTGCTGCTGGAGTTCGGTAAGAACCTTGGTGAGCGGTGTAGTACCCTCTTCCATCCATGCGCTGCGGAGAGCAATCTCATAGCCTGAGAGTTCGTCCTCATACTGGAGCATGGTAGTCTTGAGAGCGACTATTGCCTTGATAGCCTCCTCGCGGTCACCGATAGAGTAAGCCTCTTCGATAGACGATGCGAGTGCTGTCAGCTTCGGTTCAAATGCCTTGACATTAGCCTCAATCTCGGCATAGTTGGGAAGCTCGACGATAGAAGCCTCTGAGAGAGCAGCGTAAATCTTATTGTACTGCTTGTTGAGGGCTACAGATTCAGCCTTGGCTACATTATAATAACCCACGGGCATTGCTGCTTCAAACTCATCAAACTTAGTGCTGAGAGCAGTCTTCGTAGCGTCAGTATACGGACGGGTGTTAACGAGAGGCTTAATACCTCCGTTTCCTTCAAAGACAGTCGTCACATTAGAGTAGGCATTGTTAAGAGCGGCGAGAGACTTCGAGAAGGCTTCAAGAGCATCGTAGCGGGTCTGGAGTCCTTCAACCTGAACCATATATGCATTATAGGCAGCATTGTCAGCGACAACAGCATCATGGGCAGCCTTAGCAATATCATGAACATCCTTAGCAGCATTGTAAGCATTCTTGAGATTTGTCTTACCGGTTGTCACAGCGCTAAGAACTGACTCTGCGGACGAGGTCGTGGTATTGGCTTGGTTGAATAATGTCTGAGCGTTATTGAACTGCTTCTGGTGAGAATTCTTCTCGACTCCATCTTCGGTGTATCCCTTATTGAGGTACTCATCGTAGGTATAGGTCGGCATATTGTCAGCCATTGTCTTCATCGTAGAGTTGAAATGGTTGTAATATGCAGTCCAGTAATCAGAAGCTATGCGCTCAAGCTCTGCATCGCTGAACAACTTGACCTTATCGAGTTCGTTGGCAATCGCGTCAAAGTCTTTAGACTTGAACTTACTGCTAGCATAAAGCTCTTTTGCCTTTGCAACAGCATTTTCACCAACTGCGAGATTGGATCGACCGGCAGTGATGATGTAGTTACCGTTGCTATCCTTAGGATCTTTTTGGTCAATAACCTTGGCGTCTGTAAGGGCTTTTCTATTGGCGGTATTGATAGCTTCGGCACCTTGAACATTAGGAGTAACCGTGGCATCACCGTTCAGCTTCAGATCGTAGTAGGCCTCGGCTGCTGCATGGACGTTATCATTAAGTGTTTTGAGAACTGTCTCGATGCCTCTCTGAGTATTTCCGCTGGCATCGTTGTAACCATTGACACGATAGTTATCAGCCTTGGTAACGAGGTTGTCGAAATCAGCCTTTTCAATAATCTTCTTATTATTGTTTGCGTTGTTCTTGAGAGCAAGCATTTCAGCGTCAAGCGCGCTGATAAGATCCTTGAACTTGTAGATTTCACGGACGTCACCAAATCCGGGAGTATCAGAACCGGTTACTTTGTATACATTGTTGAGGTAATGGCTCCAGCCGGCGTTTTCGAATGACTGGAAAATCATTGCCTGCTGGTTGGCTTCCTTATATGCATTCTGCAGCTTGGTGAAGGCACCATTGTCGCCGGTCCAGTTCCAAAGAGTCATAAGCTCTTCGTTCTGGGTTCTGACAGCCTGGGCATAGAGGTCGCCCTCGACAATTTCAGTATTGTATGCCTTGATAGCGTTCTCGATATTGACAGCCTCGGTCTGATACGATTCATTTTCGGCAGACTTACCTTCGCCGAATGCCTTTGCAATGTTCTTGTTGAGAGTATCAAGCTGCTTTGCAAATTCATTGTACTTCTCGGCAAACGGATTGAAAGTGCCAAGTCCGTCGGGAGTGAGGTTCTCCTTGTCGAGGAGGTCGAGAAGGCCGGCAAGCTCAACCTGTGCGCGGTTGGCGGCAGCTGTCTGAGCCGACCATTTGTCAAAGTTGGCCTGGATGCTGGTCTTGACATTGTTGACCTTTGTAAGGAGCGATGCAACCTCGGTTTTCAGAGCGTCCTCATTGGCAGCCGCGCCCTTGGTGTAATCTTCATTCTCGGCAGTGTTCTTGATTTTCGTAGTGAGATCTGACCACTCTTTCTTCAAGGCCTTGTCGTCAGCAGTACCCAACTTGGCTGCAAATGTATCGTATGCATCACCATAGATTTCATCGTCAGAACCCTTGTTGATGGTAACGTTGAGAGCTTCAGCTGTAGCGATTGCGCCTTTAGCTGCTGTTGTGCCATTAGCCTTAACCCAGACTTTGTCAAGTTCTGCCTTAAGAGCCTCGTATGCATCCATGTTGTCAAACGCCTTGTCCAAAGAAGCATAAAGGTCATCGACATCTTCGTCGATGAAGTCTTTGAATGCATTGTGAAGGGCCTCAGCAGCCTCGAGCTTGCTAGCCAGAGCTTCTGAATCAAGTTTGTCGTATGTATCACTGCCGACATTCTGTGAGATCTGGATTGACATTGCTTTTGCATCATCAACAGAAGGAACATTGTCAACCTGGCCGTCGATAATCTTGTCCAGTGCGCCCTTAGCATTGGTGCCTGCTGAACCTGTCTGACTATAAGACGGGAGATTAATGCCATAGGTCGCATTAAAGGTCTCAAATTTAGTCTTCTTAGCATTATAAGCATCGAGTGTGTTTTCAGCAGCTTTCTTATTGGCCTCGATAGCGTTGTTGATGAAATCGCGCACTATGCCGGCTGCTTTGAAAGTAGCATTGTCAGAAGCACCATTGAGGACATAGAGGATTGCGTCGGTAACGCCGGTCACATAATTCTTCTTGCCAAGCTCTTCGAGTTTGTTCTTGGTAGCATTGACAGCATCGGTCTGGTGAGCATCGATGATGTCTCTCACCTCTGCCTCGATTGCAGTAGCCCATTCAGTCACCTTCTTCTCGGTACTTCCATATTTGAGTTTCTTGTCGGTGAGTGACTTGGTATACTTGCTTTTGTCAAGCGTAGTCGAATCAATAATCTTGGTATCGGCAATCACGCTTGCAGCCTTGTCGTAGAGTTTCTGGACATTTACATTGTCGAAGAGGACGACAAAGTTACCGGCGTTTTCGTCGATAGCTTGAATCTTGGTGTTGATTGCGGCAATCTTTTCATCAAGCTTAGGATCATTGACATTGTCAATGGCATCGATTGCATCCTTGATATCGTCAAGGTTCTTCTTAAAGATTTCAGTCAGGAAGCCACGGCCGGCATCGGCAGCAACGACTTTGTCATTGAGTTCATTATAGCTGCCATATACAGTGATAATGGACTCCATAGTATCAAGCCACTTATCAAGACCGCCTTCGCCGTCATAGTTTTCGCCGGACTGGGCAGCCTTCACTTCATTAGCCTTGGCAAGAAGCTTGTCCTGGAAGCTGGGAAGTGCCGGAGTGGTAGAACCAGCAAAGAGGATGTTGTTTTCTGTAACGGTGTTACCATAGGCAGCGACGATGAGTGCTTTGAGTTCTGCAATCTTGTCAGTAACTTTATTCTTCTCTGCCTCAAACTCTTTCTCGAAATTCGAAGGAACGACAACATCCTCAATAGATTTATTGAATGTAACCTGCACACCTTTACCAAAGTTTTCAAGTTCGTCTTTGGAGTTGATGTACTTCATAGCTTCATCGTATGCAGCATTCTGGGCACCAACAGCCTGTATGAAGTCGTCGGCGACATTCCGCATGCGTTGTCCAGCAGAGTTTACAAGTTCCTTGACATATTCAGCCTTAGTTTTGCCTGAATTTTTAAATTGTTCAGACGCACCGACATGGGTACGCAGACAAAGCTTGTTATTTTTAACAACCACATAGGTGTCAAGCTCAGCAATAATGGCACGGATTTCATCGCCTGCGGTAGTGAACTGCTCGGCAAATGCACCGGTGACTTTTTCTGTATAATTGGCGAGCTTGAGCTGGCACTCATTCCTTATAGCTTCAAGGCCATTATAGGTAGTGAGAAGGTTGGCATTCTGGAAATCCTGATATGCGTTCCAATCACTTGAAACAGTACCACCCAATTCATTAATGCGACCATACTCAGTTTCAAGCTCATTGTATGCGTTCACATAATCCGAATTTTTGATAGTCTGGTTATTGAGGTCGGCATAGGCAGTGTTGATAGTCTTCAGGAAATTTTCAAGATTTGTCTTCAAAGCCTTCGCATCCTTAATATTCTGTGCTACACCCTCAGAAGGATTAGGATTCTCAGCCTCAAGCTTTTCAATGAGGTTTGTCACATTGATAAGAAGGACACCCTGCTTTGCAACGAGATCCTCGTAAGTAGTCTTGTTGTCAGTATAAGCCTGGAAACGCTTGTTTTCAGCCGTAACATCCGAGTTATGCTTGCTGACATTTGTTGTCAGGGCTGCAATGCGTGCTGAAATAGCCTTATCGGTATTCAGATTGTCATTGTGTGCCTTCCATGCTTCAAGCTTGTCAGCATTATTATCGCTTGAATATTTAGCAATCGCGTTTGTAATAGCAGTTCTCTCATCCCCAAGAGTCTTAACAGCACCTGCAAGTGTCTTGGCAAGCTCACTGTCATTAACAGCGGTCTGAACAGGATCTGAGCCGGTGATAGTAGCGTTTTTAATTGTTTCAATAGTCACATTCTTGACCGACTTAAAGGCGTCGTCAAGAGCGGCTTTGATATTCTCAAGGTTTCTTTCGACAGCGAGATTAATCTCGATGCTTTCGAAAGAGTAAGGCTTGGTTGCATCCTTGGGCGAAATAACAATTTCGATATTGCCCTTGGATGTCATCTCGAAGCCTAAGAATTCTTTCCATTCCCAGCCATTAGCACCCTTCACTTCTACACGCACGGTAGAAAGCTCTTTGCCGTTAACAGTGATTTTTGTATTCTGTGCGGCAGCAAGCTTGGCAATTTCGTCATTAGTTGCCCATCTATCAGCTCCTTCGGGAAGCTCAGCATTATTCGAGGGCTTCACAACAACATTTTCAGGAAGCTTATAAACATTAAGAGTCAATGTATACTTACCTACTGGATAGGCGGAATAGGTTCGCTTGAGGCTGGCAACGCCGACAGGACAGTATACTCCATTTCCTTGCTCCGTAGGCCTGATAGTCAAGTCGCCGGAAGGGATTGATGATTGCCATCCACCTTTATCAACATTAGGTGTGGTGTCAATCGTGATAGCCAGTGCCGGGAAAGCCACTGGTGTAGTCATCAATAAAGAAAGTAGTACTTCTTTTTTCATGATTTAAAGTTTAAATTAATATTTGTTTTGCACTTTGTTTGATTTGCGATAAATTGGGTTTCAATTTGTTATGGACGCTTTGAACGTCTCCGCGAAGACTATTGTCGGGTGTGTTGATGTCGCGACACATGTATTCCATATCAACTATAGTCGGCACAAAAGTAAACAAAAGTTCACAAATTACCCCCCCCGGTAGTTAATTAATGTTAAATGGTTTGTTAAAGGTGAAATTTCCGTGAAATCGGGCTTTGTTTTAACAAAAAATGCAAAATTTTGGCCAATAAAGGTTAATTTTTCGGACTACTTTCATGTTTCATGGCTTACAAAGTTAATATTTTCGCCCATTTCTGCCAAAAATGCATGCATCGGGGATGCGCGGTGCCATTTTTAATGGCCAGCATCTCCGATGCACGGGACTTTATCGTTTGCGGGAAGCCCCCAGGCATCGCTACGGCCTGCGGCCTCCGCTTACCCTGGGGTTCCTCCTGTCAAGGCTCTCCGAGCCAGACTTGACGGCGGCATTGCTACGACCGGGAGCTTTCAGGCGCCGGACTGTCAGCCGGCTTTGCTGTCTTTGAGGACGACGGGGAGGGCGTGGGGGTTGAGGGCGCCGGCGGCGTCGGTGGGGAGGGAGTGGAGGAGGACGAAGAATTCGGGTATCATATAGCCGGGGATGTACTGGGCCATTGTGGTTTTGACCCATGAGAGGCGGAATGATTTGGAGGCGGGGACGACGTAGGCCACGAGGTAGGCGGCTCCCTGCTCGTCGACGTAGTGGACCACGGCTGCGTCGGCCACTTCGTCGCTGCGCTTGAGGGCGCGCTCGACTTCGCCGGTGACCACTTTCTTGCCGAGAATGGACACCTCGGAGTTTTTGCGGTGGAGGTAGACGTAGTTCCCGTCGGGGAGGCGGCGCCCGATGTCGCCTGTGCGGAACACGCGGCGCCCGTCGGCTGTGACGGCGAATGGCTGGAGGTCGGCGCGGTGGTCGCCGGTGTAGTAGTCGGCGAGGCCGTCGCCGTAGAGGCATATCTCACCCTCGGCGCCGGGGACAACTTCGGCAAGGTTGTCGTCGAGAAGGAGGATGTCGGTGCCGTTCATGGGGCGCCCTATGGGGTAGGTGCCGTCGGGGAGGGGCGCGCCGGTGTTGCAGCAGTATGTCGTGACGCTGACGGTGGCCTCGGGGGGACCGTAGGTGTTGTAGACGGTAATCTGCTCGAGGAGGTGGCCGATAGAGGCCGCGTGGAGCTGGTCGCCGCTGCTGATGAGGAGGCGGAGGGTGATTGGGAGCGAGGGGATGTCGTTGAGCTCGGTCATGAGGTAGGGGAAGCCGCTGACGACGGTGACATACTGCTCGTCGATGAAGCGGACGAGGGCCGCGGGGTCGTTGCGGGTGGCTGCGGAGGGTATGGCTATGACCGCGCCGCTGAGAAGTGCGCCGAAGATTTCCTGGATGAAGATGTTGACGATGCAGGCCGAGAACTGGAGGAGGATGTCGTCGGGCGAGATGTTGTAGGTGCGTCGGAATGATTCGGCGAAGTGGATCACGGGGCTGTTGCCCACGGCGATGCCGAGGGGATAGCCGTCGGGGGTCGACGAATAGATGATGTAGGCCGGACGGTCGGCGCGCGAGCGGTCGGGAAGCGGGTGGAGGGCGGAATCGACATAGATGTCGCTGCCGATGATGAGGCGTCGGAAGTCGTTGAGAAGGGAGGCGTAGTGCTCCTGGGTAATCACGAAGTCAACCCCGTTTTCGATAAGGAATCGGACGAGGCGACCCTGGGGGAAGTCGGGCTCGACCGCCACGAAGGCGGCGCCTGATTTGATTACGGCGAGCATTGCAGCGACCATTTCGACGCTGTGGTCCATCACTATTCCGACACGCGCGGGTATGAATGAGGGGAATCTTGAGATAAGGTTGTCGACCAGGCGGTCGAGACCTGCGTAGGTGACGCAGGTACGCTCGTCGATGACAGCAGGATGATCCGGGTCATTGTTGACGAGTTCCTTGAAGCGTGAGTAAATCGTCGGTTCCATAATTGTACATCCTTTAAGTGTGTTTTTGTAACCGTATTGTAACATCAATCGGTGTATAAGAATAACGATATTCAAGGATGCAGAGTTTTTAAGAAAAGTGTTAAAAATGACGATGTTAGGGGGATAGGGTGAATAGGGCTGATAGGAGTGATAAGGCTAATATGAGGCCAGGGCTGTCGGATTCGGGGAAATCCGGCAGCCCTGGCGGTAAATTGTGGCGATATGGTTCTGAGCAGGGTCAGCTGTCAGATTTTAGGCAGTTCCATGCCCTTGAGTATGGCTTCCTTGTTGATGGGTAGGAGGTGGTGGTGACGCTCGGGAAGGGTCTTCCTGAGCCCCTTCATGACTGCCTCGACCGGCAATAGCGGGCGCACCTTCAGCAGCGCGCCGAGAAGCACCATGTTGTAGGCCTTGCTCGACGGGAGCTGGAATGTGGCCTCCATAGCGTCGACGGGATAGATGTTGATGTCCGTGCGCGTCGGCGCGTGGTGGATGCTGTAGGGGTCGTAGATGAGCGTGCCTCCGGGCTTGATTTTCTTCTCGAACTTGTCGAGGCTCTGCTGGTTGAGAATCACCGCAGTGTCATAAGAATTGAGCACGGGGCTGCTGATAGGCGCATCGGAGAGGATTACGGTCACGTTGGCCGTGCCGCCGCGCTGCTCGGGGCCGTAGGCGGGCATCCACGTCACTTCGAGACCGTCCATGAGGGCCGCGTAGGCAAGAATCTTACCCATTGAGAGCACTCCCTGGCCGCCGAAGCCTGCTATGATGATTTCTTCTTTCATTCCTGTGAGTTTTGAAGTTGCTTGTGAGGAAGGTCTCCCCTACTCTTTCGATGTATCCTTTAGGTCGCCGACTGGATATTTGGCAAACATGTGCTCTTCCATCCATTCGTTGGACTTCGCGGGGCTCATTTTCCAGCCCGAATTGCATGTGGAGACTATTTCGACCACCGACGTGCCGCGCCCGGCCATTGAATTTTCAAAAGCCTTACGGATAGCCTTCTTGGCCTTGCGGACGGCCGGGGCGGTGTGGACGCTCTGGCGGGTGACGTAGCATGTGCCGTCGAGCATGGCAAGAATCTCAGTGATTCGGAGGGGGTAGCCGTTGAGGTCCACGCGGCGGCCGTAGGGAGTGGTGGATGTCACCTGCCCTTCGAGCGTTGTCGGTGCCATCTGTCCGCCGGTCATGCCGTAGATGCCGTTGTTGATAAAGATAATGGCTATGTTCTCGCCACGGTTGGCGGCATGGATGGTCTCGGCGGTACCGATTGCGGCAAGGTCGCCGTCGCCCTGGTAGGTGAACACGAGGCGCGAGGGGTTGAGGCGCTTCGCCGCAGTGGCCACCGCGGGTGCGCGGCCGTGGGCGGCCTCGATCCAGTCGATGTCGATATAGTTGTAGGCCATGACCGCACAGCCCACAGGCGCAATGGCTATGGCGATGTGCTCGGCGCCCATTTCCTCTATTACCTCTGCCACAAGCTTGTGGACCACTCCGTGGGAGCATCCGGGGCAATAGTGCATGGTGTTGTCGTTGAGCAAGCGTGGCTTGGTCTCGACTATGTTGGCGGCTTGTTTGATTTCTTCAGGAGTCATGACACTTACTTTTCAATAATGTTTCTGATAGCATCGAGGACGTCGGAGGGGTCCATGACTATGCCGCCCATGCGGCCGTAGTGGTGCACGGGGACTTGCTCGTCGAGACTCAGACGCACATCCTCGATCATCTGACCTGCGTTGAGCTCGACCACGAGTATCGACTTCACCTGCTTGCTCAGGCGCTTCACTTCCTCGGTCGGGAAGGGCCACAGAGTTATCGGACGCAGGATACCCACCTTCAGTCCCTCGGCGCGGGCCTCCTCCATAGCTTTCTGGCAGATTCGGGCCACACAGCCGAAAGCGACTATGAGGTAGTCGCAATCCTCGGTGCAGTGTTCCTCGAAGCGCACCTCGTTGGCCGAGATGAGGCTGTAGGTCTGCTGGAGGCGAATGTTGTTCTGCTCCATGACCACGGGGTCAAGCTCCAGGGTCGTGAGTATGTTTGGTTTGCGCGATTCCGGACGCCCTGTCACCGCCCAGGGACACTGGGCAGCAATCTCCTCGTCGGTGCGGCGCGGACGGAAGGGGGGAAGGACCACCTTCTCCATCATCTGCCCTACCACTCCGTCGGCGAGCATCATGACAGGATTGCGGTATTTGAAGGCGAGGTCGAAGCCAAGGCCGACGAAGTCAGCCATCTCCTGCACCGAAGCCGGCGCGAGGACTATCAGGTGGTAGTCGCCGTGGCCTCCGCCCTTCGTGGCCTGGAAATAATCGGCCTGCGAGGGCTGGATAGTGCCGAGGCCGGGGCCTCCGCGCATACAGTTGATGATAAGGGCCGGAAGCTGGCCGGCGGCGATATATGAGATGCCCTCCTGCTTCAGACTCACACCCGGGCTCGACGAGGAGGTCATGCAGGCCTTTCCCGTGGCGGCCCCGCCATAGACCATGTTAATGGCTGCGATCTCGCTCTCGGCCTGAAGCACCACCATGCCGGTGGTCTCCCAAGGCATAAGTTCCTCAAGGGTCTCGAGAATCTCGCTCTGAGGGGTGATAGGGTAGCCGAAATAGCCGTCGACGCCATAGCGGACAGCGGCATGGGCCACCGCCTCATTGCCTTTCATCAATCTGACATCATCTTCCATAGTTGCGCATATATGTGTATCGGCGGCGTGTGGGCGCCGCGCTGTAGTTTAGAGTTTATTGTAAGTTTCGTAAGGAAGCCCGGGAAGAAAACCATTATTTCTCCACGACACGGTAGACAGTGATGCAGCCGTCGGGACAAACTGTCGCGCAGGCGGCACAACCGATGCACTTTTCGGGATTCACGTCTGTTGCAAAATGGTATCCCCTGTCATTGACTTCCTTGGGCTGGAGGCGCAGCACGTCACACGGACATGCCACCACGCAGAGGTCGCATCCTTTGCAACGCTCGCGGTTTATCTCGACAGCTCCTATAACTTTTGCCATATCATTAGCGATTAATTACGATTGTGAGGCCGGGGAGGGATATGTATGTGTGAAGCCTCGTTGAAAACATACTTTTTCAACACAAATTTAGAGATAAATATTTGTTTAGCTACCGTTTTAATAAAACTTTAACCATTTGCACACTTGTTAAAAACTTGTGTAATCGGCCATAATAGACCATGTTTTAGTATATTAAGGACAAATATCGGTTAATTTGCCTTGCAAAATGTGAAAATATATTTATCAAGATTTGTATTCGCGACACGGATTTTCACAGCGCTCACCCCGGGACGGTTCCAGAATTCGCCTATGTCGAAGGAGGCGAAGTAGGCGCGGTCGTGATAGTCGGTCGGCTCGTTCATGATATGGACGAGATAGAATTCAGGGACATCCGAATCGGCCGTAGCCGGGTCGAGCACGAGGGTAAAGACTCTCGGCTCGGTGGAATAAGTAAGTCTCAGGTGGAAATTGATATGGCTCCCCGTGCGCCACGCGCTGTAGAGATAGACCTTGTCGCGGTTCCACTGCGAGTATTCATCCTTCCACTCCTTGTCGGCAGGCCCCTGGTTGATGCGCGAGGCCGAAAGAAGGCGGATGTTGCCGCTGACGTATGGCTTGCCACCCTCTGGAATGTAGCGGATCATCAGGCGCGTCCCATTGTCGACCTCCTTGAGGGTGACGTCGGAGCTTAGAGTGACAAGCGGGGAATCATCGACCTGGCGGAAGCTGAACACAGAGCCGCTTGAGGCTGACGCCGGCCCCTCGTAAGTGACGATATCCCATAGCTGCATGTCGACAGGCCCGTCGACACCGTCGTCGTCGGAGCACGACGAAAACTGTGCGAGCCCGAGCAGCAACACTACGAGGAGCACGATGCGCCCCGACACGGCCGAGAAGGCATCTCGAGCCATATTTGTGGCTTGGTAGGATGTTTTCATATGATAATACCGTCCTGCATACGGATCACGCGGTCAGAATTCAATGCAAGAGTGTCGTCGTGCGTGACAATGATGAATGTCTTTCCTGTGGCGGCACGGAGGTCGAAGAACAGCTTGTAGAGTTCGGCACGGTTATGGCTGTCGAGGCTGCCGGTCGGCTCGTCGGCAAGAATCACCTTCGGGTCGTTGACCAGCGCGCGCGCCACAGCAGCCCTCTGGCGCTCTCCGCCCGACAGCTGCGAGGGGCGGTGGTCAAGACGAGCACCGAGGCCAAGCTCGTCGAGCAGGCGTCCGGCGCGGTTGAAGGCATCAGCCCTGCGCGAGCCGGCTATCAAGGCCGGAAGCGCCACGTTTTCCTCCAGGGTGAACTCGGGGAGCAGCCGATGGAACTGGAACACGAAGCCCATATTTCGGTTGCGGAAGCGCGCGAGCTTGGCATCCTTCATTTTTGTGATGTCCTCGCCGTCAAACTTCACACTGCCGCTGTCGGCACGCTCAAGCGAGCCGATAATCTGCAGCAGCGTGGTCTTTCCGGCGCCGCTCGGCCCCACGATTGTGAGCATCTCCCCGTCCGATATGGACAGAGAGACACCCTTGAGCACCTGGAGTTTGTCGAAACTCTTGTAAATATCCTTAACCTCTATCATGCAGGTTATTGTATGACTGAATAATGTGATGACTTGGCAGCCGCGTCAGATAGAGAGGCGGCGCAGGGTCTCAAGAAGCTCGCGGTTGATAGGCTTGTCGTTCTTGATAGCCTTCGAGAAGGGGACATAGACAATCTCGTCGTTGCGGATACCTATCATGACGTTGCGCTGCTCCTCAAGAAGGGCGTCGATAGCTGCCGCGCCCATGCGCGAGGCGAGTATGCGGTCATAGGCTGTCGGCGAACCGCCGCGCTGGAGGTGTCCGAGGATGGACACTCGCACATCATAGCCGGGATACTCTGTTTTCACACGCTGTGCAAGCCCCATAGCCCCGCCGGTCACCGGGCTTTCGGCCACGAGGACGATCGACGAGTTCTTGCTCTTGCGGAAGCCGTTCTCGATAAGTTCGGCCAACTGGTCGACCTCGGTAGAAATCTCCGGGATAATGGCCGCCTCGGCACCCGACGCGATTGCACCGTTGAGGGCAAGGAAGCCGGCGTCGCGACCCATGACCTCGATGAAGAAGAGGCGCTCGTGGCTCGTGGCAGTGTCACGAATTTTGTCGACGCACTGCATGATAGTGTTGAGCGCGGTGTCGTAGCCGATAGTCGAGTCAGTGCCGAAAAGGTCGTTATCAATAGTTCCAGGCAGGCCGATAATCGGGAAGTTGAACTCGTTGGCGAAGATGCGCGCGCCGGTAAGCGAGCCGTCGCCGCCGATGACCACGAGGGCATCGATTTCATGACGCTTCAGGTTGTCGAAGGCAAGCTGGCGCCCTTCGGGAGTGGTGAATTCCTTGCAGCGGGCGGTCTTCAGGATAGTGCCGCCGGCCTGTATGATATTTGAGACATTTTGCGTCTTAAACTCCTGTATTTCATCCGTTATTAGGCCTTTGTAGCCACGGTATATGCCTTTGACACGCAGGCCGCCGTAGATTGCGGAGCGGGTGACGGCACGGATAGCAGCGTTCATGCCCGGGGCGTCACCGCCGGAGGTCAGAATACCTACACATTTGATTTCTGCCATAATTTTACGTTTTATATGGGTAAGCGAAAGTATGATTTCTCTGATTTATGCGCGCCGATCAGGGGAGCACGGTGGCTGATATTATGCGCACGTCCTCGAGCGGACGGTCATTGCCGTCGGTCTCGACCTTCTGGATTTTATCGACCACATCCATGCCTGAAAGCACGCGACCGAACACCGTGTAGCCTCCGTCGAGGTGGGGAGTGCCACCCTCGCGGAAATAAGTGTCACGCTGCTCCTGGGTATAGAACGTCGAATCGTTGGCCGTCAGCTTCTCGGTCTCGGCGGCAAGCTTGTCGCGCAGGGCGTCGAGGCCGGCGTAGTCACGGTTGCGACGCATCGACATGATGCTGTCGCGATATTCCTGTGAGAGGCGGTCAAAAACGGCCTGTTTCTTCTGCATGACACCCTTCTTCTCCATCGCGTCGAGCTGTGCGGGAGCAAATTTCTTGCCTGTGACGATGTAGAACTGCGAGCCGGACGACTTGCGCTCCGGGTTCACATTGTCGCCCTGACGGGCTGCCGCGATAGCGCCGCGGTGGTGATAGTGTTTGGGAAAATCAATCTCAGCCTCGATTTCGTAGGGCATGTCGCCCCCGCCGAGCATCTTACCCTTGGGTGCGTCCTTCGACTCTGGATCCCCAGCCTGGACCATAAAGTCGTTGATGACACGGTGGAAAAGCAGACCGTCATAATGGCCTGACTTGACAAGCTTTACGAAATTTTCAGTGTGGCGGGGAGTGTCGCCATAAAGGAGGATGGTGATGTCGCCGAGGGTCGTGTGTAGGAGCACCTTGACATCGCCCGGATTTTCTTGAGTCTGTGACATAGCTTTATGAACTTGCTGGGCGCGCAGGCAGACCACAGTCGCCAGTGCCGCCAATGTTATGAGTAAAAATTTTTTCATGAATAAGCATCAATTATTTTATCAACGAAACGTCCGTAGGAGAGGTGGGAGTTGAAATATTCGTGACCTGCCGAGGCTATGCGCTTTCGGAGAGCCTCATCATCTAATAAACTCGCTATGGCACCTGCGAGTTGAACCGCGTCGCCCGAATTTACCAAAAGGCCGGTCACTCCGTCGGTCACATATTCGGGCTGACCTCCGTTGTTGCTGGTGACTATCGCCACACCTCCCTGCTGGAACTCTATGTTCGATAGGCAGAAGGGGTCACGGAACACCGACGGCGCCACCCCGATGTCGGCCTGTCTCATCAAGGCCCTCGCATGGGTGGTGAATCCATAGAAATGCACCCTGTCGGCTATCCCTCCGGCGCGGGCTGCCTTCATAAGCTTGTCGGCATAGTCAGCCGGGCGGCATGCGCCCAGGAATACTAATGCGAAAGGCCGGTCGGCTATGCGGCCGAGGGCGTCGACCAGCACGCCGCACCCTTTAGACTCCCTCACACGACCCGAAAAGACGATGAGAGGGACGGAAGCAGGTATGCCAAACTTCTCCCTTAGCGACTCGGCGGCAGTGTCGGCATACGGGGGTATGCTGTTGTGGACCACAACACACTTTTCCTCCGGGAACCACCGATTGGCCCCGTGCCATGAACGCTTGGTCATGCCGGAGACAAAGACTATCCTGTGAAGCTGACGGAAGAAACGGCGGAAGAGCGGGTTGACAGGGGTACGGTGCGCGTCGTGGCGTGTCAGCACTATCCGCGCACGGCTTCCAGACTTTTTCTTTGCAAGGACGGCTATGGGGACAGCCTTGACGCTGTGGACATGAACCACGTCGGCATCCCTTATAATCTCGGCGAGGCCTGATATGGTGCGAAGGTCCAATGACCAAGAAAATGGGAGCGCCCGGCAGTCGACAGCATCCTCACGCAGGTGGGAAGCGACAGCCTCGGAGTCGCGCGAGACGTAGCTGACACTGTGTCCGCGCGCCGCAAGCTCACTTCCGAGGTCGAGGACATACTGCTCGGCTCCGCCCCAGACCTTTCCGGGAAAGACCTGCACTACCTTCATACTCCCCTCCTTCACATCCATTGGAGCTTACAGACAGGAGGTCGGGGTGATGCGCTTGTAGATACGGCGGAAGTTATCATCGGAGGCATTAAGCTCGTCGATGCGGCTCTCATAGTCGGCACCCCAGATGGCCGTGACAAGATCAGGGAGATAACGGCGCTCACGGTCACGCTCGATAGCCACTGCTATCAGACGGGAGATTACTCCGGCATAGCTCTCGTGGTTGATGGCGTAGAGATAACGCGCTGCCGAGACGATGAACTGACCGGTCGGATCGACAAGTATCATATTGTCGACAAGTTCGTCCATTATATCATCACATTCTCCTATGTGGTTGGCGATATATTCATAGGTCAGAAGCCCGTCGGGGTCCTGCGAAAGACGTTTCTTTAGCTCTTGTTCCATGAGTCTTTACTGTTAAAGAATAACTCTGCAAAAATACTAACAATCCGTTAATATTCCAAATCGCCTTTTCAGAGCGGGCGACAAACTGTCCTTTTTAAGAACATTTATGGTCAATTATAACAAAAAATCGACTATTTATTGGCATAATAAACCAAAATAAGCTAATTTTGTCGCGATATAACCGACATCGAAAGTCTACAAATTCATATTTCATAACTCCGAATAATGGGAACTACAATAGACTTATCCCAGCTAACCCCGCTTGAACATCTGTCCACCGAGTTTTCAACTCTTGACGACGACTATGCCTTCATAAGGATAACCGAGGCTGACCGCGCCTCCGAAATCATGTCGTCAGGACCGGTAAGATTCGACGGCATGACGTGGTTCCTGTGTTTCAAGGGGAGTATCGACATTGAAATCAATCTCCACCCGGCCACCTTGCGCGCCAATTCGATCACCGTTACAAGCCCGGGGTCGTTCATAGAGGTCAAAAATGTGGACTGGACCGACCTCGACTGCTACATCCTACTCGTGTCGCGCGACTTCATGCGCGATGTCAACTTCGACCTCAACATCCTCAGCGCCATATCGCCGGCTTCGAAAAACATGAGGGAGAATCCCGTAATGGAGATTCCGTCCGAGGAGGCCAACCTCCTGAAGAAATATTACGAGATTCTCAACCACAACACCCGTAACTCCGACAGCATATTCAAAAAACCGATAGCGCGCAGCGTCATAGCCGCCCTTACCTACCAGCTCATGCAGATTGTCAGCACCCGCTATCCGGCCGACGATTCAAGCCAGCAACGCTCGCGCCGCTCGGCCTACGTCAATGACTTCATCAACCTTGTCCATGAGCACCACCGCCGCCAGCGCTCGGTGGCCTTCTATGCCGACAGACTTTTCATCTCTCCCAAATACCTGTCGCTCATCATCAAGGAGTCGCTCGGACGCTCCGCGGCAGAAATCATCGACGACTATGTGATTCTCGAAGCCAAGAACATGCTCCGCTTCTCCGGCAAGAACATACAGCAGGTCAGCTACGAGCTGAACTTCCCCAACCAATCGTCATTCGGCAAGTACTTCAAACACCTTGTCGGCATGTCGCCCTCCGAATACCAACGCTCAAACTAAGCCAACATGATACTCACTCTCCCGCCGAGGACTGGCGCAGAGCCTCTTAGTGTCGACACCTCGGAAAACAGACAAATAATAATTATCGGGGCCAACGGCTCCGGCAAGACCCGTTTTGCCAACCGCCTCATGCACGACCTCGGGCCGGCAGCCTTCAAAATGTCGGCCATAAAGGCCATCTACGGTAAGGAGGAGGAAAACAGGCAGGAAGGTTCCATCGACACCCTCTATCATGAGGTCACCGACGGGGGCGCAGGCATCATCCGCGGCGACATCAAGGGTGAGTTTGAGCGTATGCTCGCCCTCCTGCTCCACGAGGAGATGCTAAAACTCATCGACTTCAAGTATCATCAGGAAGAAGGCACGGTCCATAACAGCAAAAAGTCCCGCTCGCGCGACAACCTGCCCCTCACGAGGCTCGACCGTCTCATAAAGCTGTGGCAGAAAATCTTCCCGGACAACAAGGTACTCATCGAGAGCGGCAAAATGATATTCGGGCGCGAGCGCTCGGACGACACCTACTCCTCCGCCAAACTTTCGGCAGGCGAGCGGGCGGTGATGTACTATATCGGAGCCTCGATGTTTGCCCCGAGGGACGGTGTAATCTTTGTTGAGTCGCCCGATCTCTTCCTCCACCCAAGCTCCATCCGCTCACTTTGGGACAGCATCGAGCAGCTGCGCCCCGACTGTACTTTCATCTATATCACACACGACCTCTCATTCGCCTCCACGCGCAGCGAGAGCATCACAGTGTGGGTAAAGGGATGCGACCCGGCCCACGGGGAGTGGGACTACGACTTCATGGCATCTGCCGACGGCCTGAACGACGAAGTATACCTTGCCATCGTCGGCGCCCGCAAACCGGTGCTCTTCATCGAGGGGGACGGCGTAAACTCGATTGACGCCAAGCTCTACCCGCTGATATTCAGAGAGTACACCGTCAAATCGCTCGGCGGATGCGACAGAGTGATTGAGTCAACCCGCACCTTCAACAGTCTCCGCGCCTTCCACAACCTCGACGCCCGCGGTATCGTGGACCGCGACCGCCGCGACGAGGGGGAGGTGAACTATCTCAGAGCCAAGAAAATCTATGTTCCCGACGTGGCCGAAATCGAAAACATCTTCATGATAGAGGATGTGGTCAGAGCCGTGGCACGCCACTACCGCCGCGACGAGGAGGAGGTGTTCCGCAAGGTCAAGAAATCAATCCTGCGCCTCTTCGAGACCGACCTGCGCCAACAGGCACTCATGCACACGCGCCACATAGTCAAGAAGACTGTCGAGCACCGCATCGACGGCCGCTTCGCAAACATCAACAAGCTTGAGGAGCACATCAACGACCTCTGCCAGTCCATCAACCCGCGCGGAATATACGAACAGTACTGCCGCGACTTCAGGAGCTACGTCGCCCAGGGAGACTACGCCTCCGTGCTAAGGGTCTACAACCGCAAGACCATGCTCTCGGAGAGCCACGTCGCACGCGCATGCGGCCTTCGCCGCGACGACAAGGACAGCTACATCAAGGCCATACTCGCCATACTCCGCGACGACAGAGGCCCGGCATCAACCATACGCGACGCCATCCGCTCAACCTTCCGTCTTGAATAGGCCGGTCAGCTCCCCCAATAAGCCCCATAAACAGCGCATCTGCGGTGCAAAGCTCTATGCTCCACACCGCAGATGCGCCGTTTGTATAATGGCTATACAAATTTTATCTTCTTCAGTCCTTATCTCCTCCTGCGAGTTGACTTCTTGGCTGCCTGCTTCGGTGGAATCTTCAAGGTCTTACCTGCACGAAGACTTGTACTCTTGCCCATGCCGTTTGCGGCCTGGATTGCGGCTACAGTAGTGCCATATCTGCGCGCGAGAGCGCCAAGAGTGTCTCCGTTTTTGATTTTATGTACCGTTGGCTTTGCTGCGGCAGCCTTCGGAGCGGCCTTGGCCGGAGTCTGCTTGGCCTTGGGGGCTGCTGCCTTGGTGCTCTTCGGGGCAGGCTCCTCTGTCGCAGCCTTGGCAGTGCTTCTTTCAGCCGCCGGAGCGGTCTGGTCGGCCACAGCCTCGCGAAGCTCCTGGGGGCTTACCTGCGCAAGCTCGGATGCTGCCACAACCTTTACATTTTCAGGGCTGACACGCTCGAATACCTCGATTTTAAGCACATCGCCCTCCTTCACCTTGCCGCGACGGAGCTGGTTCCAGCGCTTGATGTCGGTAGCCGATACACCGTACTGGCGTGCTATGTCGCGGATGCTCTCGCCGCGGGTCACCGTGTGGGTCTTGACAGTCATACGCTCTGTCATCTGCGCCTGTGCTATCTCATTGTTCACCTCCGAGTTCAGCGACTGGCGGCTTGCCTGTGTTAGGTTGGCCGCACCGTTGTCGCCCGAAGGGGCCACGGCCACATCTTCCGTGCCGGGCTCCACATGGCTGCGGCGGGCATACAGCTCCGAATCATATTCAAGGATGCGCTTCTCGCTCATGACGTAGCTCAGACACTGCTGGGTCGGGAGAGTGAGGGTGTAAGGACGGTAGTCGCCCGGAATGACGTCCTTGAGATACTGCGGGTTGAGCATACGGATTTCCTCTACGGGAATATTGAGCACTGCCGCAATCTGGTTGAAGTGGACATATTTGTTGACCACGACGGTATCGGTGGTCAGATGGCGCTTTATGATGGTCGGCGAGATGCCGTGCTTGCCATAGTAGTTCATGACATAGTTGGCGGCAATGAACACGGGGACATAGCCGCGGGTCTCGGGGAGGAGATAGTCATAGATTTCCCAAAAGTCCTTCTTGCCCTCGCCGGCGCGGCGCAGAGCCTTGTTGACGTTGCCGGGACCGCAGTTGTAGGCGGCGATGGCGAGCGACCAGTCATTGTAAATCTCGTAGAGCTGCTTGAGATAGCGGGCGGCATTGCGCGACGACAGGCGCACATCGCGACGCTCGTCGACGAGCGAGTTGACCTCCATTCCAAGCCCCTTGGCCGTGGCCGGCATGAACTGCCAGAGCCCCGCTGCTCCCGCACGCGAGATAGCGTTGGGGTTTATGGCCGACTCGATGACCGGCAGATACTGCAATTCGGTAGGCATCCCCTCCTTGATAAGCTCCTCGACAAAAATTGGACCGTAGTAGCTGTGGAGCGCGAGCATATCGGCCACGAGTCCGCGCTTCTTGGTGAGATACATATTGATAAAGTTGCCTACAATCGAGTTGTAAGGCATCTCTATGACCGTCGGAAGCACCTTGAGGCGCTGCTCATACTCCTGCGGGGTAGCTGTCTGCTCCCCTCCGAGGTCCACGCCGGGCACGACATAGTTCTTTATATAGAAATTCTCCTCGAGCTGGCGCGTCTGCGTCTCGAAACTCTCGGGAGCAATAATATTATCGTCTGTAATCGACTGCTTTATATCAAGTATGGACCGGGCGCTGAGCGTGGAGAGCGACGACAGGCCTACGGCAAACAATGTGGCAAGTATTGATTTCTTCATTATGGTATTATTTCAGTTGAGAGACGGTTGGATGAGAGATTTTCTAAAAATTGAGCGCCCAGTAGACCCCGACACCCGGCAGCGACATGCCTCTCTTGCTTTCGCTCGGCATCAATGTCGGCGCGATGTCAACACTAAGGTTGGGCGATATGTCGAAATGCGCCAGCTGGGCATCCACATAGGCATCAATCATAGCAATCATATAGACCCCGACCATACATATTATACAGAGGTCCCTGTTGCGGCGATACATATTTTTTCGCCGCTTCAGCAGGTCGGTCAGCCATCCTTTGTCAAGATCTGACTCATTGACTGTCGGTGCGAAGAAATCCATATAGCTGTTGGTCGAGGGGTCATTGTCCATTATGTCCGAATAGGCACGGGTATAGTCCCGCAGCATCGTGTTGTTCCAGTTGGTGGCATAACCAAGACCCATAAAGGCACCGACCACGATAGGGAGCTTCCAGTAGCGGCGGTTATAAAGCTGACCGAGTCCGGGGAAAAGGGCCGACATCCATACAGCTCTTGTCGGGTCGGGTGTAAAGGTAAACTTATTTTCCGCCGTCAGTCCCGCCACGGTGTCACTCGGATTTACGAGGGGTGCATTGGCCACTGCCACGGTGTCAATAGGCACAATTGAAACAGAGTCCCCTCTGACCGTCATGCTGTCAAGCACCACCGCCGCAGGCACCTCTATCGGCTGTCCGACAGGAAAACTGTCAGGCAGATGGCTTATCGGCGACTGCTTTCGGCGCTCGGGTCTGACAGGCTTCACCGGGCGCTTGGGCCTCTCGGTGAGAGTGGTGTCGGAGGTCGAGGCGAGGGAATCTCTAAAAGTTTCAGAAAAAATGTTAAACGGGCATAGCAGCACGATTAAAATCATGCCGGCAAGCACTCCGATTAATGGTCGTATGTGGTGAATATCTTTTTCCGCTTCAGATTGCATCTTTGTTTATCAAACTAAGAACCAAGCCATTACACAACGACACGCTTTGTATCACCGCCAAGGCTGAGGCCAATCACTGCTTTGCAGTGTCAAAGATAGCAATTAATCTTTCAAGTTCCGCCTCATCTTTGAATGAAAATGAAATTTTTCCCTTGCCGGAAGCGTCGCAGGTCAGCTTCACGGGGGTACTGAAGCGCTGCGAGAGATGATTTTTTAAAATATCATAATCATTGTTAGAAAATCTTTTGGGATTTTCCTCCGGCTGCTTACCCTCACGGGCAGCCTCCTGGTATTTCTTGGCAAGTTCCTCGACGCGGCGCACCGACAGCCCCTGCTTGAGAATCTCCTCATAAAGCCTGAGCTGGAGTTTCGGGTCTTCGATACTAAGGAGAGCCCTCGCATGGCCCATGTCTATACGCTTGTCGCGCAGTCCGAGCTGCACCTCGGCCGGCAGGCGCAGCAGGCGGAGGAAGTTGGCTATGGTGGTGCGCTTCTTGCCTATCCTCTCGCTCAGGCGCTCCTGAGTCAGTTCATACTGCTCGATGAGTTTCTTGAAGGTCAGGGCGATTTCGATAGCGTTGAGGTCCTCGCGCTGTATGTTCTCGATGAGGGCCATCTCCGTCAGCTCCGAGTCATTGGCCGTGCGGATATAGGCAGGGACGGTGGTAAGCCCGGCCATGATAGCCGCCCTGTAGCGGCGCTCGCCGGCTATAATCTGGTAGGAATCGGGCCCCGTCTTGCGCAGGGAGAGGGGCTGGATGATTCCCAGCTCACGGATTGAGCGCGAAAGCTCCTCGAGGGCCTCCTCGTCGAAGAGGCTTCGGGGCTGGTCGGGATTTGGAGAGATGCGTGAGATCTCTATGTCGTTGATGGCCGACGTGCCGCGGGCGGGCGCATCATCCATAGCGATGAGCGAGTCGAGGCCGCGACCGAGTGCCTGGCGTTTTGGCTGCATAGTCTATAAGGAGTTGAGTTAGAGAGTATTTTTTGCTATAAGCTCGCGGGCGAGGGCGATATGGGATGTCGCGCCGCGCGAGAGGGGGTCATAGAGCAGCGCGGGGAGTCCGTGGCTCGGTGCCTCGCTCAGGCGGATGTTGCGCGGAATCACGGAGTCGAACACCATCGGCCCGAAGTGCCCCTTGAGTTCCTCGTAAATCTGGTTGGCAAGTCGCAGACGCGCGTCATACATGGTCAGCAGGAAGCCTTCGATTTCAAGCGCGGGATTGAGCTTCGACTTAATGATTCGGATTGTGTTGAGGAGCTTGGTAATACCTTCGAGAGCGAAGTATTCAGCCTGCACGGGAATGATGACCGAGTCAGCCGCAGTGAGGGCGTTGACGGTAATCAGTCCTAAGGAGGGGGAGCAGTCAATCAGGATATAGTCATACTTGTCGGCAACGGGGGCGACGGAGCGCTTGAGCACATTCTCGCGCGAAGGCTTGTTGATAAGCTCGATTTCCGCGCCGGCAAGGTCTATGCGCGAGCCGACGAGGTCGAGCCCCTCGCAACAGGTGGCCACCTGCGACCCATCCATAGGGTAATCGTCGACAAGACACTCATAGATTGAGGAGGTCATGGATTTTGGGTCGATACCGTAGCCGGAAGTGGCGTTGGCCTGGGGATCGGCATCAATAATCAGCGTCTTCTTTCCTTCGGCGGCGAGAGAGGCCGCGAGGTTGATTGTCGTTGTGGTTTTTCCTACACCGCCTTTCTGATTGGCGATAGCAATGATTTTACCCATAAGGCGTTTATTATCAATTTTATGATGCAAAGTAACGAAATTTCTCCCTAACCCCGGCCCTTTCTATTATCAAATCGTGTTAAAATGTTGATAACTCTACCCGAATGTTAATAAAGCGAGCCTAAACCAACTGACACGCTGAGGTGTTGAAAATGTATAATTGCAACGCGTAAACTATTCTTATTATGAGACGATTGATTTCATTGATAATGGCTATCACCGTATCTGTCCTCGGGATGTGGGCAGACAGCCAGAGCGACTTGAACCGCCACCTCAAGGCCTTCAACACCCGCCTTTCCGCAAAACAATATCTCCCCGCCGCACAGTCTGCCGCGGCTGCGGCGGCCGTGTGTGTCAACGCCCATAATTACGACGGCGCCTTCCGCCTCCTCGGGAACTTCGACCGAGCCCTCGCCGAGGCAGGCGTCAGGCCCGACTCAATGCCGGCGGTGTACTATACAGTCGAGAAGGCCCGCTACAATGCCTACCGCCAGCTCGACAACAATGCCTCGGCCGCAAAGTCGCTCACAAAGATGGCATCCTACGCGACCAAGTCAGGCAACAAGGACATAGCCTCCGACATGCTCTTCAACGAGGCACAGTATTACTACTCCGTCGACCAGAACGCCAAGGGTGACCTCTGCATCGCACGTCTCATAAAGCAGTACGACACCTCGAAGGACTACAAGGCTGCCGACAAGGCCTACCGCGAGCTCATCGACCGCGCCGTCTCCGCCGGTGATGCCGAGCTCGTCGAGCACACCTACGAAAACTACATGGGCTGGTCAGACTCCATCGAGGCCGTCATGGCCGACACCGAGCTTGGCAAGGTGAAGAAGGAGTATGCTGATTCGCAGGAGACTATCGCCGAGAAGGAGCATGCCATCAAGACACGCACCGGCTGGGTGGTCACCTTCATAACCCTCTTCGTGATAGCCCTCGCGGCCCTCGGCGTCGGAGCGCTCTTCTACTGGCGCGTGGTGGCCAAGAACCGCCGCATGAAGAAGTCAGTCCAGGCGGCCAACGCGCAGAGCGCGGCCAAGAGCGCCATACTCCACAACATGTCCTCACAGATGGAGCCGACACTCGAGAAGCTCGACCAGAATGACCCGGCGGTGCAGAACCTCCGTGGCTACGTCAAGCGTGTCGGCGAGCTGTCGGACGTCGAGAACTCCGACCACACCAATGATGAAAACCTCGAAGAGGTCAACCTCGACACCTTCTGCGAGACCATAGTAGCCAAAATCCGCCCCCTCGTCCGTCCGAGAGTGGTCGTCACCCTCAGCGGCACCAAGGGCTACGCCCGCATCAACCCGGCGGAGGTCGAGAAAATCCTCACTCACCTGCTTGAAAATGCGGCCAAATACACCCCCGAGGGGGGCAAAATCACCCTTGCCTACAAGAAGCGCGGCGCCAAGGTCCACCAGTTCGTCGTCACCGACTCAGGCCCCGGCGTCCCCGAGGATGAGCGCGAGACACTCTTCACCGCCTTCTCCTCGCAGTGCGACATAGCCGACGGCGACCGCCTCGGCCTCCCGATCTGCGCCCTGCGCGCCGAAAAAATCAATGGCAACCTGCGTCTCGACCCGGAAGTGACCACCGGCGCATCCTTCGTCCTCACAATCCACAACGAATAGCCACTCCCCTATCCGCAAGCATCAGACTGCCAATAATGTATAACCGTATGTGCCGGACGTCCCACGCCGCCGTCCCACACATAGAAAGGAGGTGTTCACTCTATCAGAGCAGCGGGGGTCCGACACACGGCTCCCCGCTGCCCCGCCCAAGAGTCGGCATCTCCTTTTTTCGTTTACAATGACTAAATATAATATATTATATGTCATAGCTTTATGAATACCACACAATATAATTTTTAATTTGACATAAAATATTTGTCAAATTTTGCCTATATTTGCCAAATGCAGTTATATCGAATACGGAAAACTGCTTTAAATCAATTAATCTCTCGTCGATAACCACTAAAAAGGAGGTAAAACTAAAAATACATAATCGAACAGGAACGCAGACAGGAGAAAGATTTTATAATTTCTCTCCGATAATAAACCAATTTTAATAACACAAAAGCGTCTTCCCGTTCTTATATATATATCTTGATTTGAACATATTAAAATACTGAGCTTTCAGCTCTTGTTCTCCAACATCGAATACCGCCAATTTTCATCACCGAGAACAAGCAGATGCGAGAGTTCGCGCTATATGGCGTGAGCTGTTCTTTGCTTGTTGGTGAGAAGGTCACTTGGCGATAACCTGAAGTTGAAGCAAGCATATAAGGAACGGTTGCACGCCTTTTTAATAAACCAAACACTAATGAATAAATCACGTTTTATAATTGCCATACTAACAACCTTATTAACCAGCTTGACAGCTGTTTCTGCGATATCTCATAAATTTATCGAGGTAAGTATCTTTAAAAAATTAGTTAATACATTCGATTATGTTACGCCGCAGGCC
>CAJUIX010000009.1 GCA_910586665.1 uncultured Duncaniella sp.
AGGCCTGCGGCGTAACATAATCGAATGTATTAACTAATTTTTTAAAGATACTTAATCTAATTAATCATATATTATGAATGTTAAGAGTATTCTTATATCAATATTATTTATCATGGCTTTTTCGGTCGTCAGAGCCGAGTCGCCGATTAGGTGGGGTGTGGAGGCCGGAGTGAATTTCTCGAAGCCGACCGACATGACCGATATGAAATGTGGCTTCAATGCGGGCGTGACCGGCGAACTGTCGTTGAGTCGTGGTTGGTTTGTCGATGCCGCATTGAAACTCAGCTCGCAGCCCTTGGAGTTCAACGGCGTGTATGAAATCTACGGTGAACCTATAGTGCATAAATCGCATTTTTCCATGACCCCCTACAGCCTCCTCCTCCCCGTCCACATCGGCTACGGCTTCAAGGTCGGCTCCAAAGCCCGTCTCTTCGGCGCTATCGGCCCGTATATCGGCTACGGACTGTGGGGTGGCGGCGAGAGGCGCTACACGGTGATTGAAAATGGCAAGGAGACCACGACCGGAGGCGACATAAACAATCCTTTCCGCCTGATGAAGCGCTTCCAGGCGGGTGGCGACGTCAGAATCGGCGCCGAGTTATGCGGCCACTACACAATCTCTGCCGGATATCTCATGCAGTTTAACAATATGATGCGCTCCGGCAGCTCGACATCGCGCAACAGCGTCTTTTCAATAAGTGTAGGATATAAGTTTTAGTGATTTCAAGCTATTTTTCATTGCAGTTATAGATAAAATATATAATTTTGCAGTGAAAAATAGCTTTTTTATCGAACTAATCTACTCGCTATGTTTTTAATTTCAAATAAGTTATTAACCAGGCTGTTAGCTGCTGCTATCTCCGTTTCTTTATATTCGTGTGGCAATGACGGGCCGGATGACAAGTCAAAAGTTGATAATCCCGTTCCTGACGAAAATTTTATTCCTAAGTGGGAGCATATTTCCGGCAATAGTAATATTCCTGACAATAATATATTTATTGGTTATAATTATAGAGGGATATGTGGTTACACGGATACGAAGGTCCCGGATCTGTATGTAGGTGCGGCTTTTTATAAAGATGATTTTGCCACATCATTTGATAATGCAATCTCTGCACCAAAACATCCGGCGGTGCTGTCAGCCTCTTTTGGCTCGCAAAGTTTTGATAAGGAGAATGTTACATTGTCAGGCGCAGACTATAGATCATTTGTTAAATCTATGCTTAAATCTACAGAGTTTGAGCAGTTTGCCGACCATAATAATGCTTACTTAATTGATTTTTCGATATGTGACGCAAAGACAGTCGGGAATCTAAGTAAAGTTTTTGCGGAAAACAATGATTTTGCCAAAGGGCTGACCACAGTCGTGGGCGAGGTTCCCAATATAGGCAAATCAAAGTCTATTGTTGTAGGCAATATGATAATAGGGGGCTTCTCGATAGGTATGCCGACACCTGCTTCGGGACTATTCATAAGTCCTGTAGGAGATGAGGCTGTATATATTCGGAGTCTGACTTATGGGGCAACTGTCAGTTTCGTTGTAATTAGTGACTTGGGTTATGAAGATGTGCTGTCTTGTTTCAAAGGCGTTGATTCTTCAATCAGTGATTCATTCTTAAAAATGGATGGGAAACTGCATAATTCCACGATAGTATCCTTTATTTGTAATGATATTACGCAAAACGCCCGCGTCGCTACAACATTCGAGGAGCTTCAAACTTTTTTGGCACAGCCATTTACGGATGTCGCATACGGTTATCCTATATTCTGCACGGGTTATTATTCTAATGATAACTCAATATTTAGACTTCAGTAGTTAAATGATATTTCGTTATGAAACACTGCATTATCGCATCATTGCTTGTTTTAGTGACTTTTTTCGGACTCAGTGCCCAAAGGCCGGCCTACAGGGGGTATTATGACACGGGATTCACTTTCGGCGGAGGCGGGAAGGCCATACCGCAGTGGCATTTCAGGACAACGCAGGGCGTGGACTTCATCGACGGACAGCTTTTTGCCGGTCTTGGCGCCGGAGTGGGGATTTCGACTAACAGCGACGAACATACAGCCGTCTCGGTGCCCGTCTATGCCAACGCACGCTATACTTTCGGCCATGCGAGGCTGCGCCCATTCGCCGATCTGAAGGGCGGCTACGCCATGCTTTGGAACAAGAACCGCAATACCGGCCACAACCAGGGCGGTTTCTATTTCTCACCCTCTGCCGGCGTCAGCCTCGTCGTCGGTTCGGGCTGTGAGGTAAACTTTGGCGTCGGCTACACTCTCATCCGCGCCCACTACGAAAGCGGCATGGGCCTCAACAAGGTCTCCGAGAAATACAACCCCGGCGGCATCACCCTCCACGCCGGCGTTTCGTTCTGATATTAGGGTCGGGTATCATGTGACCGAATCTGGCTCGTTGTAGGGACGCTGCGTGCAGCGTCCGCCGGAATCAGGCTGTAAATTCCCATAATGGCTCGAAGAGCCTGAACAGGAGAAGCCCCAGGGTAAGCGAAGGCCGTAGGCCGTAGCGATGCCTGGGGTTATGTGATATTTGATATGATAGTTTGCATCGGAGATGCTAATTATCATAATGATAAGCATCTCCGATGCACATTCTACATTTTACGTTTGTCTACCCCAGGCATCGCTACGGCCTGCGGCCTTCGCTTACCCTGGGGTTTCTCTTGCCTAAGTCTCCGACCTATTCACTGACGGGCACAGGATTCTGCAACATCTTCATTTTCCGGCGTCCATATGAGGGTGTTGCAAATATGTATACTGTAGGGACGCTGCGTGCAGCGTCCGCCAGGAATAGGCTGGAAAATCAGGCCTATGTATTCCACTCGCAATCGGACGCTGCATGCAGCGTCCCTACAACTAATTATGTATTTAGCATAAACGCCCGATAAATCGGGCGTTTGCGTTATTCATTGATTTTCAATCCGGGGGAGTCGGTGGCTACGAAGATTTCGCGCTCGTCGGGCGAGGCGGCCTCGACCCGTACATTGTCGAATGTAATTCCCTCAGTGTGGTTGAGCCAGAATCCCTGGGCGGGGAGTATGCCCCACATGGTGGCCTCCGGGTATTCGGCCACCTTCTCGTCAGCCGGGGCGGCTACGGCCTTCTGACCGCCGCGGTGGCGTATGCGGATGTTGCGCAGCTCCACGTCGCGGACGGGGTGTCCCTCGAGACCCGTGATAGAGCTGCCGGTAGGCCCCGCGTCGTCCACGAGTATGTCGTGGAGGCTTATGCCTGATATAGAACCGATGTTTTCCACGGGGACGTCGGGCGAATAGGCTCTCGCGCGGTTGGCCAGGCGGATAAATATCGGCGACTCCGAACCGCGGATAGTGATGTCGGAAATCTCGACATTGCTCATGGTGCCACCGTCGACAATCTCAAGCGAGATGGCCGAGTGACCGTGCCCTCCGGGGAAGCCGAAGTACTGGCTCGACTGGTCGGCCGAGGGCTTTACGGCTATGCCGCGGATGATTATGTTGCGGAATCCGCCGTTGGTCTCTGTGCCGAGCTTGATAGCGTTGCAGTGGCTCGAGACGACGCAGTTGCTGATTACTATGTCCTCGCAGAGGCGCGGCGATGTGCTCTTGAGGGTGATGGCGTCGTCGTCAGAGTCGGCAATCATGTTGGTGACCGTCACGTCGTGGCAGCCGTCGAGATCGAGGGCATCGTTGTTGAAATTGTTGCGGTTGATGACGGTGATACCATTGATTTTCACGCGGTCGCAGGCGAGGTAGTGCTGCATCCAGCAGCCTGAGTTGCGCAGGGTGATGCCGTCAATGCGGATGTCGCGGCTGTCGATGAAGCGGAGCAGGTGGGGGCGGGTGATGCCCTCGTCGTTCCACGAGAGTTTCGGGAAGGCCTTGCCGCGGCCGTCGATGGTTCCCTCGCCGGTGATGGACACATGGTCGGCCTTGTCGGCATAGATCAGCTGTATGGTCGGGGTGTGGGTGCGGAGCGAGACGTAGTCAGTCTTCACCGGGGTGTAATCGCCGATGTCGGTGCTGCCGTAGAGCGTCGCGCCCGCCTCGAGGTGGAGGTTGATATTGCTGCGCAGGAAGACGCTGCCGGTCTTGAACGCCCCGGCGGGGACGAGCACCGTGCCGCCCCCCTCGGCATGGCAGGCGTCGATGGCGCGCTGCAGAGCCTCGGTCGAGAGGCGGGTGGTGTCGCTGACAGCGCCGTAGTCTATGATGTTGTGGGTCTTGGCCGCGAGGGAGAGCGACGTGACGATGAGCGTCGCCACCGCGAGGGTCCGTATTGCTTTCATGGTTGGTTTCAAACGTATGGTTTATTCCTTAAAGGTCACCTCGAGGGTGCCGATGTCCTGGAGCTTCATGTTTTTGTTGGCCGACTTGACGTTGGTCACCGTCATATTCTCGACCGGCATCTCCGGGAGCCCCTTGGCGTTGATGAGTATGCGGCAGCTGCCCACCTCGAGGTTGTCGACATGGATATTGCGGAAGGCGGGAGTCACCTTGTTGACCGGCTGCGCGGGCAGCCGCTTGGCGAGATCCCCCATCCAGGCAGGGTTGCCGAGCATGTCCATCTGTATGGCCGGACCGTTGGCCTCGTCGACCCTGACATTCCTTATCCATATATTCTCGCCGCCACCGCCGCGCGGACGGCGCGTCTTGAAGTAGAGCGGCATACGGGGCTGCTCCATGACCACGTTCTCGGCATAGACATTGCGGATGAATCCGGCTGTCTCTGTGCCTATGGTGATGCCGCCGACGCCGCGTTTCACACGGCAGTTGCGGATGACCACATTCTCCGTCGGGCGTCCAAGTTCCACCGCCTCCTCGCCGCGTCCGGCTTTGAGCGTGAAGCAGTCGTCGCCGCAGTCGAGGGTGGTGTTCTCGATGAGGGCGTTGACGCTCGAGTCGATGTCCACGCCGTCGGTGCGCGGGTGGCCGTGGCTGTTGACGGTCACGCCGCGGATGATAATGTTCTCGCAGTAGACGGGTGCGATGTTCCAAAAAATAGAGCCGTCGAGCGTCACGTCCTCAATCAGTATCCTCTTGCAGTTGACCGGGCCGATGAATGTCGGCATATAGATTTTCTCGACGCTCACGGTGCGCGCCGCACCCGACTCGATGCTCTTCTCGGCCGAGACGGTAAGCCCCGTGTCGATATTCTTTGTAATCTCGCTGTCGCGGGCGGGTGCTTTGAGATGTCCCTTGCCGGTGACTGCTATGTTCTCCTGCCCGTTGGCATAGATCATCGCGCCGAGCGACTTCACGTCGGCCCCCTCGTAGCGCGAGTCGACCGGGGGAAGATAGTCCTTGACCTCCCCGGTAAATTCGAGGGTCGCCCCCTCGGCTATATGCAGGTTCACATTGCTCCTGAGCATCAGTCTGCCCGAGAGCCACTCACCGGCGGGGACTATCACCGTGCCGCCACCCTGCGCCGCCACCTTGTCGATAGCCTTCTGTATGGCAGCTGTGGCCGGACGCCCCTTCTTGGCCCCGGTTTTAACAATACTCAGCTCGCGGGCGGGAAACTCGGGCCCTTTCATGGCGAGCACATCGCTTACAAATGCCGGCGTCTCCCACTCGGCAGTCTGCGCCCCCGCGGCGAGAGCCATTACTATAAAAAATGAAGCAAAAAGTCTTTTCATATCAGTGGAATTAGATTTAACATGGCAAATTTACACTTTTCCACCCATATTCACGAAATATTTCCTAAATTTGTGGCATGAAGCCCTGCCATCTTGTAATCTTTGCCATGATAACAGCCGCACTTCTCCAGTCGTGCGGACGGAGCGGGGCTGTGCCTGCTAAAAGTTACCCCGATAGGGAGCGTTTTGAGATTATAGGCATCGATGTCAGCGCCCACAACGGCGACATCGACTTCAGCCGGGTGGCGGCCGACGGCATCTCCTTCGTCATCATCAAGGCCACCGAGGGGGGGACCTTCAAGGACAAGAAGTTTGTCGACAACCTGCGCCGCGCCCGCGAGGCCGGTCTAAAGGTCGGCGCCTACCACTTCTTCCGCTTCGACACCCCCGGCTATATGCAGGGCCTCAACTTTCTCAACTCCTTGCGCTCGCGCGAGCTGGATTTACCGCTCGTCATTGACATCGAGGAGTGGGCCAACCCCAACAGCCAGCCGACACCTATGGTGCTCAACCGCCTCTCGGAAATGATTGACCACCTCGAGAGCCACGGCCATCGCGTCATGCTTTACACCAATAAGAACGGCTTCGCGCGCTTCGTCCGCGGGCGTCTCGAAGGCTATCCCCTATGGGTCTGCTCGCTCGTCGACGAGCCTAAGGACATAGACTGGACCCTCTGGCAGGGCACCCACAACGGACGCGTCAGTGGCATAGACCACCCTGTCGACATCAACGCTTTCTCAGGCACAGCCGCCGACTGGGAGAGATTCATCAACCCCGAGGGCGGCAAAACGCAATAATCCACAGTCCTTAAACGTTGTTAGATAGATAAACCTATCCCTCTGTCCAACACACCCTCAAATTTGTAGCCATCAGACACCGCAAATGAGAACTTTCCTACGTCACATTTTAACATTCATAGCCCTCCTCATCTCCTATGGCGTCAGCCGGGCCTTCCCGACCGACACCTACGCCTCCTCCTCCGTCCTCTCCTCGGGGCGCTGGGTGAAGGTCAGCGTCAAGGAGACAGGCATCCACTTCATATCCGCCTCCAACCTCCGCTCATGGGGCTTCTTCGACCCCTCGAAGGTCAAAATCTTCGGCTACGGCGGCGCGCGTATACCCGACCATCTGACCTTCGCCAACTATGTCGACGACCTTCCCCCGGTGCGCAGCGAGACCGTCGGCAACGGCATTGTCTTCTACGCCCAGGGCCCCGGAGTGTGGACCCACGGCGGCAACGACATCTTCACCCATTCCCTCAACCCGTACACCACCCGCGGCTACTACTATCTGACCGACTCGCAGCCCGAGGCCGACACCTCCATCCCCGCCGAGGGTAGCGGCCCCGGCGAAAACCCTGCGACCACTTTCACCGAGCGCCTCTATCACGAGGCCGACCTGGTCACCCCCGCCGAGAGCGGCCACCAGCTCGTCGGCGAGGACTTTCGCTTCAGCCCAAAGCGCACCTTCAACTTCCCCCTCCCGGGTCGCGTCGAGGGCACCGAGGTCTGGATGCAGTGCGAGTTCTTCGCCCGCAGTGCCTCCTCGCAGGTCAGTCTGAGCTTCACCGCCAACGGTAGCGAGCTTCCCTCCTCTCCGCGCGACTTCGTGAAGGCCACCTCCCTTTGGGGCGACACCTGTCGTATCCGCAAGCGTTTCACCCCCGAGGGTACGACACTGGCTCTCGGCATCGGCATCAGTCATTCATCGCCCGTGACCCTCGCCAACCTCGAGCGCCTCGCCGTCACTTATACCCGCTCGCTCTCCCTCCCGGCCAACGGCACACTCCTGTTCACGTCCTCCACCCGTGCCCTCAACCTCTCCGGCGCCAAGGCCGAGACGCGCGTCTGGGATGTCACCGACCCTCTCCGTCCGATAGCCATGCCGCTGGCTGCGGCCTCCGACGGAGCCTATGGCTGGACCAACGACTACAACGGCCTCCGCACCTACGCCGCCTGGACCACCACGACATCCCTTCCCGCTCCCTCCTTCGTAGGCACCGTCCCCAACCAGGACATCCACGCCTCCGAGACGCCCGACATGGTCATAATCTCCCACCCCTCGCTCTTGCAGCAGAGCCGTCGTATAGCCGACATCCATGCCGCCGGTCCTGATAGCCTCAAAGTGCTCGTGGTCAGCTCCGACGCTGTCTTCAACGAGTTCGGCTCCGGCTCTCCCGACGTCAATGCCATGCGCCGCATGCTCAAGATGTTCTATGACCGCGGCCTCGCCGAAGGCTCTGCGGGGCGTCTGAAATATGTGCTTCTCATGGGTGGCGCCCACCATGACCATCGCCGTCTGACAGCAGCCATGTCGTCAAGCGCTGCTCTGACGCTTCCGATCTGGCAGAGCGAGCTGTGTCACAACGAAAGCTATTCCTACTGCTCCGACGACCTCCTCGCCTCCCTCGAGGACAATTCCGGCTTCAACCCTGAGAACAATGTCCTCTCCGTGGCCGTCGGGCGCATCCCCGCACGCAGTGTCAGCGCCGCCAAGACCTACGTCGACCGCTTCGAGGCATACGTCAAGAACCCGCCCAAGAGCGAATGGCGCAACAGGATAATGATGTTTGCCGACGACGGCAACTACGGCGCCCACATGACCCAGACTGACTCCGTCGAAACCTTTATCCGCCTCACTGAGTCGGGGCGTAACTTCACTTTCAACAAGGTCTACATCGACGCCTACGAGCTGCGCAACGGCACCTCCGAGGAGGCAAAGAAGAAGGTGTCGACCCTCCTCAACGACGGCGTTATCCTATGGACCTACATCGGCCACGGCGCCATCAACAATCTCTCCGGCGACGGCATCTTCACCCCCGGCTTTCTCAACAGCCTCTATCTCCGCAACCCGACCTTCTTCTACGGCGCCACCTGTACCTTCGGCCAGCTTGACGGCAACGCCACTTCCGGCATGGAGTCGCTCCTCCTGACCGACGAGGGGGGTGTCATCGGCGGTATCTGTGCTGTCCGCCCCGTCTATATAGCACTCAACGGTCCTCTCGCCGTAGCTTTTGGCCGCGAGGTGTTCCGCCGCGACACTGACGGCTCTTTCCGCACTGTTGGCGAGGCCTTCCGACTTGCCAAGAACAGTATTTCCTACGGCTCTGACAAAGGCAATATCCGCCGCTACATCTTCTTCGGCGACCCGGCCCTCCGTCTCGCAACCCCTGAGAATACTATACGCCTGACCTCGGTCGACGGCCTCGCCGTCAACGAGGAGACCCAGCCCACTCTTGCCGCCCTCTCGCGCCCGACAGTCAAGGGGGAGGTCTGCGATTCCTCCGGGCAGCGCATCTCGTCGTTCAACGGCTGGATTTCCATCTCTCTCTACGACGCCGAGCGCAGCTTCACCTCCTTCGGACGTGGCAAGGAGGGTAAGCAGGTCACCTTCGACGAGCAGGGCGAGCGCATCTACACAGGGCGCGCCCAGGTGACGGACGGTGTCTTCGAGACCGTCATCAACATGCCTCTTGAGATTGCCGACAACTACCGCCCGGCCACTCTCTCGATGTTTGCCGCCTCCGAAAGTGGCGAGGAGGCATCGGGGGTCTGCCGCGACCTCTACGTCTACGGCCTCGACGAGAACGCCGCCCCCGACAATAATCCCCCCCTCATCGAATACATTTACCTCAACCACGAATCTTTCAAGTCCTCCGACATTGTCGACGCCAGCCCGATGCTCATAGCCCGCGTCAGCGACGACGTGGCCCTCAACCTCTCCGTGGCCGGTGTCGGTCACCAGATGAGCATACGCGTTGACGATGACCTTAACCTTACCGACGTCTCCTCCCGCTTCACCCCCGACTCCGACGGGTCGTCGGCCGGCACGATCCTCTACCCCCTCCCTGAACTCGGGGCGGGCAACCACAGCGCCACTCTCAAAGTCTGGGACACCGGCGGCAACTCGGCCTCCGCGTCGGTCGACTTCTTTGTCAACCCTGACCTCGCTCCCAAGATTTTCGATGTCTACTCCGACGCCAACCCTGCCACCGTCGAGGCCAACTTCTATGTCAGCCACAACCGTCCCGACGCCATGCTGACCGTCAAAATCGAGATTTATGACCTCGCCGGCAAGTCAATCTGGGAATCCGAGACCCGCGGCAAGGCCGACATGTACTCCTCAGCCCCCGTGACCTGGAATCTCACCAACCGCTCAGGTTCGAGAGTTGGCAGAGGCATCTATCTATACCGCACCACCGTCACCTCCGGCGGCGAGTCGTCGACCCTTACCAAGCGCATAGCCGTGGCCCCGCAGTGACCACCGTCACCGCGGGCGCCGCGCCCAAAAATTTTCAGTGGCGACTGAACTTTTTGTCCTCCGTAGCTTTTTTATAAAATGAAATGAACTATTTATAATTATGAAAAAGCTATTTCTATCAATTGCAATCGTAGGCGCGTTCTGCATGGCATCATGCAGCGCCGAGAAGAAAGCCGAAGACAAGGGCGAGGCCCTGAAAGCGAAAATTGAAAACTGCACCAACCCCGACAGCCTCCGTGTCTATGTCCAGGAAGCCAAGGACTATGCCGCACAGCTTGTGAAGGAGGGTAAGGACAAGGCTGCCGAAAGCTTCCTCAGTGAGGTGACCCCCGCCGTCCAGGCCAAGGACCCCTCAGCAGCTGCCGCATTTACCGGTATGAGCCTCGAGGCTAAGGCCGACTCCGCGATTCAGGCCGCCAAGGATGCCACCAAGGCTGCTGTCGACTCCACCAAGGCCGCTGTGAGCGACAAGGTGGAGCAGGCCAAGGATGCCGTCAGCGACAAGGTCAACGACGCCAAGGACGCCACCAAGAACGCTATCGACGCTGCCAAGACCAAGACAGCCGAAGCCGCCCAGGCAGGTGCCGACAAGGTCAAGGAAGCCCTCGGCAAATAACCCCGTAGTCTACGAATCGTGAAGAAAGACATTTTTCAGGGGCGTTCCGCCATCAGCCGGAGCGCCCCTGATTTTTATCCAGAGGCTTCTCTTTTGCAAAATATCAGGTGCGGTTTAGATAGGGTCTTAAATTGTGATTGTGAAGGCCGGGCAGGGTGAGGGGACGGTGAGGAGGAGTGTGCCGTGGTTCTGGTGGATGAGGCGGCGGCTGAGGCTCAGGCCGATGCCTGAGCCGCCCGGACGGGTGGTGAAGAAGGGTGTGAAGATAGTCTCCGTGCGGTCGGCAGGGATAGGGTCGCCATTGTTTTGGATGAGGATTGAGAGCGGGGTGAGGGCTTTAAAGGCTTCAGAGTCCTTAGGGCTTTTAAGGGCTTTAGAGTCTTTAGGGTTGTGGGAAGGTGTGTCTTTAAGGGGGGTGATGGTGATGTCTATGCGGGTGGCGGAGGCTTCGAGGGCGTTTTTGAGTAGGTTGAGGATGACCTGCCGGAGCTGTCCGCGGTCGGCATGGACAAGTAGACTTCTGTCGGCCGGCCAGCTGATGGTGATGAGCGCGTCGGCGCCACGCGGGAGTGTGCGGGCGAGGGATACTGTCTGCTCGACAAGCGAGACGGGGTCGAAGTCAGTCGGCTCTGGCAGGGGGAGGCGGGTGATGCGGTTGTAGCGCTCGACGAAGTTGCGCAGCGAGCGCGATGATTCGCTGATTGCTTCGAGTCCGTCGGTGATGTAGGTCTCGGAGCCGTCGTAGCGCTCGGTGAGTGCGTCGCTTATGGAGATGACGGGGGCTATGCCGTTCATGATTTCGTGGGTGAGGACGCGGCTCATCTGTGCCCAGGAGTCGACAGTGGCTGCCTCGAGCTGCGATGATATGTCGTCGAGGCTGAGGATGACACGGCGCTCGCCTTCTGCGGTGACGAAGACCGACGTGCGCACCGAGAGGTTGGCGGTACGGAGCTGCCGCCCAGCTTCGGGATTGATGAGAAGGTCGGCAATCTGCGGCCACTCCGTGAGAAGGGAGGAGGCGAGATTGAGGGCAGGGCGGCGCAGGAGGCGCAGGGCCGCGGGGTTGGTGAGGAGGATGTGACCTTCGGTGTCAGCCACGATTACTCCTGTGGCCGAGGCGTCGATTATGTTCTCGAAGTAGCTGTCGCGGCTGCGGGCCTCGCGTCGGAGGCGCGAGAGGGTGTCGGCGATGCGGTTGAGGGCTGCGTTGATGCGGCTGTCGGGTGTGGTGGGGAAGCGCAGCGATGTGTCGTCAGCGTCGAGTGCCTCGAGGAGGAGCGTGAGACGGCGGCCGACGCGCGTAGAGTGTCGGCGCAGGGCGTAAATCCCCCATGCGGCGAGCATTATGAGGATTATCGCGAGGACTATTAGCAGACGGTCGGTCAGAGGCGGTGGCGTTTGATTTTGTTGTATAGGGTCTGGCGTGTGATGCCGAGCTGTTCGGCTGCGGCTGAGAGGATGCCGCCGTTGTCGGCGAGCGCGCGGTCAATCATGCGGCGCTCCATCTCGTCGAGGGTCATAGGCAGGGTGTCGGCGGGAGCAGGGGCTGTAGCCTGTGAGCCGGAGGTCTCGGCACCCGCAGCGGCGTGTAGGAGGGTTTGGAGTAGGCGCGCGTTGTCCCAGGGCTTGATGACGAAGTCTGCGGCGCCTGCCTTGATGCCTTCGACGGCGAGGTGGACTTCGGCGTAGGCGGTGAAGAGGACCACGGGGGTGGCGGGGGCGATGCGCCGGATTTCGCTGAGCCAGTAGAGACCCTCGTTGCCGTTGTTGACAGTCGATTCGAAGTTCATGTCGAGCAGGACGCAGTCGGGCATCTCCTCGCGCAGGAGCGAGGGGATGCGCGAGGGGGATGTAGTGGTGACGACCCGGTCGAATTTCATTTCGGCCACGAGGCGCACGGCTGCCAGGACTGAGCGGTTATCGTCGATGACGAGGAGGGTCATGATTTGGTTTAAGGGAGCGGGGTTAGGGTTTAAGGGGTGGAGAGTTTAAAGTATAGAGGAGGGGTTGAGGGTTTATAGTTTGGGTTTATGGTTTAGAGGGGTCCTTAAGGACCTTAAAGACTCTAAGGACTCTAAGGACTTTATTTAAGGTCTTAAGGTCTTAGGCTCTTCAGGGTTGTAAAGTTAGTTCTTTTTCTGCATTTCGCCAACTATGGAGCCGTCGAACAGGTGGATGATGCGGCCGGCGTAGGCCGCGTCGCGATCGGAGTGTGTGACCATGACGATTGTCGTGCCTTCGCGGTTGAGCTGTGCGAGGAGGTCCATGATTTCCTTGCCGTTGTGGGAGTCGAGGTTGCCGGTGGGCTCGTCGGCGAGGATGAGTGAGGGGCGGGTGACGAGCGCCCGGGCTATGGCCACTCGCTGCTGCTGTCCGCCGGAGAGCTGCTGGGGAAGGTGGTGCTTGCGGTGGCTCATCTTCACCTTCTCGAGCATTTCGTCCACCCGCCGGCGGCGCTCTGCACGGCTGAGGCCGAGATAGGTGAGGGGGAGCTCGACGTTGTGGGCCACGTCGATTTCGTCGATGAGGTTAAAGCTTTGGAACACGAAGCCCACCCGCCCCTTGCGGAGGCGTCCGCGCTCGCGCTCCTTCATGGCGGCGGTCTCGGTGCCGTCGAGGATGTAGGAGCCGGTCGTGGGGTTGTCGAGGAGGCCGAGGATGTTGAGCAGGGTCGACTTGCCGCAGCCACTCGGGCCCATTATGGCAAGAAACTCGCCGTCGCTGACCGTAAGGCTGACGTCGTTGAGCGCCACGGTCTCGATTTCGTCCGTGCGGAAATATTTGCTGAGTGATTTTACTTCTATCATGATGCTTGGGTTGAGGAATGTTTATTCTGATTTGAGGTGGTTGACGGGGTTGTCGGCTGCCACTCGCAGGCTTATGATTATCACGCAGGATGTGACCATGAGGAGGACGGCGATGGCTGTGAGGAGATACCATAGCCAGGCGTGCGGGGCGCTGATTATGAAGTTTGAGAGCCATATGTGGCCGACGTAGGCGGCGCAGGCAGTGCCGAGAATCACGGCGGGGAGGGCTATGCGGAGGATGTCGGCGGTAATCATATTGATGATGTCGATGCTCTCCGCGCCGTTGACCTTGCAGATGGCTATCTCCTTGCTGCGGCGCTGCACCTCGTCGCGCGCGAAGCCTATGAGTCCCATAAGGGAGATGAAGATGAGGGCCACGGTAGCTATGAGTGCGGAGTTGCGGAATAGGAGCACGTCAGTATAGAGATTTTTTGCGTCATCGGCCATGCTGCTGACAGGTAATTTATAAGTGGGGTAGGTCTCTTTGAGAAATTCTTCGAGCCGGTGGCAGTTTTGTTTGAATGGCTCCCTGACTTTGACGTATGCAGTGGATGAGAAGCTACCCATATCGACTATCATCAGCGGGCGTGGTTCATTAGTGAACCCCTGGATTGCAAAATCCTTCATGAGTCCGACAATGGTAGCAGGTTCAGAGAATGTATTTTTGTCAATGAGAAGTTGGCCGACCGGGTGGTCACCCCAGCCCATGCGTCGTGAAAAGTCCTGATTAATCATGAGTTCGAATGGCTTCTGCGGCTCGCGGCCTTCGAGAATCTGTATCTCTATGACGTCGGTAAAGCCCTCGTCCATCCAGCCAAAGCGGGTGTTGAAGCGGACATTGCCGGCCTCGTCGCAGATATTTTGGCCACTGTAACCGTGGATGGGGTTGTTGGCGGAGGCTGCGATTTTTTCGATATAGGGAAGGTTGGCCACAGTGCTTTTCAGAACGTCCTTGTCGAGGTCGCGGTGAATAGGGAAGTAAGCGACACGATTAAGGTTGAAACCCATATCGCGATTGAGTACCTCATGATATTGCACAGACACCACTATTAGGAGGCCACTGACAAATGACACCCCCGTTATTTGGACAAAGAGCAGTGTGCGCTTCCATGCACTGTTGCGCTCGGTGAAGCGACGGAACACCTGGGTGACGGGAATACGGGCAAAGATACGTCCGGGCAGTATGCCGCCGACTACAAGGAAGAAGAGCAGCACGGCTGCGGGCACCCAAAGGCGGTCGGCGGTGAAGAGCTCGCCAATCGTGATTGACAGGGTATCGCTTATCAGCGGCTCGAAGATGAAGAGGAGGGCGGCCATGAGCGCCGCCGAGCAGAGGAGAATGATGAGCGTCTCCCACAGGAACATCGCCATAATCATAGCCCCGCCGGCCCCCGAGCATTTATGGACGCCTATCGACTTGGCGCGCCGGCTGAGGGAGGCTATGGTGATGAGGACATAGTTGAGAGTGGTCATGAGCAGTAGGGCTGAACCGAGTATCCATAAGATGAGATTCATGCGCTTGACCGAATCGTCCTGTAGATAGGTGTCCCTAATGGGGCGGGCAAGAAGGTTGCTTCTGTCAGTTTCTGTATCGGGGACGTGCGACTGATACATTTGGTTGAGGCGACGTTCCATTTCCTTTACCGAGCTTTCTGAATCGTGACGCAGTCGGAAATAGCATGGCCAGCTGTCGCCTCCGCTCCAATGGATTTGATTGCCGTAGCCGATATCTATTATGGTAGGGAAGGATACGGCTGCATCAAAATGACTGATTGTCGTATTTGACGGGAGATCTTTAAAGACGCCACGCACTGTCAGTGTCCTTTCCCTGTCGAGAGTAAGGGTCTTGCCGACGGGATCCTCTGAGCCGAAAACGGATTTGGCTGTGGATTCGCTTAGATAAATGACATTGGGAGCAGTCATATCCTTCATGGGGTTGCCGCTGACAACTTCTATTCCCATTGTGCGGAAAAACATTGAGTCGACTCCGAGCGTCGTACATTCGATGCGCTCGTTGCCATTGAACAGGTCCGGGAGTCTGAAGCGACACATGACTGTCACTCCATCGATTTCATCTCTGAAAGCTTCTTCTACTCCTTCGCCGATTTTGCCTACGCATGAAGTAAAGGGGCCGAGATGTTCGCCGTTAAGTTCATACTCCATCCATACCTGATAGAGCCTGTCGGGGTCGCGGAAGAAGGTATCAAAGCTGTAATTGTAGTCGAGGCGGGTAAATACGAGCGTGCTCACGAGCAGTCCGACCGCCACCGATATAATCTTGATGGTATTGGCGCCCTTTTGGGCAAGCATCGAGCGGATAATGTAATGAATATTCATAGTCACTGATTATTTGCATTTTCTGATGCAAAGATAAGGGTTAAAATCGCATAAATAACATAAGTCGTTGAATACAAACGATGTATCCAACGACTCTGTATGCAGGAGTGTAAATTTTTTTTACACTCTCAAAACTTGTTGACTGTTTCGCGGATTGCTGCGAGGCGGCGCAGCAGTTCCGGCAGCTTGCCGAGGGGGAGCATGTTGGCTCCGTCGCTCTTGGCCAGCGAGGGGTCGGGATGTGTCTCCATGAATAGACCGTCGACTCCGACAGCCACGCCGGCGCGGGCTATAGGCTCTATGAGGTCGGGACGCCCCCCGGTAACACCCGCCGCCTGGTTGGGCTGCTGGAGGGAGTGGGTGACGTCGAGGATCACGGGCGCGCCGAACTTCTGCATCTCCGGGATGCCGCGGTAGTCCACCACCAGGTCCTGGTAGCCGAAGGTAACGCCGCGCTCTGTGAGGGCCACATTGTCATTGCCGGCGTCGCGCACTTTCTGAAGGGCGAATTTCATTGCTTCTGGCGACAGGAACTGCCCCTTCTTGATGTTGACCGCGCGCCCGGTGCGGGCTGCAGCCACGAGTAGGTCGGTCTGACGGCAGAGGAAGGCGGGAATCTGGAGCACGTCAACAAACTCGGCGGCCATTTCCGCTTCCTCGGCGGCGTGGATGTCGGTAACCACGGGGATGCCGAAGGTCTCGCGCACCTTGGCGAGTATGCGCAGGGCCTCGAGGTCGCCGATGCCGGTGAAGGAGTCGAGGCGCGAGCGGTTGGCCTTGCGGTAGGAGCCTTTGAATATGTAGGGTATGCCGAGGGCTGAGGTCGACTCCATGACCTTTTCGGCTATGTCGAGTGCCATTTTTTCACCCTCGATGACGCAGGGTCCTGCGAGGAGGAAAAATTGTGGCGCTGAGGCGATTTCTGAAAAATTCATCGCTGAGAATTAGAGATTTAGTTTTGGTTATACGGGTGATAGGTCTGTTCCTGCTGCCGGTTCACGACAGTTTTGAGTCGAGGACATGGCAGGCGGTGAGGGCATAGAGCGCGGCGGTCTCCGTGCGCAGGCGGTTGTTGCCGAGTGTGGCCGGGTGGAAGCCTGAATCGAGCGCGAGTCGGATTTCGGAGGGTGAGAAGTCACCTTCGGGGCCGATGAGGATAAGGGTGTCGGTCTGCGGACGGTAGATTTCGGAAAAGTCCACGCGCGGAATCTCCGGGTCGCAATAGGCCACCATGCGAGTGGCCTCCGGCATCATGCCGACCACCTCTTTTATCGGAGTCATGGGCATGATTGTCGGAAGAGTGGCCTTCAGTGACTGCTTCATGGCCGAGACGGCTATCTTCTCGAGGCGCTCGGTCTTGATTTCCCGCCGCTCGCTGCGCTCGCAGAGCAGTGGGATGAAGGTGTTGACTCCTATCTCGGTCATTTTCTCCACGAGCCACTCCATGCGGTCGAGGTGCTTTGTCGGGGCGACGGCCACTGCGAGCTGCTGGCGCCAGGGGAGGGGCATCTCCTCGCAGCCGATAATCTCGACGGCGGCATGTTTGGGGTGTGCGTCGACCAGGCGGCATGTGTAGGCATGCCCTTTGCCGTCTATGACCTGGATAGTGTCACCCTCACGCATACGGAGCACTCTGACGGCGTGCTTCGAGTCGCTTTCGGGTAGTTCGGAGGTCTCTGCTATGTCAGGCGCGAAAAACTGTATCACTTCCTGTGGGTATCTGTTGTGTATAGGGTTCGGGATTATTCGTTGACCATGCCGTCGGCGCCTGAATTGACATTGTCGATAACCTCTCTTTCGAGCTGCGGCGAGGGGGCGGCCTCCTTCTTGTCGTCATGGAAGATGAGCATGAAGAGCACGCCTACAATCAGGGCGTAGGCTGCGAAGATGAGCCATGATGTAACCCAGCCGGCGTGCTGCGCCTCGGGTGTGGTCTGAGAGAATACATAGTGGTTGACGACTGCCTGTGCGCAGAGGGTGCCAACGGTGGCACCGATGCCGTTGGTCATCATCATGAAGAGGCCCTGGGCGCTCGAGCGCATGTCGGGCGTGGTCACCTTGTCGACATAGAGACCTCCCGATACGTTGAAGAAGTCAAAGGCCACACCGTAGACGATGCAGGAGACTATCAGGAGCCAGAGTCCGCTGCCGGTGTCGCCGATGCCGAAGAATCCGAAGCGGAGCACCCAGGCAAACATTGATATGAGCATCACGCCCTTGATGCCGAAGCGTTTCAGGCAGAAGGGAATGAGGAGTATGCAGAGGGTCTCGCTGACTTGCGAGAGTGAGATGAGGGCGTTGGCATTGTGGGCGCCCCAGGTGTCGGCAAACTCGGCTATGTTCTCGAAGGAGGTAATGAAGGTGTTGCCGTAGGAATTGGTGATTTGCAGCGACACGCCGAGGAGCATACTGAATATGAAGAAAATCGCCATGCGCTTCTGCTTGAAGAGCTTGAAGGCGTTGAGGCCGAAGGTCTCGGAGATAGAGCTTTTCTTCTGCCCCTTCTTGACCGGGCACGCGGGCATCGTCAGGGCATAGATTGCAAGCACGAAGCTGAGCGTGGCCGAGGTGATGAGCTGCCAGGCGTTGGTCTGGAACTGGGTGAAGTTGACGAAGAGCATCGAGCAGATGAAGCCTATGGTGCCGAACACGCGTATAGGTGGGAAGTGCTTGATTGTGTCAAGCCCGGCGCGGCTGAGCGCGTTGAAGGCCACCGAGTTGGCCAGTCCGATGGTCGGCATGAAGAAGGCCACGGAGAGGGTATAGAGGGTGAACAGCGGTCCGAACTCGACTTGCGAGGAGGTCAGACAGTATATACCTGCTGCGGCCATGAAGCAACCGGCGAGTATGTGGCAGAGGCTTAGCATCTTCTGCGCCTGGATCCAGCGGTCGGCGAGGATGCCTATTATGGCGGGCATGAAGAGCGACACTATTCCCTGTACGGTGTAGAACCATCCGATCTGTGTCTCAAGGCCTATGCGGAAGAGGTAGTTTCCGAGCGAGATAAGGTAGGCTCCCCAGACACCGAACTCAAGGAAGTTCATCAGCGCCAGCTTTGCCTGCAAGGTGTGAGTTTTTGCCATTTTAAGTCAGTTTTTATACGGTTTTAGTAGATAAGAAGACTGTTTTTTGTTTCAGGCCCCGGCCTCGCCGCGCTTGCGCTTGAGAATCTCGGCCACGCGGGCGGCTTCCTCGTACTCCTCGCGCTCAATCAGTTTGTCGAGCGTCCTCTGGAGCTCCTCGACGGCGTAGTTCTCGAGTTTTGGCTCGCGGGCTGTCTCCTCTGCGGGGACATCGTCGGTGCCGTCGTCGGCAGCCTCCCCCTCCTCCTTCACTTCCATCTCGAAGCCTGTCTCCTCGAGGATTTCGGGGGTGGTGAAGATTGGTGCGCCGGTACGCATCGCTATGGCTATGGCGTCGCTGGTGCGGGAGTCGATGGTGACAGTGCGCTCGCCGTCGCTGAAGGTCATTTCCGATGAGAAGATTCCGTCCTCGAACTTATAGATGAACACTTCGAGCAGCTTGACGCCGAAGGCATGGGCGAAGCTGACAAAGATGTCGTGGGTCATGGGTCTGGGCGGCGTGATGCTCTCCATCTTCAGCGCTATCGACTGGGCCTCGGCAGCGCCGATGACCACTGGTATGCGGAACGGACCGCCGACCTGTGCAAGTATCATCGCGTAGGCTCCCGTTTGGATCTGGCTGTAGGAAAGGCCCATCACTTTGAGCCGTATTCTTCCGTCGTTGTCTGTCATCGGATTGATTTTCGGTAAATTCTATGTTGGGGCGTAAGTGCGGTTACATCTTACTAACGTTTCGGCCGGTGATTATTCCGCTTCCGTAACATAATTTAGATTCTTTGTCATATATGACTCCGAACTGTCCCGGTGCTATGCCCTGGACGGGGATGTCGGAGTCGATTATATATCCGCCGTCGCCGATGCGGCTCAGACGGGCGGGGAGGAAGTCGGGTGAGTGGCGGTTCTTGAAGGTAATCTCGACGCCGTCACATGCCTCGGGCCAGGGATCGCGCGTGATCCAGTGCATCTCGTCGAGGTGGAGCAGGCGTCCGTATTGCTTCTCGGTGTCGTAGCCCTGGGAGACGTAGATGACGTTGTCGTGGACGTTCTTCTTAACGACATACCAGGGACCTCCGCTGAGTCCGAGCCCCTTGCGCTGCCCTATTGTGTGAAACCAGAAGCCGCGGTGCTCGCCGAGCTTGCGGCCGGTCTCCAGTTCGATTATAGGGCCGGGTCGCTCGCCGAGGTGACGGCGGATGAAGTCGTTGTAGTTTATCTTGCCGAGGAAGCAGATGCCCTGGCTGTCGCGGCGGAAGGCGTTGGGGAGCTGTGACTCGACGGCTATTTCCCTGACGCGTGCCTTGGGAAGCTCGCCGACGGGGAAGATGAGGTGTTCGAGCTGCCTGTAGCTGATGCGGCAGAGGAAGTCGGTCTGGTCCTTGACTCGGTCCACGCCGGTGCCTAGATAGACGAGTCCGTCAATCGTATGGGTTGTGGCGTAGTGTCCGGTGGCTGTCTTGTCGAACTCATGGCCCCAGCGCTCCTCGAAGAACCCGAATTTGATCATCTTGTTGCACATGATGTCGGGGTTGGGGGTAAGTCCCTCTCGGACGGTGCGGAGAGCGTAGTCCATGACGTTGTCCCAGTACTCCTGGTGGAGCGAGACGACATCGAATGGGAGTTCGTAGCGCCGCGCGATGAAGCTACACATCTCTATGTCCTCCTCGGCGGAGCAGTCACCCTCGCCGTTGTCGAGTCCGATGCGTATATAGAAGAGGTGTAGGTCATGTCCCTGGTCGAGCAGACGGCGGACGGCCACGGCGCTGTCGACACCTCCCGATATTAGTACTGCGATTCTCATGCTGTCTTTATTTATAGCTTGCGAGCTCCGAGACGTCAGACGTCCTCAAGCTCCTCTTCCTCATATTTGCCCTTTTGGGTGATGATGTAGAGCGACACGAAGTAGTCGAGCGAGATTTTTCCCGCTCCGGCGATGAGCAGATAGATGTATATGCCGATAAACATGATGGGCAGGTAGCCGGGGTCGGTGCTGTCAAGACCGTAGACGGGCAGATAGGGCACCATGTCGTGGAGGATATAGTACTCGGCGGCTATCATTGCGCAGATCGGCGGGATGGCGCTCAGGCGCGTCAGGAATCCGACCATGATGAAGAGTGAGCAGACCAGCTCGATGACTATCATGATGATGAGCGAGCACTCCGGCGACATGTTGAGCACCGTCGGGAATGAGGTGCTCAGCTCGCTGTAGTTGACAAGGTGGCGTATGCCGAATTGGAGGAGCATTACGCCGACGAAGAGGCGCATGAAGAGCCTTGCGAGGTTTGAATATGCGTAGCCCGACAGTTTGACGAAGCAGTTGACGGGTGCGGAGTTGTACCAGCTCATATTTTGAATGTGGATTTTTCTATTGAATTGATGCTAAGTGTCGGAGAGAGTCTGCGGAGGCTGGGTGGGTCAGCGTTTTTTCAGCTGGCGGGCCACGTCGAGCACCTGGTCGATGGTCAGGTGCTTGAAATGTATCCTGTGGTTGCGGTCGAGGATGTAGAAGTCCGGCGGCCCGGGGCGCAGGTCGATGGCGAGGTCTGCGTCGGGGTTGGCACCCACGGTCCATGTGGCGGGATAGGACGCGACGGCCTCTTTCCATGCGGCGTCAGGCTCGGTGAGGGAGATTGAGACAATCTTGGCGCGACCTTCCTTGATGAGGTCGGTCATGGATACGTCGGCGTCGAGGCGTATGCGGGCAAGGTTGCAGTCGTCACAGTCAGGGTCGTTGAAGAAGACCACGAGCACCTGCGCCGAGTCATTGTCAAGGTTGCGTTTCTCCCCCTCGCGGGTGGTGTAGGGGAGGGATGGAGCCGGACCCTTCGGGAGTGACTTGCGGAGGATTTCGGCCTGGTGGGCGAAGCGGGCCTTGGATGCCTTGTCGATTTTCTTGTTGGCGGCCACAGCTTCGGCGAAGGGGAGGTAGAGTTCGTCAATCCATACCTCGGCTGTGTCGCCATAGAGGAGGTTCTCGGCACACTGTGCGAAGAAGAGCTGGTCGGCCGGCTGCCTCTCGAGGGCCTTATTGAGGCGCTTGACGGAGGCTATTGCCGAGTCGGGGTGGGCGTTGCGGAGCACGGATATGTAGACGTTGAACTCCTTGGCCATCTTGCTCTTGACGGAGAAGGCTTTCTTGAGGTCGCAGAAGTCCCAGAAGTGGCGTGCGAGATAGTTGCAGCGGTTTTGAAATACGTTGATAGAGTCCGGGATTAGCGGATAGGGGAAATATGTGTCAGTGTCGGCCTTTGCTCCGAAACTCACGCCGAGAAAGAGCATTAGTCCGAAAATAAGTCTTTTAAAATTCATCTTTTCAGTTTATTGTGAGATTTTACAATCACAAAGATAAAGAAAATCTCTCAAAATTGAAAAATAAACTAAAAATATGCTTGCGCAGCGGATGAATGTATGGGTTTCGCCGGCAAGTTTTAGAGGGGATTGCTAACCTCGGCAATCAAATCCTTTAATGAATTGATGAAATACTCGGTTTTAGGGCGTAGGAGGTTATATAGTTCTGCATCGCAATATACGAAATCTTCATAATCCCCTGATTGTCTGTTTTCGAATAGGCTCATAAATGTTTTGCCATGCGTCGGTTCAAGCAGGCCTTTTCGTATAAAGTTTAGGGCAAGCATACTTTTGATACCGGCATGTGTCGAGCACTCGATTCCGTAAGCAAGCATTAAGGCTGAAGCCGCATAATATAACCGATTGACAGCGGTGTTGAAATAATTTCCCCTGGAATTGTAGTCTGCCTCTTCCAATGTCTCGATTGCTCGTTGTAAGCGGTAATCAATCAGTGCTTTGCGTGATTCGTCGTCTAAAACAGCTTTCATAACACGATTCCGTCATTAATTACATTACAGGTGAAGGGGGTGCGGCGTTTTTCCCACATGCTCTTAAGTAGAACGAGGGGGGAGATTACAACATCCCACATCAATTCGATTTCATAGAGGCGGTCAAATATTTCAAGTTTGCGGCTTGCGAAAGAACCCTTGTTATTATTATCGGGCAGAAGGACAAGTATGTCAAAATCGGAATCCTTACGGGCTGTTCCGCGGGCTTCTGAGCCATAAAGTATTGTCACAGCGTCAGGAGCCGTGTCCTTCATGGCTTTAGAAATCATTTCGACTATTTTTGGCCTTCGCATGATTCAGTTGTTCTTGCTTTCCGCAAATGTAGGGTTTATTTTATTAAAACACAAGAAAATAAACATAAGTTTTTTGCCTCGGTGCCTATTGCTTAGTTTTGAATATATTTATCTCAGCGTCAGGCGGGAGGCGGGGATGAGGCTTGAGGCTGCGGAGAGCAGGGCGTCGGGGGTGACGGCGCGGATGGCCTCGACGGTCTCGGCAAGCGACATGGAGCGGCCGCGATAGAGCACGCTGCGTCCCATAGATATGGCCACCTGTTCGGAATTGGTCGAGCCGACGGTCAGCTGGCCTATAAACTGCCGCTTGGCTGCCTCTATCTTGCGCTCTGTAAGGGGGCTTTCGGCAAGACGGCCTATCACGCGGTTGATTATTTTCATACATTTCCTCACATCGTCCGGGTCGCAGCCGAAATATATGGTCAGCAGCCCGTTGTCGCTCATCAGCGATGTGGATGCGTCTGTCGCGTAGACGAGTCCGTGGCGCTCGCGCAGCGCCACGTTGAGCAGCGAGTTCATTCCCGGGCCGCCGAGGATGTTGGCGAGGAGGGATATCTCTATGCGGCGCGGGTCGAGCAGGCCGGGGATGCGTGCGCCGACCACGGTGTGGGCCTGGAAAGAGTCGCGCGAGCTGTCTGTGCGGTCAAAGGTGGGGATTATCTCCGGGACTTTCCTGGCGAAGGGTGTGTCGGGGCGGCATATCTGCCCGAAGTAGCGCTCGGCAAGCGTGAACACCTTCTCGGCCTCGACAGGCCCGGAGTAGAAAAGCACCATGCGTCCGGGTGTGAAGCGTTCCTCCAGCCAGCGGCGGCATATTGCAGAGTCGAAGCTGGCGAGCGACTCGCGTGTGCCGAGGATATTGTGGGCGAGCGACGAGCCGGCATATGCAAGCTCCTCGAAATCATCAAATACGGCGTCGGAAGGAGTGTCAAGATAGGTGTCAATCTCCTCGCCGACTACGAGTTTTTCCTTCACAAGCTCGTTATCGGGGAAAGTCGCGTCGCCAATCATCTCCGAGAGGAGCCCGAGGGCGCGTGTGAGGTGTCCGGCGGGGAAGGTCGAGTAGACCACCGTCTCCTCCTTGGTCGTATAGGCGTTAAGCTCGCCACCGATAAGCTCCATGCGGTCGCGGACGTAGGACGCGCGGTGTGAGCCGGTGCCTTTAAATATGGTGTGTTCGACGAAGTGGGCGAGGCCGTGACGGTCCTCCGTCTCGTCGCGGCTGCCGGCATCGACAGCCACGCCGCAGTGCTCGACAGGGAGCGCCGACCGGCGAGCCACGGCCCTCATGCCGTTGGACAAGGTGTGGTATTGTATATCAGTATCTGACATGTTATGCAAAATAGTGGGATTCTCCTGCTTGGAAAGTGCAAAATTACAAAAAATCCATACTAACTCTCAGCGGGTTCGGTGATTTTTTGTAATTTTGCACCATTATTCTGAAAACAACACTTTCTTATCACATCCCCTATGGAAGAATTAGCTACTAAATATGATCCCCGTGCGGTGGAAGACAAGTGGTATGCCTACTGGATGCAGCACCGTCTTTTCCACTCCGAACCCGACGTCCGCGAGCCTTATACCATAGTGATTCCCCCGCCCAATGTGACCGGCATCCTCCACATGGGCCACATGCTCAACAACACTATCCAGGACATCCTCATCCGCCGCGCCCGTCTCATGGGCAAAAATGCGCTCTGGGTGCCCGGAACCGACCATGCGGCCATCGCTACCGAGGCAAAGGTCGTAGGCAAGCTTGCCAAGGAGGGTATCAAGAAGAGCGACCTCACCCGCGAGGAATTCCTGCGCCACGCCTGGGAATGGAAGGAGAAGCATGGCGGCATCATCCTCGAGCAGCTCAAGAAGCTCGGCGCATCATGCGACTGGGAGCGTACTGCCTTCACGATGGACGACATCCGCTCGCGCAGCGTCATCAAGGTCTTCGTCGAGCTGTATCGCAAGGGCCTGATTTATCGCGGCAAGCGTATGGTCAACTGGGACCCCAAGGCCAAGACCGCCCTTTCGGACATAGAGGTTGTCTACAAAGAGGAACACTCAAAGCTTTACTACCTCCGCTATAAAATCGTCGGCGAGGAGGGCTACGCCATAGTGGCCACCACCCGCCCCGAAACCATTATGGGCGACACGGCTATGTGTATCAACCCTGCCGACCCCAAGAACCAGCACCTTCGTGGCAAGAAGGTTATCGTCCCCCTCGTCGGTCGCGAGATTCCCGTAATCGAGGACGACTATGTCGATATCGACTTCGGCACCGGCTGTCTGAAGGTGACCCCGGCCCACGATATGAATGATAACATGCTCGGCGAGAAGCACGGTCTGGAGACTATCGACATCTTCAACGATGACGCCACTGTCAGCGAGGCTGCCGGGATGTATGTCGGCATGGACCGCTTCGCCGTGCGCGAGCAGATTGCCAAGGACCTCGCCGAGGCAGGACTCATCGAGAAAATCGAGGAGTATGAAAACAAGGTGGGCTACTCAGAGCGCAACCCCGACACTGCCACCGAACCGCGTCTGAGCGACCAGTGGTTCCTCAAAATGGAATCGCTTGCCGGGCCGGCGCTCAAGGCTGTCGACGAGGGCGTCATCAAGTTCGTCCCTGACAAGTTCAAGACCACCTACGACCGCTGGCTCACCGACATCCGCGACTGGTGCATCTCGCGTCAGCTCTGGTGGGGCCACCGCGTGCCTGCATGGTATCTCCCAGACGGCACCTTTGTCGTTGCCGAGACTGCCGAGGAGGCTCTTGAACTTGCCCGCGAGAAGGATTCGTCGCTCACAGCCGCCGATCTCCGTCAGGACGATGACTGCCTCGACACATGGTTCTCATCATGGCTTTGGCCGATATCGCTGTTCAACGGCATCCTTGACCCTGACAACGAGGAAATCAAGTATTACTATCCGACTTCCGACCTCGTGACCGGCCCGGACATCATCTTCTTCTGGGTGGCACGCATGATTATGGCCGGCTATGAGTTTGTGGGTAAGCAGCCTTTCAACAATGTATATTTCACCGGCATCGTCCGCGACGAAATCGGCCGCAAGATGTCGAAGCAGCTCGGCAATTCCCCCGACCCGCTCGAGCTGATAGCCGACTACGGCGCCGACGGCGTGCGCATGGGCATCATGCTCTCCGCTCCTGCCGGCAACGACATATTCTTTGACAAGAAGCTCTGCGAGAACGGCCGCAACTTCTGCAACAAGATTTGGAACGCCTTCCGTCTCGTCAAGGGGTGGGAGGTCGACGACAACGCCGAGCAGCCCGAAAGCTCCCGCAAGGCCGTCGAGTGGTTCGAGTCGAAACTCTCCGAGGCAGTCGCTGAAATCAACGACTCATTCGAGAAATTCCGTATCTCGGAGGCGCTCATGACCGCCTACCGACTCTTCCGCGACGAGTTCTCGTCATGGTACCTCGAAATGGTCAAGCCTGACTATCAGAAGCCTATCGACCGCGCCGGCTACGAGGCCACAATCCGCTTCTTCGACTCGCTCCTCCGCCTGCTCCACCCCTTCATGCCCTTCATCACCGAGGAACTTTGGCAGCACATCGGCGACCGCCGCGAGGGTGAGTCAATCATGTATGCCTCCATGCCCCAGGCCTGCACTCCCGACGCCGAGGTGCTCGCAGAAATGGAGACTGTCAAGGAGATTGTCAACGGCGTGCGCGGCGTGCGTGCACAGCGCAATATCCCTTCGCGCGACGCTCTCCGGCTCAACATCATCGGCGCCTCTATCCCGATGGAGTCCGTGGCCGCCAAGCTCGGCAACCTTTCGGGCGTGGCCACGGTGACCGAGAAAGATCCCGCCGCAGCATCCTTCCTTGTCGGCACGACGGAGTTCAACATCCCGCTGCTTGACAGCATGGACGTCGAGGCCGAGCTTGCCAAACTCAACAAGGAGCTCGACTATCTGACCGGCTTCCGTGCGTCGGTTGAGAAGAAGCTTTCCAACGAGCGCTTTGTCAACAATGCACCTGCCGCCGTCGTCGAGGCCGAGCGCAAGAAACTCTCCGACGCCACCTCAAAAATCGAAACAATCCGTCAGACAATCTCCGCCCTCAACGGCTGAGACAACGTTTAGGATATTACTCCCTTGGGGCTGTTGCAAAAACAGCCCTTTTTTTATATGAAAAAGCCTCTATTAGGTTGATTTATAACTTAAAATTCGCTATATTTGTGAAAGATATGTGGTGATTGGAATGTAATAGATATGACATATTGTTGTGATGAATAATATTAAAATCACGTTATCAACCTATAACCTTCTTATATGAAACGAATAATTTTGCTGTGTATGGTCGGGATATTGTCAGTGACAGGGTATGCCGCCGGGAAGTTTGTGTCTTTTTCTAATGATGCCTCGTATCTGAAATTGTCAGGGCGGCAGGATACCGTCGTCTATGACCCCGCCGACTGGGAGGGCGTAAAGATTGCTGTCGGCAATCTCCGTAATGACCTCAAAGTGGTGACCGGGCGTGAAAATGCCCCGGTGATAGTCGGTACATGCGGCAAAAGCAAGGCTGTGAAGAAATATAAGGATGTTGCCGCCAGGCTGAAAGGCAAGTGGGAGCAGTATGAAATCTTCACCGATGGCGACAAGCTCGTAATCATGGGCAGCGACAAGCGGGGCACTATCTACGGCATCTATGAACTCTCGCGTCAGATAGGGGTGTCACCCTGGTACTGGTGGGCCGATGTGCCTGTCGCAAAGCATGACGAGTTGTTCATAATCCCCGGCTCATACACCGACGGGGAGCCGGCTGTCAAATACCGTGGCATTTTCATCAACGATGAATGGCCCTCATTCGGCGGGTGGGCGAGCAAGCGTTTCGGTGGCGTCAATTCCAAAATGTATGCTACCATATTCGAGCTCCTGTTGAGACTCAAGGCCAATTATTTCTGGCCAGCGATGTGGGCGACCGCCTTCAATGAGGACGATTCTCTGTCGCCCGTTGTGGCCGACAGGATGGGCATTGTCATGGGTACCTCGCACCACGAACCAATGATGCGCTCTCATCGGGAGTATCTGAAGCGTAAAAAGGAGATAGGTCCCTGGGACTACAGCGTCAACAGTCAGAATATCGAGCGCTTCTTCCGTGAGGGCATGGAGCGCAACAGGGATTATGACAACCTCGTCACCGTCGGTATGCGTGGCGACGGTGACGTGGCTATGGGCAAGGGGGACGACGCCGAGAACATGAAGACCCTCTCCGACGTCATTGCCGGGCAGCGCTCGATAATCAAGGATATTTACGGACGTGAGGACGCTGTCCCCCAGTTGTGGGCCATATTTACCGAGGTACAGCGCTACTACGATGCCGGTTTCAATGTGCCCGATGACGTGACCCTCCTCTTCTGCGACAACAATTGGGGCTACATACGCCGAACCGGCAAGGAGGCCGAGCGCGGGCGCAAGGGTGGCCTCGGCCTGTATTACCATATCGACATGAACGGCGGACCGTGGAACGACCGCTGGGTGAACACCACGACCATCCCCAAGCTGCGCGAGCAGCTCAACCTCGCCTATCAGACAGGCCTCGACCGTATATGGATTATCAATGTAGGCGACCTCAAACCCAAGGAAGTGCCGATAGATTTCATCATGAACTATGCCTGGAATCCCGGGTCGGTCAAGCCCGGCGACGAGATGCGTTACCTTGAAGGCTTCGCCGAGAGTGCCTTTGGCAAGGAATATTCCAAGGACATAGCCGATATTATCTCGAAATATAGCAAATATAACCTCATCCGCAAGCCCGAGGTGCAGGTGCCGGGCATTTTCAATGTCGAGGAGATGCAGAAGATGGACAGCCTGTGGAGCAGCCTGGTCGACAAGGCTGAATACATAAAGACCAAGCTTCCTGCGGAGGCTCAGGACGCCTACTATCAGCTCGTCTACTATCCGACCGTGGCAAGCGCAGGTGTGGCAAAGATTTACAACTGTGCCACCCTCGGCGACTCACTGGCAATCGAGGAACTGATGAAGAAGGATGTGCAGCTTTCCGATTATTATAATAATGTGATGTCCGACGGCAAGTGGAGCGGAATGATGCAGGACAACCACATCGGCTACACCCAATGGTCGATACCCGAGAAGAATGTCAATCCGATGAGTCTCGGCTTCAAGGTCGGCCACAATCTCGTCCCCGCTTCAGAGACAGAGGAATACTCGATTCCGGCCCATAAATATGCCCGCAACATAGCCGGAAAAAATGCCGAATGGATTTTTCTTCCCGACTTAGGCCGCGAAGAGGGGTGCATGGGTAGCAGTGATGTCACGGCACCATCTGCCACAGACCTTTCGGGAGCCTGTCTTGAATATGATGTGACACTGACGAAGGACGGACGTGTGGCTTTGGGCATACTCCCCACGCAGGATGTCGACCCCGCAAGAGGATTGCGCCTCGGGGTCAGGATTGACGATCAGCCGCTTCGGGTTATTGATGCCCGTCAGGGTATGCGTGATGAATTTGGCGAGTATACCAAGGAGAATCTTGCTGTCAGCAAGGTTTTGAAGCCCCTCCCGGCCCCCTCCCGGCTGTCGCTTAGCGGCTGTGTTGACGGGCGGCAACTCATGCGCCGCAACGAGGTGTTTGACAACATCCGCTGGCTTCCGCTCTCGTTTGACGTTGCCCCCGGCAAACATAAGCTAAGCGTTGTCATGGTTGACCCTGAGATAGTGCTTGAGAAGATTGTCGTAAATCCCGACGACAGACGCTACAGCTACTTCGGAGCGTGCAGTCTCGGCCTGTGATGATTAATATGATGATTGTAGGGACGCTGCAAATGTGAAGTGCACCCCAAAGGTTTTGTGTTCGACTTTTGGGTGCACTTCAATGTTTATGGCTCGGAGAGCCTATGCGGGAGGAATCCCAGGGTTAGCGAAGGCCGCAGGCCGTAGCGATGCCTGGGGTAAACGGAATGTATGGATAGAGCCATGCATCGAAGATGCTAATCATGAAAAAGATCAGGCTCTATGAAAAAATGTTGAAAAAAATTGAAAAATATTTGGTTTATAAAATAAACCGCTTTATATTTGCAGTCGAAGGATGATTGGAGCGGTGTCGCGCGAGCCGGCTCTTTTATTTTTCAAAATATAGTTTATAAAATAAACCGTTTTACTCATTCTCCAAAAACAACTCTCTATGGACGACAAGAAAATTACTCCTCAGGAAGGCATCGCAATCATATCGCAGATGATTGACGCCTCCAAGCAGCGCACGGCTATGCCAAATTTAAGCATCTCGATTATGTGGACAGCGCTGTCTGTCATCACAGCCGCAGTCGTGGGCATACTGCTCACCACGACCGGCGATGCAGGCTATAACTGGCTCTGGTTTGCCATCCCTGTAATCGGCATCCCGCTCAACATCATAATCGCCGGGAAGATTAAGAAGGAAAGTGTGGTCAAGACCTATATCGACAGGCTCAGCGACGGCGTATGGCGGATAGTAGGCTATGTGTCCATGCTGCTGACTGTGGTCTGTATCATATTCTGGCTCTGCGGCCATCCCGAAGCATGGAACCTGATGCTGCTCTATGCCTTCATAGTCGTCGGCCTCGGTGCGGCGATGCAGGGTGTCATAATTCGCGAGCTGTCTTACACGGTCGGCGGTGTGTTCTCGGTGATTGCGGGCTTTGTCGTGGGCGGACTGATGTTAAGCTCTGTTCCCCTGTATATAACGTGGATTATCCCCCTCTACATCCTATGTTTCATACTGATGTTCATCGTCCCTGCAGCCATAATTTATAGCAAACATAAGAAAGGTGCGCTATGAAAGAGCTGAATCCCCTGCTGCACTCCCAGTTGAGGCTGGCCGTGATGTCGATTCTGATGACTGTCGAGGAGGCGGACTTCATTTACCTCCGGGAGAAGACCGAGTCGACCGCCGGCAACCTCAGTGTGCAGCTTGACAAGCTCTCCGCCGCCGGCTACATCGCCATCGAGAAGGGCTTTGTCGGTAAGAAGACCAGGACGGTCTGCCGGGTCACTCCCGCCGGGCGCAGTGCCTTTTATGAATATGTCGACGAGCTGAAGAAATACATCAATCTATGAACAATCAGGGTGTTGCAATGCAACACCCTGATTGTTATTTGTAATATATATGCTCCACTCAGCTCTCTGCCGGCTCCTCTTCGTCGTATTTCTGGAAGAGGAAGTCGTTGTAGGGGAAGCGTGTGAGGTGTATCTCCTTAGCGCGCTCGTAGAGCATCTGTTTGAGTTCCTCGATATTGGTGCCTTTCTTGGCCGAGATGAACACACAGTCGTGCGGGAGGCGCTTCATCCACATGCGCTCCAGTTCCTCGAGCGATACGTTCTCGCGGGTGCCGGGTGTGAGGTCGTTCTCATCCTTGGGGGTGTAGGTGAAGGCGTCAATCTTGTTGAACACCATTATCATGGGCTTGTCAGCGCCGTTGCACACCTCGCGCAGCGTCTTGTCGACCACCTCTATCTGCTCCTCGAAGTTAGGGTGGGAGATGTCGACCACATGGACGAGCAGGTCGGCCTCGCGCACCTCGTCGAGGGTCGATTTGAAGGAGTCGACCAGGTGGGTCGGGAGCTTGCGGATGAATCCGACGGTGTCTGTCAGGAGGAAGGGGAGGTTGTCGATGATTACCTTGCGGACGGTGGTGTCGAGTGTGGCGAAGAGCTTGTTCTCGGCAAAGACATCGCTCTTGCTGAGCACGTTCATGAGGGTTGACTTGCCGGCATTGGTGTAGCCGACGAGGGCCACTCGCGTGAGCTTGCCTCGGTTCTTGCGCTGCACGGCTTTCTGCTTGTCGATGTCGCGCAGCTGCTCTTTCAGCAGGGCTATGCGGTTGAGGATTATACGGCGGTCGGTCTCAATCTGCGTCTCACCCGGGCCGCGCATACCGATGCCGCCGCGCTGGCGCTCGAGGTGGGTCCACATTCGGGTCAGGCGGGGGAGGAGATATTGGTACTGGGCGAGCTCGACCTGTGTCTTGGCGTTGGCCGTGCGCGCGCGTTTGGCAAATATGTCGAGGATGAGGCTTGTGCGGTCGAGAATCTTGACTTTCAGCTCGCGCTCGATGTTGAGCACCTGCTTTGAGCTGAGGTCGTCGTCGAAAATCGCCATGCCTATATCGTTGTCCTCTATGAAGGCCCGGATTTCGTCGAGCTTTCCTTTGCCGACGAAGGTGCGCGGGTTGGGGTAGGGAAGTCGCTGCATGAAGGTTCTGACAGTCTCGGCTCCGGCGGTGTCGGCCAGGAAGGCGAGCTCGTCGAGATATTCTTTGGCCTTAGCCTCGTTTTGCTGCTCTGTTATGAGGCCCACGAGGACTGCGCGCTCGGTTATTTCTTCGTTGAGTATCTGGTCAATCATTAATTCTGTTGCTTAACGTGATTATATGTATGCCTGCATTTTAAATAAAATGCAGGCATACCACAATTTGTTTACTGTCCGGCGGACAAATCATTTGGATTCCGTCTCTGCGGAGCGTCTTTTGATTATTGAGGACAGCCAGTAGTTGCCGGCAGTCCATGCCATGATATCGAGAATCACAAGGGTGGTGATGTTGACCCCCAGGAAGCGGGCCAGCAGGAAGTTGGCGATTGTAAATGCAGCCGAGACACTGACGATTGTAATCATGGCGATGCGTGGTTTCATGCCTGCCGCGAGAATCTTGTGGTGGATGTGGCTTTTGTCGGGCATGAATGGTGAGCGGTGCTGGCGGATGCGGAGCATGTAGACGCGGATGACGTCGAAGCAGGGCACGAGAAGTGGCGAGAAGGCTACGACGGCGGGATTGATGCTGAATCCGTCGATGTCGGAGTGGGTGTAGAGCATGGTTCCGAGCATACCGAGTATGAGTCCTATCGTCAGGGAGCCGGTGTCGCCCATGAAGATTTTGGAGTGCTTTTTGACGTCGCCGAACACATTATAATAGAAGAACGGCACGAGGACGCCGAGCGTTGCGAAGCTGATTATGGCGAAGGCGTATTCTTCGAGGAGGATGAAGGCGAAGCCGTAGATGAAGCATGCGATAGAGCTGAGGCCGGAGGCGAGACCGTCGATTCCGTCGATGAGATTGATGGCATTAATCAGAAAGACGAGGACCACGACCGTGAAGGGATAGCCGAACCAGGGGGAGACTTCATGGATGGCGAGGACGTTGCCCAGGTCGGAAAACCATACGCCGCCACCTATCAGCACCACGGCACAGACAAGCTGCACCACGAACTTGGCGCGGTATTTGACGCCTATCAGGTCGTCGGCAATGCCGACAAGGTAGAGGAGCTCGAGGGCGATGAATGTCGAAAGCAGAGGCATGTAACGTGCGGCAAGGGCGTCGGAGAAAGCTTCGAACCCGAGGCGCTGGTTGGCCTCGAGGATTACTGCGATTGAAACCATGATCACGGGGACAAAGGCTATGCCTCCGAGACGTGGGACGAGTCCCTTGTGGATTTTGCGCTCATTGACCTCGTCGAAGAGATTGCGCCTGTAGGCGATGAGCAGAATTTGAGGAATCAGCACACCGGCAAGCAGTGCGCACAAGAAAAATGTGATGAGAGAATTAATTGACCAGTATCCCATAAAGATAATTCAATGAGGTGTACCTGAAAAAATGATGAGAGATGAGGAGAAAATAAAATTAGGGTTAAAGTAACTGAAACACAAAGTCGTCACAAAAAATGGTAGATTTACATTGGTTATATGTTATAATCACAGCCTGTGGCCTAAGCTTTTCGCAGACACATTTCTGTGCCGGCAGTTGAAACGGCAGGAGCCGTTTCTGTTGCAAAGATAAGCATTAACATTTAAATAATCTAAATTTCCAATCGAAAAAACAGTGAAAAAAATTCCGATATAAAAATTTGGTGAAAAATGTCAATAAAAATTCAGCAAAATATTTTTATTGCAGATATTATATTCATAAATTTGCATAATCATCGGAAACAGTGTCAAATATTATAGTCTTTCTAATTATTTCCTATAACTGCTTAGCAATATAAAATAAGGTGTGGGGTGCGAGTTGCCCCATGCATGCCGATGTTATTTTTTGTTCGTCACTAACCTTGATAAAAACACGGAGCAATGAACCCTTTCAAACGTTTGAAGAAGCTGTTCCTGTCGTATCCTGACAGGGATTATCTTGACTGGAAGCTGAAACATCAGGTCCTTGAGATTAATAATTTCAGCCGCTCGCCCGACTTATGCCAGAATATAGTATTCCGCTCGGAATCAGGCGTTTCAGCCACACGCTGTTGCAATGAGGAGCTGATAGTCTCTCTGTCGACTTTCGGCGACCGCATCCACGGCACGGCCGTGACGATTGAGTCGCTTTTCGAGCAGACAGTGAAGCCTAACAGGGTCATTCTCAATCTCGGGCGCCAGTTTGAGGGTAAGGGTAAAATTCCCGGTTCTCTTAAGCTTCTCGAGCGCCGCGGACTCGAAATCAGGTTTACTCGCGACATAGGGCCCTATACCAAGCTCCTCCCCACTTTGCGGGAATTTCCAAACGCTACAATAGTCACGGTCGATGATGATATTATCTATGACTACGACATGCTTTCCAATCTCGTTAACGAGCATATCTGCACTCCAGACCAGATTATAGCTTCGCGGTGCCGGATCATGGAGACGAAGGGGTCGCGCCTGCTATCGTCATATCTTGACTGGAAATTCGCTCCCAACGGCTCGGAACCGAGTATCAAGCTCCTCCCGGAGGGCACTACCGGCATATTATATCCTCCACACTGCATGGATGAGCGTGTGTTTGACGAAAAAATATTTCTTGATCTGTGTCCTTCGACGGACGATTTTTGGTTCAAGGCCATGAGCATGCTTAAAGGGACGCTTGTCCGCAAGGCTTATTCCGACCGGGATGATGTGAAAAACCGTAAGTCGAACACTGACAGGACTCTCCATGCCGTCAACAAGGCCGGTGGCTATGACCGCCAGCTCCAGGCCGTGCTCAACCATTTCGACCTCTACCCCTGGCTCGAAAACCATCACAAAATGTGGATGCAGTATACGGCGAGAGACTAAGATATGGTTTAAGGTTTGGGTTTAAGGTTTAGATAATAGTCTGGCTAGAAGTAATCATGATGATAGCTTCAATTATTAATTTAACCCAAACTTGGCTAAGCCTACCTCAGGCCTATACTCTCCCCTCTATGCTATTATCTAAACCTTAAACCCAAACCTTAAACCAAAAATTACTCCTTCCCCCACTTGAGGAGGGTGAAGATGTATTCGAGGCCGCCTTTGGAGCGGTTGTGGACTGAGATTGTGCCGCCGAAGGATACGATTGTGCTCTTGACAATCGGCAGGCCGAGTCCCGTGCCCCCCATTTTGCGGGAGCGTCCGGTGTCTACACGGTAGAAGCGCTCGAAGAGGTGGGGGATGTGCTCCTCGCCCACGCCGTTGCCGTTGTCGTAGAATCGGAACACATAGAAGCGCTCGTTCTCCGAGATAAGGTCGAGTCCGATTTCCGTACCGCCGGAGTAGAGTGCGGCGTTCTTGATAAGTCCGCATATCATACCCTGCAGCAGGCTGTAGTTGCCGGAAATATTGCAGTCGAGAGGTATGTCGAAGTGGAATTCCATGCTGCCGGCGAGATTATTGGCCGGGAGGTCGTAGTCAATCTGATAGATGAGGTCGTGCATGTTCACACAGTCCACCGCTATCATATCTGCACCGTTTTCGAGCCGGGTCATGGTCGAGATGTCGTTTAGCAGGGCTGTCAGTCGCTCCACATTGGATAGCATCCTTTCGAGGAAGCGTGTGCGTGTCTCGGCGTCCATGTCGGGATCGCTGAGTATGGATTCAAGATAGCCGTGGATGATGCCTACGGGGGTTTTGATCTCGTGGTTTATGTTGTTGGTAATCTGCCTTGTGACTTTGATTTTTTCCTCAATGGCATGGACGGCTATTTTTCGTTCTTTCTTTATGGCTTCGAGGCCTTTGTTGCGCTCGTGGTAGAACTTGATAATCTCGTGTGAGATGTCGCCGAGTTCGTTGCGGGGGAAGTTGTATTCTTTCTTCACCTCGTTGCCGGCTGCCGCATTATAGGCAAACTCGCGCAGGAGCACTATGTTGCGCGAGAGCACCCGTGTCGACAGATAGGCCACGACGAGTGTGACAATCAGCGATAGGACGATGACTATCCAGACTGTGCTGTCTATGTCTATGACATCGTGGACGCTGGCGCTGTATGGCATGGCGGTGCATACTGTCACCAATCCGTCCTCGCTTTTGACTTTCGAGAAGAAGTATAGCTGGCTGTCCTCATCGCGTCCGATCATGCGGATTCCGTCGACCCCGTCGAGGGTGCCGACGGCGGTTGAGGTCTGCTTGAAGCTTTCGTCGTCAAGCTCCAGCGGGATAGGGACGCCGAGTGAATAGTAGAGGAGGTCGTCGCGATACACGCTGATGCGCACACCCTCGAACATCGAGCCTTGGAAGAACTGCTGGATGAACGACAGAAACGAGCGCAGATTGATATCCTGACGGTATGCGTCAAGAATACGGCTGTCGATCATGTCAAGCTCTGCGTTGAACACCTTGGCACGATAGTCGGCCTCCCTTTGGTATTGGTAAAAGATAAGAAAACCGAATACGATGCAGAGGGAGGTCGCGATTGGAAGAAACAGTCGCCAGTGATAGTTAATCCTTCTCTTTGAAGCCATAGCCGAAGCCTAAGCGGGTCTCTATATTGTTGCCGTAGCGCCCGATTTTTTTGCGCAGGCGGGTGATGTTGGTGTCGATGGTGCGGTTGGTGACCACCACGTCGTCGGCCCAGACGTGGCGGATGATTTCCTCGCGCGAGTAGATGCGGTTGCGGTGACGCAGGAAGAAGGCGAGGATTTCAAGCTCTGTCTTGGTGAGCGAGATTTTCTCGTCGTCGAGGTAGCACACCTTGTCGTTGGGGTCGATGCGCAGTCCCTGGTAGCTGATCTGGGGTTCGAGGTTGGTTTCGGCGGCGGGCGCGCTCTCGCGGGCACGGCGGGCCATTTGGGCGCGGCGCAACACGGCGTTGACCCTCGCTATGACCTCGCTGATCTTGAAAGGCTTGGTGATATAGTCGTCGGCGCCGATGTTTAGCCCCATGACAGTGTCGTCCTCGCCGTCGAGGGCGGAGCAGAAGATGATGGGCACGTCCTCCATCGCAGAAGAGTTGCGGAGGCGCTTGGCAAAGTCGAAACCGCTCAGGCGTTCCATCATTATGTCGACGATGAAAAGGTCATAGGGCGAGAGGTCCATCTCGAGGGCTTCCTCGGCACTGTAGGCGGTGTCAACACTATAACCCTCTTTCTGAAGATTGTATTTAAGGATTTCGCAGATTGACTCTTCGTCATCAATAACTAAAAGGCGCGTGCTCATGATTTTTAATGTGTACGATGATGGTTTGACATTCCGGCAGCCTGTCATGTGTGGATCGGGCGGGAGCTATAGATGCCGGAATTATGTAAATTAGAGAATTGTGTCGCTAAATTACAACATTTTTTCAGCTATTAGGGTTAACAAATGTTAAATGTAACTTTGCTTTGAACTTTTCACCCTCCCGGAGGTTTTAAAGACATAGTTACTATATTTGCACTGTGTTTTCATGGTATTAGATTTAAGGTTAAAGAACAAAAAGGCTGTCGTGATGACAGCCTTTTGCTCTTTTATGTATCTATGGTGGTTTCTTACAGTTTGACGAGGGTCTTGGTCAGAGTGACGCTGGAGGGGATTTCCTCTCTGTAGTGGGTGACGAAGATGAGGGAGCTATTGTTGCGGCTGACCAGGAGGTCTATGAGCCGGCGCACCCTCTGCTTGCGCCCGGCGTCGAGGCCGTGGAGGGGTTCGTCGAGTATCATCAGCGGCGCCTGCTTGATGAATGTGCGTGCGAGCAGCACGAGGCGCTGCTCCCCTGACGACAGCTCATCGAAGCGGCGGGGGGCGAGATGGCTGATGTCGAGCAGCCGCAGCCAGATGCGGGCCTCCTCAAGCTCCTCGGCGGTTGCCTTGCGGTATTGCGAGAGCGAGTTCCTCATCCCTCCGACTACTATCTCCTCCACCGTGAGCGACGAGCGGAAGTAGAGTTGCATCTCGGGGCAGACGTAGCCGATTCTGTCCTTGATTTCCCAGATGCTTTCACCCGAACCGCGCCGGCGGTCAAAGAGGGTGATGCGGTTGGCGTAGGCCTGGGGGTTGTCGGCGCACACGAGGCTCAGCAGCAGCGACTTTCCCGAACCGTTAGGCCCGGTCAGCGCCCAGCGCTCCCCTGCCTTCACCTTCCAGTCGAGATTTTCAAGTATGCTGCGGCTGCCGTAGCGCAGGTGGCCGTCCTCGATGGCGAAGGCGATCTCGAAACTCTCGGTGCTGCCGCGACGGGCGGGGAGGTCGGCCTCTTCGGGGAGCGCGACGTTCCCATAGTGGCTCTCGCGCAGGGTTTTGATACTCTCCTTGTCGCAGACAGGTGGGAGGATGCGGCGCTCCTCGATGCGGATGACCGAGCCGGTGTAGTCGGGGATGTCGGCGCCGTCGCATAGCAGCAGGACTATGTCGGTGCCGGAGGCCGAGATGCCACGGATGGCGTTGTCCAGCTCCGAGCGCGATGCGGCGTCGAGCCCTATGTAGGGATTGTCGAGTATGAGCAGGTCGGGTGACGATAGGAGCGCGTTGATGATTAGCAGCTTGCGCAGCTCGCCGCTCGAGAGGTAGTTGACTTTCTTGCTCTCGGTGTCATGGAGGGAGAAGGCCTCGCAAAGCTGTCGCCAAAGGGGCGACATGGCTTTCTCGCCAAGAATCTCGCCGACGGTCGGGACGAGGTCGTTGACCGTCGACTCGAGACGCTGGTCATAGCGTTGCACCTCGATGCCTGTAAGAGCGTGGATGTCGGTGAAGGCGAGCATCTTCACCTTCATGTCGGCTTTCGGGAAGCGCAGGCGGTTGCCGTAGGCGTAGCGCCCCTTTTCCATGACGAGGCCGAGTGTCGATTTTCCGGCGCCGTTGCTGCCGAGTACGGCGCAGACGCCGCGGGGGATGGTCACAAGGTCGGGATTCTGCAGCACCACGTTGCCGTAGCCGAGCCGGGGGCTGTCGAAGCCAACGGCGAAATTAACATTTTCCATTATAGACATAAAATTGTTGGTCAGAGGGTGGCGGGAGGGCGTGCCGGACAATGATTTTTTTAAACACTCCCTCTCTTACGGCTGCAAAATTACTAAAATGAGAGCTTGCGGCAGCATTTTTTGTCAACTATGTCATAAATTATGATATTTTTCACTATTTTTGCACAAGTGCTTAAACCCCACTGCCAATTACTGAAAGATAATAACCCAAAATACCAAGGAAAATACTAACCAACGCAAAAAAACTTCATCCTTATGTTTAAAGACCAACCCAAAGGCCTTATTCCTGCCGCTCTCAGCAACATGGGAGAGCGTTTCGGCTACTACATCATGAACGCGGTGCTGGTGCTCTTCCTCTGTTCGAAGTTCGGACTGAGCGAGGAGACGAGTACCCTCATCTACTCATTCTTCTATGCCGGCATCTACCTGCTCAGTCTCGTGGGCGGTGTCATTGCCGACCGTACCCGTAACTACAAGGGCACAATCATCAGCGGCCTCATCGTCATGTGTGCCGGCTATGTCCTCCTATCGATTCCAATCCTCTCGACGAGCGACAACATCTCGTGGCTCCTCCCGATGACCTGCTTCGCCCTCTTCCTCATCGCCTTCGGCAACGGTCTTTTCAAGGGTAATCTCCAGGCTATCGTGGGCCAGCTCTATGACAACCCGCAGTATGCCTCCAAGCGCGACTCAGGCTTCCAGATTTTTTATGTGTTCATCAATGTGGGCGGTCTTATCGCCCCCTTTGTGGCCCCGATGCTCCGCAGCTGGTGGCTCGGTGTGCACAACCTCACTTACAATGCCAAACTCCCCGCTCTCTGCCATGAATACCTGAGCGTGACCGACAATATGTCGACCGAGAACATCGACAACCTCTATGCGCTCATCACTGCCACCGGCGGCAACGCCGCAGGCGACATCCAGGCCTTCTGCTCGCAGTACCTCGAAGTGTTCAACACCGGCGTCCACTACTCTTTTATCGCCTCTGTTGCCGCTATGGTCATCTCGCTGGCCATATTCCTTATCTATAAGAAGGGTCTTCCCAATCCATCTGCCAAGGCAAAGGCTTCGTCAGTCACCATTTCCGACGAGGAGCGCCGCGCTATGGCCAAGGAGATCAAGCAGCGCATGCTCGCCCTCTTCGCAGTGCTCGGCGTGGTAATTTTCTTCTGGTTCTCGTTCCACCAGAACGGCACCTCGCTCTCGCTCTTCGCCCGTGACTTCGTCGACACCTCTTCAATCGCTCCCGAAATCTGGCAGGCTGTCAATCCCTTCTTCGTAATCGTGCTCACCCCCGTGGTCATGGCCCTATTTGCCATGCTAAGCCGCCGCGGTATCGAGATTTCGACCCCCAAGAAGATTGCTATCGGTATGGGCCTCGCAGGTCTCGCCTTCCTCTTCCTCGCCATCTTCTCGGCTGTAGAGGACTATCCCTCGGCTACCGCCTTCCGCGCACTCCCCGTCAGTGACACCGCCGGTATGCTCGCCGGTCCCTGGGTGCTCATCCTGCTCTACTTCTTCCTCACTGTAGCCGAGCTCTTCATCTCCCCTCTCGGCCTCTCATTCGTATCAAAAGTGGCTCCCGCCCACATGCAGGGCCTCTGCCAGGGTCTGTGGCTCGGCGCTACCGCCCTCGGTAACCTCCTGCTTTGGATTGGCCCGCTGATGTACAACGCATGGCCTCTCTGGAAGTGCTGGGGCGTGTTCCTCATCGTCTGTCTCATCTCGATGGGTGTCATGTTCGGCATGGTCAAGTGGCTTGAGCGCGTGACCAAGGCATAAACTGAATTCCTGACTGTAGGGACGCTTTTCAAAGCGTCCGGGAATCGCAATGGCCAATAGATTTAGGCCTGTTCCCGGACGCTTTGAAAAGCGTCCCTACGGATAACCCTGACAGTAACAAATATTTGTAATCCAAAATTTCAGCAAACTGTGTTTAAAAATCAACCTTCGGGTCTCTATGTGCTTGCGCTTGCCAACACCGGGGAGCGCTTCGGCTACTATACGATGCTCGCAATCTTCCTGCTCTTCTTGCAAGCCAAATTCGGCCTTGACTCCACGGTGTCGGGTCAGATTTATGCCGGATTCCTGGCTTTGGTCTACTTCATGCCCCTCGTAGGCGGCTGGGTAGCCGACAAGTGGAGTTTTTCAAAATGCGTGGTGACGGGTCTCGCCGTCATGTTTGTCGGCTACCTTGTCATGGCTGTCCCGACCGACATCCGCAGCACTTCCTCGCTCATCATCCTCTGTGCGGCCCTCGTCCTCATCTCCTGCGGGACGGGACTTTTCAAAGGCAACCTCCAGGTGATGGTCGGAGACCTCTACAACGAGCCTCGCTACAGCGGCCAGCGCGACGCCGCCTTCTCGCTCTTCTACATGGCCATCAACATCGGCTCCATGTTCGCCCCTATGGCTGCGACAGCGATGTGCAACATGGCTCTGAAGGCCAAGGGACTCACATACGTCGCTTCCCTCCCCGAAATCTGCAACCGCTTCCTCGACGGGGATGAAAACGGCGCAGAACTCATCGCCGTCGCCTCTGAAAACGGTATGGATGCCGGAGCTGACCTCGCCGCCTTTGCCGGAGAGTATATCTCGACCCTCTCCACCGGCTACAGCTATGCTTTTGCCGTGGCCTGCGTCTCACTCATCGTCAGCTTCATCATCTACTTTGCCGGCCGTCGCACCTACGCCCACATCCTGACCGACAAGAAGGCTCCCGGTGCAGTGAAGACTGCCGCCTCCGCCGGCCCCGAGCTATCTCCCTCACAGACAAAGCAGCGCGTAGTGGCCCTGCTTCTCGTCTTCGCCGTGGTCATCTTCTTCTGGATGGTCTTCCACCAGAACGGAGCGACACTCACCGAGTTTGCCAAGAGCTGCACCTCTCCCGAGGCTGACGGATGGACCCGCATCGGCTTCAATGTGTGGGCGCTCACAGCAATTGCCGTCGGTGTCTACGCCCTCTTCAACTTCTTCCAGGCGGATGGTCTTGCGAGCCGCCTCATTTCCATACTGATTCTCGCTGCGGTCGCCGGCGCGCTTGTCTATTTTTATAAATCGACCCCCGCTCCCCTCACGGGCATACAGCCGCAGCAGTACCAGCAGTTCAATCCCTTCTACGTCGTGGCCCTCACACCCTTCTCTCTCGCCATTTTCGGCTGGCTCGCCAAGCGTAAGGCAGAGCCGTCGGCCCCGCGCAAGATTGGCTACGGCATGCTCATGGCCGCTGTCGCCTACACTGTGATGCTCGTTGGCTCCCTGTCGGTTGTCGGCACGAGTGCCTCGGTGTCGCCCAACTGGCTTATATCTACCTATCTCCTTCTGACCTTTGCCGAGCTGCTCCTATCGCCGATGGGCATCAGCTTCGTCAGCAAGGTGGCTCCTCCGAAGCTTAAAGGCTCGATGATGGGCGGATGGTTCGCGGCTACGGCTGTCGGCAACTATCTCGTGTCCATTCCGATGCTCCTTTGGGGTAAAATCCCGACAGCGCTGCTGTGGGGAATACTTGTGGCTATCTGCCTTGTGTCGGCTGCCTTCATCTTCTCTATTATGAGGAAGCTCGAGGCCGCCACGGCCGACAGTCCCGCCCCGGTGGATGCCGACAAGCTTGAGACCGTCGAGGACGACGCAATCTGATATTATATCCGTCTGTAGGGACGCTGCGTGCGGCGTATGCCGGATTGAATACATTTAGGTATTAGTGAATTCCATTTGGCATACGCCGCACGCGGCGTCCCTACAGACGATTGTTTTTCCTAATGTCAGTCTTAATAACTAATCCTTTAACGTCTATTTAATGCTTTTAGGGTGTTTTTTGAATGGCTTGTTTCCGTATACAGTCGATTTTTAGTAATTTTGTGCTGCAAAACCGACGGATGTCGGCATGAAATGCAAATGTCCACATAGTAAACTCCCCATAAATTCCAAGATAATTGAACAAGCACAGTATTTTCGGAGAGCGCAACCTGCCCTCGCTTGCCATATCGCTGATTCCATTTTCATTTCTCATACTGACCCTCGTCCTGGTCATTGTATTCCGCGGAGCCGATGCCGTCTCCGAGCTTGGTCCCTGGATTCTGCTGTCCTCGGCTGCCATTGCCTACGGGCTTGCACGAATCGGAGGCGTTGCCACCCCCCGCGGCCTGGCTGTCGGCACCCGGCGCAGTGCCATGCAGATTCTCCCGGCTATACCCATATTGATATGTATCGCCATAGTGGCCACCACATGGATGCTCTCGGGCGTGGTGCCGACACTCATATCCTACGGACTCCACATACTGTCGCCGAAGCTGTTCCTTATGATTGCCTGCATGGTCTGCTCGGTGATTTCTGTCATGACTGGCAGCTCGTGGACCACCATTGCCACCATTGGTGTCGCCTTCATGGGCATAGGGCAGGTACTCGGCTATAGTGATCCCTGGATTGCCGGAGCGATTATTTCGGGCGCCTATTTCGGCGACAAAGTGTCACCGCTGAGCGACACTACCGTGGTCGCATCCTCGACTGCCGGCGTCGACCTCTTCACCCACATACGCTATCTCGTCATCACCACCGTCCCGGCCATGCTGATAGCCCTCGGCGTCTATTTCTTAGTCGGCGTCTACACCCCGCTCGAGACCTCCCCTGAGTCCACCCCTATACTCCACGCTCTCGAGACCACCTTCAACCTCTCACCCTGGACCCTCTCGGTCCCCGTGCTGACTATGGTTATGATAGCTCTGCGCATCCCCACCCTGATAGTTCTTTTCGTGGCAGGCCTTCTCGGCGTGGTCGGCATCTTCGTGTTCCAGCCGCAGCTCTCTATGGGCTTCGGCGCCACTCTCGACGCAGTGTGGAGCGGCTCGAAGCTCCTCACGGGCAATCATGCCCTCGACGAGCTTGTGGGCACCGGCGGCATCCTCGGGATGCTCCCGACAATCTTCCTTGTCCTCAGCGCAATGGTGTTCGGTTCGGTTATGATCGGCACCGGGATGCTCGCAAAGCTCACCGACTCCTTCACCCGCCGCCTGCGCAGCCGCACAGGGATTGTCAGCGCTACAGTGGCCAGCGGTCTGACTATGAACTGCGCCACGGCCGACCAGTATCTCGCCCTTATAATCACCGGCAACATGTATCGTTCCCTCTACCGGCGCAACGGTCTGGAGCCGCGGCTGCTCAGCCGCTCTATGGAGGATTCGATTTCCGTCACCTCCGTCCTCGTCCCCTGGAATTCCTGCGGTCTCACGCAGTCGACTGTCCTCGGCGTCAGCACTCTCGTCTACCTGCCTTGTTGTATCTTCAACATCATGACGCCGCTGATGAGCATACTCATGGCCCGCATCGGCTTCAGGATTCCAGAAGTGCCGCGCCGCATGCCGGCCTACGGCTGATTTACTCCGGGCGGTGCTCCTCTGCGCTGGGTTTAAGTCGCTGGGTTATAGTTATTTACCCCCCCCTAATAGCGCATATAAACTCGTCGAGGTCGGTTTCTTTCGTCAGTCCGAGGCGAGTGCGGATGCGGTAGCGGGCTGTGTTGACGCTCATGCGCGTGATGCCGAGGCATTTGGCTATCTCCTCGTTGGTCTGGCGCATATAGATGAGCATACACAAGACTTCGTCGTTTGCGGTCAGTTTGGAGCTCTTCTCTTTGAGCGAGGGGATAAAGTTAGGATACAGTGTTTCGAAAAGTCTTCTGAATTTTCCCTCTTCATCAGATTTTAATAGAGAAGGCGATAGCTGCGAGGCTGCATTTTCAACCTTTTCGGTATTGATTTCATCGACGAGTGTCTCTATGCGCGAATTAAGTTCTTGATGGCTGTTCTGAAGCTCCTCGATGTAGCGTGTGAGCTCGAGTCGCTTGCGGCGGTGTAGGCGGTTGCGCCTGACGGCATAGATAATCGAGGCTGCCACGGCGGCGACAGCCAGCAGAGTCAGGACGCTCATTATTATGAATTTCTGCCGGGCCACGGTCAGTTCCAGGTCGAGCATCTGATTCTCCCTCTCCTTTGTCGAGGCACGGTAGCGGATGTCGGCGGCTATCGCGGCGTTGAGTTTCTCCGCTCCCGCCACCGAGTCGGCCATCTCCTTATATCTCGGATAGAGCTGTGCCATGCGCTCATAATTCTTATCCTGCGCATAGATTTTCATGAGTATCTCGCTCCCCCAGTAGACTGACTCGGTCCATTTCTGTTCCTTATATTCCATCATGGCTTTCTCCATGAGCGCTATTCCCCTGTCCTTTTGTCCTTTCAGCCAATAGCCGTAGCCGAGGATGAATTTCTCGGTGGTGATATATTCTTTGGTTCTATTGTTCTTTATCAGATTTTCTACCACCTCTATCTGTCTGTCTATAGAGTCGGGATAGCGTTCATGCTTCTCTATTATATGGCATGCACGGTCCAACACCACGCTGTGGATGAGTTTTGATTTATAATCCTGGTCCTCCTCGATTTCGCCAGTTACGTTGATTGCTTTCTGAAAATAGTAGAATGTTGAATCTGCCGGCATATCCTTCGACAGCGTCGCTCTCATCCTGTAGAGGTCGCATAGTAGCGTCGGCCTTGTCTCCCTGGCGATTTCAATTGCTTTCATGTTAGCCTCCATAGCCTTGTCGTAAAGTCCGAATCGGTGATAGAGGGTGGCGAGGTTGCCGAAGAGGAAGGCGTCGCCGTGGCCGTCCTTCTCTTTGTTGGCCGCGCTGATGTCGGCAGCCTCCTGAAGATACTCGGCAGCCTTCACATAATCGCTCGTACGCATATAGAAATAGCCCATTTGCGAGAGCACGCTCACGGGGTTTTCCTTGCTGCGTCCCTCGCGAAGCTCCTGCACGGCTTTCTGCTGCATGGCTATATATTCGTCGGCGGGAGCGCCGTCGCGTCGCAGGTCGCTCGCCTGTTTGTGATATGAAACTTTCGGAGTTTCCACGCTCTCCTTGTCATGGCTGCATGCGCTGATGAGCAGGAGCAGGGCGATGCAGAGGGCGCTCTTGATGTCGTTCATTAATATAGACGGATGTTAGGAAGATATAGATTGGTTATAGAATTAATAGTGCAAATATAATGCTTTTATCCGCTTATAATGTGTGTATTGCGGTGTATTTTGCAGAAATCTATAGATTGTCTATAGCAGAATTCACGCAGGGATGTTAAATTTGCGGTATAATCCTTAACTACAAAACCGACATGAGAAAAATACTGACTATCGCTGCAATTTTTCTACTAATGATGTATCCGATACAAGCGTAGGAAAAGCGAAGATCAAAGACACTGTTTTCAAAAGAGCATTACAAAAACTGTAAGCCTACTGACTTAGAACCTAAGCTTTCTTACAAAAGGCAGGGCCGCATCTGAGATTGATGCGGCCCTGATATTTTTTCGGGACTGTCGCATGAGCGACATTCAGCCTGGTCATTCGTGGTTGCATGGACGCTGCACACAGCGTCGGTTATTCGCCAAGTGCTGCGGGTGCGTTGTAGACGCGGCTGCCGAGCTCCTGGTCGAGCATGTAGAGGCCCATGCCGTTGTCACCGATGAGGGTGAACTTGTCGATAAGCGTGCGGCAGTTGTCCTCCTCCTCGACCTGCTCGCTGACAAACCAGTTGAGGCGGTCGCGGGTGGCGTAGTCATGTTCTGCCTCTGCGAGGGCGTAGAGGTTGTTGATGAGGGCGGTCACCTTCTTCTCATGCTCGAGAGTGTCCTTGAAGGCTGCGAGGGGTGATTCCCAGCTGGTCGGGACGGCGTCGATGGCTTTGAGCGCCACGCGGCCTCCGCGCTGGTTGATGTAGTTCATGAAGATGGTGGCGTGGGCCTGCTCCTCCTGAAATTGGATTTTGAACCAGTTGGCGATGCCGGGCATACCCTCGGCTTCAAAGTGGAGTCCCATTGAGAGATAGAGATAGGCGCTCCAAAGTTCGGCATTGATCTGCTCGTTGAGGGCGTCCTGGATTTTGTTGCTTAACATAGAGTTGTATGTTTAGAATTGATAGATTGTTTTTTCAGACGCAAATGTAAGGTTTTTTTCAATACATTATACCTCTGCGGGGTCGATTTTATCATATATTTTTTGGAATTTCATCGCTATTTCTGCGTTGCAGAGATTGTTGATAGAGCCGGCGTGGGTGTGGCTCACGCTGCGTACCGGGCTGTAGGTGCCGTCCTGCACCTCGAGTCCTACTTTTTTATACGCCTCGCGGAAGGGCATCCCCGCGAGCACGAGGCGGTTGACTTCCTCGACGGTGAAGAGGTAGTCATAGCGCGTGTCTTCGATAATGTCGCGCTTCACGCGGATGTGCTGGAGCATGAAGTCGGCCATGTCGAGGCATGAGATCATCTCGGTGGTGGCCGGGAAGATGATGTCTTTGAGCAGCTGGAGGTCGCGGTTGTAGCCGAGTGGGAGGTTTGCGGTGAGGAGGGCTATCTCGTTCTGCACGGCCTGGAGGCGGTTGCACTTGCCACGCATTATTTCGAAGACGTCGGGGTTCTTCTTGTGGGGCATGATCGAGGAGCCGGTGGTCAGCTCGTCGGGGAAGGAGACGAAGCCGAAGTTCTGACACATCCACATGCAGACGTCCATCGCAAGGTGGCCGAGCGTGGAGGCTATGGCGCTGATAGCCATAGAGGCGGCGCGCTCTGTCTTGCCGCGCGACATCTGTGCGGCCACGACGTTGTAGTGGAGCGTCTCGAAGCCGAGCAGGCGGGTGGTCATTTCGCGGTCGAGGGGGAAGGAGGAACCGTAGCCGGCAGCGGATCCGAGCGGGTTCTGGTTGGCGACGTTGTAGGCCGCGAGGAGCATCTGCATGTCGTCGACGAGCGACTCCGCATAGGCCCCGAACCATAGGCCGAATGAGGAGGGCATGGCCACCTGGAGGTGGGTGTAGCCCGGCATGAGCACATCCTTATATTCCTCGCTGAGGAGCTGCAGGCGCGTGAAGAGGCGCTTGACGGCGCGGGCCATGAAGCGGAGCTCGTCGCGCATGAAGAGCTTGAGGTCCACGAGCACCTGGTCGTTGCGCGAGCGCCCGGAGTGGATTTTCTTGCCTATGTCGCCGAGCTTGGCGGTGAGCATGAACTCCACCTGCGAGTGGACATCCTCAACTCCCGGCTCTATCACGAATTCGCCCCGCTCTATTACCTCGGCAATCTCTCCGAGGGCTTTGAGCAGCTTCTCGAGTTCGTCGGAGGTCAGCAGACCGATGCTCTCGAGCATCTTGATGTGGGCCATAGAGCCTTGCACGTCGTAGCGGGCGAGGCGCAGGTCAAGCTCGCGGTCATTGCCGACGGTGAACTCCTCAATCATTTTGTCAGGCTCGAAGCCCTTGCTCCATAGTTTCATTTATATCCTTGTTTTTGTGAATTTTAACATGTATTTTTGGCATACGCGGCACGCCGCGTCCCTACAACCCCTGAATTAACTGTTTATAGACAGGTACGGCCTCGCGCAGCTCGCTTATAAGGACAAACTCGTCGGCCGAATGGCTGCGCGACGACTCTCCCGGCCCGATTTTCAGCGAGGGGAAGTCATACATGAGCGACATGTCACTGGTGGTCGGGGAGACGAACAGTTCGCGCCCGAGTGCCTTCACACCTTTGGCAAGGGGATGGTCCTCGGAGATGACTGACGCGCGCACTCGGGTGGAGCGCGGGGTCAGGGTGGAGTACTTGACGGTTTCGCGGAGCAGCCTGACTGTCTCCTCGTTGCTGTAGGCGTCGGTGGTTCGGATGTCGACCACCCATTTGCACTCGTCGGGGATAGCATTGTGCTGCCAGCCGGCGTTAATCTGGGTGATGTTGATGCCTACAGGGCCGAGCACCTCGGATTCGGTGGGGAATCTGAAGGAGCGGACTGCCTCTATGTCGGCAATGGCACAGTAGATAGCGTTGACACCCTCGCCACGGGCTGCATGGCCGGTGACTCCGGGGGTCACGCAGTCGAGCACCACCAATCCTCTCTCTGCTATGGCGCCGCGCATCCCCGTAGGTTCCCCGACAATGGCTGCCGCCGGCTTTATCCCCTCCTCGGCGAGGTGGGGGAGGAAGGCACGCATGCCGTTCTCCCCGCCGACTTCCTCCTCGGCTGTTATGGCAAGGAGCAGATTATAGGGCAGTGGGGCGTCGCGCAGCTCGAGGAAGACCTGCGTGAGCGCGGCTACGGAGGCTCCGGCGTCGTTGCTGCCGAGCCCGTAGAGCCTGTCCCCCTCGACTGTGGGCGAGTAGGGGTCACGGGTGTAGCTGGTCGCCGGTTTCACCGTGTCGTGGTGGGAGTTGAGCATCAGTGTCGGCCGCGAGAGGTCGAATGTCGGCGCCAGGGCGTAGACATTGTTACGGAAGCGGTGCGGGGCGGCACCTGCGCGCAGCAGGGTGTCGTAGATGAGTGTCGCCGTCCCCTCCTCCTCGCGTGAGCGGGAGGGGATAGCAATCATTGATTTCAGTAGCTCGACGGGGTCAAACATTGGTGCTCCTTATGTATTATTGTATGAACCGACCTCACTTGCGGATGACGGTGCCGCGGTCGGTAGTCAGTGCGTCGGAGTGCTTTATGGTCACAGAGCTGACGCCGTTGTCAATCGCTTTGAAGGCATTGTCGATTTTGGGAATCATACCCTTGTTGACTACGCCACTCTCACGCAGGTCGGCATAGATGTCGGGGGTGATGAGGGGGATGAGCGAGTCGGGGCGCTCGATGTTCTTCATGACACCCGGCTGCTCGAAGCAGAATATCAGCTCCGCGGGGGCTATGCGCGCCGCGCCGACAGCGACCGACGAGGCTATGGTGTCGGCATTGCAGTTGAGCAGCGTCCCGGCGCCGTCGTGGGTGATGGCGCAGTAGACCGGGGTGAGCCCGGCTTTGAGAAGGGAGGCTATCAGCTGCGAGTTGACCCCTTCGGGGGCAATGTCGCCCACGAAGCCGTAGTCAACCGGCTTGGCGGGACGGCGGGTGGCGCGGATAGCGTCGGCATCGGCCCCGGTCAGACCTATGGCGTTGCAGCCGGCAGCCTGGAGCATCGAGACGATGCGCTTGTTGACAAGTCCGGCGTAGACCATAGTCACCACGTCGAGGGTCTCGCGGGTGGTGACGCGGCGCCCCTCGATCATGGTCGTTGGGATGTCGAGCTTGGCGCTCATGCGTGTGGCTTCCTTGCCTCCGCCGTGGATGAGGATTTTCTTTCCGGGTATCCTGACGAAGTCGCTGATGAAGCGGGTGAGAGCCTCGGGGTTGTCGACTACGTTGCCTCCTATCTTTATGACTTTGATTGTCTCCATTTCGGCTACATTAGAGGCTTTCGAGTATGCGTTTGAGCACCACCTGTGCCGAAATCTCACGGTTGGCGGCCTCGGGGATGACGATGCTGCGCTCTGACTCGATGACGTCGTCGGTGACAATCATGTTGCGGCGCACCGGGAGGCAGTGCATGAAGAATGCATTGTCTGTCAGGGCCATCTTCTCACTGTCGACTGTCCACTCTCGGTCGGTCGAGAGCACCTTGCCGTAGTCGGGGTCTGCATAGGCCGACCAGTTCTTGGCATAGACGAAGTCGGCGCCCTCGAGAGCCTTGCGCTGGTCATATTCGACGCGGGCCCTGCCTACGAACTCGGGTGCCAGCTCGTAGCCGTGGGGATGGGTGATGACGAAGTCATAGTCAGTGGCATTCATCCACTCGGCAAAGGAGTTGGGGACGGCCTGCGGGAGCGCGCGGGGGTGGGGTGCCCAGGTCATGACCACTTTCGGGCGCGCCTTGGTCTTGTATTCCTCGATAGTGATGAGGTCGGCGAAACTCTGGAGCGGGTGGCGGGTGGCGGCCTCCATGCTGAACACGGGGCGGCCGGAGTATTTGATAAACTGGTTGATGACGCGCTCCTCATAGTCCTCGGCCTTGTCCTTCAGACCGGCGAAGGAGCGGACTCCGATGACGTCGCAGTAGCAGCCCATGACGGGGATTGCCTCCAGGAGGTGTTCGGCCTTGTCGCCGTCCATGATGACGCCGCGCTCGGTCTCGAGCTTCCAGGCGCCCTGGTTGACGTCGAGGACGATGACGTTCATACCTAAGTTCATGGCGGCCTTCTGTGTGCTGAGGCGGGTGCGCAGGCTGGAGTTGAAGAAAATCATCATCAGCGTGCGGTTTTTGCCGAGATGTGAGTAGGCAAAGCGGTCAGCTTTGACCTCGAGGGCCTCCTTGACAGCAAGGTCAAGCGGGCCGATATCGTGTACGTTGGTGAAATTGCGCATTTTTGTTGGGGTTATAGGGTGGGATAGGGCTAATAGGAGTAATAGGGCGAATAGGTGGGAGCTGCAAGTCCTATCGGACTTATTGCTCCTATTACTCCTATCAGCCATATATTTTTTCAGCCAAGCACTTCCTTGAAAGCTTCGATGAAACGCTGTGCGTGGGAGCGGGGGAGGGAGAGCGGGGGAAGGAGGCGCACGGTGTGCTCGCCGGCACCACCTGTGAAGATGTGCTTGTCGAATAGCAGGCGCTTGCGGATTTCGGGCGCGGAGCCTTTGATTTCGATGCCTATCATGAGTCCGCGGCCTCTGACCTCGACCACTTCGGGGTGGGTGGCGGCGATGTCGTGAAGCTGTTCGAGGAGATAGTCTCCGACAGCGGCTGCGTTGGACACCATCTGCTCTGTCTCCATGACGTCGAGCACGGCTATTGCCGCCGCGCAGGCGAGGTGGCTGCCTCCGAAGGTGGTGCCGAGCATACCCTTGACAGGCTTGATTTTAGGTGAGATGAGTACGGCACCCATCGGGAAGCCGTTGGCTATGCCCTTGGCGCAGGTGATGATGTCGGGGCGGATGCCGGCATACTGGTGGGCGAAGAAGCGGCCCGTGCGACCGTAGCCCGACTGGATTTCGTCAAGGATGAGGAGGACGCCGTGTTTCGTGCACAGCTCGCGGAGCTTGTGGAGGAAGTCGTCGTCGACCATACGGATGCCGGCCACTCCCTGGATGCCCTCGATGATGACTGCTGCAAACTCTCCTGTGGAGAGTTTGGCTTCAACGGCCTCGATGTCGTTGAGGGGGGCGAACTCCACATGGTCAGTGGCGTTGAAGGGGGACTGGATTTTGGGATTGTCGGTAGCGGCTACCGCGCCCGAGGTGCGACCGTGGAATGAGCGGTCGAAGCTGAGGATTTTGCTCTTGCCGGTGTGGAACGAGGCCAGCTTCATGGCGTTCTCGTTGGCCTCGGCACCCGAGTTGCACAGGAAGAGGGCATAGTCATTGTAGCCGGAGGCACGGCCGAGGCGGTCGGCGAGCTGCTGCTGGAGCGAGTTGCGGACAGAGTTGGAGTAGAATCCGAGTTTTGACACCTGCTCGGCTATAGCCGTGACATAGGTGTGGTGGGCATGGCCGATAGAGATTACGGCGTGCCCCCCGTAGAGGTCGAGATACTCGGTGCCGTCGGCAGTATACACATGGTTGCCGAGTCCGCGCACCGGCTCGATGTCATATAGTGAATAAACGTCGAAGAGGGTCATTGGGATGGGGAAAGTTTGGGTTTAAGGTTTAGGTTTAAGGTTTAGATAATAGTTTATGGGTGAAGGGTAATGTGGAAGTTGGCAATTCCAACCGTTCAATTATCTAAACCTTAAACCTAAACCTTAAACCAATTTATTAAAACGCCGAAGGCTTCAGCCTGAGGCCTGTCTGCTCGGGGAGGCCGCAGATGAGGTTGAAGTTCTGGACGGCCTGGCCGGAGGCGCCTTTGAGCAGGTTGTCGATGGCTGATAGGATGAGGAGCTTTGAGCCGTGCTTCTCGAGCGATATGATGGCCTTGTTGGTGTTGACCACCTGCTTGAGGTCGAGCGGACGGTCGGAGACATGGGTGAAGGGAGCGTCGGCATAGAAATCCTTGTAGAGCTTCACGGCTTCCTCTATCGTGAGGTCGGTGTCGATATAGCTCATGGCAAATATGCCGCGCGGGAAGTCGCCGCGCACGGGGATGAAGCTGATTTCCGCATCGAATCCTGGCTGCAACTGGCCGAGCGTCTGCCGGATTTCGGCGAGGTGCTGGTGTTCGAAGGCCTTGTAGACCGAGAGGTTGTCGTTGCGCCAGCTGAAATGGGTCGTTGCACCTGGCTTCACGCCCGCTCCTGTCGAGCCGGTGATGCCGGTGACGTGCACCTCCCCCGTGAGCTTCCCGGCAGCCGCGAGGGGGAGGAGTGCGAGCTGGATAGCGGTAGCGAAGCATCCGGGGTTGGCCACCTTGGTAGCCTTGCGGATAGCCTCGCGCTTGGCCTCGGGGAGGCCGTAGACATAGCCGCAGCTCTCGTCGCGGTAGTCCTGGGCGAGGTCTACGATTTTCAGGCCCTCGGGCATCTCGTTTTCCTCCCAGAACTTGCGGCTGAAGCCGTGGCCCTGGCAGAGGAAGAGGACGTCGACAGCCTCGAGGTCGTAGCTGTCGGCAAAGCGCAGGTCGGTGTCGCCGATCAGTCCTTCATGAATCTCGCTGACTGGGCGCCCGGCGTTGCTCGACGAGTGGACGAACACTATTTCCGCCTCGGGGTGGTTGATGAGGAGGCGGAGGAGCTCGCCGGCGGTGTAGCCGGCGCCTCCGATGATACCTATTTTAACCATCGTCGCTCCTTATTCCTTGCCGTTGCGCTTCTGCACGTTGTGGAATATCTTCATCTGATTGCCGAGAATCTTGGTGAAGCCCTTGACGTCGTCGGCGCTCCAGGCCTTGTTGACCTCGCCATATTCGCCGAAGTCGGTCTTCATGAGGTCGAAGGGTGAGTCGACGCCCACGAGGGTGTAGGAGTAGGGACGGAGGATGATTTCGACCGTGCCGGTCACGTTGGCCTGTGAGCTTTCGAGGAAGGCTTCCATGTCGCGCATGACCGGCTCGAGATACTGCGATTCGTGGAGGAACATGCCGTACCACGTCCCGATCTGGTCCTTCCAATACTGCTGCCACTTGGTCAGGGTGTGCTTTTCGAGCATCTTGTGGGCGGCGATGATGAGAATCGGGCCTGCGGCCTCGAAGCCTACGCGTCCCTTGATGCCGATGATAGTGTCGCCGATGTGCATGTCGCGGCCGATGCCGTAGCGGGCGCCGAGGCGCTCCACCTCGCGGATGGCGTCGATTTTATTGGCATACTTCTTGCCGTTGACGCTGTCAATCTCCCCCTTCTCGAAGCCGATAGTGATGTGCTCCTCACCCTTCTCGGTCACCTGGCTGGGATATGCGCTCTCGGGGAGGGTCTGCTCCGAGTGGAGTGTCTCCTTGCCGCCGATGCTGGTGCCCCAGAGGCCCTTGTTGATAGAGTATTCCATCTTCTTGAAGTCGGCTTCGATGCCGTGTTTCTTCAGATAGTCGATTTCATACTCGCGTGTGAGGGTCATGTCGCGTGTGGGGGTGATAATCTCGATTTCGGGTGCGAGAATCTGGAATGTGAGGTCGAAGCGCACCTGGTCGTTGCCTGCGCCGGTCGAGCCGTGGGCCACGGCGTCGGCTCCGATTTTCTTGGCATATTCGATGATGGCGATTGCCTGGAAGATACGCTCGGAGGAGACGGAGATGGGATATGTCCCGTTGCGGAGCACATTGCCGGCAATCATATATTTGATACTCTTGTCGTAGTAGTCGCCGGTGACGTCGAGGGCGGCGTGGGAAGCCGCGCCGAGGCGGAGCGCCTTCTCCTCGATGGTCTTCAGCTCTTCGGGGCTGAAGCCGCCGGTGTTGGCGATAGCTGTGTGTACTTCATATCCGAGGTCCTCGGAGAGATATTTTGCTGCGAATGAGGTGTCGAGACCGCCGCTGAAGGCGAGAACCACTTTTTTCTTGTTGTTACCCATTTTTATTTTAGTACTAACTGGTGTTGTCTGAATGAAAAATTGATTTTTTGAATTTGACCTTGACCTTAATCTTAACCTTAATCTTAATAGGGTCTTTAAGGTCTTTAAAGTCCTTAAGGTCCTTAGGGTCTTTAAACCTAAACCTTAACCCCAAACCTTAAACTTTAAACCTTACACCTTAAACTATTTAAGATGCAGTAGTTTCTTGAACCGGTTTTGGATCCACATCATGTAGGGGGCGCGCTTGGAAGGGCGTTCAAGCTTGGCTTTGGGGTCATAGAGCATGCCCGTGCACAGACACATACGTCGGTTGTTGCGCTGGAGGATGTCGTAGTTAACACAACCTTTGCAACCTGCCCAAAATTCCTCGTCGTCAGTCAGTTCTGAAAAGGTCACCGGCTTATAGCCCATTTGGGAGTTAAGCTTCATGACCGGGAGGGAAGTGGTGATACTGAACAGTTTGGCAAAGGGAAAGCGGAGGCGTGCCAGCTCGAAGGTCTTGGCCTTGATACGCGCTGCCAACCCCAATCGTCGGAATTCCGGGTCCACGATTAGGCCTGAAGTGGCCACATAGTCACCATGTTCCCAGCTCTCAATGTAACTGAAGCCGATGAGACGGTCATCACAGAGAGCGACGACAGCCTTTCCCCCGCGGATCTTCTGGGCAATGTACTCGGGTGTGCGCCGGGCTATGCCGGTTCCGCGCTGAAGGGCTGATTCATAGATGAGGGTGACAATCTGCTCCGCATACTTGGCATGCTCTTCTTCGGCAAATATCACCTTTATCTGATCATTGTTCATCTAACTGTTATATAAAAAATGATAAAATGTCCGCAAAAGTACGAATTTTCTATCAATATAACATTAATTAGCTTGTGAATTATGCATTTTTTATAATTTATATGGTGCTGGATAGAAAAATGGGTCCGTATGGACGCGGTGCGCCACACTCCTATCCACCATTAATGGTAATATACAACAGGCTGTTTACAATTTATAAACCTCCGAGCCGGCCAGGAGGAAGCAGCCGGTGCCGTAGTCGTCGAAGTCGGGTTTGGAATCGTAGGCCACGGGCTGGCCGTCCTTCGGCTCCTTGCCTGTCCCCTGGACGTAGCCAAGGTAGCCGTCGGGGTGAACTGCATCGTTGACCATCGCGTTCCATGCCTTGGTGACCACGGGGAGATACTTCTCACGGTCGAGGATACCGTTGTTGATGCCCCATGCCATGCCGTAGACGAAGAGAGCCGTGCCGGTCAGCTCCTTGCCGCCGAAGTTGCTATCGTCGTGGAGGCTGACGTTCCAAAAACCGTCCTCGCGCTGGCACTTCACTGCTGCCTCACACATGGCCTTGAGGTCGGCAATGTATTGCTCGCGGTGGGGGGCGTCGGCGGGCAGCTCGTCGAGAACCCTGACGAGGGCGGCTACCACCCAGCCGTTGCCGCGCGACCAGTAGCAGTTCTTGCCGTTAGGCTCCTTATAGGGGGGCACGAAGTCCTTGTCGCGCCACCACAGACCCTCCTTCTCATTGAAGAGGCCGCCGGCGAGAGTGTTGCGCGACCACTCATACATTTTCCATGCCTTCTCGTTGTAGCGTTGGTCACCTGTGAGGGCGCTCATCTTGGCCAGCAGAGGCATACCCATCTGAATTGCGTCAATCCATGTCCAGTCGTCGACCTGCGGAGTGTTGACGAGCATGTTCATGCAGGCCTTGGTTTTGGTGAGCATCTGTGGTTCCGGGGTGAGGCGGTAGAGGTCTACATAGGTCTGCCCGCAGCAGTAGTTGTCGGCGTTGCGGGTGGCGGTGTCATCGCGTCGCATACCCCATTTGAAGCCGTCGCCCCACTTGTAGGCATAGTCATAGTAGCGGTTGTCGGGATAGATTGAGTAGAGGGCCATGAGCCCTTCGAAGTAGACGGCGCGCGTCCAAATATTGGCCTCGTAGACCTTCTTGCGCGAGTAGTAGGGGATGCCGAGCAGTGGGTCGGGATGCTTTTTGAGGTAGTGATTGTTGACCTTTACGAGTGTCTCGAGGGTCGATTTGCGCGGCGGGAGCTGCTCCGCGCCGAAAGCGGGGAGGCAGAGGAGCGCTACGAGGGCAAAAAGCAGGATTTTTTTCATATTCAGCTTATAGTCAGTGGTTAGAAATATCATTTTGAGAGCTTCAGGGGGATGAGGCGCACCTCGGAGCAAAGTCCGGCGGGAATCACGGGCCAGTCGGCGAAGCTGAACTTCTTGGCGTTGGTCACGGAGGCAATGTTGGCGTCCTTGAAGATGCGCCAGTTGACCCCGCGGCGCTCGAAGTCGGCTATGCGGTTGGCCTGGATGTTGGTGACGTCGATTTCTATCGTATTGTTGCCCTTGCGGAGCAGGTGACCGACGCGGAGGGTGAAGGGTACGCTCCATGCCTTGCCGGCAGGGATGCCGTTGATTCTCACGTCGGCACTCTCGCGGACGTCGCCGAGGTCGAGGAGCCAGTCATCAGCCTCCGCGGGGTTGTCGAGGGTGAACTCCGTGCGGTAGCGCCCGGTACCGAAGTTGACTGATGCCGCGGGGACGGGGAGTGCGCACCACTGCGTCAGGGTGTCGGTCTCGAAAGTCCCTTCAATCTTCGGTTCGCTCTGCGGGAAGCTGATGCTCCAGCCGCGGTCAAGCACTATCGCTGTCCCCTCGGAGTCGACATAGCGCCAGTCGGCACAGTCGGGGCGCTCAGCGAAGGTCTTCAGCAGCAGTGACTGCCCCGGCTTCATCTGTAGGCGGAACTGGGTTGTGCCCGTGCGCGAGCTGTGACACTGCGCGAGCCCCTTCTTCCCGCTCAGGGGGTCGAAGATTTCCACTGCGGCTGCCTCCTTGGGTAGCTGTACCCAGGTGTCGACCGCGTTCTCGTTGAGGAGGGCGACGAAATAGTTGCTCCCCCCGCACTCGTTGCGGCGCCGGATGAGCGACAGCCCGTGGTCCTTACGCATGCTCTCAGGCTCTATCCCTGTCAGCGGGAAGGCCTCGGCGAAGTCGGGGGCGGTGATGATGCGCCCCTTGCCGTAGGTGGTGACTGCAGCCTCCGCACCGGCAGCGGGGAGGGTGGAGACGAGCTTCGAAAGCTCCTTGCGGCGTTCCTCCACCTTGGAGAGTCCGGGGACGTCGGATGGCACTGTCCCCACGAATATGACAGTGGCTCCCGAGGCGGCAAGCTCCGTCAGCCGCCGCAGGGTCGAGGGCTGCATGAAGCGCGCCGGGGGGACGATAAGGGCCCCGTAGGCCGCGCCGCCTTTTGCTTTGATGCACCCGTCGGTGCCGACGCTGAGGCTGTCGAGGAGGGCGTCGGAGACATAGTCGGAGTCGTAGCCTGCACGAATTATTTCGGTGACGGCGTGCTTGATGTCGGGCATGCGCTGTTCCATTTTGTGGATTTCAAACATTAGATATGGGTTTCCCCCCTGGCGCTGCCACACCTCCTCGATAGGGAAGTAGAGGAGGAAGTCATTGTCGGGGGTGCCGGCGGAGAGGAAGGCCTGGCAGCGCCCTATGTAGCGGAATAGTGAGTCGGCGTCGCGCCAGATGCTGTTGGTGGGCGACATATTGATTGACGCGTAGAACATCCAGCCGGGAAACTCCGCACCCTTCGGCGAGTAGGGGGCGCCGTGGAAGTAGACATGGTTGACCCCTGAGCAGAACATCTGGTCAAGTTCCGGCTTGCAGCGCGAGAGGGTGGTGCGGAAGTGTTCCGTCAGCCATGTCAGGGTCTCGGCCGAGGTGAGTCGCTTGCCGGCGACGTGGGCAGCCGAGGAGGCGAACTTCAGCACCGAGGGGTGGGCGTCGCTCGGGCGCGTCGGGCCGTCCTGCCTGAGTCCGGGAATCGAGAAGACGGTCTGTCCGAATGACTCGCACTCTGGGATGTCTACGGCGGCATAGAGGTCGATGATGTTGGCCGGTGAACCGTGGCTCTGGTTGCGTATGCGGGCGCCCTTGGCGTGGGCGCGCCTGAGCCAGACATCTGTGAAGTTCTCGCGCAGCATACGGGCGAGGGTGTGGCGGTAGTCGCGGACGATGCGCGAGCGCAGCTCATCCTGTCGCTTTTCGTCGACAAATTCAGGTATGTACATTTCGAGGCGGTAGCCGTGGTCACGATAGAATTCGTCGAGGATGTTGTCGCTCCAGTCGGCTCCGTAGACCTCGAAGGAGTCGTTGAAGAAGGAGTCGGGGCGCGGAGTGCCTGAGCTTTCAAAGGCGCGGTCGAAGCGGTCGAGGTAGTGGTTGACGGCCACACTGTCGTAGTGGTTGACCACGAAACCTTCACCTCCGGGAGCGGCGCGCTTCACTTTCTGACGGGTGCGTCCGCTGAAGATTGCATAGACTTCCCAGTCCTCCTTGGCCTTGGGAGCCTTCCATACCAGGGCGGAGTCGCGGCCCAGCTTCCCGGTGATGTCGAGACGCTTGCCGCCGTTGACGGCTATGATTTTTTGCAGCGTGGCCACAGGGCGCTGCCTCTTGTCGGAGGGGATAATCTTGGCCGAAAGCCTTTCTCCGGGCTTCACGGTCCACTTTTCGACCACGCGCTTGCGTGCGGCGTGCTCCGTCCCTACCTCCGGGCCTCCGAAGGGCCAGCCGGTGCCGTTGTTCATGTCAATCTGCAAGCCGAGGCGCTCCCCCTCGGAGATGCAGTGGCCGAGCATGTCCATCCATTCGGGTGAAAGATAGGGGATGTCGTTGGCCTCATTGCCCTTGACGCCGTAGATAGGGGTGATTTCGACCCCTCCGAGCCCCTGGCGGGCAAATTCTTCGAGGTTGTATGTCAGTCCCTCGCGGTCGACGGCGCTTCCGAGCCACCACCAGCGCACGAAGGGACGGTTTTCAACCGTCACAGGGTACCAGTCGGTCGATTTTTGGGCGTCCGTTTGCCATGCGGCAGCCTCAGTTGTGCCGAGGAGCACGATGACGGCAGTTATAATTTTGCTCTTTATCTGCATTTTATTAACGTATTTGTTGGTTTGAAGGGGGACGCTGGAGGGTAAGTCCCATAATTCCTATGACTACGTCGCCCGAGAGGGTCTCGAGCGTGAGCGACGAGAGTTCGCGCGAGGGATCGAGGGGGATGTCGAGTATTATTCCCGCGCCCCCGTCGATATATCTGTCAGCGGCGCCTCTCAGCCCTAACTCCTTGCCGAGGGTGCGGCTCGCATGGCCGTTCTTCAGCTGCACGCGGTAGAGCGGCTTCACCCCCTTGGCGCGGGCGAAGGCATAATCGTCGTCATAGAAGTCGAGTTCGACTGGCGCCCAGTTGTGGGGGTTGACAAGCGGTGTCACTTTCTCGCTGCCGTCGGCGTAGCTGACGCGCAGGAGGCCGTTCTCGATGCCCCACTGCATGTGGTTGGTCGAGCCGGCCATGAGCAGGTAGAGTTGCGAGGCACGCCCCGAGAGGCTGACGGTGGCGCTGTTGGGATAGTTGTCCCAAAGGGAGGTGAAGAGAATGTTGCGCCCCTCCGCCGGAAGTAGGAAGGGGATGCCCGGCTCGGTCATTAGTACGCCCCCCTCGTCGGCGAGGCGCCGGCGCAGGCCGGAGTCGTCGATGTCGGCTGTGAGCTTGGGGTGGCACCACTCGCCGATGCCCTGCTTGGGAATCTGGAGGGTGGTCACCGAGGGGCGGGGGGAGAGGTATTCGTTGCGGAAGATGTCGGTGACGGAGGCGTTGTAAACGCCTCCGAGGTCCACCGTCTCGCAGAGTTCGGTGCGTATGTTGTCGAAGCCGTTGGCGGGAATGGGAGTGAGGGGTGGGAGAGGCTTGCGCTCCGTCGTCCAGTAAGTGAGGGTGCCGTCGGTCATCTCGCGGAAACTGACAGGGCCTTCAGTGCGTGTCCTCCCGGTAGGACGCGGGGTGAAATCGTCGGACTGCACTATCTCTACTTCCGTCTCGGGCGCGTAGGGGATGTTGATGCAGGCTCTCGGAGTGCCGATAGAGTTCTCAGCCGGGCGCCATGAGGCCTCTTTGCCGTTGACGGTCACTCTCTCCACTCTGCGAGCAGGGATTGTGAGCTCGACAGTGGGCTTCGTGGGATAGCGGTTGGAGATTTTATAGCTGATGCGCTTGCCGTCGCTCCTGAAAGTGTAGGCGATGTCGGGGAGGGAGACAGACGCCTCATTCCAGCCGGAAGGGAAGCCGGGGATGAGCCTCACTGTCGGCTTGCCGGATAGCATGTCGGGGCGGATGCCGAACAGTCCCTCCATCAGGGCGCGGCTCCAGACTCCGATAGGGTCGGCGAAGTCGCGGTAACACTCCCCGCGGGCGCCGTCGTAGTGGCTGATCTGTCCGAAGTTGAGCGGTGAGGCACCGAGATACATATTGTCGGTCGCTACGCTCTTCATCAGTGCGTAGGCCTCGTCGGCACGCCCCGCCTGCCAGTAGGCGAGGGCGGTGTGCATAACCTCGGCTATCGCAACATTGTTGATGCTCCATGAATAGGGCTTCCAGTTGGTGGTCGACAGTGTGAACAGTCCCTCCTCCACCCCCTTGCCTACCACCGGGATGCGGGGAATGGCGCTGTCGACGTAGCAGGTGGCGGCGTATGCCTTGAACGCGTCGGCGATTTCCGAGTCAATGGCGTGGTAGATGGTCCAGAGGGCTGCCGCGGGGTGGAGGCGTCGGTGACCGCCGGCGTCGCGGTATTCCGCCCAGTGGCCGCGCCCGTCAATCCACAGGGTGCTGTCGATGGCTGCCGCTATCCCTTCGGCCTCGCGCAGGTAGGGGGCCGGGTCTTCCCCTATGGCTTCGGCCACCTGTGCGGTCAGGCGGTTGGCAAAGAGATTGTAGGCCGAGGAGTGGGTGACGGCCCCGCCGCTGTAATAGAGGGCGTCACTCGCCCAGATGCAGCAGTAGGCGTCATAGAGGTGGTCGCCGTCGGGGTCGAAGTTGAGTTTTTCCCATGCGAGGTGGCGCTTTATGACCGGGAAGAGGCGGCGCATGGCGGCAGTGTCGCCCGTGTGGCGGAAGTGGCGCAGCATGGCGTCGACATAGACAAGGTTCATGTCATAGTGCGACATCTCGTTCTTCTTTCCGGGGCGGCGGCAGATGTAGCCGTTGCTGTACATCGGCGTGCCCCATTTCTTCTCGGCGCGGGCAAGGTTGAGGGTCGAATCCTGGCGGGGGTGGGAGTAGACAGCCGGCCGGTCGGTGACCTGGTTGTCGGCATAGGTCAGGAAGTGGGTCAGCGCACGGTCGTGGCGTCCTATGGCGTCTCCGGTGTAGGCTCCGCGCCAGCCGAGGTGGGGTGTGCGCCAGCCTATCGAGCCGTGGAGCCACGCTTTGCCGCTCCAGATGCCGTCGGCGGCGACTGCGAGCGCTCCTCCGAGCGGGTTGAGCCAGGCGTCGGGGGTATCAAAGCTGACGGTCGATGCCAGTTCCCCGCGCTCTTTCTCGGCGCGGGCCATAGCCTTGCGCAGCGACAGCCCCGCGGGGACTTCTTCAGTGGGGATGAGGGCAATGTAGGCCGTCTTGCCCGGCTTCAAGGTGATAGTGCCCTCGTAGGAGGGAAGGTTGGTGATTCTTTTAGTGTCGGCGGGGATAATCAGGTTGAGATGGCGGCGCTCCTTCCTGCCATATTCGACGCGCACGAGTTCGCCTTTAAGCTCATACTTGTTGCCGGCGCAGTATTCGGGCTTGAGGTCGAAGCAGGTAGGGTCGTCGACACCGAGGTCTCCCTCGCGGGAGAATTTCTTGTCGGCCACGCCTCCGAAGCGCACGGGTATTTCGACGGTTTTATTGGTGGTGTTTGTCACCGCCCACAGTGCCATGTCCTCGCTGCGCATCACCTGGGCTTCAACCTTGACGCCCCCCTGCTCGTAGTCCATGCGGCCCGGGGTGTAGCGGGCGGTGCAGCTCCCTTCGGGAAGGGTCAGGCGGAGGTTGCCACCCATGTGGGGGAGGTAGATGCCGAATTCGGGCATGTCGGAACACTCCATGCGGAAGCCGGAGTGGGCGCCGTAGAGGGCGCGGTTGAATTTGGTGCTGCCGTCGGTGGTGACAGCCGACAGGCCGTCGGGCGTGTAGTGTTGCGGGCGCACTTCAACCCCCGCGGCCGTCTGTAGGGTAGCCGCGAGAATCAGCGCGCTTATTATCCTTGTCTTCATCAATGCTTATGAGGCTGTGTGGGGATGGTTAGGGGAGAGGTTTGATGCCTTCCCAGCGAACATCCCAGGTGCCGTCCTTAGGGAAGCCGGGGTTTTCGGTCTCGCAGCCGTCCCAGCCGGCACACATGAGCGCCACGGCTGTCAGCAGGCCGCCGTTGCCGGGAAGATAGCAGCGCAGGCGCTGGTCCTGGAAGTTGTGGCCGTTGGGGAGGTAGGTGTTGGTGCGCTTGTCCATGAGCAGAGCGTTGACAGCCTTCTCGGGGTGGCCGAGGCGGACGGCGTTCATTGCCGTGGTGGGGTAGTCCCAACCCCAGGTCTTGTCCCAGTTCCAGTTGTCGTAGACCCAGTCGAAGGTGTTGTCCATGATGTCGGCTTTGACGAGGGGGGAATTGGGGAGGATGCCGACGGCTGCGAGCACGGCCATGTGGTCGGAGGTAAGGCGGATGTCACTGTAGGTCTCGGGGGCTGTCTCAGCGGCGAGATAGAGGCTGTCCTTGGCGGCGAGGGGTGAGAGATTGGCCACAATTTCATCCCATTCGGCCACGCGGGGGAGTCCTTTGCGCTCACGCCACTTCTGGGCGGTGTTGAGTCCGAAGTGCCAGTAGGCAAGCTCGAAGGGGGGATTGACAGTCTCGGCGGCGCGTAGTGTCTCCTGGGCGGGGATGATGCCGCGGAGAGTGTAGCGCCCTATCGAGTCCTTGTCGGCGAAGTCGGCCATGAACTCGGCTGTACCCTGCACGAGGTCGAAGTAGCGGTCTACGAGGGCGGAGTCAGGATTGGCGCGGTAGAGAAGCTCGGCGAGGTAGATGAGGTGGGGTTGCTGCCATATCAGGAAGGAGCCTACCTTCGAGGGGGCCTCGATGCCGGAGGGATCAGTCATCTTCATCCAGCGCAGTCCCTTGAAGCCCTGGCGCGCGGCTATGTCGCGGGCAACGCCGGCGGAGCTTTCATACCAGGGGAGGGTGCGGTTGAGCAGGTCTTCGTGGCCGTAGAGGGCAAACTGGGCCTGGTGCCACCAGATCATCTCCATGTGGAACTTCCCGAACCATGAATTGTAGGTCAGGCCTGTCTCCTGCGGGGGTGTGGAGCCGGCACACTGGATGGCGAGGAGGTATTGCGAGAGCACCACTCGGCGCTCCAGCTCGGCTGCGCGCGGGTCGGTGCAGTGGCTGAAATCTACGACGCCCCCTTCGGTCCAGAACTTGTTCCAGTAGGCAGCCGAGGCGTCGCGTGTCTCCGCGAAGCTCGCGCTCTTGGACGCTGCAGCTGACTGATCAGGGAGGAAGGTGGCCGAGACGGTCCATTCGTCGGCTGTCGGGGTGATTGTGGCCACGTTGCGGCCCGTCATCACCGGGGCTTCCGCGCCGGTCCAGTCGAGCTTGATGTAATATGTCGTCGAGTCGAGGCTGTGGCGCAGCAGGGCACTGCCGGCGTCGGTCGAGACGATTTCGGTGATGTGGAGCGAGTCGGCGCCCCAGTTGCAGGCGTCGTCGCAGTGTCCCCCTGTCGGGTAGGGGAGGCGTAGCGACACGGGCAGACGCTTCTCCGATTTGATGGAGGCGGCGACCATGTCGACCTCGGGATGGACATAGGTGCGGACGCTTACCGGCGTGTCGTCGACCTTGAAATCAGAGCGAATCTCGCCTTTCCACATGTCGAGCGTCTGGTCCACGTCGGAAATCTGCGACGGCTCCAGACCGGCGAAGCCGAGCGCGCCGAGGTGGAGGCGGTGGGGGTTGACGCGATACCAGTTGGCGGCATCGTTGTTGCGCCCCTTCTCCTTAAACTGGGTGGCGTATGGCTCCATGCGGCCGCGCCCGAAGTCATAGCCCTTGAGAGTTTCTTCAAATCTGAGGTTCTCAGGGTTGGGGAAACTGTGCCAGGCCCACTGGCTCTGGGTGCCGAGGGGGACACCGTTGCTGTAGAGTTCGGGGAATGACTGGAGTCCTGTCACGTCGACCGTCACTGCAAACTCGCCGTTGCCCACGGAGAGCGACGCCAGGGTGTCAATGGCTGTGATGTGGGGATTGTTGCGCTCGACGAGGGCTTCCCTGTCAATGGCGCCCGCGCTTTGGCACGCCATAAATGCCTGCAACGGCATGGCAAGCGCTGCGGCATAAACAAGATTTCTGAATGTCATCGGTATCGAATTTCTATTATGGTACGTTTTTAAGGTAAATGATGGTTTAGTGTCGCACTGCGGCGATGTTCTTCGCTTCCACACGAGAATCTTTTGCAAAGGTAACATTTTATTCTTAAATTTGCGTTTCAAATTATCAATATACACTATTTGTACCTTACTAATCATGAAATTTTTTGCTTCACTTTTCGTAGCCCTGGCGCTGCCGGCTATGGCCGTGGCCCAGGTTCCGACCGATTCCGTCACAGTGTTTATGATCGGTGACTCCACTATGGCCGACAAGCCTCTCGACAAGGAGAACCAGGAGCGCGGCTGGGGGCAGATGCTCCCCCTTTATTTCGAAGGCCCCGTAAAGATTGACAATCATGCCGTCAACGGTCGTTCATCCAAGAGCTTCATCGACGAGGGGCGCTGGGAGAAGGTGCGCGGGCAGATTCGTCCGGGCGACTATGTGATTATCCAGTTCGGCCATAACGACGAGAAGGCCAAAAGCCCAGACCGCTACACCGTCCCCGGATTGACTTTTGACGCCAACCTTAAAAAGTTTGTCAGCGAGACCCGCGAGAAGGGTGGTACACCTATATTAATGAACTCTATCGTGCGCCGCAACTTCCCCGCCAACGGTATTGCCGCCGCGCAGACCGATGACCGGCAGAAGACATGGAAGAAAGGTCTTGAAGGCTATCCGGCTGAGGGTGACACCCTCGTGGACACCCACGGCGACTACCGCACGGCCCCGCGCAACGTGGCCGAGGAGATGGGTGTGACCTTCATCGACATGAACGCCCTCACCCACGAGCTCGTCCAGGGTCTCGGCAAGGACAGCTCGAAGTCGCTATTCATGTGGATGCCTGTCGGGGTCTACGAGTTTGCCCCCAACGGCCGCATTGACAATACCCATCTCAATGTCCTCGGCGGCATCATAGTGTCGCGTCTCGCCGTCAACGCCCTCGCCGAGAAAGTCCCCGCCCTGAGGCCCTATATCCGCCGCACGGTCTATAATCTCAATAAATAAGCTGTAAACCAATTGTTTGTATTCTGCTCGCATTGGACGCTGCACGCAGCGTCCCTACAATCGGTAGCTCTTGCGTGACCCTCTGAGTCCGGGGCATTTAAGCCACTGCGATAATTTTTTTATAAAAAGTGGGCGATATTTCTACGAAAAGAGTTACATTTGCAGAATCCAAATGGTCCCTGCACCCGCGGAGACCCCTATTTGGGAACTATTCGTATCAATTATCTAACAACCAAAATTACTTTAATCATGGCTTACGTTATTACTGACTCTTGCGTGGCTTGTGGCACTTGCCAGCCCGTTTGCCCCGTTGACGCTATCTCTGAAGGCGATATCTACCACATCGATCCCGACACTTGCATCGAGTGCGGTTCTTGTGCTGAAGTTTGCCCCAGCGAGGCTATCATCCCCGGCGAATAATTCACGCAGGACGTCTTTAAAATTTTAAAATCTGCCTTTGTGTCACCCGTTGACGCAGAGGCAGATTTTTTTATGAAAAAATCCGGTCGATTTTCATACGTCCTATCAAATTAAATTATTACATTTGCAGCGTTAACCAATAAATCATCAATACACACTAACCACAAATCTTACTTATCATGGATATTAACACCATTTTATCCAACCTGGAGGCCAAGCACCCGGGTGAGAAAGAATATCTTCAGGCAGTCAAGGAAGTCCTTATCTGCGTAGAGGACGTCTATAATCAGCATCCTGAATTTGAAAAAGCAAAGATTATCGAGCGCATGGTCGAGCCTGACCGCATCGTCACTTTCCGCGTCACCTGGGTTGACGACAAGGGCGAAGTGCAGAACAACATCGGCTATCGCGTGCAGTTCAACAACGCTATCGGCCCGTACAAGGGCGGTATCCGTTTCCACGCATCTGTCAACCTGTCAATCCTCAAGTTCCTCGGCTTCGAGCAGACTTTCAAAAACGCCCTCACCACTCTCCCGATGGGTGGCGCCAAGGGTGGTAGCGACTTCTCGCCCCGCGGCAAGAGCGAGGCTGAAATCATGCGTTTCTGCCAGGCCTTCATCCTCTGCTTGTGGAAGAACCTCGGTCCCGACCGCGACGTTCCCGCAGGTGACATAGGTGTAGGCGGCCGCGAGGTAGGTTATATGTACGGTATGTATAAGAAGCTCGTCAACGAGTGCACCGGCACCTTCACAGGCAAGGGTCTCGACTTCGGCGGCTCACTCATCCGCCCCGAGGCTACCGGCTTCGGCGCCCTCTACTTCGTGCAGAGCATGCTCGCAGAGAAGAAGGACGACATCAAGGGCAAGATTGTGGCAGTTTCAGGCTTCGGCAACGTGGCATGGGGCGCTGTGACCAAGGCTACAGAGCTCGGTGCAAAGGTTGTCACCATCTCCGGCCCCGACGGCTACATCTACGATCCCGACGGCGTGTCAGGCGACAAGATTGACTACATGCTCTATCTCCGCGCCACAGGCGAGGACATCGTGGCTCCCTACGCTGAGAAATATCCCAACGCCAAGTTCTTCCCCGGCCGCAAGCCCTGGGAGCAGAAGGTGGACATCGCTCTTCCCTGCGCTACCCAGAACGAGGTCGACGGTGAGGATGCAAAGCAGCTCGTCGCAAACGGCGTGGAACTCGTGGCCGAGGTTTCCAACATGGGTTGCACCCCCGAGGCTATCGACACATTCCTCGCTTCGAAGACCACTTATGCTCCCGGCAAGGCCGTGAACGCCGGCGGTGTTGCCACTTCGGGTCTCGAAATGAGCCAGAACGCCGAGCACCTCCAGTGGAGCGCTGAGGAAGTTGACCGCCGCCTCCATGAGATTATGAAGAATATCCACACCCAGTGCGTCAAGCACGGCACTGAGGCTGACGGCTATATCAACTACATGAAGGGTGCCAACATCGCCGGCTTCATGAAGGTGGCCAACGCCATGATCGGCCAGGGTATCATCTAAGGAAACAACTCACTTAGGGCAAATAAATCTTACGGGATTCAGACCTTCGATATAGGTCTGGATCCCGTAATTTTTTTGTAAGTCAACGTTGTATTTTGTAGGGACGCTGCGTTATTTATTGTCGCCGTACTCTTCGAGATAGGTCTCGCAGGCGAGTTTCAGCTCAGCATACCACTCCTCGCCGAAGCGGGCGGTCAGCGGGCCTTCGAGAAACTGGTAGAGCCTCACCCCGAGTTTGCGTCCGAGCTGCTCTGCCGGGCGGCATATCTTCCAGCGGTGGTAGTTGACGGCGGTGAAGGTAGGGTATTCGGTGAGGCGCACCGGGTAGAGGGCGCAGGAGGCGGGCTTGCGGAAGCCGTCGGTCTTCCCCTCGTTGAAGGCGCACTCGATAGCGCACTGGCAGAGGCCTCCCGGAGCGTAGCAGGTGTAGATGCAGTTGCGCCCGTCGACAATCTGTGTCACCAGGTCACCCTCTTCGTCGACATAGCTGGTTCCGGCCTCGGCGATACGCTCCTTGGCGGAGGGTAGGAGGCGCTCCTCGAAGCGGGGGAGGAGGCGGTTGATTTCGTCGCGCTCGTTTTCGGTGAGGGGCGCGCCGGCGTCGCCCTCGATGCAGCACTCGCCCTTGCATTTTTCAAGGTCGCAGCAGAAGTAGACCTCCGCGAGGTCGAGTGAGACAAGTGTATCCTGTATCTGTAGCATAATTTCTTCGTTGGTTTCTTCCATTGTCGGAGTTGGTTGGATGTGTCGGGGTTCTGTTCTCTCGCTATTCTTACATTGTCGTGACCACGGTCGTTCCTATGAGTTTGTCGAAGCGGCTGCCGCGCGGACGGTGGTAGACTTTGACTGTATACTCGTTGGTGGTCTGGTAGAAGTCGCCCTCGACCGGGGCTGTCTCACCTATGGTCTCGCCGGAGCGGACGGTGAGATATTGGTAGTTGTAGGCGCCCTGCTTTAGCATCATCGACTGCTCGTAGCGCTGTGTGGCACGGTTGTAGACCATGCGCGATGCCGGGTCGAAGCGTCGGTTGACGAAGTCGCCGTCGAGGAAGACGTCGCGCCCCGGAAGCTCCGGCATGGCGAGCGAGAAGTGGGTCATGACGTAGTCCGCCTCGGTGTCGGAGTCGGCCGACGAGACTTCGCGGACAAAGAAGCGCCCGTGCTGGGTGCTGTCGTAGCTGTAGGGGGAGTAGGCGCGTGGGGCGTCAGTGTAGAGCGTCATGTTGTAAATCGGGGCGTCGAAGCTGATTTCCTCCACTCCCATGCCGGGATAGGAGGTGGAGACGGTCTCGAAGCGGCGATACTCGTTGCCGGCCTTGAAGATGAGAGGCCGGAGGTGCTCGTAGATGACGCGGCTCCCCATGACGCGCTGCGGGGTGGTGAGGGTGACGGTGTTGTCCTCGCGTCCGTTCTGGCTTATGACGATTTTCAGGTCGTTGAAGGGGTCGGCCACGTCGCGCGCATGGCTGAGGTCGACAGTCAGCTCTAACTGTTGGTGGTTGCGGTTGGCGTCGATGTCGGTGAGCGAGCTTACGCCTGCGGCGATGTTGGCCGTGAAGTCACAGACGCCGAAGCAGGCCTGGAGGAGGGTCTCGTCGGGGTCGCTCTCGTCGTAGACGCGCACGATGTAGTTGCCGGGTTGCGTGATGCGGATTTCGCGGTTGGGGATGGTGATGGTGTAGTGGACGTAGTGCACGAGTGTGGCGCGCGAGAAGTCGTAGTCCTCGACCGTCCCCTCGTTGAACCCGTCGAGAAACTCCGATGCCACCAGTCCCTCAGGCTTCCACCCGGCGTCGCAGTGGATGAGCTCGTAGCGCATGAAGCGGCGGTCCTCCGCAATCTCGTCGAATGAGATTGTCAGCCGGCTGCGCGGGTCGTTGAGCATTATGACGGTCGGGGCGAAGGGGTCGTCGTTGGCCGTCACCTGCAGCGTCCTGAAGGCGGGGTGGAATGTCCCCGTGGCCGTGTCGGTCACCTCGGCCGGAGCCGGAAGGACGGCTGCGAGCGTGACAATGAGGAGGGCGAGGGGCTTTCTAACGTCCATCGGCTTCGAGTTGGCGGTGGAGCATTTCGACCGCGTCGGTGATGAGGTCGATGCAGGGTCTGCGTCCGGGCTGCTTCAGCTCGCGGCAGATGTAGGAGCCGTTGAGCGAGCTGAAAGAGTCCATGACTTCCTTGACCTTGCCGTAGAGCTGTGGGCGTGGTAGTCCGGGGTTGGCGAGGCCGCAGACCATTGTCGCGCCGCTCACGGCTCCGCAGACTTCCCCCTTCCCGCCGAATCCGCTTCCGAAGCCTGCTGATATGAGGCCGAGGAGCGCGGGGTCGGAGCCGTCGGTGACATCGTCGAAGGCCAGGGCCACGCACTGGCAGCAGTTGTAGCCCTCTTTGCGCAGGGCGCGCGCTTTATCTTTACGTTCTTCTACAGTGTATTTCATCTTTCTTACAGTGTGTTACAGGGTTATTTGTTGCAGCAGCACCAGTCAATGGCTTTGATGCCGTTGGCAGCGAGGTAGTCATTGGCCCTCGAGAAAGGCTTGCTTCCGAAGAAACCTCTCGATGCGCTCAGCGGCGAGGGGTGGGGGGAGGTGATGACGCAGTGGCGTGAGCGGTCGATGAATTCCCCCTTGCGCTGGGCATAGGCGCCCCAGAGAATGAAGACAAGGTGGTCGCGCTCCTCGGCGAGCTTGCGGATCGCGGCGTCGGTGAAGGTCTCCCAGCCGCGGTTCTGGTGCGAGGCCGGCGCGCCGGCGTCGACGGTGAGGGTGGCGTTGAGCAGCAGTACTCCTTGGCGTGCCCAGCATGAAAGGTCGCCCGTTGGGGGCGGGGGGCAGCCGAGGTCGTCATGGAGCTCCTGGTAGATATTGCGCAGAGAGCGTGGCAGCTCCACTCCGGGATTGACCGAGAAGCTCAGCCCGTTGGCCTGGCCGAAGCCGGGATAGGGGTCCTGGCCGAGTATGACGACCTTGACCTTGTCGAAGGGACAGGCGTCGAAGGCGGCAAAAATCTTGCCGGCGGGCGGGAAGACAGTCTGTTGTGCGTAGCGTCCGCGCACGAAATCAGTCAGTTCCTTGAAATAGTCCTTGTCCCACTCGCTTGCGAGTGCGGCCTTCCATGTAGGGTCAATCCTTACGTCCATTGTGCTGGTGAGTGAAAATTTAAAATTACTTCTTTGCAAAATTACATAAAAAACACTAATTTTGCATCTCATTTTCGGACTTAATGCCAAGTTCCCGTAGTTCAATGGATAGAATATCGGATTCCGGTTCCGACGATTAGGGTTCGACTCCCTACGGGAATACACCATAGCTCCTGCCGCCGACTGCCCCGCCGCCAGTCCCGCCAGGAGCTTTTTCGTCAGATAAAATTGCCTCCGCGCCCTCCTTAGCCGTTTATGGAGGTTACAGAGCAGCTTGCTGTGGTGTCGGGCAGTCATCATGGTCATGGTTGTGAGATTTTTCGGTCGGTTTGTAATGAAAATAAGAATTATGCTGCAAATTTAATATGCCGCCGCCCCGTAAACAGTGCGATAAAGCAAAAGAGGATACAAAAATAAGGAAACTGCACCATTTCTGATGCAGCTTCCTGGCTTGGTGGCGGGGGCAGGACTCGAACCTGCGACCTTTGGGTTATGAGCCCAACGAGCTACCACTGCTCCACCCCGCGATGTCGTTTTTCGTGGTGCAAAGGTAGTGACTTTTTGTGTTGTGGCCAAATATTTACAAGAAAATAAATGTTAAATAATATTAATATTACGATTCGTGGCTGATTTTTGGGGAATATGTGCGTTATATGTCTACAATAAGTGAATTTTAATTCTCCGCAGGCGGATTTTTAGCTGTATAATTCGTAAATTTGCAATTCTACTAAAAATCCGTTTTGGTGTTAGCGCGCGGTTCCGACAGACGGACCATCGTTGTTAACATAGACACAACCCAAACACCCGCTTATGCTCAACGGCTCATCATTTTTTTCGCAGATTCCCCCCGTCACAAAAAATCTGATTATCATCAATCTGATAGTCTGGCTGGCGATGTTCGTCCTTCCCGGCCGGCTCGGGACAGGGCTTGAAAATTTCGGAGGTCTGCACTATTTTCTCGCGTCGGACTTCAATCCCGCACAGTTGCTCACCTACATGTTCATGCACTCCACACAGAGTTTCGCCCACATATTTTTCAATATGTTCTCGCTATGGATGTTCGGCATGACCCTTGAACGCTCGCTCGGCAGTGCCCGCTTCCTCTTCTATTATATATCCTGCGGCATCGGTGCCGCCCTGGTCCAGGAACTCGTATGGGCACTCACATGGGAGGACACCTTCGTGCGCCTCATCGCCAACTCCTACCATATCGACTTCCCCGAGGCGCGGGAATATATCGGACAGCTGATGAATACGCCCGACGGCAAGGCCGCTATGGCGCGCAATCTCAATGTGTTTGTGACTATCGGAGCCTCCGGCGCTGTCTACGGTATCCTGCTCGCCTTCGGTATGCTCTTCCCCAACGCTCCGCTCTACATGTTCTTCATCCCCGTGCCTATCAAGGCCAAGTGGATGGTCATAGGCATGGGTGCCATCGAGGTGCTCATCGGTCTGAGCGAGGCAGCCGGCAAGGCTGACGGAGTGGCCCACTTCGCCCATCTCGGAGGCATGATATTCGGTTTCTTCATAATACTCTACTGGAAAAAGAAAGGGACATTTCATGGGAATTATTGACACGCTCCGGCGGATGCGCCGCTCGTTTGACGCCTCGTCGATGCTGATGAAGATTATATGGGTCAACATCGGTGTCTTCGTGGCGCTGCGCCTCGCGGCGATAGTCTGCATGTTTGCCGGCGTGCCCGACATGATTAACGTCATCCTCGCCTACATAGAGCTTCCGAGCGAGCCCGCGCGCTTCCTGACGCGCCCCTGGACGCTTGTGACATATATGTTCGCGCAGTACGACGTGCTCCATATCCTCTTCAACCTCCTCTGGCTCTACTGGTTCGGCTCCCTGTTCATGATGGTGGCCACCAAGAGGCAGCTCTTCGCCCTCTACGTCATCGGCGGCCTCGGCGGCGCGGCCCTTTTCATGCTCAGCTATGCAGTGCTACCCCTCTTTGCCTACCGCGAAGGGCTGCTGATAGGCTCCTCGGCCTCGGTGATAGCCATTGTCACCGCCACGGCCATACTCATGCCCGACTTCAGGATGCACCTGCTCTTCATCGGTTCGATTTCGCTTAAATGGATAGCCATAGCCACGATAGTTCTGGTCCTCGTGGGAGTCACCGGCAACAATGCGGGTGGCGAGATAGCCCACATAGGCGGAGTGGCCGCCGGCGCTGTCTATGCCTTGCGGATGAAGCGCGGACACGACATAACCCGCCCCTTCAACAGTGCCTTCGATCGCATAGCCAACCTCTGGAACCGCTTCGCTTCGACGGTGTGGGGCACATTTACCCGCCACGGCGGCGCCGGAAGGAAGACTGCCCCCGGACGCGGCGAGCAGACAGCCAAAGACACCGCTGGCACCCCCTCGGTCAGCAGCGACGACCGCGAGGAGCTTGACGCCATACTTGACAAAATCAAGAAGTCGGGCTATTCGGCCCTCACACCCTCGGAACGACAGAGATTGTTTGACGTAAGCAGAAAGATAAAGTGAAACTCCGACGCCCACATCGCCCAGTAAAGTCGACAATCCTCGCCGTCGGTGTAGGATTGAACCTCTTTGTGGCCATGCTGACGGTCTTCTCGGCCTACGGAGGCGCCTTCGACCCCGACGAGAGGGTGATAGCCTCTATGGTTGCAATGGTGCTGCCGCTGCTGTTGGTGGCGGGTGTGGTGCTCTTCTTTGTCGACTTCATCTTTGACCGGCGCCTCGCCTTCATCCCCCTCGCGGGGTGGCTGGTATCGCTGCCGTCGATACTCGTCTTTGCCCCCTTCAACGTCCCCCACCGCCTCGACGCCTCCGAGCGTGAGCGCTCGTTCACACTTCTGACCTACAATGTGCTGCACTTGTGGGACTTCCGCGGCGAGGTGCCCGGACTGGAGCAGAACGCCACGATTGACTACATCCTTCAGACCGACGCCGACATTGTCAACATCCAGGAGCTCGAATGGCTCCACCCGAGCAAGCAGTGGAAGGTGACAGCCGAGCAGGTAGACTCGCTAAAGGCCCGCTACCCCTACCGTTTCATCAACGTGGAGCAGCAGTTGAGCCTCCTGTCGAAATACCCCGTGGAGCTTGTGAAGCTTGACCTCCCCCCCTCCATAAGCTACGTCATGGGCTGCTTCAAGCTTGACATCAAGGGGGAGACGGTTCATCTGATGAATGTGCATCTGAAGTCAATCGGCCTCACCGATGAAGACAAGACCCTCTATAAAAATGCCCTCGACATGCCTGAAACCAAGAAGGAGCTGAAGCGAGAGCTGAAGGAGGTGAAATCACAGCTGCTCTCGAAGCTCGCCGAAGCGTTCAGGACGCGCACCGTCCAGGCGCGTGCCGTGCGCAGCGTCATCGACTCCATCGGCGGCCCCTTCATAGTGGCGGGGGACTTCAACGACATTCCAGACTGCTACGCAGTTCGCACCATACGCGGGCGCGACATGCACGACGCATACGCCGACGCCGCCTTCGGCCCGACCATCACCTATCACGGCGACAGGTTTTATTTCCGCATCGACCAGGTGCTATACCGCGGCCCCTTCGAGGCTGTCGACATAGAGCGCGGCAAGATAAGTTCGAGCGACCATAACCCGCTGCTGACCACCTTCGTTTTTGACAAATAAGCCTCTCCGGGCCGACCAATCTATATACCAAAATTTATCACACCATAAAAAACATAGCTATGAACAAAATCCTAACCGCCGCCCTCGGGGCAGTCCTGCTCCCCGCGGCACTAAGCACCCCGACTGACATGAGCGCACAGACACGTCAGAATCCATTCATGGTGCCTTACGACACCCCGTTTGAGATTCCTCCCTTTGACAAGATTACCTATGATGACTACCTTCCCGCCATCGAGAAGGGCATAGCCGACCGGAAGAAGGAAATCGAGGCTATCGCCAACAATCCCGCCATCCCGACTTTCGACAATACCATTCTTGCAATGGAGAAAAGCGGCGAACTGCTCGAAAAGGTGATGCTCGTCTTCGGCGCTCTCGACGAGACCGACAACAACGAGCACATGCTCGCCATCTCCGAGAAGGCCTATCCTATGGTGTCGGCCGCGTCTGACGAGATGATGATGAACGACAAGCTCTTCCAGCGTGTGAAGTATCTCTATGACCGCCGCGACCAGCTCGGACTCGACGGCCCGCAGAAGCGCGCTGTCGAACTCTCCTATAAGAAGTTCACCCGCAACGGTGCCCTCCTTTCAGCCGAGAAGAAGAATGAGCTGAAAACTATCAACAACGAGCTGACCCAGCTCTTCCTCTCGTTCAACAAGAATCTCCTCGCCTCCACCAACAGCTTTGAGCTCGTCGTCAACGACGCCTCACGCCTCAAGGGTCTCCCCGCAGGCATCGTGGCCACAGCCGCCGACGAGGCTGCCAAGCGCGGCAAAAAGGGCCAGTGGGTCTTCACCCTCCATGCTCCCAGCCGTCTGCCGGTGCTGAAGTTTGCCGATGACCGCAATCTGCGCCGCGACATGTACCAGGGCTATATGAACCTTGCATCCAAGGCTCCCTATGACAACCGTCCTATCATAGGCAAGATTGTCAAGGCCCGTGCCAAGAAGGCAGAGCTTCTCGGATTCAAAAACTTCGCGTCCTACATGACCGACAACGTCATGGCCAAGACCCCTGAGGCCGCCCGCGACCTCCTGCTCCAGATCTGGGGCCCCGCCACCGACCGCGTGAAGGAGGAAGTTGCCGAGATGCAGGACTATATCAAGGCTTCCGGCCAGAACTTCGAGATTGCTCCCTGGGACTACTATTACTATTCAGAGAAGGTGCGCCAGAAAAAATTTGACCTCGACGAGAACGAGGTCAGCGCCTACTTCCCCCTCGAGAATGTCCGCAAGGGCATCTTCACCCTCGCAGAGCGTCTCTACGGGGTCACTTTCACCGAACTTCCCGACGCTCCCAAGTATCACCCCGAGGTGAAGGTCTACGAGGTCAAGGACAAGGCCGGCAAACATGTGGCCGTCTTCATGACCGACTATTTCCCCCGTCCCTCCAAGCGTCAGGGTGCATGGATGAGCGAGTTCAAGGGCGCCTTCGAGGATACTGACGGCACTTCCGCACGTCCTATAGTATATAATGTGGGCAACTTCACCCGTCCGACCGCCGACACCCCCGCCCTTCTGACTCTCGACGAGGTTGCAACCATGTTCCATGAGTTCGGCCACGGCCTCCACGGCATGCTCACCCGCGCCAAGCTCCGCAGCCAGGCAGGCACCAACGTCGACCGCGACTTTGTGGAACTTCCTTCGCAGATTACCGAACACTGGGCTATGGAGCCTGAGCTTCTCAAGGAGTTCGCCTTCCACTACAAGACAGGCGAGGCAATCCCCGAGGCGCTCATCAAGAAACTCCAGGCCGCTTCGACCCACAACCAGGGCTTCGTCACCACAGAGCTTGCAGGGGCATCGCTCCTCGACCTCGAGTGGGGCATGCTAAATCCCTCGGACAACGATGTGATTGACGTCGACGCCTTCGAGAAGGAGGTTGCCAGGAAGCTCGACATGCCCTCGCTCATCGCCTACCGCTACCGCTCGCCATATTTCAAGCACGTCTTCGGCAGCGACGGCTATGCTTCTGGCTACTATACCTATCTCTGGGCAGAGGTGCTTGACACTGACGGCTTCGAACTGTTCATGGAGAAGGGCCTCTTCGATCCCGCCACAGCCAAGTCGTTCAAGGAAAACATCCTCGAAATGGGTGGCAGCGAGGACCCGATGACGCTCTTCAAGCGCTTCCGCGGCCATGAGCCGAAGGTCGACGCCCTTCTTCGCAACCGCGGTCTCGCACCCCGCAAAACTGCTGCAAAGGGTGGCGAAATCAATGTCCCCGGAGGCAAATAAAGCCAATTATTGTTAAAAACGAGTAAAAATGTAATAAATACACTTATTAAGGTAGGCTTTTTAAAAAGAAAAGCCTACCTTCGTTTTCAGCAATTAATCGGATACATAACAATTTGCGAAACCCTAAAATTCACAAATAACGTATTATTCTAAACAGCAAAGATATTTAGAAAACAACCTACGTTAACTAATAAGTGAATCATAGGTTAGGATCCGGCAACTCGGGAGAGTCGCCGGATTTTTTTGTACATAAGCCCTCTGTCCCCTAATAGTATACAGTTGTTGGCGGATATAGATTTTTGGTTAACGGATTTTTAACTAATCCTTGAGTAATGTGAAAAAATGGCTTTACAGCGCGCGTAATCGTGGTTTTTGCGATTTTATTGTGTGCGGCCATGATTAAGCGGGGTTAAATAATGTCAACGTTCTTGTACAAATGCTTGAAAAATGATACTTTTGCAGTAATAATTACAAAATTATTGTATAGTAACCTTTATTATTTGACATTTTTTAACCTATTTGCCTATCGAAACATTGCTACTCTAACCAATCAAATTAGACTACAATGGAACATCTGACTAAGCTACCCGACCAGGACCTGGTCGCCGCTTATGCCGACAATAACAATGATGCTTTTGACGTCCTTCTACAGCGTCACCAGCAGAAGGTTTATTCCTATATCTTACACATTGTGAAAAACAAGGACATTGCCGACGATATATTCCAGGAGACATTCGTCAAGGCAATCATGACCATCAAGCAAGGACGGTACACGGAGCACGGAAAGTTTTCCGGCTGGCTCACGCGGATTGCCCACAACCTCATCATTGATTATTTCCGCCAGGAGAAGATCGAGAACTCGGTGTCGGCCGACGAGGACGGCTGCGACATCCTGAACCGACGTGACCTCTGCGAGGGTAACGTGGAGGATGCAATCATCAGCCGGCAGATTGATGAGGACCTGCGCCGCATAGTCATGGCCCTCCCCGATGCCCAGCGCGAGGTGCTCGTGATGCGCTTCTATCGCAATATGTCGTTCAAGGAGATAGCCGAGGCGACATCCGTGAGCATCAACACCGCTCTCGGACGCATGCGCTACGCCATTATGAACATGCGCCGTATCGCTGCGGAGAATGACATCGCCCTCGCTATCTGACTGACGCGTGGAGGCGATGCTCTCGTCTCCAGTCGCACACAATAATCAATTCTAACCCCTGTCAAAGCAAAAATTTGCAATACATGTCACGCAAGCTGCTGTCATTTTTTTCTCTCCTCCTCATTCTGATTCCCTCTTTCGAACTTTCGGCCGAGACAAAGGAGGCCGGGAAGCAGGAGGTGGACCTCACCCCTAAAATCCACGGCGTCATCCGTGGAAGGTGGGAGATGGACACTGAGAACAATGCGAGCCGCTTCCAACTGCGCAATGCACGCGTCACTCTCAGCGGTATGATAGCTCCGACGATTGACTATTTCATGCAGACCGACCTTTGCGACAGGGGTCAGATGAAGATTCTCGATGCCTGGGGGCGCATCGGCATCACTCCCGGACTGAAATTCCAGGCCGGACAGTTCCGCCTCCCCTTTGGCACGGACTGTTTCCGAGGCCCGGGCAACTATATCTTTGCCAACCGCTCCTTCGTCGGTAACATTATGAACAATGTGCGCGGTGTGGGTGCCAAGCTTTCCTACTCGCTTCCCCTCGGGGAGGCCTCGAGTCTCGCGCTCGACGGCGGAGCCTTCAATCCTACCTCGATGGCCGACCATAATGTGTGGGTGAAGCAGCTTGCCTACGCTGCCAAGGCTGTCATGACTCTCGGCGACTTTAAGTTTGCCGCCGGGGCTGAGACACTCCTCCCTGACTCGGTGCGTGTAAACTCATTCGGCACCTCGCTCGGCTGGCAGACCGACCGCTGGACGGTGGAGGGTGAGTATCTCAACAAGCATTATGTCAACTCCGCCCACCGTGCCGCCCACGGCTACAACGTCTTCGTGGACTACGGCTTCCCGGTCAGGGCGGGAGTGTTTAACCGCGCGTCGCTTCAGGCCCGCTTTGACGGTATGACTGCCCACAGCAGCGGTAAGCGCAACAAGGAGGGACGTCTATATACCGACGGCGCGGCTCGCAACCGCATCACTGTCGGCGGCACTCTTTCATATATATATAAGATTGTCCACTGTGACGTCCGCCTCAACTATGAGAAATATTTCTACCACCACGGCGTGGTGGCCGCTCCCGGGGCCGGCGACAAGGTCTGTGCTGAAATGGTGATTAAGTTCTAATGACGTATGGACACGAAAAAAGGGTAAGCTTACTACATCGCACCGCTACAACCCGATACCGTTGCTTCGATCAAGACCTGGCGGAGTTTTCGGGGAGCTGGTCGTGTAGGACTTACCCAGCTGCAAAGGTACGACTTTTTTCTTAAACCACAATAGCCGATGGCTGATTTTGGTGCAAAATAATCGAAATAGATTAGTGGAGACCCTGTTGGAGGGGTCAAAATACCTAAATTAGGGTATGGCGGAGGTCGAAATCATGTAGTAATTTTGTAATCGTAAATGAAACGTCTCCGCGAGACCCATTTACTTAGATAATTGTACGAAATTTGATAAAAAACACTTGGACAATACATGAGATTCCAATCCGTGACACACGGTTGGCTACTGTAATCTATTTTTGAAATTGATGCTATTGTTTAAACGGCGTGGCCGGTGATTGTGAAATCACTCTCCACGCCGGTTTTTGTGTTCCGGGACGTCGGAGCCGGTATTTCATCGTGGCAAAACTGCGGCTTGTCACTATAATTTTCAGCATCGGGGTGCTTCTTATAACTTCGTGGTAAAAACAATATTGATATGAAGACAAAGTGCAGAATGTTATTGACGCGAATTTTGGCGATAGCCGTGACATCCGCCATTCCCTCGCTTCTCACGGCGCAGACCGACAGTGTGGCGGGTATCCCGGCAGAGCTGCTCGACGAAGTGGTGGTCACTGCAAAGATTCCGGCAGTGAGGGTGACGCCCGGCAAGACTGTCTACAGTATGAAATCCACAGTCATGGGGCAGGTGGGGACTCTCGTCGACGCTCTCTCGTCAGTTCCCGGAGTTAATGTGAGCGACGGGGGCACGGTCAGCCTCTACGGCAACAACGGTGCAAGAGTGGTCATCGACGGGAAGTCTGTCTACTTAAAGGGGACGGAGCTTGTAAATTATCTCCGCTCAATCCCTGCGTCGACCGTGAGCACGATAGCCCTGCGCACGACAGCCAATGCCAGGGATGACGCCTCGGACAAGGCGGGTGTCATAGAGATAGTGACAGCCGGAACTCGCGAGCACGGTCTGACTGTCGGCACTAACGGCACTGTCAGTGCCGGGCGCAACCTGCGGGGCAACGGCGGGGTGAACGCAGCCTACAATGTCGGGCGCTCGGAGTTTTCCATGTCCTACTCCTTATATGCAGGGCGCCAAAGGACGCGCCTCGACATTGACCGCTACTATCTCAGGGATGAGGACAGGATGCTGCAGCTTTCGACGCGTCGGCGCTCCGACAATAACCATGTGGTCAAAGGCGCCTGGAACTATGCTGTCACAGAGGATACCAAAGCCGGCATAGCCGCCGACATCAGCCGTAACTGCCGCAACGAGCGTGGGCGAATGGATGGTTACATCCCTGTGCTCGACGAGCATGAGCGTTCCGACAACTATAACCGTCAGCGCTGGCACAGCCTCATGGCCGATGCCTACGTCTCTCACCGTTTCGGGAGCGGCGGCAGACTCGACGCCGGCTTCAACACCTTCCACTTCCGCACCTCGGAGCGGCAGATGCTTGAGGCGAGCTCCGACGACAGCATATCGAGCACCGTCAGGGGACGGATCGGGTGGTATATCCTTCATGCTGACTACAGCCGTCAGCTCGGCAAGGGGTGGAAGCTCGATGCGGGCATGAAGAGCACCTTTGTCAGAATTCGAAACCGAGGGGCCTACTCGCGACTCGAGGCCGGGGAGTGGCGTCCCGACGAAAATCTCAGCTCCGGCTTTTCCTATCGGGCAAATACCAATGCCCTTTATGCGCAGTTATCATACGGACGCGGTGGCTTCGGTGTGACGGCCGGATTGCGCATGGAGCATGAGAGGCTGCGCTCGGCCTTTTCGGGCAACGAGGTTGCCGCCGACACCTGCTGCCGTGTCTCTACGCTCGACCTTGTCCCGACTGTCGAGCTGAAATACGCCCTCTCGGAGAGGGTGGCCCTCATGCTCGCATATTCTCGGCGAGTAGAGCGGCCGAATTATTTCGACCTGAATCCTTTCATATATATTTTCGATGAGTACACCCACGCCGGCGGCAACATAAAGCTCCACTCGTCGACATCCGACAATGTGCAGCTCGGAGTGGCCGTGGGTGGCCGCTTGCAAGGCGCCCTTTTCCTGACACGTTCTGATGACGCTATCATGAAGGCCTATCATGAGATTTCGGACAAGTGTGTCTATGTTGCATCTGAAAATCTGCCCTACTACCTTCAGGCTGGCTTGAGGCTGGTGTTGGCGGAGCTTCCCATAGGGCAAAGGTGGGCGGTGACGCTGACAGCCGTCGGTATGTACAGGCGCTATGACTGGTTTGACGGGCCGGAGCGGAAGAGCACTCGCAGCTACAGCCCGATTCTTCAGTTCGACAATCGCTTTGACCTCGGCGCGGGGTGGTCGGCGGAGCTGAAAGGCGCCTACAACGGTCGCATGGCCCACGGGCAGGTGATGGTCCGTCCCTTCGGCAATGTGGACGTGGGTCTGCGTAAGAAACTGTTCGGCGGGAAGGTCTCGCTGTCGGTCTTCGCGAAGGATATTTTTGCGACACAGCTTGTATGGACAGACATCGCGTTGGGCGGCCACGACGCCTCTTTCAAGGAAAATGAATATAAGCGGCAGATAGGGGTCTCATTCTCCTTGAAGCTGCACAGCGGGCGTAAAAAGGCCTCCTATCAAGAGCGCAAAGGTCCCTCCGAGCTTGAGAGACTTTGAGGTATGGTTGAAAAATACTATATTTGGAATATGAAAGAAGTAATTCGGAAGATAGCAGTCTCCTTTGTTATGGCAGCGGTGCTCTTTGCCATGATAAGACTCTCCCACGACCTTACTCGGGGCGATGACTACTGGGGGTTGCACTCGCGTGGGTTCATAGCGGTGGAATTTTTATCGGCGTGGATTTTTTCGTTTGTGGCCTTGATAGTCGGGCGGCGTTGGATGGCCCTTGTGGAGCGGAGGCGCCTTGGAGCAGCCGTTGAGTATCTCGGAGTGGTCATGTTCTGCCTTGCCTGTGTCGTCGTGACCATGTATGTGTCACACTCCGGGGTAGAGGAGATTGGGATAAATCTCTCGCAGACAGTCATACCCGCCACGATTACAGTCCTTATAACTTTGCTGTACTACTCTTACTTCAAAGGGCGGTTGCGTGAGCTGAACATGGGTGAGCAGCGGCTCGCTCTCGAGCGTGCCCGAAGCCAGCAGCTCGACACGGAGCTTAGGTTGCTGCGGAGCCAGTATCACCCGCACTTCCTGTTCAATATGCTCAACACAATCTATATGCAGATTGACGAGGGCAATGAGGCGCCGAGACATACGATAGAGTGCCTTTCGGAGGTGTTGCGCTATCAGCTTTACTCCCCTGAGAAGCCGGTCGACGCCGCTACCGAGATTGAAGTGCTTGGGCAATACATAGAGCTGTGTCGTCTGCGGGCGTCGCGCTCGCTGAAGCTTGACGTGCGACTCCGACATGACTTCGGAGGTATGAAGATGTACCCGCTGCTGTTGGTGCCGCTCGTTGAGAACGCCTTTAAATATTTAGGTGGAAAGTATGAGATAAATATTGATTTCGGGATGAATGACGGTATGTTCGAGCTTCGTGTCAGCAATTCTCAAACCGGCTTATGCCATAAACCTGTTAATGAATCCTCCGGCCTTGGGATTGATAATCTGCGCAGGAGGCTGGAGCTGCTATACCCGGGCTGTCATGAGCTGCTGCTGTCAAAGACTGATGAATGTTTCACCGCGCTCCTGCGGTTTAAAGCAATAAGAGACTGATTATGGATGTGAAGATAAGATGCGTTGTTGTGGATGACGAGCCACTGGCGCGCGAGGGCCTTCTGCGCTACATAGAGCGTATCGATTGGCTCGAGCTTGTGGGTGAGTGCGAGGATGCCCTCGGACTTGACCGCTGTCTGCGCGAGTGTGCGCCGGTCGACCTTGTTTTTCTTGACATAGAGATGCCGCTGATGTCGGGTGTAGACTATCTGTCGACGCTCGAGAGGACACCTATGGTAATCTTCACCACTGCCTACGAGCAGTATGCACTGAAAGCTTACGAACTGGATGTGGTCGACTATCTTCTGAAGCCAATCTCCTTCGCCCGCTTTCTGAAGGGGGCGGTGAAGGCGCGCGAGTTGCTGTCGCTGAAAAGGGGAGTGGCTGATGAGGGACGAGACTATATATTTCTGCGCTCCGATAAGAAATATCACCGGGTCAACTTTGCCGAAATATGCTATTTAGAGGCTGTAGAGAACTATGTCAAGGTTGTATGCGACAAGTCGGTCATACTGACGCGCGGGACGCTTAAAGGCTTGCTCGCTGAGCTTCCGGCACGCTCGTTTGTGCAGATTCATAAGTCGGTCGCGGTCAATCTCGACAGGGTGGAGGCTGTGGAGGGGAATATGGTCGTGGTGCCGGGTGCGGTTTTGCAGATGTCAAGAGGATACAGGGAGGGGATGATTGGTAGGTTATAGGGGAAATAGGGCTAATAGGAGTAATAGGGCGAATAGGGATACATAAAAAGAGCTGCCTTTGGGGCAGCTCTTTTTATGTGGATGAGGGAAAATCAGGGGGTGTTTCCTATAAGGGAAACCAGGTCTTATCAGACAGTGATTTTCTTGTATTTGGGGACGAGGAGCTTCATGATTGCCCAACCTATGAGATAGGCGACGCCGCAGATGCAGAATACAATGAAGTAGCCTGCGGGCTTGCCCTGGTAGCTCATGAAAGCCATATTGGTTTGGGCAGCGTAGTCGAAGAGTATACCTGAACCGTAGTTGATGAGGAATGATCCGAGACCACCTGCCATGCCGCCGATACCGATGATGGTTGCAATGGTCGATTTGGGGAACATGTCGCCTACTACCGAGTAGATGTTGGCGCTCCAGGACTGGTGGGCTGCGCCGGCGATACCGATAATGATAATCGGGAGCCAGGGTGACATGGAGCTGAGGGGCTGGGCGAGAAGCGCGAGGAGGGGGAAGACCGCGAAGATGAGCATTGCTCTCATGCGGGCTGCGTAGGGGTCGATGTTGATGCCTCTGCGTGCGGCGCGGTCGATGAAGATAGTCGGGAGCTTACCACCGTAGATTGAAAGCATGGTGATGAGGTAGAGCACGAAAATCATCAGCATACCTTCGCCTGACGAGGTCGACAGTTTGAAGACGTCGGTGATGTAGGCGGGGGTCCAGAAGAGGAAGAACCACCACACACCGTCGGTCATGAACTTGCCGACGAACACGGCCCAGGTCTGCGGATAGGCGAAACACTTCCAGAAGGGTATTGTGGTAGTGTCGCTGTCCTCGACTTCGGCTTTCTGCTTGGCAGTCTCGTCGGCGGTCTCGTTGTCCTGCTCGATGTAGGCGAGCTCGGCAGCGTTCACGCGGTGGTTTTCAGCCGGTTTCTTGTAGAGGAAAATCCAGAAGCCCATCCAGACGAAGCCGAGGGCACCGATGATGATGAAGGCCATTTCCCAACCGTTGCCCCAGCCGATGCTCTGGAAGAATTTGGCGAGCGGGCCGATAGAGAAGGGGGCGATGAGGGCGCCGACTGCCGAACCTGCGTTGAAAATCGAGGTGGCGTATGCGCGGTCGCGTTTGGGGAAGTACTCGGCAGTCACTTTGATTGCTGCGGGGAAGTTGCCGGCCTCACCGAGGGCGAGGATTGTGCGGGCAGCAAGGAAGAAGTAGACAGAGACGGTTGCGATGGTCATAGCCATGTCGCCGGTGGCCTTTACGAGGCCGGCAGCGTCGTGGAGACCGAGGGTGGCCTCAGTGGCGACGCCGCAGACAGCGTGGAGGCAGGCGCCGGCCGACCATACGCCGATGGCCCAGAGGTAGCCTTTCTTCGTTCCCATCCAGTCGATGAAGCGGCCTGCAAGGAGGTTGGCCACGGCATAGACGATGGAGAAGACTGCGGTGATGAGACCGTAGTTGGAGTCGGTCCAGTGGAATTCGGGGGCAATGAACTCCTTCCAGGTGAGTGAGAGCACCTGGCGGTCCATGTAGTTGACGGTAGTCGCGAGGAAGAGCAAAGCGCAGATGACCCAGCGGAAGTTGGTCATCTTCTGATTTGCAGCCGAGAGCGGGGAGGATACTGCTGCCATACCTTAGAACTTGAAGTAGTTTTTGGCGTTGTTGTAGCAGATATCTTCAATCATCTGGTTGACGCGCTTCTCCTCATAGCCGGTGTAGGGAATCTCGCCGTTCTCGACGTCGGTGCCGACGAGGTTGCAGAGCGTGCGGCGGAAGTATTCGTGGCGGGGATAGGAAAGGAATGAGCGGGAGTCTGTGAGCATGCCCACGAAGCGGCTGAGAAGGCCGAGGAGGGAGAGGGCGTTCATCTGCTTCTGCATACCGTCCTTCTGATCAAGGAACCACCAGCCTGAACCGAACTGGATCTTGCCGGCCACTGAGCCGTCCTGGAAGTTGCCGAGCATGGTTGCGATTACTTCGTTAGCGCAGGGGTTGAGGTTGTAGAGGATGGTCTTGGTGAGCTTGCCGCGGGTGTTGAGGGTGTCAAGGAACTTGGCACATGCCTTGGCAGTGGTGAACTCGCCGATTGAGTCGAAGCCGGTATCGGGGCCGAGGAGCTTGAACATCTTGGTGTTGTTGTTGCGGATGGCTCCGTAGTGGAACTGCTGTGTCCAGCCTGACTCGTAGTCCATTTCGCCGAATACGACGAGCATGGCGCTCTTGAACTTGTTGATTTCCTCCTTGGTGAGCTGCTTGCCGCCGTAGACCTTGTCGAAGATAGCCTCGATTTCGGCGTCGGTGTAGTCCTCGGCATAGAATTCCTCGATGCCGTGGTCAGAGAGTCGGCAGCCCATCTCCTCGAAGAAGTCGTGACGCTTCTGAAGGGCGTCAATCATGTCCCGGAACTTGTTGATGGCAACGCCTGAAACTTCGGCGAGCTTTTCAACGTATGCGCGGAACTCTGCGGGGTTCTCGACAGCCATAGCCTTGTCGGGGCGCCAGGTGGGGAGCATCTTGATTTCGAAGCCGCTATCCTTGACCTGCTTGTGGTATTCGAGCGAGTCGACGGGATCGTCGGTGGTGCAGACAGTCTCCACGTTGTAGCGACGCATGAGGCCGCGGGCGGTCATGTTCGGGTCGTTGAGGAGCTTGTCGTTACACTCATCGAAAATCTCGCGGGCAGTCTCGGGGTTGAGGAGCTTGTCGATGCCGAAAGCTGTCTTCAACTCGAGGTGTGTCCAGTGGTAAAGGGGGTTGCGGAAGGTATAGGGGACAGTCTCGGCCCACTTCTGGAATTTTTCCCAGTCGGAGGTGTCGGTGCCGGTGCAGAAGCGCTCTTCCACGCCGTTGGAGCGCATGGCGCGCCATTTGTAGTGGTCACCGCCGAGCCATATCTCGGTGATTGATTTGAAGCGGTGGTCGTCGGCTACCATCTTGGGGATGAGGTGGCAGTGGTAGTCGATAATCGGCATCTTGGCCGCGTGCTCGTGGTATAGCTTCTGTGCAGTCTCAGTCTGCAGCAGGAAGTTTTCGTCCATGAAGGGTTTCATGTGTGGCAGTTTTATGGGTTAAAGGTGATTGATTAAAGAGGAGTGTGTGGTGGCGGTCTCCGTTTTTTAGAGTGTCACGCCGTTTTTGAAGATTGAAATCTCGTGGATGCCGCTCTTTTCGGAGTTGACCTGCTCGCCTGAGGCGACTTTGAGGACGTAGGCCACGAAGTCGGTGAGGACGTCGGCCATAGAGCTGTCTTCAGCGAGGCGTCCGGCGTTGAAGTCAATCCAGGTGGGCTTGCGCTTGGCGAGGCCGGAGTTGGTGGAGACTTTCATCGTGGGGACAAAGGTGCCGAAGGGGGTACCGCGTCCTGTGGTGAAGAGCACCATCTGGCAGCCGGCGGCTGCAAGGGCTGTTGAGGCCACAAGGTCGTTGCCGGGGGCGGAGAGAAGGTTGAGGCCGTGGTTGCGGATACGCTCGCCATACTCCATTACGCCGAATACGGGGCTCTTGCCCGACTTCTGCGTGCAGCCGAGGGCTTTCTCCTCGAGAGTGGAGATGCCGCCGGCCTTGTTGCCCGGAGAGGGGTTCTCGCCTACAGGCTCGCCGTGGCTGAGGAAGTATTCCTTGAAGTTGTTGATGAGCGACACTGTCTCGCCGAGAAGCTCATTGTCGGCGCAGCGGCGCATGAGGATGGTCTCGGCCCCGAACATCTCGGGAACCTCGGTGAGCACTGTTGTGCCCCCCTGCTGCTCGCAGAGCCAGTCGGAGAACTCTCCGAGGAGGGGATTGGCGGTAATGCCGGAGAAGCCGTCGGAACCGCCACACTTCAGACCGATGCGGAGCTTGGAGGCGGGGACGCTTGTGCGCCTGAAGGTGCGTGCCTGCTGGTAGAGCTTGCGGAGGATGTCGAGTCCGGCTTCCACTTCGTCGCCCTCGACTTCCTGGCATACCATGAATTTGACGCGCGAGCGGTCATAGTCGCCGCAGAATTCCTCGAAGACCTTGGGCTGGTTGTTCTCGCAGCCGAGGCCGACCACGAGGATGCCGCCAGCATTGGGGTGGAGCACCATGTCGCGGAGGATTTTCTTGGTGTTCTCATGGTCGTCGCCGAGCTGGGAGCAGCCATAGTTGTGGGGGAAGGCAAAGATTCCGTCTACGCCCTCGGCCTTAGTCTCCTCGTTGAGACGGTCGACAATCTGCTTGGCGATGCCGTTGACGCATCCCACTGTCGGGATGACCCAGATTTCGTTGCGGATACCCACCTGGCCGTCGGCGCGCTCGTAGCCCATGAAGGTGGCCTCGGCACCGTGGAGGGCCGAGCCGGGGGCTGCGGGCGAGGGATTGTCGATGGTGATGTCCGAGTAGTCGAGCTGTCCTTCGAGGTTGGTCTTGATATCGTTGTGGTCGAGGAAGGCGCCACGCTTCACGGCATGGCGGGTATGGCCGATAGGGAAGCCGTATTTAATCACGTTCTCACCGTCGGCGATATCCCGCAGGGCAAATTTATGTCCTGCGGGTATATCGGCGATGAGTGTGATTTCGTCGCCTCCGACGTTGACTGTAGTGCCTGCGGTGAGCGGGTTGATGGCTACGGCAACGTTGTCGGCGGGATTGATTTTCAGAAAGTCCTTCATTCGGGCTGTGGCTTATGCTTCAACAACTTCTTTAACTGTCTCGAGCATACCCTTGTTCTGGATAGAGTCGAGGTATTCGACAACGAGGTCGGTGAGGCCGGGCACCTTGTTGAGGTCGCCGTGCTCCTCGCCCCAGATGAGGTCCTTGGCAGCGAGCACGCCCTCGGCAACCTTGCGGGTGTCGCCTGTAGCCCAAAGCTCGGTGAGGAGATCCATGATCTTCTTGTCGTCGTTGGGCACGATGTCGGTGCCGTCCTCACGCTTGCCACCCTTGTAGTAGGTGATGAGGGCTGCGAGGCCGAGCACGAGGCCCTTGGGAAGCTCGCCCTTGCGCTCGAGATAGGTCTTGAGGCCGGGAAGGTCGCGAGTCTGGAACTTCGGGAAGGAGTTGAGCATGATTGAAGTCACCTGGTGGTCAACATAGGGGTTGTTGAAGCGCTCGAGGACGTCGGCGCCGAACTTCTGAAGCTCGTCCATCGGGAGGTTGAGGGTCTGCATGAGCTCGTCGAACTGTACTTTGTGGATGTACTTGCCGATGACTGGGTGGTTGCAGGCGTCGCGGACGATGTTGACGCCGCTGAGGAAGGCAACGGGTGAGAGCACGGTGTGCGGGCCGTTGAGGAGTGTGACCTTACGCTCGTGGTAGGGAGCCTCGGAGTCGGTGATGAGCACTTGGAGACCTGCCTTCTCTGCGGGGAACTCGGCGCGGAGCTGCTCGATAGAGATGTTGGAGGCACGCTCGATTACCCAGAGGTGGAAGGCCTCGCCCTGGACAACGATATTGTCCTTGTAGCCGAGTTTCTCCTGAATCTGGTTGATTTCCTTGCGGGGGAAGCCGGGGACGATGCGGTCGACGAGGGTTGCGCAGACGTAGCAGTAGTTGCTGAACCACTCCTTGAAGCCCTCGTAGTCAGAGCCGAGGTCCTCTTTCCAGAGTTCGATATATTTGAAGATGATTTCCTTGAGGTGGTGGCCGTTTTCAAAGATGAGCTCGCAGGGCATGATGATGAAGCCCTTGTCGGGAGCACCGTTGAAGGTCTTGTAGCGGCGGTAGAGGAGCTGGGTGAGCTTGCCGGGATATGAGGCGGCGGGGCGGTCGGAAAGCTTACATTCGGGGTCGAAAGCGATGCCTGCCTCGGTGGTGTTGGAGATGACGAAGCGCATCTCGGGCTGGTCGGCGAGGGCAAGGAAGGCGTCGAACTGGGTGAAGGGGCTGAGACCGCGGCTGATGACATCGACGCGGGTGAATGAGTTCACTACCTCACCGTCGAGACGGCCCTGAAGGTTGACATGGTAGAGGCAGTCCTGACCTTCGAGGAGCTGCATGACGAAGGCGTCGGGTGTACCCTGGATGGCGACAACTGACGAGTTGAAGTCAGTCTTGTCGTTCATGTTCTTGATAATCCAGTCAACAAAGGCACGAAGGAAGTTGCCTTCGCCAAACTGAATGATTCTTTCGGGAGCCACTGCTTTGGGAGCGGTGAGTTTGTTTAAAGCTTTCATGATTAAAGTAATATTGTTTTAGTTAAATGTTTTTCAAAAAACGTTGATGATAGATTGTCAAATTATGCTGATGATTATTGCTGGGAGGGAGGCTTATTCGGCGGGGTTCCAGCCGGTAGTTACAGAGAAGACTTTTTCGAGGTCGAGGCAGTCGGCAGCCTCGCTTTCGCTGATGTTCCTGGCCCAGCCGACGCGCTTGTCAGTGGCAGCGCCGGCGCCGCGGGAGCCATACTCGCCGTAGCGGGCTGTGCTTTCGTTGGCGGCGTTGTTCCAGTTGTGCCAGCCTTCGGGACGGATGTGCGAATCCATGTCACAATTGATAAAGACGGTGTGGGCGAAGGGGCGCCAGGGGCGTCCGAGGTATACCTTCTTGACCTCGGGGAGGGCGCGGAGCCTGCACGAGTCGAAGATGTAGCCGAACTTTACGTCCTCGGGGGTCGAGGCGGCTGTGATGTAGGAGTCGCGCTTGCTGAGGATGTCGCAGTTCTTGAAGTAGGCTGTCGCCGGGCCGAAGATGAAGTCTGTCGTACCCTCGATGTAGCAGTCGGCGAAGTAGAGACGGCAGTTTTTGCCGCCGGTGAAAATCGTGTCCTGATTGCCGAGGAAGCGGCAGTTGACAAAGCGGATTTTGTCACCCTCGGTGTGGAGGGCCACAGCCTGGCCGAGCTGCGGGGCATTGTTTTCAATCGTCAGGTTCTTGAAGAGCACGTCGGTCGCGTCGACACGGACAGTATATGTGCGGAAGGTGCCCATCTTGTCAATGTTGGCGTGGTGGTTGAAGGTGATGATCGTGCTGTCGGCGCTCTCGCCTATGAAGCTGACGTTTTTCAGCCACGAGGGGATGATGATTTTCTCCTTGTAGGTGCCGTTGGCGATGTGGACGGTGACCTGATACTCCATATAGGCGCGGATTCCTTCGAGGGCGTCGGTTATGGTGGTGTAGTCGCCTGAACCGTCGGGATTCACATAGATTTCGTGCTTATACTCGGCGGCTGCGGCCCTGAGGCCTGCAAGCGCCGGGAGGAGTATGAGCAGAAATGAAATTATAGTTTTTTTCATTGCCTGAATTTCGATGATTGGTAGAGGGAGAGGTGTTATTTGGTGATGCGGAACCAGTCGATGTCGAGCCAGCCGCTGTCGTTGCTTTCCCAGTCGCGGACGCAGAAGAGACCCACTTTCGAGCCAATCCAGTGGCCGGTGCTGACGTCGAGTTTCTTGCCGAAGTCGGTGAATTTTTTGCCGTCGAAGCTGTAGGAGAAGGTGGCCTCGGTCTGGTAGTCGGGCTTCTGTTTCGGGGTCTTCACGCCTACGCGCTTAATCTGCACGCGGAGGTAGAGCTCCTTACCGTCCTCGATTTTGATAGCGGAGTTTTCGACCTCCTTGCCACCTTTGTTGGCTTTCAGACACTCTGTCTCGGTGAGATAGAGGCCGTCGGCACGGCTCTCGACAGCGATAGCACCATAGTTGTAGCCCATGATTGTGAGGCCTGCACGCTCGCCGGCGTCAATCTTGCCGTTGCGCTTGCGGGGGTGGAACTGCACCTTGGCTGTGGCGGTGAAGTTCTCGGCGGGGAATTTCTGAAGCAGGAGGTTAGAACAGTCGTAGAGACGACCGGTATCAGTGGTCTTCTGAGAGTAGAGTCGGAGTTTTGAAGCGTTTGCGTCGCAGAAGTACCAGAGGGCGTTGGGGTTACCCTTCCACTGCCATTGCTTGCCGAGCTCTATAGAGTCGAACTCGTCGCTCTCGACAGGGTTGGCTGCCGGGTAGCTCTTGCCGACGTTGGGCTTGCGATACTTCATTACGGGCTCGCCGCGGCCGTCGCCGTCGGGGTCAACACCGATTACGGGCCAGCCGTCCTCGCGCCAGGTCATGGGCTGGAGGTGTACGACGCGGCCGTAAGGTCCTTTGTCCTGGAAGTGGAGGAACCAGTGTTCCTTGCCGTCGGGGGTGTCAACCCAGCCGCCCTGGTGAGGGCCGTTGACGTTGGTCTTGCCCTGGTCCATGACGTTGCGGGTCTCGTAAGGGCCCCAGGGGTTCTTGGAGCGGAGCACTTCCTGCCAGCCGGTGGCGACGCCGCCGGCTGGGGAGAAGATGTAGTACCAGTCGCCGACCTTGTACATCTTGGCGCCTTCGATGGTCTCGTTTTCGATGTGGCCGTCATAAATCACACGGTCCTGGCCTATGGTCGATTTTCCGTCGGGGGTCATCTCGATCATGCCGAGGATGCTCTTGACACCGGCGCGGCTTCCGGCATAGCCGTGGGCTATGTATGCCTTGCCGTCCTCGTCCCAGAAGGGGCAGGTGTCGATGATGCCCTTGGCCTTATGGACATGGACGAGGGGCTCCCAGGGACCTGCGGGATTCTTGGTCTTGGTCATGAAGATGCCGAGGTCGGGGTCGCCGTAGTATATGTAGAATTCGCCGTTGTGGTAGCGGATTGCGGGTGCCCACACATGGTTGCCGTGGCTGGGGTCAGGGGCGGCTTGGGCATATTCGGGCATCTCGGTGATAGCGTGGCCGATGAGGGTCCAGTTGACGAGGTCTTTCGAGTGGAGGACCGGGAGGCCGGGAATGTCGCAGAAGCTTGATGCTGTCATGTAGTAATCGTCGCCCACGCGAACCACGTCGGGGTCGGAATAGTCTGCGTCAATAACGGGGTTTTTGTATTGTCCGTTGCCGAGATCCGGCGACCAAACCTGGGAAATGTAGGGCTTCTCGTCGGCCCAGGTTCCGATTGTCGCGCCTGCCGCGAAGGCAAGCAGTACGATGCGTTTGCTTAGATTCATTGATGGTTAAAAATAGAAGGGCAACTTTGTCTTGTCGGCAACTCGGGCGCGCGTCCTGACCGCGTGCCTACTAAGTGAAAGTATATTAGCCGATTAAGGTAAGTTTTTGAGAGTTATAGATTTAAGTATGTAAAATTTCTTCCAAAGTTAGTTATTTTCTCCCGAAATTCAACAAACTTTTAAAATAATTAACGCTTCGGGTTAAAGATATAGTAAATATTATGGAAAATCGCCGCACAAGGCCCGTCGGGAGAGAATTCCCGGGATGCCATGTGCGGCGATAATGCTTTGTGGGGCAATTTTTTTACTTCACGAGCTTGCCGTTGATGTAGAGGTTCTTGAAGTTGACATTCTTGGTGAGGCCGGTGATTGAGTTGCCGTCAGAGGTCACACCGTCAAACTTGCAATTGTCGACGTTGATGTTGTCGATGTTGCAGATTTCCTTGAAGCCTTCGATCATGACGCCATACTTGCTCTCCTTGCTGGTGATGTTGTCAAGCCATACGTTCTTCACGGTCGGGGGGAAGCTGCGGTCGCAGAGTTCCTTGGGCTCGTAGACGAGGTTGATTTTGAGCACTGATTCCTTGCAGCGGCCCACCTCTACGTTTCTCACATAGATGTCCTCGATGACGCCGCCGCGGCAAGCGTTGGTCTTGATACGGACCACCCGGTCAAGCTCGGGGCTGTCCATGACGCAGTTTTCGAGGAAGAGGTTCTTGAAACCGCCTGAAATCTCGCTGCCGATGACGATTCCGCCGTGGCCGTTCTCCATCTTGCAGTTGCGGACGATGATGTTCTCGGAGGGGATGCCCTGCTCGCGTCCGTCGCGGTTACGGCCGCTCTTGATTGCTATGCAGTCGTCGCCGGTGTCAAAGAAACAGTTTTCGATGAGCACGTTCTTGCACGACTCGGGGTCGCAGCCGTCGCCGTTGGGGCCGTCGTTCTGAATGTGGACGCCTCTGACAGTCAGATTCTCGCAGAGGAGGGGATGGATTACCCAGAAGGCAGAGCGGAGCAGGGTCACGTCCTCGATGAGCACGTTCTTGCACTCTACGGGGTTGACGAGCTGCGGACGCATGCCGTAGCCCTCGCCGAGGATGCGCTTCTCGACGGGCACGCCGTTCTCATTCCACTCCTGGAGGAGGGGACGGCCGATTTTTTGGGTGATGGGGCCCTCGACGTAGCCGCGCTTGCCGCTCATCTGCCACCACGTCTCGTTTGAGGCGCCGCCGTCAACGGTACCCTTGCCTGTGAGGGCGATGTTTTCCTGCTGATAGGCGTAAATCATGGGCTGGTAGTTGTAGCAGTCCATGCCCTCCCAGCGGGTCTTGACGATGGGATACTGGCTTGTGTCGTCGGTGAAGAGCAGGGTTGCGCCCTCCTCAAGATGCAGGTTGACGTTGCTCTTGAGCGTGATAGGGCCTGTCAGCCATGTGCCTTTGGGTATGATCACGCGGCCGCCACCCTCGCTCGAGCAGAGGTCGATGACCTTGTTGATAAGCTCGGTGTAGAGGAAGCCCTTGGTCTTGGACTTCTTGCCGTAGTCGAAGATTTTGTAGTCCTTGTCGCGGAACTCGGGAGCCTTGATTGACTTTTCAATCTGCGGATAGAGTGTGGCCCAGGCCTGCTTGGCGTCGAGGCTCTTGCCGCACTTCTTGGTGCAGGTGGCCTTCTTTTCGCACTTCTTGGTGCAGGCTTTTTTATCACACTTTTTTGTGCAGTCCTGTTTGTCACATACTTTCTCACAGCAGTCCTTTTGGGGCGTCTGAGGGCAGGCGGCCTTGGGGCTGTCCTGCGCCAGAGCCGCGAGGCTGACGCACAGAGCCGCAGCTACTAATGCAAATTTCTTCATGGTTCTTAATTAATGTATATTTTAAATGATTGATTGGATTCCTGATGTCAGCCGTGGTGGCGCCACGGTCGGTTTGCAAGGTACAAAGTTAATACTCAGGCGCCAAACCTACAAACAGACAATACAATAATTATTTAATGTTAACAATTTCCACCGTGCCGGATATATAATTCCTATTAATATAAAAAGGCCGGAGGCATGGCGGGGGAGGCAGGGGCTTTTAGGTTTATTCAGGATTATATTAAATCATGCTAAATAACACGGAGTCATTTGCATAGTATCCGAATATGTTGTAATTTTACATTCGCAAAACCAAACACACGCAAAAATCAAACATACACAGCGCATCAATCTAATAATTGAAAATGCACTCCCACGAAATTAATCAATCATCTCCAAGCACTCTGTCCGCGTGTCTCGGATAGGGTGGGTAGCCTCTCTCTCAACTCGATAATGCTGATCCTCTGGCAGGGCTTTGCCCCTGCCCCCCGATTCCCCCTAATAAAATCACAGGAACCGCCGGCTCCTTCTTCGCCCCTAAAGTTTTTAAACCCAAACTAATATACAAAACCAAAAAGCCAATCTTTTCCCGACAGACCAAGGGATAAATGTGTGGATGAACAGTCGCGTAACGCGCGCACACCAATATATCAACCCAAAATTGCATGAAAGAAATCTTAATTTTTTATTATTAAAAACACAACATGAAAGACTTAGTCACAAGTCGTAGTCAATGGCTGCGTCACTTTTCCACTGCGACGCACTGGAAAACAATGCTTCTCCTGTTGGTGCTCTGTGTAGGCTTCAATGCCAACGCCCAGGATCTCACCGTGTCAGGTACGGTGATTGACGGCACCGATGAACCCATGATCGGAGCTACCGTCCAAGTCGAAGGCACCAAAAATATGGTGGCGACAGACATCGACGGTAACTTTACCCTCAAGAACGTAGCGAGCAACGCTACCCTCGTAGTGACCTATATCGGTTACAAGGCTGAAAAGGTCGCTGTCAACGGACAGACAGAACTTAAAATCACACTAACAGAAGATTCCGAAGCCCTTGACGAAGTTGTGGTTATCGGCTACGGCGGCACCCGTGCCCGCCGTGACCTCACCGGCTCGGTAGGCTCTGTCTCGGGTGCGAAGCTCGCGGCAGTTCCCGTGACTTCGGCAGCGGTGGCCCTCCAGGGCAAGGTTGCAGGTGTGCAGGTTACTACTGTCGACGGCCAGCCGGGTGCCGACATCAATATCCGCGTGCGTGGTGCGACGTCTGTCACCCAGTCCAACGACCCCCTCTATATTGTCGACGGTTTCCAGACTGACAATATCAATGACATCGCTCCCTCCGACATCCAGAGCATCGACATCCTCAAGGATGCCTCTCTTACGGCTATCTATGGTGCCAAGGGTGGCAACGGTGTAGTCATCGTGACCACCAAGTCGGCCCAGGAAGGAAAGACCCAGGTGTCGTTCAACGCGCAGGGTTCCGTGAGCCAGATTTCCAAGAAACTCGACCTCATGAACGCCTACGACTTCGTGAACTACCAGTGGGACTACGCCACCGGCCACTCCACCCGTAACTCGCAGACCCGCCTGTTCCGTTACAATTTCGGTAACCCCCAGGATATGGATCTCTACCGCCAGACCCGCAGCCACGACTGGCAGGACGAGGTCATGGGCAACAATCCCTTCTCCTACTCGGCCAACGTATCTATCGGCGGCGGCAATGAGAAGACCCGCTACAATGTGTCAATCACCCAGTCGGACGACGAAGGTATCATCATGAACACCGGCGTGCGCCGTACCAACATCCTCACCAAGCTCCAGACCAAGATTCTCCCGAATCTTACTTTCCAGTACAACCCCAAGATGACCTATCGTCGCGACGAGGGCGCAGGAGGTGACAATGTGGGCACAGGAGGTATCATAGACGTACTCCGCTATCGCCCGACCAACGGTATCCGCGAGCGCGACGGCGCATGGTGGCCTGCTGAGACTATCGACCCCGACCAGGAGAAGATATTCGAGTACACCAACCCCGTGTCTGACATCAGGACCAACGTCCGCAAGCGCCATGCCTATACCTTTGCCAACCAGGCATCGCTCGAGTACAAGCCTATCGACGGCCTGACTCTCCGCACCGAGGGTGTCTACACCATCCAGTTCAGAGACGACAAGCGTTTCTGGGGCCGCCACACAGCAGAGGGCAAGAAGCACAATTCAAACCCCGTGGCCTCTATCGAGAAGAAGCAGACCAACTCCTACACCTGGACCACCACTGCATCCTACGACTGGACCCTCGCTGAGAAGAACAACTTCTACGCTCTTGCCGGCTTCGAGCTTTTCCACAAGCAGTCGGAGTCTACCTATCAGAAGAACCGCTATTTCCCTGACAACATCTCGGCCGACAAGGCTCTCAACAATATGGGACTCGGTACACCCTACCAGTCAAGTTCCGAACTCGGCACAGCCAACCGCACCACCTCTTACTTCGGCCAGCTGAACTATAACTTTGACCACAAGTATCTCCTCTCGGCCACCTTCCGTGCCGACGGTTCGTCGATGTTCGCTCCCGGCAACCAGTGGGGCTACTTCCCCTCCGTGTCAGGTGCGTGGGTTCTCTCGAGCGAAGACTTCATGAAGGACTTCACCTGGCTTTCCGAGCTCAAGCTCCGCGCGGCTATCGGTAAGGCAGGCAACAACAATATCGACGCCGACATGTGGCGCTATCTCTACCAGACCAACACCACCGGCGGTCCAGCCTTCGGTGAGAGCGGCGGCGCCAACGACGGCCTCCTCTGGTACGGTCCCGACAAATACCTCCCCAACCCCGACCTGAAGTGGGAGACAACCCTGACCCGCAACTTCGCGATTGACCTCTCGCTCTTCAACGGACGTCTCCGTATTACTCCCGAGTATTACTGGAACACGACCTCCGACCTTATCTACAAGGCCGACATTCTCTCGACCGTGGGCTACACCCAGCAGTATCAGAACATCGGCCAGGTGACCAACCGCGGTTTTGAAATCGCAATCAACGGCGATATTCTCCGTGGTAAGGACTACTCCCTCTCGGCCAACTTCAACCTTGGCGCAAACAAGATGAAGGTCGACAAGCTCACCGGCGACAACAAGTATCTCTACGAGACTCACTCCCGTTCTGACGACAAGGGTTATAACTACCGTCTCGAGGTGGGCGGCGAGGTTGGTCTGATCTACGGATTCGTCTACGACGGACTTTACTCGACCGACGAATTTGACTATGATGTTCCCAAGGCCACATACTTCCCCAAGCCCGGAACCGTGAGCATGGACAACATCTTTGACAATTCCCAGTCAGGTGCCCCGACCCTCCCCGGCAAGCCTAAGTTCAAGGACCTCAACGGCGACGGCGTCATCGACGATAAGGACCGCACTGTGATTGGTCGCACGACTCCCAAGCTCCAGGGCGGTTTCGGCCTCGCAGGCCAGTGGAAGAACTTCGACTTCAACGCGAACTTCACCTACTTCCTTGACTTCGATGTCTACAACGCCACTGCCTACTATCTCTCGTCGTCAATCGACAACAAGAACAACTTCAAGAACGTACTCAGCTCATTCACAAATCGCTGGCGTTACGCAGAAGGCCCGGAGTGTCTCTACGGCAACACCTGGATGCAGGGTGCCTATGACCGCTACGTCGAGATGAACCAGGGTCAGACCCAGTGGAACCCGATGGACCTCAACAAGGACGTCACCATGAGCTACTTCGTCGAGGACGGCTCCTTCCTCCGCTGCACCGACATAACTCTCGGCTACAATATGCCCCAGAATCTCATCAGCAAGGCCGGCATGTCGAAGCTTCGCTTCTATGCCTCTGTCACCAACCCCTTCATCGTCACCAAATACTCCGGTTATGACCCCGAAGTCGACGTGCAGAGCGGCCTTACTCCTTCTTTCGACTTCAACCGCTACCCGCGTAGCCGCAGCTATGTATTCGGTATGAACGTCACCTTCTAAATATAAAGTCTATATACCTCTTTTCAAAAAAGAAAAAAATGAAATTACGCAATATATTTATAGCCGGCCTCTCCGCAGTGGCACTCGCCTCCTGCTCGGACTATCTCGATGTGGACGCGCCCTCGAAGAATCCGCCGGAATATGTCTTCTCTGACAAGAAGGAGATGCGCAACGCCCTCAACGGCGTCTATGCGGCCATGCTCTCGAACAATACCTACGGCCAGAATTTCATCGAAAAATTCACATTCAACACCGACGTGGAGTTCAAGATTCTCGATAGCGAGTTTGCGTCATCGACCGCCTACCAGCGCTATGAGTGTGACCCCGACGGCGGCGAAATCAAGAAGGCCTGGGACGACCTCTACACCGGCATCGAGCGTGCCAACATGCTCATCGACGGTATTGAAAATGCCGAAATCTTCAACGAGGAGGATGCCGAGCTCATGCAGATGCTGGGCGAGGTGAAGGTGCTCCGCGCAATCTTCTACCACGACCTCGTATGGTACTTCGGCGACGTTCCCTACTCCCTCCTTCCCTCCTACAAGAGCCCGACCCGCATCTACGATGTGGCTGACCGCACCGTCATCCTCTCCGAGCTCATCGAGGACCTGAAGGGCATCGCCCCCAAGATGCAGCTTTCGACCGCGCAGTCATTCTCCGACGGCCCGCAGCGCATCTCCAAGGATATGGCATGGGCCATGATTGCCCGTTTGGCCATGACTGCCGGAGGCTACTCCCTCCGGCCCGACGGCGGTGACTTCGGCAGCATGAAGCGCCCCGAAAACTACCTTGATTTCTATAAGACAGCCGCTCTCTACTGCGACTCGGTCGTTAACAATACCTCCCACCGCCTCAGCAAGCCCTACCACGAGGTCTTCGTCGGCAACTGCAACTATGACTACACCGCCGGCGACGACATCATCTGGGAAATCCCCTTCGGAACCCTCTCGACAGGCAACGTCGGCTACATCCACGGCCCGAAAATGGACAACCAGGCAGGTGTGACCACCCACGCATGGGGTAAGGCTTCGAGCTCCGCGCAGCTCAACGCCCTCTACCGCTTCCTCTTCGACGAGGATGACCTCCGCCGCGACTATGTCAACCAGCTTTTCGGCTACAACAACCAGGGCGAGGCCCAGCTCAACAACGGCCGTACCAATTACAACGGCAAGTGGTCCAAACTTTGGAACAAAAACGGTCTCGGCTCGGCCACCGAGGGTGCCACCGGCTTCAACTTCCCCTACATGCGCTATGCCGACGTGCTTCTGATGTCGGCCGAGGCAGAGAACGAGATTAACGGCGGTCCCACCCAGAAGGCTATCGAGCGCTATGAGACAGTGCGCGAGCGTGCCTTCCGCACCACCAAGCCCGAGAAGGCCGTATACAGCGGCGACATGGACAAGGAGTCATTCCTCAAGGCCGTCCTCGATGAGCGCAAGTTTGAATTCGCGGGAGAGAACATGCGCTGGCGCGACCTCGTCCGCAACAACATGCTCGGCCAGCAGCTCTACTGGACATTCTTCCGCTACTATGCGGCGGCAGACCGCGGCAGCGGCTACGACTCCCCGGTGGCAGAGTTTGACTTCGGCGACGGTTCGGCCTACGACCAGAAGTGGATGAACTCGCTCTACTACCTTAACAATGTTCCAAACAATGACTACTATGCTATCAGCCAGTTCCCCCAGGCTTCGCCAAATGTCAGAGTGGTTTATATAGTAAATCCCTACCGTCTGCCCCAGTCCGGCGACGAGAAGGTTAAAATCAAGGTCGACGGCAAGGACCAGACAGTGGCTCGTGCCGACTACATGAACTGGTTTGACGAGAACACCTCCAAGCCAACCGCCCACTTCCTATACTCCCTCCGCGGCTACATCTACTGCAACGAGAGCGGCAACATCCTCATCAACGACAACGGAAGCTATGTCGGAGCTCCCAATCCCTCGACCTTCCCCTCGGTGAGCGAGCTTCCCGCTGTCCGCTACATCCTCCCTTACCCGCGCGCGGTCATAACCCGCTCCCAGGGCAAGTATGTCAACAAATACGGTTACAGATAATCAATCTTAAATCTAAAATCTAAAAAATCATCAAATTACTAATATGAAAAAGACACTATTATATGGCCTGACCGCCCTCCTCGCCCTCGGCTTCGCCTCCTGTAGCGATGACGACGAGCTGATGGGGCCGTCAAATCCCGCCGAGGATCTCGACCGTATGCCGATGACCATGTTCCGCCTCGAGGAGAACACCGGCGTCAAGGATGACCCCTACGGTATGAGGGTGCTCACCGAGGAGCTCAACTCCGTGGTTCTCGCCTGGTATGGCGTCTCGGGCGCTGCCGGCTATGAGATCAAGTTCGGCCCCGAGGCCGGCCTGACCTCCGGCAAGGAGGAGGACTGGACCAACACCGACCGTCTCTACCAGTGGGAGGACGGTAAGTTCTCCAAGGTCCTCCCCGCCGACCAGCTGACACTCCGCATCGACGACCTCGAGTATGAGCAGGGCTACCGCTTCGCTATCCGCGTGCTTCACCCTGACGGCAACGAGGCCCACCACTCGAAGTGGTACGGCATGGGCAACGGCCGCGAGTGGGCCGAGCAGGCCGGTCTGACCACCGAGCCCCGCTATGCGACTCCAAAGCTCGTGAAAGTCGAGATTCCCGGGAGCAACGATGCCTTCATCGTCACTCTTGACATCAACGTGTTCGACCATGTCAAGGAGCTCGCCGCCAAGCCCTCCGAGTACCAGTCGATTTTCGAGGATTTCCAGAAGAACTTCGACTTTGTGCAGGACGGTACCCAGAACGACATGAACACTGCCAAATTCAAGGTCGACAAGCTCATCGTTGTCCCCGCGAAGGACACCCCCGATGCTACTATTGACTCGCAGTGGCGCGACTACCAGCTCAAGGAGTCGGATTTCAAGAACGGCGTGGCCACTTTCCGCGTGGCAGGCCTCACAATGAACGCGAAATATGAGATCAACGCCATCAACGTCGCAAAACCCGCCCTCGTTGATGCCCGCTACAACTCTATCAACAAGCCCATCTACGGCGAGCCGGGCGAGCCTATCGTCATCGAGCACAAAGTCTGGGCGCAGGACCGCATCCCCGGAGCGGCAGAGTTCGACGCATCCCCGCTTGACACTATCATCGGCCAGTTTGCCAACAATGTCCGCCTCGCCGAGGGCCAGGTGTTCTACCTCGAGGGCGACAAGGCTTACTACTTCTACGAGAACCCCGTCATAGCCAAGGGCTTCACCCTTGCCACCCGTCCCGAGGACGTGGCCCAGGGCAAGCGTGCCAAGGTCTACCTCGGCGGCATGGGCGTGAGACTTGACGAATACGGAGCAGAGACTGCCGAGCTCAACACTGCCAACTTCATGTTTGGCCGCCAGCGCCAGGCCGGCGAATCAGACTTCCCTATCGAGGTCGGCTCGGTAATCTTCGAGAACATTGACTTTGACTGCCCCAAGGCCTACAACTACGGCCACCAGGAGACCGGCGTCGCAAGCGCCTCGGGCAACTACTTCGCCAACATGTACTCCGACGGTATGGAGGTGTCATTCGAATCGCTCGAAATCCGTAACTGTACCTTCCAGCGCATGATCCGCGGCTTCCTCCGTGTCCAGGGCAAGAAGGACAAGGTGTTCAGAAAAATCATCGTGGACGGCAACCTCTTTTACAACTGTGGCTACTATGACAACAACGGTCGCGGCTATGCCTGGATTGCCGGCGACGGCGCGAAGACTACGTCCAACATCTTCAGGGACTTCCGCTGGACCAACAACACCATGTATGACTCTCCCCGCACAGCCCTGATTTCCGACAATGACAAGGATATCAACTATGCCGACAACGTGCAGTGGAACATCCGCATCGAAGGCAACACCTTCATCAACTTCTCGACCCGTTCCTCCGGCCGCAACTTCTTCCAGACCCGCTACGTCCCCGGAGGCTCCTACTACTCCTTCCAGCGCAACCTCATCGTGCTCGCTGCCGACGAGTCGGACCAGCGTATCGAGAACATCTACCAGACAGGTGCTGACATCCGTACCATCAAGGGCAACGGCGAGTTCTCCTTCGACGTTAAGGACAACTACTCGGTAGGCTGCAAGGACGCTCACGACAAGGACGACAAGATCTTCACCGGCTCGCAGTTCTCCAACTCCAAGAACTCCTTCGGAGCGCTGACCTGGAACCCCGGCAACCTCGGTACAAAGGACGACCTCAAAGTCAAGGCCCTCAAGGGGGACGACGGCAAGGTGCTCCGCGCGACCGACCTCTTCACCAACCCGAACCCTGTCTACAAAGAATATAATTCTTCCAATCCAAATCCACGCGACCACGAGGCTCCCGCCAACATCTACGAGGCCCTGCGCTACAAGACGCTCCCCTCGGTGGTTCTTGAAAAGAACATCGGCGATCCCCGCTGGCGCAACTAAGACGGTGTTATCAGACACCCTCTGAAAACACACGACTGAAACACACACATCAATCCTCTTATCCGTATTTCAGGCGCCGCCCGTGTTGGGCGGGGCCTGATTTTTTATGTCGTATTCCATAAGTTGTACGATGACTTTATCATATCAGTCCGCTATATGACGAAAATGTTAATTGACGCAATTGAGTGTTAAAAATTTTTGCCATAAAATAATTTTATATTAAATTTGCGCTATCTTGCATAAATAATCTTAGCTCACACAACCCGTTTTCAGTGACCAGATTACAGGAAATATCGTGAAAAGCGTCAATAGACCAATTATTTAACTGAATCACAAATTATTAATTAATACAATTACGTTTCTAAAAAACTATCATGAAAAAAAGACCCAAATCTCTGTCGGCCACACACGGTGCAAACAGGGTTGACAGAAAGTTGGTTTGCGGACTGCTCGCATGTGCACTTATAGGTGGCACAGGCTTGACAAGCTACGCGGCCGACAGTAATAGGGGGGGTATTCGCCTGACCCTCAGGTAGATAGCCAAAAGCATACCGTCAGTGGTGTAGTTGTCGACGAGACAGGTGAGCCGCTGATTGGCGTATCGGTTATCCAGGAAGGTACGACCACCGGTATTGCGACAGACTTCGACGGACGTTACACACTCTCGGTTCCGTCAAACGCCACACTTCATTTTTCTTACATCGGCTATAAGCCCTTTACAGTAAAGGTCGGCTCCCAGACCACAATCAATGTGACTATGGAGCCTGACGCCAACGTGCTCGAGGACGTCGTGGTCGTCGGCTACGGCACGATGAAGAAGAGCGACCTCACGGGTGCCGTCTCTTCGGTAGGCACAGAAGCCCTTAACGCCAAAGGTGCTCCCTCGGCTCTCGAAGCCCTCCAGGGTGCCACCCCGGGTGTGAACATCGTCAAGAACACAGGCCGTGCCAACGGCGGTTTCGACGTTCAGATCCGTGGTAAGTCTTCAATCAACAGTAGCACCAACCCTCTCTATATTGTCGACGGTGTGATGTGCGACAATATCGACTTCCTCAATCCCCAGGACATCGAGCGCATCGACGTTCTGAAGGACGCATCATCCACCGCTATTTATGGTTCGCGTGCGACAGCAGGTGTGATCATGGTGACCACCCGCGGCGGTCTCAACGTCAACAAGAGCGTGAAGACCTCCGTGAGCTACGACGGTTACTACGGCATCAACCATGCCGCCCGTATGCCGGACTTCATGGACGGTAAGGAGTTCTACGGCTACCGCCTCAGCAAGTTCATGAACAATGTGACTCCCTTCGGGCCGCAGACCACCTACGGTGTCAAGACCCAGCTCGAGCTCGGCCAGGCCCTTCTCCAGACCGAGAAGAATAACTTCGAGTCACCCTTCCGCCTGAAAGAGATGATTGCCGACGGCCAGACCTACGACTGGCCCTCGCTCGTGACCCGCAACGGTAACCAGCAGAACCACTACCTCGCAGTCGGCGGCAGCAGTGAGAGCGCAAGCTACCACTTCGGCATCGGCTACAACCAGGAGGACGGTCTCTACAAGGGTGATGATTCCAAGATGTATACCTTCAAGGGATCGGTCGACGCCCGCATCAACAAGGTGCTCAGCGCCGGCTTCACCGTCAACCTCGCCCGCATCGACAACAACTATGCTGACGACGGCGCTATCTCCAGCGCATACCGCGTCAACACCTTCATGCAGCCTTACGACGCTGACGGCAAGCTCAACCGCTACCCGGGTGCCAAGGGGGCCCTCGGAACTGACGACCACCAGTTCACCGACTTCGTCAACCCCCTCTACACGATGAAGAACTCGACTCACAAGCGTCAGACCTACCGCATGCTCGGTAATGTCTATCTCCAGCTCGACCTCATGAAGGGCCTTAATGTGAAGACGACCTTCGCTCCCTCTTACAGCAGCTACCGCGACGGTTCGTTCTACGGCTACATCGACCCCGACACCGGCCTCACCTATGCCGGCGGCGAGCCTTCGTCGAGCGAGGCCACTATCAACAACAGCAAGGGCTTCGCCTACGTCTGGGACAACACTATCAACTTCAACCGTACTTTCAACGACATCCACAGCGTCAACTTCATGGGTCTCTTCTCTATGGAGAAGTCAACCTCTGAAAGCTCGAAGACCGTGGCCAACGGTGTGATTGAGAACACCGACTGGTGGAACATCGGTTCGGGTACGATGAGCGCCAACTCAGGCTCGAGCTACACCGAGTACAGCATGCTCTCTTACGCCCTCCGTCTCAATTACAGCTATAAGAGCCGCTACCTCTTCACGGGTACTGTCCGCTGGGACGGTTCGTCGCGCTTCGCCGACGGACACCGCTGGGGCAGCTTCCCCTCCGCAGCCCTCGCATGGCGCGTGACCGAGGAAGACTTCATGCGCAACGTCCAGTGGCTCGACAACCTCAAGCTCCGCGTCAGCTTCGGTAAAACAGGTAACAACTCCGGCGTCGGCAACTTTGCCACCATCGTCGGCATCAACGGCCCATACCACTATCCCTTCGGCCCCGACTACTCGCAGGGTTTCTATCCCTCGGGCATCGTCGACAAGTCGCTCTGCTGGGAGTCATCTACCGAATGGAACATCGGTGCGGACTTCGGATTCCTCGGCAGCCGCATCAACGGTTCTATCGAATATTACAACAAGAAGTCGAGCGACCTCCTCTATGAAGTCGAGCTTCCTCTCGAAGCCGGGGGCGGCAAGATGAAGACCAACATCGGTAAGGTGCGCAACCGCGGTGTCGAATTCTCGCTCAACACAATCAACATCTCCAACCGCACTTTCGAGTGGACCACGAGCCTCAACCTCGCCCACAACCGCAACAAGGTGCTCGAAATCAACGGTGATGGCGACTTCGCATCGTCGAGCGACGTCAGCAAGTGGCTCTTCATTGGCGAGCCTTATGACAATGTCTACACCTGGGCATGGGACGGTATCGTCAGCGACCGCGACATGGTTGTCCCCAACCACCAGATTGCTATCGACAAGGGCTTCACTCCCGGTCAGAAGGTGCGTTCATGTGACTACTACTACGCTTGCTACGGTCTTACCGAAGGCCAGCCAATCATCCGTGACGTCGACGGCAACGGCAAAATCAACGATGAGGACAAGGTCATCTTCGACAGCCAGCCCGACTTCACCGGCAGCTTCACCTCGACCATGAACTACAATCTTCCCAAGAACGGTGGTTCAATCGACTTCTCATTCAACCTCTACGCCAGCGTGGGCGGCAAGATTGCATCTCCCTTCCTCGGCGGTGACTACTATGACCAGCACGACCGCGGCCGCGGCAAGATGATGTTTGACTACTACATCCCCGCCGGCACCCTCATCGACTGCGACGGTATGCGCGCCGACGGTACCTACATCAATCCCGTCTATCAGACAGAGACTCACTACGGCAAGTGGCCGACTCCCAACTGCGGCGAGTCAGACGGTATCGGTACGACCCTCTCTTACTTCCAGTCTGCCCGCCAGGTGACCAATGCCTCCTTCATGAAGGTCAAGAACATCACCGTCGGCTACTCCTTCGCCAAGCCTCTCCTCAAGCACATCGGCTGCCAGCAGGCGCGTCTCTATTTCACCGTCACCAATCCCTTCGTGTTTACCAAGTATGAGGGTTACGACCCCGAATGGGCCGGCGCCGCTCTCAAGAACCAGGGCCCGAGCGTGATCTCCTACCAGATTGGTGCAAGCATTAAATTTTAATCCTTAAAGACTGAAAATACAATGAAATCATATAAGTTTTTCGGCCTGGCACTGCTTGGAGTCCTTTCCCTCACCGGGTGTAGCGACTTTCTCGACACCGAGAACAAGTCAAATGCCAACCAGAACGGCGAGGAGTTCTTCAAGAAGCATCCCGACCAGCTTCTGACCTCCTCCTACTACGTCTTCCGCAACATTGTCAACATGATTGACATCACCGACCAGGGCACCGACCTCTACATCAACGCCCGCGGTGCTGACGACGGCACTTTCGCCCTCTACAACTTCGACCCCGAGAACGGTTCGGTGGAGAACCTTTACAAAAATTGCTACAACGCAATCAACTATGCCAACGGCGTCATCTCCTACACTGATGATCCCAAGCTCGTCGGCCAGGCTACCTTCCTCCGCAACTGGGGCTACTACCTGCTCACCCAGCACTTCGGCGATGTCCCCTACGTCACCTCGTACATCGAGAGCTCGTCGCGCGACTATCCCCGCACTCCGATAGCCGAAATCTATCCCGCGATGCTCGCCGACCTTGAGGCTGTCTACAACGGGGGCTCCCTCGACGCCACCGACCACAACGGCCGCGCCAGCAAGCAGGCCGTGGCAGCGCTCGCAGCCAAGGTGGCTCTCGCAGCCGCATGGGACCTCGGCACCACCCTCACCGACGAGGTGAAGGGCACCTACACGGTGACCAACCCCGAAATGTTCCGCACTGCGGCCGCATGGGCCGAGAAGGCAATCAACGGCGTGCAGCTCACAATGTCCTTCGAGCAGAAGTGGTCACCCTTCAACGAGGGCAACGCCGAGGAAATCTTCTCCATCCAGTATGACCGCGCAGGTGTCCCCACCAACCCGACCTCGAGCGGCCACAGCCTCATGTATGACTACATGGGTTACTATGGCAACTGCGTCCAGACCGGCCACAAGGGCACCAAGTCAGGCGGCACAAACTCGCTCTCGACAAAAGTCATGGAGCTCTTCGAGCGCGGCGACCAGCGCTATGAAGGCACCTTCATGACCACCAACTACAACCCCGAACTCAAGGACGGAGTAGTAGGCTGGGGCACCGACGGCTACCTTGCATATTATAACTGCTCCGCCTCCGACCTCGCCAAGCTCCCGATTTCAGTGAAGTTCTATCCCTCCTACACCACCGAGGCCGAGGCTCTCGCCGACCTCGCAGCCCGCAAGACCCAGACCAAGAAGTTTGCCACGGGCACCCACGGCAACAACCTCCCCTTCGCCTGCATCATGGCTTCCGACGTAGTGACCCTCTGGTACTTCAACGAGGACGGCTCTCTCCAGGCCAAGAAGACCCAGGAGACTGCAAGCTTCATCAAGGCCGGCTTCGCTTCGTCGCCCTGCGTGAAGAAGTGGGATGATCCCCAGTCCGAGAACGTCACCGCCTCTAACTGCTATCGCGACATCGTCGTGTTCCACGTCAGCGACATGTATCTCATCGCAGCCGAGGCCTATCTCCTCGCCGGCCAGGAAGCCGACGCTATCAAGAAGGTCAATGACGTCCGCGGCCGTGCCGGTCTCGCTCCTCTCGCATCCTTCAATGCCTACGAGACTCCCTATCTGACCAGCAACAGCTACGTCTACACCCCGCTTGACCTCATCCTCGACGAGCGCGCCCGCGAGCTTTATGCCGAGCGCACCCGCTGGGAGGACCTCCGCCGCACCCGCCAGCTTGTCCGCTACAACCTCGAGTTTGCCCGCTCTATAACCTCGCTCGACAAGATGCAGAACGCGCAGGGTGAGACCAAGTGGTATCGTCCGATTCCCGCCAAGGAAATCAACAATAATACCGCTATGACTATCGAAAGTCAGAATCCCGGCTATTAATCCTCTGTTGTTTAATATCTTAAAGTTTAAAATTATCATATCACAATGAACAAGATAATCAAATGCCTCTTCCTCATGGCCGCGCTCGTCGTCAGCATGACGAGCTGTCGCGACGAGGCTGAAATTCCCGGCCACGGCAAGCCCGGAAATCCCGAAAAGGCCGTCGAGGGTGTCTATGAAGGCACCTGGACAAAGGTTCAGCGCAATTCGACCGCCGCTCCCGTGGAGGCTGCCGGCACCCTGACCCTCACTCCCTCCGACGAGGCCTATATCGTGGTCATCAAGATTGCCTGCGAGTCAGAAGCTTTCGGTTTCACCAACACATCGAGCTTCGCAAGCGATGAGTCGCGTGCCAACGTCACCAACCAGTCGGCCAAGTATGTGTTCTACAACGTCTTGAACACCAACGGTATCGGCACCCCCTTCAATGGCGATGTAACCTTTGGCGGTGAGGCCACGATAGCCTTCTCGAAGACCATCCGCGAGGGACGTAAGACCTACACTTACGACTATACCTTCAAGGGCACCAAACGCTAATCAAAAAAACAATCGTCCGGCCGGAGGCCCCGGTCGCCGGCCGGACTAACCTTAATTCATTCAATCTTTTTTATTAATCTTAAATTATCAATTAACGATGAAGAAAAATTTACTCGTTCTCGCATCTCTTGCAGCTGCTTTCGCAGCTTCCGCACAGGTAGAAGCTATTTGGTTTGACAAGGAAATCTCAGGTGCTTTCGCTGAAACAGGCAAAGTAAGCATTGAGGCCGGTACAGTCATTGGCAGAGGTGAGGCTGGAGAGTTGAAGCTTGCCTATACTGATGATTGGGGCGTAGGTGGTATTGACGACCACGGCTATAATTCTCTGAAGGTAAACGGAGTGGAGGTTGGCCGTGTTCCCAGTGGAGCAGTGGGCAATAGCAATCCCCAAGGTTGGTCAACCTCGACCGCAGCAACTTCCGGTGCCGTTTTCCAGTTTGATGCAAAGAAGGACGGTTTTCTTGTAATCCCCAGCAAGTATTCTACAAATAAGAACTACTGGGTTTTTGAAGGTCTTGCAGGCGAAGGCGAAATGTGTGTTGCCTATACTTTCGGTATTGAAGGTGCTGGTTTCGGTCAGCGTATCGACTATACTCTTCCTGCTGACAAAGATGGTTATCTTGATGTCAATGCCGCTGATATAGACAAGTATGTAAATGGTACTTCTATCAAGTGGCCTGAAAAAGTTGTCCTTGGTGATGCTGCGGCAGATGTAAAATCACATGGCTATGGTGTCATCATCTTCCCTGTTTATGAAGGTTGCAAATACCTCTTTGGTGCCCAGGGTTCTAAGATGACTTGCTCAGGTGTTGTATTCGCAGATAAGGCTCCAGAAGTTACTATCTACGGTCCTGCGGGAGAGGATGGAACCACTCCCAAGGAAGAAACTTTCTCTTTCGGTGCTCAGGGTGGTGACAGCTCAGCTATCGAATCAACCGTTATCGACCAGCCTGTTGACGAGAACGCTCCTATATACAACGTTTATGGCCAGCGCGTCAACAGGGAATACAAGGGTATTCTTATCCAGAACGGCAAGAAGTTCATCAACTTCTAATTCGTAAGACTTCACACATACCGACAGAGCGAGTATTGAAAGTAATAAGATAGAATTAAAGTAAGTAATTGACATGGCTTCGTCGCAGCTGATTGCGCCGTAGCCGTGGGATACAGGAGATACGGACTCTGTTCGGTAACACAAGCTTCGGGAGGCCGGCAGCCGGGCGATGAAAATCGCATCGGACGCCGTTTCCCGGAGCAAATTTTTTTACGATTATTTTTCCCTACAAAAAGCCCTCTTTTACGCCCGTAGCGACTAAAGATTTAGACGCTGCGGGCAAATTGCTATTTATTAAGGATTTATACGTCTTCGGAGACTCGATTAAATAGCGGATTTCATCGCTCTATATACCGAATTCCTTCTTACAAAAAGTAAAGGCAGATTTTTTAACTTTATGATTCTCTTTTTCACAAATTTTTATCAAAAAGTTTGACAAATTCGATTTAATAGCTAATTTTGTGGCGATTTTCGGGCTGAACACCCGATTTGTAGACATTCAGTCGACAGCGCCTTAAAGTTTCGACCACATACCTCGAAAACGCCCTCGTTAACCTTATAAATTGCTGAAAACAATCACGTTACACCAATCAACTACATATATTTTTTTGCATGAAAAAAATCTTATTTATTATTTAACACAAACATGAAAGACTTAAGCCCGAGTCGCGGCCAATGGCTGCGGCAGTTTTCCTTTGCAACTCATTGGAAAACAATGTTTCTCCTGTTGGTGCTCTGCGTTGGCTTCAATGCCAACGCGCAAAACATTACCGTTTCAGGTACGGTAGTCGACGGCACCGAAGAACCCATGATTGGAGCAACCGTCCAGGTCGAGGGTACTAAAAACCTCGTTGTGACTGACATTGACGGTAACTTCACCCTTAAAAACGTAGCAAAAAACGCTACCCTCGTCGTTTCTTATATCGGCTACAAGACCCAGTCTGTGGCAGTCGACGGCCAGACCGACATCAAGATTGTCCTCGAGGAGGATACCGAGACCCTTGAGGAAGTCGTCGTGATTGGTTATGGCGGCACCCGTGCCCGCCGCGACCTCACCGGCTCGGTCGGCTCTGTCTCAGGCGCCAAACTCGCCGCTGTCCCCGTGACCTCCGCAGCCGTCGCCCTTCAGGGTAAGGTGGCAGGTGTGCAGGTCACCACAGTCGATGGTCAGCCGGGTGCCGACATCAACATCCGCGTGCGTGGTGCGACATCCGTGACCCAGTCCAACGACCCTCTCTACATCGTCGACGGCTTCCAGGTGGAGAACATAAACGATATCCCCCCCTCTGATATTCAATCAATTGACATCCTTAAGGATGCCTCCCTGACCGCCATTTACGGTGCCAAGGGCGGTAATGGCGTAGTCATCGTGACCACCAAATCCGCACAGGACGGCAAGACCCAGGTGTCGTTCAATGCTCAAGGTTCATTCAGCCATATCTCGAAGAAGCTTGACCTTATGGACGCATACGATTTTGTCGACTATCAGTGGGACTTCGCGACCGGTCGCTCAAAATCGTCTTCTTCGGCAAAACTGTTCCGATATAATTTCGGTAACATCCGCGACCTTGACCTCTATCGCAGCGCTCCTACCCACGACTGGCAGGATGAGGTCATGGGCAACACTCCCTTCTCTTATTCTACCAACTTCTCAATCGGCGGCGGCAACGACAAGACCCGTTACAATATCTCCTTCACCCAGTCGGATGACCGCGGTATCATCATGGGTTCGGGCGTGCGCCGCACAAATATCCACACCAAGCTCCAGACCAAGATTCTCCCCAACCTTACGCTTCAGTACAACCCCAAAATCTCCTATCGTCGCGACGAGGGTGCCGGCGGTGACAACGTAGGTACAGGCGGTATCATCGACGTGCTCCGCTACCGTCCCACCAACGGTATCCGCGAACTCGGCGGTATCTTCTGGGAGGAAGGCGTAGCCGACCCCGACCAGGAAGCTCTTTTCGAGTACACCAACCCGGTCAACGACATCAAGACCAACGTGCGCAAGAAGCACTCTTACTCTATCGCTAACCAGGCTTCACTCGAATACAAGCCCATCCAGGGTCTTACTCTCCGCACCGAAGGCAACTATACCTTCTCATTCAGCGATGACAACCGTTTCTGGGGTCCCCTCACCGATACAGGCATCAAGAATAATCACCTCCCTGTAGCGCAGGTCGACAAGAAGCAGGTCAACCAGTACACCTGGACCACAACTGCATCCTACGACTGGAGCATCAAGGAGAAGAACAATTTCTATGCTCTCGTCGGTTTCGAGCTTTACCACAAGCAGGCCCAGAATTCGTCGCAGAAAAACCGCTACTTCCCCCGCGAGATTTCGGCAGACAAGGCCATCAACAACCTCGGTCTCGGTAAGCCCTGGACCTCGACCACATCGCTCGGTACAGCTGACCGCACCACTTCGTATTTCGGACAGCTCAACTATAACTATGATCACAAATATCTCCTCTCGGCCACATTCCGCGCCGACGGCTCGACAATGTTTGCTCCCGGCCATCAGTGGGGCTACTTCCCCTCTGTTTCAGGTGCGTGGGTTCTCTCAAGCGAGGAATTCATGAAGGATTTCACCTGGCTTGACGAATTCAAGATCCGTGCCGCTATCGGTAAGGCTGGTAACAACCGCATCAAAGCCGACATGTGGCGCTATCTCTACGTCACCAACTCGACCGGCGGCCCCAACTTCGGCGAAGATCCTACCAATCCTGACGGTGAACTTTTCTACGATACATCCAACTATCTCCCCAACCCCGACATCAAGTGGGAGACCACCCTTACCCGCAACTTCGCGCTTGACCTCTCATTCTTCAACGGGCGTCTGCGCCTCACTCCCGAATATTACTGGAACACCACCTCCGACCTTATCTACGAGGCTGACGTGCTGACCACTATCGGCTACGGCAAGCAGTTCCAGAACATCGGCCAGGTGACCAACCGCGGTTTCGAGCTTTCAATCAACGGCGACATCCTCCGTGGCAAGGACTATGTCCTATCCGCCAACTTCAATATCGGCGCCAACAAAATGAAAGTCGACAAACTCACCGGCGATGAAGACTTTCTCGAACTCCGTCACAGTCGTGCACACACCGACGCGGGCAACAACTACCGTCTGAACGTCGGCGGTGAGGTGGGTCTCATCTACGGTTATGTTTATGACGGCCTCTATGGATTCGATGAATTCACATACAATTCAGCTAAGAACGTCTACGATCCTATCCCCCAGGAATTTGACCAGAACGGCAAACTTGTCTCGGGCACTGTCCTCATGGACAATATGTATAATTCAAACGACCAGGGTGCGCAGACTCAGCCTGGTAAACCCAAATTCAAGGACCTCAATGGCGACGGTGTTATCGACCAGAACGACAAGACCGTCATCGGCCGCACCACTCCCAAGCTTCAGGGCGGTTTCGGCATCAACGGACAGTGGAAGGGCTTCGACTTCACTGCCAACTTCACATATTTCCTTGATTTCGATGTATACAATGCCACAGCCTACCGTCTCTCCTCGTCAATGAACAACAAGAACAACTTCTTCAATGTCCTTTCATCCTTCAACAAGGGCAGCCGCTGGACTTATACGGATGTGGAGCGTCGTTGGGAACACATGCTCGGCAATACCCAGTCGACATGGACTAACTTCGAAGGCTCAGGCGTGCCTATGGCTGACAAAGCCGAACTTGACGGTTATCAGATGTATGAATATGTCAACCGCAACCGTACCGAGTGGAATCCAGCCGATGTGACCAAGGAATACACCATCTCCCGCTTCGTCGAGGACGGCTCCTTCCTCCGCTGCACCGACATCACAGTCGGCTATACTCTCCCGCAGAGCATCATCAGCAAGGCCGGCATGTCGAAGCTCCGCATCTATGGCTCCGTCACCAACCCCTTCATCATCACCAGCTACTCTGGCTATGACCCCGAGGTCGACGTGCAGAGCGGTCTTACTCCTTCATACGACATGAACCGCTATCCGCGTTCACGCAGCTATGTGTTTGGCATCAACGTGTCATTCTAATTAAATCATAATACCAAATTACGGAATAACAAAAATGAAATTTCGCAATATATTCATAGCAGGTCTCTCGGTTGTGGCTTTGGCCTCCTGCTCCGACTATCTGGAGGTCGATGCTCCTTCGCAGAACGCTCTTGATTATGTCTTTTCCGATAAGACCGAGATGAACAATGCGCTCAATGGCATCTATGCTGCCATGATGAACGCTGATACCTACGGCGACAAGATGTATTCGACATACGTCATGAACACCGACGTAGACTTCAAGACAAATTCAAGCCGCTTCCTTTCCGGCGCAAACTGGTTCCGTTATGACGCCGACCCCGACGGCGGCGCCATCAACTCGACCTGGAAGCAGCAGTATGCCACCATTGAGCTTGCCAACCTCTTTGTCGAGGGAGCGGAGGCATCCGAGCTTTACAATCCCGAAGAGGAGACCGACTATATGGACCTTCGCCAGATGATCGGCGAGGCCAAGGTCATCCGCGCTATTGTCTACCATGACCTCACCTGGATGTTCGGTGATCCCGCCTTCTCTTTCAATTCTTCGCGTACAAGCCCCGTCAAGGTCTATCCCCTGACCGACCGTGCCGAAGTGCTCGACATGCTTATCGAGGACCTCAAGGAGATTTCGGAGGACATGAAGTTTGCCGACGAGCTTTCCGACGGTGTGGAGCGCATCTCCAAGGAAATGGCCTGGGCCATGATCGCGCGTATCGCACAGACTGCGGCTGGCTATACTCTCCGTCCCGACGGCGAGACCTACGGCAAGATGGTGCGCATGAACGACAATTATCTCGACTACTATGCCATAGCCCGCGATTATGCTCAGAAAGTCATCGACTCTCAGAAGCACCGCCTCGGCAAGCAGTTCTATGAGGTGTTCTATGATGAGTGCAACAACATCGTTGCTTCCGGCGATGACGTCATCTGGGAAATCCCCTTCGGCAAAAATGCCAACGGCAAGGTCGGTTACTCCCACGGTATCAAGCTCGATTCATATCAGAGCGAGACTCCCCACAACTACGGCGAGGCCAAGTCGGATGTCCGTCTCAATGCCATGTACCGCTATATGTTCAATGAGAACGATGTCCGTCGCGACTATGTCAACCAGCTGATAAAGTACGACGCCCCCAACGGCGACGCTATGTTTGACAACAACTACACTGTCTCCAACGGCAAGTGGTCGAAACTCTGGATCACCGGCGGTCTCGGCAACCAGACCACCGACAAGACCGGCATCAACTTCCCCTTCATGCGTTATGCAGATGTCCTCCTCATGTATGCCGAGGCTGTCAATGAGATTGAAAACGGTGTCGGAGGTCCCAACGGAGCCAAGGCTGTCGAGGCTCTCGCCCAGGTGCGCCGTCGTGCCTTCCCCAATAATCCCGAACTCGTCGATCCCTACATCGCCGCACGTCTTTCCCAGGACGACTTCCGTAAGGCTGTCCTTGACGAGCGCAAATTCGAGTTTGCCGGCGAGAACATGCGTTGGCGTGACCTCGTCCGTCACAACCTCCTCGCCGAGAACGTATATTGGACATTCTATCGCTACCTCTCGCTCGCTGAAGCTTCTGAGGCGAGTTCCACAAATCTCGGTTATGTGGCTGCCTACGACTTCGACGGCAATGACGAAGCATACGACAAAGTTCCATTTACTATCCGCAACATCCGCACTACCGACAACAAGATGACGGTCGACGGCGTCGAGCAGCCCATCTATCCCAAAAATGTATTCCCCAACCAGGAAGTCAAGGTGTGCCGTATTCTTAATCCCTACCGCGTGATGTCGTCGGCCGAAGCCAACGCTCTCGGTCTGACAGGAGTGCGCGAGGATATTATCGAGTGGTCAAAAGAGGGTTCTATCCGCAATGAGATTCGCTTCTCGCTCCGCGGCTATATCTACCTGACCCCCGATGAAGGCGACGAGAACGCAGCCGGCGGTGTTGTTGTCATCAACGACAACGGTCGTTTCGCAATGGATTCGCGCGACCTTTCCACTTTCCCCAACCGCGACAATCTCCCCGTCATCCGCTACATCCTTCCTATTCCCCGTGCGGTCCTCAGTCGTGCTATGGGACAGTATGAGAATAAATACGGTTACAAGTAATCATTAACATAAGTAACTATCCGAAAACACAATGAAAAAATTCATATATGCCATTGTAGGTCTCCTCGCTCTCGGAGTCTCCTCCTGTAATGACGATGATGTGGCCTACTCAACGGACAATCTGGAGCGTATGCCCAGAACAATGTTCCGCAGCGAGAATACGACCAACGTCAAGGACGAAAATGATGAGTATGCCTCAAAGATCAAACCACTCACCCGTAACACAATGCAGCTTTACTGGTATGGTATCGAAGGTGCTGCAGGCTATGAGATTCGCTATGCCGAAAATCTGAACACCGGTCTCCTCGAGGATTGGAATGATCCCACAAAGATTGTGGAGTCCTTCACCGTTGGTCCCGACGTTACTCATGTCGATATCCCCAACCTCAACTATGGTACCGACTACCGTTTCATCATACGCACGCTTTCTCCCAAAGGTGAGGAATACCATTCGGAGTGGTATGGTCTCGGTGGTGGACGCGAGTGGGAGGATTGGTTAGGGAAAAAAACCGACGATAGGTATACCGTCCCCGGCATTTGCGGACAAAAGAACAAGGATTACCACGAGGTGACTTTTACTTTCCAACTTCCGTTTGTTGAAAGTGACTACTCCAAGTCAGACCTCATGGAGACTCTCGAAGATGGCAGTCCTAACCCCGACTATATCAAGAATCGTTTCGATGTAGATGCCGACGGCAACTTTGTCGTTACTACTATTGTCTGCAAGCCTGCTCCTTTCAATCCGCAAGCCAAGATGCCCGACGGATTCGTCAACGGTATCCGCGCATTGACTGAGGAAGAGAAGGCTGCCGGTGAGGTACACCTCACGGGGCTTGATGAAAACTCAGGCTATTACATCACTCTTCGCAACGATGCCCGCATGTTCTCATACAAAAACATGTCAGGTGAGCTCGTCACTACCGACATCGACGCCGAATATAATCAGGTGTTCGTCCGCACCAAGGGAGATCCCGGTGAACCTATCATCATTGAGCCTATCGTAAACCCCTACGACACTATTCCCGGTGCTGTCGAATACAACGCTACCCGTATTGACACCATCATCACTAATTTTGTCAATTCCAATGAAATCGCTGAAGGCCAGACTTACTATCTCCGCGGCGGTCACAATTATTACACTGTGGGCAACCCGCTGGTACAGAAAGGCTTCACCCTCGCCACTCATCCTGATGACCTTGCGCAGGGCAAGCGTGCCGTTGTTTACCTCGGAGGTATCTCACTCAAGGGAGGTGCTCCTGTGACAGGCAACTGGGTTCTCGGCAAGAACAAGGAAGCCGGCGACGTTGACGCTCCTATCGAGATTGGCGATGTGATTTTCGAAGGCATCGACTTCCAGTGTCCTCTCGCCCGCAACTTCGGCGAAGGCAGTGCGACCGGCAACTATTTTGCTAATATGTATTCCGGTGGTCTCGCCGTAAGTTTCGAGTCATTCCAGCTCAAGAACTGTACATTCCAGGGCTTTATCCGCGGTTTCATCCGTGTGCAGGGCCCGCGCTACAAGGTTTTCAAGAAGTTCATCATCGAAGACTGTCTATTCTATAACCAGGGCTACTATGACAACAACGGACGCGGCTACTCGTGGATTGCCGGCGACGGCAACAATGCCAAGTCGAACCTCTACAATGACTTCCAGATGCGTCGTTGCACATTCTACGATTCACCGCGCCATGCCTTGATTTCCGACAATAACAAGGATCTTCTATGGGGTGATGACATCCACTTCAACATTGCGATTGAAAACTGTACGTTCATCAACTTCTCGACCCGCTCGAAGGGACGTATGCTCTTCGACCTCCGTTTTATGCCGAATGATTCGAAGATTACCTTCAAGAACAATCTGATTGTGCTTGCTGCAGCTCCGAATGATAGTCGTGAACTCAACATGTCTGGTGCCGACTTCCGCAACATCGCAGGTGAAGCTCGTGTAACATGGGATTTCAAAGACAATTACTCTCTCGCAAGCCAGGAGAGCATGATGAAGGATGACGGAGTTTTCGCTTCAGCAGCATTCTCGGCAAAGAAGAATTCCGTAGGCGACAAGTGGGATTGGGCCCCCGGTCTTGTTTCGGGCAATCCCGATGACCTCATCGTGAAGACAGGCGCTACACCTCTCCGTCCCGATGAGTTCTTCACCGCCCCCAATCCTCCCTATTCTGACTACAACAAGGCGGCTCCCAACAAGCTCGACCATGTCGCTCCCGCCAACATCTTCGAAGCTCTGAAGGTTCGTAATGATCCTAAGGTGACATCTCACGAGATTTATCAGAAGCGTATCGGCGACCCGCGTTGGTATTAATCATCCCCCGAAATCATCATAGTTCCTTCCTCCTATAATACAAAGGTCGGTTCCCCCCGGAACCGGCCTTTGTCAGTATATACTATTACTCCGATTGCTCCTATTACCCCTATTATTTTTTGTTCGTTAATTGAAAAATTCTTAATTTTGCACGACTAATACCAATTTCAAAACTTATAATGAGCCAACTTATCACCATTTCCCCGTCTCCCCATGCGCAGACCCCTGTCACGGTGAAGAAGCTGATGACCCATGTCATTATCGCTCTTCTGCCGGCGGTCGCTCTCGCGCTCTACTGCTTCGGCATCGGCGCGGCCATCGTCATTGTCACAGCCATTGCCGGATGCGTTGCCACCGAATATCTCATCTCGCGTTTCATGCTCGGGCAGCGTCCGACTTTAGGCAACATGTCGGCCGTGCTGACCGGCCTCCTGCTGGCCCTCAACCTCCCGTCCAACCTGCCCGTGTGGACAGTGCTCATCGGCTGTGTCGTGGCCATCGGCATCGGCAAGATGACCTTCGGAGGTCTCGGTTGCAACATCTTCAACCCCGCCCTCGTAGGCCGTGTGTTCCTCCTGCTCTCTTTCCCCGTTCAGATGACCACCTGGCCTCTCCCGATAGAGAACCGCATGAATTATCTCGACGCCACCACCGGTGCGACTACCCTCGGGCAGCTCAAGATGGACCAGATCAGCGGCGCTGACGTCGACCTCCTCGACCATGCGGTCGGTCTCACAGGCGGTTCGCTTGGTGAGATTGGTGCGATAGCACTTCTGATAGGCTTTGTCTACCTCCTCTGCACCCGCGTAATCACCTGGCATATCCCCGTGGCCATTCTCGGCACCGTGGCCCTCTTCTCGCTCTGCATCGGCGCCAATGTGGGCGTGCAGCTCCTCACCGGCGGACTCATGCTCGGCGCCATCTTCATGGCCACCGACTATGTGACCTCACCCATGAGCCATGCAGGCATGATTATCTACGGTGTCATGATCGGTATCATCACCGTCGTCATCCGCCAGTGGGGTGCATATCCCGAAGGCGTCTCATTCGCAATCCTTATCATGAACGGTATCACCCCGCTCATCAACCGCTATGTCAAACCGCGTAAGTTCGGAGAAGGGAGGGTAGCAGCATGAAATCGTCGCTCGTAAACATGGTGCTCTCCCTGGGCACTATCACAGTAATCGCCGCCGCAGCCCTTGCCGGCGTCTACACAGCCACCAAGGAGCCTATCGAACAGGCCAAGATTGAGAAGCAGAAGGCCGCAATCGGCCAGGTGCTTCCCGATATACAGTTCAACAACAATCCTGCCGAGGAGGCCGCCGAGATTACCGTAGACGGCGAGACCGTCACCGTCTTCCCCGCCCGCCAGGACGGCGAGCTCGTCGGCATGGCTGTCGAAAGCCATGACAACAACGGCTTCTCGGGTCTCATCACCGTCATGTATGGCTTCTCGCCCGCAGGCGACATAACCGGCTTCGCTGTAATGCAGCATGCCGAGACCCCCGGACTCGGTTCGAAGATGGACGAGTGGTTCAACAACCCCGCCCACACTATCGTAGGCCTCAACGCCGCCACTTCCAACCTCACTGTCAGCAAGGACGGCGGAGATGTCGACGCTATCACTGCCGCCACAATCTCGTCGCGAGCCTTCCTGCGCGCGCTCACTCTCGCTAACCAGGCCTCACAGCAATTCGCCACATGCCAATAATCCCCGTATCAAGCCATGAACGATAAACTTAAAATATTATTCAACGGTATCATAGCCGAAAACCCCACATTCGTACTGATGCTGGGTATGTGTCCCACACTCGGTACGACCGGCAGCGCCATCAACGGCATGAGTATGGGTCTTGCGACAATGGCAGTGCTCATCTGCTCCAATGTGGTGATCTCGCTCATCAAGAATTTCGTGCCCTCAAAGGTGCGCATCCCCGCCTATATCGTGGTCATTGCCGCCTTCGTGTCGGTGCTCCAGCTCGTGATGGAGGCCTATGTCCCCTCGCTCTACGCCACCCTCGGCATCTTCATTCCCCTTATCGTGGTCAACTGTATCGTGCTCGGCCGCGCCGAGGCCTTCGCCTCGCGCCACAGTGTGATTGACAGCTGTCTCGACGGTATCGGCATCGGTCTCGGATTCACAATCGCGCTCACGCTTCTCGGAGCCGTCCGCGAGTTTCTCGGCACAGGCAAGATTTTTGACCTTGCCATCTATCCCGAGAGCTTCGGTTCGCTCGTGTTCGTGCTCGCCCCCGGAGCCTTCATCGCCCTGGGTCTGCTCATCGCTCTCTTCACCAAGCTCCGCGAGAAATCTTGCTGAAAAAATCAAGAGACATAAATTTACAATCACACCTTATTCGTTAAGACCATGCTCGAATATATTTCCATAATCATAACGGCAATCTTTGTCAACAACATCGTATTTGCCCAGTTCCTCGGCATCTGCCCCTTCATCGGCGTTTCGCGCAAGCTCTCCAGCGCGGTCGGTATGGGTGCTGCCGTGACCTTCGTCATGATTATCGCCACGGCTATCACATGGATTCTCCAGGACCTCGTCCTCAATCCCTTCGGCTTAGGCTTCATGCAGACGATTGTCTTCATCCTCGTCATCGCCGCCCTCGTGCAGATGCTCGAAATCATCCTCAAGAAGATTGCCCCGGTGCTCTACAGCGCCCTTGGCGTGTTCCTCCCGCTCATCACCACCAACTGCGCCGTGCTTGGTGTGGCTATCACTGTCGTGCAGAAGGGGATGAACCTCGGCGAGAGCCTCGTCTATGCCCTTGCGACCGCTGTCGGCTTCACTATGGCTATCGCTATTTTCGCCGGAATCCGCGAGCAGCTTGCCTGGACCTCCGTCCCCAAGGCAATGCGCGGTGTGCCCATCGCCATGATTTGCGCAGGCCTCCTCGCAATGGCCTTCATGGGCTTCTCCGGCATCAAGATCGGCTAAATATTTTGCAACACCCACCTGTATACATTACAAAACAGGGCAGAGCCTTCCGTCGGTATCTATCCCGGAAGGCTCTGCCTGTTTTTTAGTCATAAAACTGCCAACTGTTATGAAGATTTCCTCTCTTTCAGCCATAGCGATGCTATGCGCACTCTCTTCACTGTCCGTATCGTGCGTGGAGCGCAAGTCCTACGATGTCCTTGCAGATGATATTGCCGCCCTTGTAAGCGATGCCCCTGCCCAAATAGGCGTGGCGGTGATTGTCGACAGCCGTGACACTGTCTGTGTTAACAACGACACTCCTTACCGTCTTATGAGCGTATTCAAACTCCACCAGGCTATAGCTGTAGGACATGAGCTCGACAGACTCGGAGTGGGCCTCGATACCGTCCTTATGATGAATCGCGCCGAACTTAGCGCCGACACATGGAGTCCGATGCTCAAGGAGCATCCCGAGAGTGAGATCAGCCTCCCGCTGACCATTCTGCTGGACTATCTGATGCTCCAGAGCGACAACAATGTCAGCAATGTACTTTTTGAGCAGATAGTAGGCACGGCGAAGACCGACAGCATTATCCGCTCGCTCGGTGTTCCGGCTGATTTCCGTATCCGTTTCACTGAAGCCGAGATGCAGGAAGACCATAGCAAAAGTGATGAGAACTGGAGCAGCCCGCTCGCGTGTGCGGCGCTCGTCAACCGTCTATTCACCGACAGTCTCATCTCAGAGGTGAAGCAGGAGTATATCAAAGGTGCCATGAGCCGCTGTGCTACGGGTGCGAATCGTCTTCCCGCGCCGCTTTCAGGTATTGAGGGCGTTAATGTGGCGCATCGCACCGGCAGCGGCTATGTCAACGAACTCGGTGAGGTCGGAGCCGTCAACGATGTAGCCTATGTGACGCTCCCCGACGGGCATGGTTATGCCGTCGCAGTGTTTGTGAAAGACTATAAGGGGGATGAGAAGGACGCCGAAGCCCTCATAGCCCGGATTTCGGAGCTGGTCTACAAGTCCGTGGACGATAATATTGAAAAATAGTGATTGGACTTGCAATGTATTTATAAAAATTAAGCCTGGAGGCCGAATAGAAGCTTCCAGGCTTAATTTTATTATCAGATGAGGGGTTTATCCCATTATGAGTGTCTCGAGGGCGTAGACGGCTATACCGGCGATGTAGCCGATGAAGGCAATCCAAGTGAATTTTTTGAGATACCAGCCGAAGCTTATCTTCTCGAGGCCCATGACTACGACGCCGGCTGCGGAACCGATGATGAGCATAGAGCCACCGACACCTGCACAGTAGGCGAGGAGCTGCCAGAAGAGGCCGTCGCACGCGAAATCTCCTGCCTGGGCTATGGGATACATCTCCATGCAGCCTGCGACGAGGGGTACATTGTCGACGATGCTCGATACGACTCCGATGACGCCTGTCACGAGGTAGTGGTTGCCGTCGGAAACCTCGTTGAGCCACTGCCCGAAGGCGGTCAGCACGCCTGTTTCCTGCAAGGTGGCCACCGCGAGGAGGATGCCGAGGAAGAAAAGGATAGTCGCGAGGTCAATGCGCGAGAGGAGTGTCGTCACCTTTAGGTGGCTGTTCTCAATAAGGATGCTCTTGCGGTTGGCGCGCCACTCGGAGACGAGCCATAGCACGCCGAGAGCGAGCAGGATGCCCATGAAGGGGGGAAGGCCGGTGAGCATACGGAAGATAGGCACGAAGATGAGGCCTCCGACACCGAAGAAGAGTATGATTTTACGGTCGGCAGGTGTGTTGGCGGGGAGGGATGAGGCGGAGCCTTCCGGGGCCTTGACATCACCCTTGAGATAGAGCGACACGCAGAGGGCTGAGACCACGACTGACACAATTGATGGGAGCAGGAGCTGCGAGATGACACCGCCTGTCGAAATCATGCCTTTGATCCATAGCATGATAGTGGTGACGTCGCCGATAGGGGAGAAGGCGCCGCCGGCATTGGCCGCGATGATTATGATGCCGCCGTAGATCATACGGTCCTTGTGGTCCTCGATGAGCTTGCGGAGCACCATTATCATAACGATAGAGGTCGTAAGATTGTCGAGAATTGCGGAGAGGATAAATGTCATGGCGGTGATGCGCCATAGCAGTGCGCGCTTGCTCTTGGTTGCGAGGGCGTCATGGACGAAGTAGAAGCCGCCGTTGGCGTCGACAATTTCGACTATGGTCATGGCCCCCATGAGGAAGAACAGGATTTCGCAGGTCTCGCCGAGGTGGTGGAGCAGACGCCCGGAGGTGTCGCCGTCGGCTCCGACGCCGCAGGCATAGAGGGTCCAGCAGACTACGCACATTAGCAGTGCGGGTACGGCTTTGTTGATCTTCAGAACGCTTTCAAGCGCGATGCAGAGATAGCCGATGACAAAGAAGGTTACAATTGCGGTTATCATTTACAACAATCAGGATTTCATGGTTTATTATTCGAGTAAATTATAAGCGGTTGAAAGTGAGTTTTATCCCTTCGCGGGGTAAATTTGCTGCAAAGGTCGCAATTATACTTCTGACTTCAAAATTTGAAATCATGAAATATTTCCCTAATTGTAGCCTCCAGGGCTTAAATAATTAAAAATAGGTGAAGTGTGGCTCCACGGACGACACTTTCATTGCGGGAAATGTTGTATTTTTGTAAAGATATTCAATATATGGGACTCAATATTCGACATGAGACAATGACTCTCTATCTCCAGCCTCTGCGCGAAGGAGGTTCGCTGCCCGGACTCGTGGAAGCCTCGGACGGTTTCAAGTATGCCGCGAAATTCCGTGGTGCCGGCCACGGCACGAAGGCTCTGATTGCCGAGTTTATCGGTTCGGAGATAGCCCGTGCTGTCGGATTCCGTGTGCCGGAGCTTGTCTTTCTCGACCTCGGTGTGGACTTCGGCAGGACCGAGGGCGACGAGGAGATTCAGGACCTGCTTCGCGGGAGCGAGGGGCTGAATCTCGGTGTCCACTTTCTTTCCGGGGCGCTGACATGGGATGTCATGGCCAATCATGCAGACGCAATGACTGCATCGCGTCTCGTATGGCTCGACGCCTTCTTTACGAATATCGACCGCACCGCCCGCAACACCAATATGCTTCTTTGGAACCGTGAGTTGTGGCTCATCGACCAGGGAGCCTCGCTTTACTTCCACCATTCATGGTCTGACTGGGAAAAGGCGGCACTGAGCCCGTTTCCATACGTCAAAGACCATGCCCTCCTTGCCGATGCCTCGTGTCTCGAGGAGGCCGATGAGGAGATGCGCCGGATGCTCACCCCTGAAGTGATTGACACGATTGTCGACGCAGTGCCCGCGGACTGGCTCGCAGCCTCAGGCTCGCCTGCATCTGTCGACGAGCAGCGCGAGGTCTATCGAAATTTTCTAAAAACAAGATTGTCGAACTCCCAAATCTTTACCCGACATGCAGCTGATGCAAGAAAATCACTTGTTTGAGTATGCCGTCATGCGCTATCTTCCGCGCGTCGAGCGGGAGGAGTTTGTCAATGTCGGCCTGGTCATGATGTGCAAGCGCCGGCGGTGGATTCGTGCAAAGTTTCTTCTTGATGAGCGGCGTCTGCAAGCTTTCGCGCCTGATGCCGACATAGATGCCCTGCGGGTGCAGCTTGAATCGTTCTGCCGGATAGCGGGCGGGTGCAGTGGTGCCATAGGGGAGCTTGACCCACATGAGCGTTTCCGCTGGCTGACGGCTGTGCGCAGCTCTTGCCTCTCGACCTCGCGTCCGCATCCCGGATTGACGGATGACCTTGACGCCACATTCGAGCGGCTGTTTGCTGAAATGGTGGAGTGAATAGGGGGATAGGGGGATAATAGATAGAGGGCTTAAGTCTCAGCCTTTCATTATCTCGCGTATGGCGAGTGAGGCAAGGGTAATTCCGAATATGGCTGTGATGTGCATGAAAGCGCCGTTGGTGGCGACCTTATTGAAGCTCATAGCTCCCGAGCTGTCAGTCATGGTCTGGGCGTCGGGGTGGTTTCTGACAAGTTCGTCGGAGTAGACACACTTGAATTTTCTTGCGGGAAAGATCCCGCTCTTCTTGAAGCGGCGGCGGAGTGCGGCGGCGAGCGGGCAGCCTTTCACCTTCCAGAATTCGGCCACGCCGATGCGTGAGGGGTCGGTCTTCAGAGCCGCGCCCATTGATGAGTAGAAGCGGAGCGTGCGGCCGTCGCGTGCGGCCTCGGCTGCCGCCTCGGTGGCATTGAGTATGAGGAGTGCCTTGTCGGCGAGGGAGTCGATAGCGTCGATGACGACGTCGTAGGCGGCGAGGTCGTAGGCTCCCTGCGTGTCTTTGTTGTAGAAATCGTGGATAGCGTCAATCCTTGCGTCGGGATTGATGTCGAGCAGGCGTCTTTTCATGGCGTCGACCTTGACCTGGCCGACCGTGCTCGTGGTGGCCGGGAGCTGGCGGTTGATGTTTGACGCGGCCACTGTGTCAGCGTCGACTATTGTAAGCTGTGTGAATCCGCTTCTGACAAGAGTCTCGGCTGCCCAGCTGCCCACTCCTCCCATGCCGAAGATAATGATTCGCGTTCCGGAAAATTTCTCGAGAGTGGCGCGCCCGGTCAGGAGCGCTGTGCGGTTGAAAATCTCTTCGCGGTTCATGTCAGATGTTAATTTTCACCCTTTGCAGAGCGACATTTTCATTTTTGACCAAAGAGAGGGGCTTTCCATCCTCAGATGGACGTTGACGTCGGAGTTGTTCTTATTGAGGAACACTGTCGAATTGGGGAGGATGATGGCTATATAGTCACCGAGTTCGAGGATTTCGTGTATGTGGTCGAGGGGGAGGACGGCGAATGGTGATTTGGGATCGACGCTGCCGATGTAGAGATCGTTCTCATCAATTACAATACCGTGGTTTTCGAGCGCGTAGTCGAAAAGCAGACCCAGGTTGAGTTCGTCGGGCGACTCAGGTGGGTGGTTGTAATTTTTGTAAATGCTGTCGATAAGTTTCTTTGTTACCATATAATAAGCTGAGATTAACACACTCCGATGCTATTGAATAAGCCGGCGTACTGTCGTGTTAGCTGATATGTTCCGTTATCTGACTTTTCACTGTGAATTGTAAGGCGTGAGGCATAAACTGCAAGAGGATTTGCACTAATAATTCCTGTGAATGTCTGTATTAAAAACAATCCTTTTTAAGTTAATATTTAGTTCGGAGTGTGAAAAAGTATGAACTATTGTGTTTCGGGTTAGAGTATAGAGTTTAAAGTTTAGGGTTTAAAGTTTAGGGTTTAAGGGTTTAAGGGTTTAAGGGTGCTTGTTGGAAAATGAATTGCAGGGACATAATTTATTATTGTAATGTTTTAAATTATGTCCCTGCAAGTCGGTAAGGTAAGAGGGGCTGTCGATGGTTTTATGCGAGGAATCCGAGGAGGACACCTGCGGCGACAGCCGAGCCAATCACACCTGCCACATTCGGACCCATAGCGTGCATCAGCAGATAATTGCTCGGGTCATATTCGAGACCGAGGTTGTTGGAGATGCGGGCCGACATGGGCACGGCCGATACACCGGCGTTGCCGATGAGCGGATTGATTTTCTTGGATTTCGGAAGGAAGAGGTTGAAAAGCTTCACAAATAGGACGCCGCTGGCCGATGCGATGACGAAGGCCATGAATCCGAGGAGGAAGATGCGGATAGTCTCCGAGGTGAGGAACTCAGAAGCCTGGGTGGATGCGCCGACGGTCATACCGAGAAGGATAGTGACGATGTCGGTGAGGGCGTTGCTGGCGGTCTTGGCGAGACGGTTGGTGACACCGCACTCACGCAGGAGGTTGCCGAAGAAGAGCATGCCGAGCAGCGGGAGACCCGAGGGAACGACGAAGCAAGTGAGAATCATGCCGACAATCGGGAAGATGATTTTCTCATTCTGCGAGACGGCGCGGGCGGGCTTCATCTTGATTACGCGCTCATGCTTGGTGGTGAGCAGTCGCATCAGCGGGGGCTGAATCACGGGGACGAGGGCCATGTAGGAGTAGGCCGACACGGCGATGGCACCCATGAGGTTGGGAGCAAGCTTCGACGAGAGGAAGATAGCCGTCGGGCCGTCGGCGCCGCCGATGATTGCCATAGCACCTGCCTGGTCGGGGGCAAAGCCGAGAAGGAGGGCCACCATGTAGGCTCCGAAGATACCGAACTGTGCGGCAGCACCGATGAGCATGAGTTTCGGATTGGCGATGAGGGCCGAGAAGTCGGTCATGGCGCCGATGCCGAGGAAGATGAGCGGGGGATACCATCCGGCGCTTACACCATTGTAAAGAATATTAAGGACAGAACCCTCTTCGTAGATGCCGATTTCGAGGCCGGCAGTGGTGTTGAAGGGGACATTGCCTATAAGGATACCGAAGCCGATCGGCACGAGGAGCATCGGTTCGAAATTCTTCTTAATAGCGAGCCAGATGAAAAACAATCCCACAAGCAACATCACGAGATGCTGCCAGGTGGCGTTGTAAAAACCTGTCAGGTGCCAGAACTCCTGGAGGTTTTGAAGTAAGAATTCGCTAAACATAATGTTTTTAAGTTACTTAGAGGTGAGGTTTTCAAAAAATAGGGTTTTGGAGACGCTCACTCTACTTATTCGAGGGTCAGGAGGACTGCGCCTTGGAGAACGGAGTCGCCGGGGGTTACTGAAATCGAGGCAACCTTGCCGTCGCGGCCTGCGTGGATGGCATTTTCCATCTTCATGGCCTCGAGGACCACCACTGTGTCAGCAGCCTTCACTGTGTCGCCAACCTTGACGCCTACAGACATAACCACGCCGGGGAGCGGGGCTTCGACGGGGTAGCCGCCGGCCTGCACCTTGGGTTTGGCGATGACTTTCTCGCCGCTCTGGGTGCGGGGTGCGGCAGAGGGACGGGGTGATGAGACGATGTTGACCGGCTTTTCAGTCTTCTGAAGCTCCACTTTGTAGGGGACTCCATTGACCTCGACCTTGGCGAGATTGTTGTCAATGTCGCCGATTTTCACCGAGTAGAGGTTACCGTTGATTCTATATTTGTATTCTTTCATTTCGGTTTGGATGTGTAATCAATGAGTTATTAAAAATGGAGCTTTAGCGTCGGGGGAGTTCGCGCAGACTGTAGATTTTCGAGCTCCAGGGTGAGTAGGCACGACGCACCTTGTTGATTGTGAGGACGGTGCTCTCGCGGTCGTGGGCGTCGAGGTGCTCGGCGAGGGCGGCTGCGATAGCTGCGATTACTTCGCCTGAGTCCTGTTCGTGGTGGTGCTCCTCGCTTTCACCATCATTGTCGGCGAGAGCCTTCACTTTGCGTTTGCGCGAGATGTTGGCGCCGATGCTGTTGATGATGTAGAAGCAGATTGAGAGTACGAGCAGGGCTGTGAACACGATGCACATAGCCATGACTGCCATAGCGAAGCCGTGGGGGTCATGCTCGGCAAAGCTGTCGACCTTGTTGTTGGTGCTCTTGATGATGTTGTTGCTCGAGGGGGTGATATACTTTGTCTCGGAGCCGTCGCGCACTTCCCAGTCGTCAGGATTGTTGATGCCCCCCTCTCCGTCGGCCTTGCGTGCGTATGACTGGCCGGGCTTGAGGTCGCCGGGGATTACAATCTCGTCAATCAGGGTCAGACCGTTGGCGTCGTAGATAGCCACATAGTTGTCCTGGCCGGGAGTGAAGGTGAAGTTTGTGTGGAATGTACCCTTGTTAGGCTCGCCGTCGGCCCAGAATAGGATGTGCTGCCGCGAGGGTATCTCGGTGTTGACATCGCCTAAGGGGACGGGATAGAGGGTATTGTTGTTGCGGTCGTTGGTGAGGAAGACGCTTGAAATCTCGAGCGGGCCGAAGGTGGAGTTGAATAGCTCTACCCATGCCGAGTACTGCCCGAAGTCGTCCACCACGCTTGTGGAGTCGTTGGCAATCATGATTTCGTTGATTCGAAGACCGCGACGACCCTGGGCGCATACGGAGCTGACGATAGCGACAGTCACCAACAGCAGCGTTAAAAGTCTTTTGTTCATAACTTTTTTCTGTTGAGAATTAGTTTTGTGGAAGGGGATGTCGTAAGATAGGCAGGCTGTTTCGGACGGACGCTGCACGCAGTGTCCTCACAGTTAGCCTGTGTTGCCATCCAACAACCCCTAAGCTGCTTAGAGAGGAATGTTGCCGTGCTTCTTTGCGGGGTTGACAACCTTCTTCGTGGCGAGCTGCT
>CAJUIX010000010.1 GCA_910586665.1 uncultured Duncaniella sp.
CAACAAACAAATGACATGCCTCATTATGTTAATTAATTTTTAAATCGTACTTAGACGGTATATTTTATGACATTTCATATGATGGCAGTGGTCATGCAACTGTCGTAAGCCCCAAAGAAGCTAATAAAAAATATTTCGGTGCCATTTCTATTCCTGATACAATACTAAATGAAGGTAGAAAATATGTTGTTTCAAATATTCAATATAATGCTTTTTTTGGCTCTCGAGAATTAACATCTATAAAATTGCCATCATCCATAATAAATTTGAAAAGTAACCCATTTCACAATTGTCCAAAGCTTAAAGAAATAACAATAAGTAAAGACAATCCTTATTTTACTTCAGAAGATGGCATATTATTCAACAAAGAAAAAACAACATTATATTCTTACCCTTCAGGCAAGGAGGGATATGAATATACTATTCCAAGCTCTGTAAATACCATAGAAGATGCTTTTAGCGATAGTGTAAATCTGATAGATATTATTATCCCCCATTTCATAAAAGACATCTCAAACGCTGCTTTTTATATTGACAGCAAATGTACCGTTTGGGCGACTCGTGAGAATGTTGACAAAATAAGAAAAGATCTCGACAGCTACTATTCTCATAGACATATCGAGGTCGGTATATACAAAGTCGGCATTATAAAGACTAAAAATATATATTACAAAGGATATGAATTTGATATAATACCTTTTAAGGAACCTGTTGACTATAATGTTACTCTATTTGACGGAAATGGCAATATACAAAAACTTGAAATGGACAAAAACGGACACTATAATAATTTAAACCTAATCCCGGATAATTTATATAGGGGGGAAATCTCATATGTGTACAATGGCGAACCACAAATTTATTCATGGGAAATACAGACCAGTAAACCCAACCCCAAATTATCACAAATTAATTGGGGACATACAAAGATTAAAATGTCATTCGAATGTGAATTAGATAAGACTGTAAAAAAATGGGATGAGTTTGGCACAGAGGATACGCCTTGGGATAGTAATTGGCATGAATTTACAAATTTGGAACCATCAAAATCATATACATTCAAGCCGTATGTCGTTATTGATAGCAAAAAATATTATGGAACAGACTCCCGAGGAGAGACAGAGGGGATTCATTTCAGAATGAAATCTGATGTAACTCCAACAACAATTGTAATGCAAGGAGGTATAGAGTATCAAAATTATGGTAGCGTAACAATAATTGAACGCGGCTATGAGACTCAGAATAATAATATAAAAAATCAAATTAAACTAAATGAAAAAATACAAACATTCACAGGCCTAAAACCGAATACAGAATATGTGATAGAATATTACATTGTAACAAAAGAGAACAACGGTAAAAAATACTCCAATAAATACAAATTAAAGACTAAAGACCTTGAGCTTACCACCCTCCAACCCAAGTCTGTCTCAAGCACCTGTGCGATTGTTGCCGCAAAGACCAATCTGAGTGACTTGGAAACAAATGTCGGCTTCCAATGGAAGAAATACGATGCGCCCGAATCTCTGAAACCAAGTGAAGGCAATGCAGCCATATACGACGGTCAAATGGAGGGCTACATAAAGAACCTCCAACCAACATCTTATTATAAAGTAAGAGCATTTTACAAAACTACAGAAGATAAATATTATTATGGCGATTGGGTTACATTCGATCCCAGCGATTTCAGCTACTTCGAACCAACTGTCCACACCTACCCTGCCTTCGAAGTAACCCACAATTCAGTTGCTTTGAAAGGATATGTAATGGCCGGCACAGATGCTATTACCGAACAGGGATTCCAATACTGGAAGACAGGAAGCTCAACCAAGAAAGCCAAATATGTCCGTAGCAATGCTCCCTATGATGAAATCAACACTATTTTCTCATCAGGCCAAGTCATGTCCACAGTTATTGAAGGACTTGAGCCAAGCACTTCATATACATGCAGGGCTTTTGTCAAAACAGCTTCCAACACAATCTATGGCGAAGAGCAGACTTTCACGACAGCAGCCCCGACATCAGGAATATATGACATTATAACAGATGAGACAGCCAATCCAACAGTTGTAGGATATTACACAATTAACGGTCAACGTTTTGATGCACCACAAAAAGGTCTGAATATCGTAAAATACTCCGACGGCTCTGTTAAGAAAATGATTATCCGATAAGTTTTTAGATAAATAATTAGGAATAAACCTAATTTAACCACAGAAATGGGCTTGAAAATCCGCAATACGGTTTTTAAGTCCATTTCTTTTCTTATGATAGCTTCTTCCTTTGTCATTTTTCAGCTTTTTTCTTAACTTTACCTCCCAAACCGTTCCTGCCAATCGTTTAAAAAGTTTTAATATCTGCGAGAGAAAAGCGAAAGTTATTGAAATCAAATGTTTTTTCGACCTTTCACGGATTTTACGACGCCCCGCCGGATGTTATTACTGACAGGAGGTTAAGACTTATGAAAAAGCTACTGTCAATACTGATGATAATATGCGCCCTTGCAGCCGGGGCAGCCCCGCGCGCTCCCAAAGGGCGAAAAGCCAAGAAAGCCAAGACCACAAAAGTGGTCTTGGCTCCTGCCGTGCCCCGTCCGCCGCGCGAACCCTTCGTCCGCCGGGTGGACGCCCCCGATTTCAAATCGGGACTTGCCGACAAAAACATAGCCCTCTGGCAGAGCCACGGCCGCTATTTCGACCAGAAGGAGGACCGCTGGGCGTGGCAGCGCGCACGCCTAATGGGCACCGTTGAGGACCTCTATCCGCAGTCCTACGTCCTCCCCTACCTCATCCCGATGCTTGAAAACGCCGGTGCCTACGTCATGACCCCGCGAGAGCGCGACGTCAACACGACTGAAATCATTATCGACATGGACGGCGGCCTCGCCCAAAAGGGCTATTCGGAGCGCAACGGCTCCCGCAAATGGCAGACTGCCGAGGGAATCCGCGGCTTCGGATACAAGAAGGAAATACTCCAGTCGACCGACAACCCCTTCCGCATGGGCACAGTCCGCGAGGTGCGCACGGTCAAGGATGACAATAAGGCCTCGACAGCCTCCTGGTATGCCGACTTTCCCAAGGCCGGACGCTACGCAGTCTATGTCAGCTACGTCTCCCTCCCCAACAGCGCCCGCGATGCCCGCTACACCGTCAACTCCCTTGCCGGCAGTGAGGAGTTCGAGGTCAACCAGCATATCGGCGGCGGCACATGGGTCTACCTCGGTACCTTCCCCTTCGCCGCCGGACGCAGCCCCAAGCCTGTGGTCGAGCTGTCAAACGTATCCCCAGAGGATAACCGCGTGGTGACAGCCGACGCCGTGAAAATCGGCGGCGGCATGGGCAATGTCAGCCGCTCCGCTCCCGGAGGGGAGGCCACCGTCAGCGGCTACCCGCGCTTCACCGAGGGCGCACGCTACTGGATGCAGTGGGCGGGCATCCCTGCGAGCGTCTACAGCGTCACCAACGGCACAAATGACTATGAGGACGATTATAAAGGGCGCGGTATGTGGGTCAACTACCTCGCCGGCGGCTCCTCCGAGCTCCCCGGGCAGAAAGGGCTCGGAATCCCGGTGGACCTCTCCTTCGCCTTCCACACCGACGCAGGAACCACCCCCGACGCCACATCGACCGTCGGCACCATGCCAATTGTCTACACAAAGGGGGAGCGCCTCGGCAACGGACGCGCCCGCACCACCTCAAAACGATATGCCGACCTGGTCACCGACCAGATCATCAACGACATACAGACCCTCTACGAGCCGACCTGGAACCGTCGCAAGATGCGCGACCGTCCCTACCATGAGGTCATGGAGCCGCGCGTCCCCGCCATGCTTATAGAGCTGCTTAGCCACCAGAACTTTGCCGACATGCGCTACGGTCTTGACCCGACATTCCGCTTCACAGTCAGCCGCGCCATTTATAAAGGTATCCTCAAATACCTCCACGAGGTCGACGGCACCCCCTACATCGTCGAGCCTCTCCCGGTCAGCCGCTTCAGCATCGCCGGTGACGACGGCAACTACACCCTCACATGGCAGGGCGTAGACGACCCCCTCGAGCCAACCGCCAAACCGACCTACTACATAGTCTATGAGCGCGTAGACGGCGGAGCCTTCACAGAGCTTGCCGTAGTCGATGACCCAATCCTCAAAGTCAAGGTATCCGACAACCATATCTACAGCTACAAGGTGGTTGCCGCCAACGACGGCGGCATGAGCTTCCCCTCGGAAATCCTCTCGTTCTGCGACATGCCGGCATCCGACAAGTCACAGGTAATGATTGTCAACGGCTTCACCCGCATCTCCGGCCCCGCCGAGATAAATGTCAGCGGCAAAATCGGCTTCGACTACGAGGAGGACCACGGAGTGCCGTACTATGGCGACATCCTCTTCACCGGCCACCAGACCGAGTTCCGCCCGGAGGTGAAATGGACCACCAACGACTCTCCGGGCCACGGCGCGAGCCGGGCCAACTATGAGACGGAAGTCTTCGCAGGCAACACATTTGACTTTGTCTATGTCCACGGACAGTCAATCCGTGCCGCGGGCCATCCCTTCATCTCCTGCGGAGTCGACGCCTTTGTCGACGGTGGCACCCCCACCCCCCCCATTGTCGATCTCATCCTCGGCAAGCAGAAGGAGATTACAGTAGGCACATCCCAGGAGCGCAGGTTCAAGCCCTTCACTGCCGAGCTTAAAAACCGCCTCAACAGCTTCTGCGAGGCAGGAGGCTCCCTGCTTGTCAGCGGCAGCTACATCGGCAGCGATCTTTTCGACAATCCCTACAGCAACGCTGACGACCGAGTGTCGGACAGCAGCTTCGGCCACTCCGTGCTCGGCCTCCAATGGCGCCAAGCCAAGGCCACCATGACCGGCAAGGTGCGCGAGCTGCGCTCGAAATACACCGAATTTCGAGGAGGCCTCTCGCTGACCTTCAACCAGACACTCAATGCCGACTGTTACGCCGTAGAGTCGCCAGAATCCTTCGCCCCTATGGACACCGGCTGTGCCGCGCCCATACTCCGCTACACTGAGAATGACTACATCGCAGGCGTAGCCTTCGACCCCGGCACACACCGAGCCGTCACTATCGGCTTCCCCTTCGAGACAATCACGGGTGCCTACGAGCGCGACGCACTCATGGCCCAGATACTCAATTTCTTCACCGCTCCCGAAGGCACACATCCCGGAGCACGCCCCAAGGTGCTCCCTGAAACCATAATAGGCCTCCAGCCGAGGCCTACCGTGCCCCCCTACCGCAGTATGCGTGACATCAACCCGCGCGAGGTAGCCGAGCGCAAGGAGGAGGAAGGACGCAAACGCATGACCGACGAGGAAAAGCGCCGTCGCAGGCAGCGACCTGACAGCATGGCCTGACGCTAATCCTCACTTGCCTAAAAATACAAAATCAAAAATTATCACATTTCTTCAATGAAAAAATCAGCCTCACACTCACGTCTCTCCACAGCCTCAATGTGTGACATAGCCCGCAGTAGCGGCACCGGGCCGGTAATAATCCCCCTGACCGATGACCGGATAATTTTCACCGAGTCGGGACGCCAGCGCATGGAGCAGGTGCTCCTCGAAAGCGGCGCCGCTATGGTCTATTCCGACTACTACACCCCGGCCCCGGAGGGAGGATACACAACGAGGCGCATCATCGAGTACCAGGACGGCTCCCTGCGTGATGATTTTGATTTCGGACGCATCGTCATGGTCGACAGCGCGCGTCTCCGCGACGCAGTGGCCTCTATCGGTCACTACGAGGCAGCCGGCTGGTACGCCCTGCGGCTCCGTCTCTCGACCCTAGGCAAGATTTGCCACATAATGGAGCCGCTCTACGTTGCCGCTCCCACCGAAAAGACCGCTGACGACGAGGGAGAGACCCAGTTCAGGTATGTCGATTCGCGCAACCGCGCCTCGCAGGTGGAAATGGAGCGCGCCGCCACCCTCCATCTCAAGTCAATCGGTGCCTACATCGACGGCGCCGAGGCCGCGACAGTCTCCACAGAGCGCGCCCCCGGCTTCCCGGTCGAGGCCTCGGTCATCATCCCTGTCCGCAACCGCTGCCGTACCATAGCCGACGCTGTCAGGAGCGCCCTGTCACAGAAGACAGACTTCGACTTCAACATCATAGTCATCGACAACCGCAGCGACGACGGCACCTCGGAAATCCTTGCGGAAATAGCCGCATCGGAGCCACGGCTGAAAATCATCGACACCTCCCTGCGCCCCGGCCCCGCACCCGGCATCGGAGGCTGCTGGAACCTCGGCATAAATTCGAGAGAGTGCGGCTATTACGCAGTGCAGCTCGACAGTGACGACATCTACTGTCGCCCCGATACCCTCCAGCTCATCGTAAATAAATTCCGCGAGCGCTCCTGCGCTATGGTCATCGGCTCCTACAGCCTCACCGACTTCGACGGCAAACCCCTCCCCCCGGGACTAATCGACCACGCCGAGTGGACCGACGGCAACGGACCTAACAATGCCCTGCGCATCAACGGTCTCGGCGCCCCGCGAGCCTTTGTGACCCCCGTTGCCCGACAAATTGGCTTCCCGGATTCAAGCTATGGCGAGGACTATGCTATGGGACTCGCCATCAGCCGCCGCTACCGAATCGGGCGCATCTATGAGTCGCTCTACTCCTGCCGCCGCTGGGAGGGAAACTCCGACCACGCCCTGAGCGAGGAGCGCGTCAACCGCAACAATCTCTACAAGGACCGCCTCCGCACCATCGAACTTCGCGCCCGCATAGAGCTTAACCGCCGTAGGGCGCTCCTAAAGGCCGAGACTGCCCGCTGCGAGCTGTCAGCATCAATGTTCGAAGAGCTTTTCAAATCACAAATGATGTCATGGCCAGCTGTCATGGCTAACTTTGCCGGTCTTGAAGGGGGAAAGACAGAGCTGACCGCCCCCACCGGCTTATGGCAGCTCTCGAAACGCCTCGCCAACCACCGCCGCACCTCTATCACAGCCAAGATTGATGCCGGCAGCATAGCTGCGCGCTCCTGCTTCCTCTGTGCCTCTAACCGTCCCGCACAGCAGAAGTCGCTGACATGGCGCGGCTACGAGATTCTCGTCAACCCCTACCCTCTCGCGTCGCGTCACTATACCATAGCCTCCCGCCGCCACGAGCCGCAGCTCCTCGACGAGGAGCGTATGGCCGACATGGCCGCTCTCGCGGAAGCAGCCGAAGGGCTCTGCATATTCTACAACGGCCCCAAGAGCGGCGCATCCGCCCCAGACCACTTCCACTTCCAGGCTGTGAGCGCCGAGGCCGTCCCCAACATCCTCGCAAAGCCCCGGCAACAGGATAAAATTGCCGACATCGACGGCGCCACCGTCTACAAATCATCGACAGCTCCCTTCCCCTGCCTCATAATAGAGTCGACCGACACCCAATCTCTCCAACATGCCTTCCGAATCATCTTTGACTCACTCGGAAAGTCCCTTCTATCCGACCCTGAGCCTATGGTCAACATAATCATGCGCTCGGAAGGCCCGGGCACGCCGCTACGCACTATAATCATCCCCCGCGGCAAGCATCGTCCCGCCTGCTACAGCGACCAATCCTCCCCGCTGCTCGTAAGCCCGGCCACTGTCGAGATGCTCGGCACAATCATCTGCTCCCGCCGGGAGGACTTCGACAGGGTCGACAGTGAGGCAGCGGCCGCAATACTCTCCGAAGTAGGCATCTCACAAGACAGATTCAACGAAATCATCCAACACATCTTCACCGCACTAAGCCATGACGCATGAACCACGCGTGAGAGTAGGCATACTCAGCTCTCAGAAATTAAAATTCACCCTCACGGGCCTATACACCCTCCCCGACGGCCAGATGGCAAGCGGTGCGCAGGAAGTGAGCATTAGCGAATCCGGCATGGCTGTCGTGTGGAACGGCGCCACATACACTTCCCTGGATTTCGAGCCGACATCCTACCTTGGCGACAGCTTTGAAATCGAAGGGGTCACCATCGGCGTCGACTTTCACTGGGAGCGCAAGGAGAACCAGCGTTTCCGCGGCACGCTCAGAATAATAGTCGAAGGGGGACAGCTGACAGCCATCAACATTATCAATGTCGAGGACTACCTCGTCAGCGTCATCTCGAGCGAGATGAGCTCCACCTCCTCGCTCGAACTTCTGCGCGCCCACGCCGTCATCTCCCGCGGATGGGTACTCTCGATGATGAGCCGTGGCGACACCCCCCTCCCTCCGGCGAATAAAAACACAGCCCTGTGCGCCCTAAACCCCGGCCCGGCGCTCATAAAGTACTGGGACAGGGAAGACCATGCCAACTTCGACGTCTGTGCCGACGACCACTGCCAGCGCTACCAGGGCATCTCGCGCATCTCCACACCCGTAGCAGCCGGAGCGGTGGCCGACACCCGCGGCGAAGTGTTGACCTTCGGGGGACAGCTCTGCGACACCCGCTTCTCCAAGTGTTGCGGTGGAGTGTTCGAGCGCTTCGAGACCTGTTGGGACGACGAGCCACGCCCCTATCTACAGCCCCGGCGCGACGGCGTCAATCAGTTTGACTATCCCGACCTTACCATTGAGAAAAATGCCCGCGAGTGGATTATCGGCAACCCCGAATCCTTCTGCAACACCGCTGACAGGCGCGTGTTATCACAAGTGCTAAACGGCTACGACCGTGAGACACCCGACTTCTATCGCTGGACCGAAGAACTGTCGCAGGAAAAGATCACCCGCCTTGTGGCCGGGCGCCTCGGCGAGGACCTCGGAGGGATACGTCAACTCGTCCCTCTCACGCGAGGTAGTTCAGGACGCATACGGGAACTAAAAATCATAGGCACGAAGGGTGAGCGCGTCATAGGCAAGGAGCTTATGATACGCCGCACCCTCTCCGACAGCCACCTCTACAGCTCCGCCTTCGTAGTCGAGACCGAGGGAAGCGACGCCGACGGGCTCCCCGCCCTCTTTATCCTCCACGGCGCCGGGTGGGGACACGGAGTGGGCCTCTGCCAGATAGGCGCCGCAATAATGGGAGAACGCGGCTACTCCTACAGCGAAATCCTCGGACACTACTATGTCTCAGCAACCCTCACGAAACTCTATTGACACCATGATAGAAAGCAAAGTCACTCCGGCGGCCACGCGCCGCCGCAACCCCTGGGCCTGGATTCCGACACTCTACTTCGCCCAGGGCCTGCCCTATGTAGCCGTCATGACAATCTCGGTCATAATGTATAAGCGGCTCGGCATCTCCAACACCGACATAGCCCTCTACACAGGCTGGCTCTACCTCCCCTGGGTCATAAAACCCTTCTGGAGCCCCTTCGTAGACATAATCAGCACCAAGCGTCGCTGGACTATCACGATGCAGTGGCTCATGGCCGCAGCTTTCGCCGGGATAGCCTTCACGCTCCCGACATCCTTCTTCTTCTCTCTCACTCTGGCAGTGTTTTGGATTCTTGCCTTCACATCGGCCACCCACGACATCGCCGCCGACGGCTTCTACATGCTCGCCCTCACGGAGCACCAGCAGTCGCTCTTTGTCGGCATCCGTTCCACCTTCTACCGCATAGCAACCCTCGCCGCCCAGGGGCCGCTCGTCATCGTGGCCGGCCTCCTCGAGACCTCCACGGGCGACATACCACTCTCGTGGGCAATCGTATTCGTCATTCTCTCCGCTCTATTCCTCGCCTTCTCCCTATACCACACATGGGCGCTCCCCAAAGTCGAGCACCAGTCCGCGGAGCAGGCCAGGTCGCGCGGCGAGGTCTGGAGGGAGTTCGTCAATGTCTTCGCCGAGTTCTTCCGCAAGGAGCAGGTCGGGATAGCGATAGTCTTCATGCTTCTCTACCGCCTCCCGGAAGCACAGCTCGTCAAGCTTATCAATCCCTTCCTCCTCGATCCGGCCGAAGCAGGGGGACTCGGACTCAGCACACAGCAGGTGGGCTTCGTCTACGGCACCATAGGCATAATCGGGCTAACCCTCGGCGGCATCATCGGCGGCATCGTAGCCGCACGCCGCGGTCTGAAATTCTGGCTACGGCCTATGGCGTGGAGCATGTCGCTCACCTGCCTGGCCTTCGTCTACCTCAGCTATGCGCAGAATCCATCACTCAACGTCATCAACATCTGCGTCTTCGTCGAGCAGTTCGGCTACGGATTCGGATTCACGGCCTACATGCTCTATCTCATCTACTTCTCCGAGGGGCGCCACCGCACCGCCCACTACAGCATCTGCACCGGCTTCATGGCCCTCGGCATGATGCTCCCCGGCATGGCCGCGGGGTGGATAGAGGAAACTGTAGGCTATCAGAACTTCTTCCTTTGGACCATGATATGCTGCGTGGCCACTATCGGAGTCAGCCACCTCATCAAAGTCGACCCCTCATTCGGCAAGAAAGCCAAGAAAGAAAGCCAAACAAAGGCTTGATTTGTTATACCTCATATAACAAATCTCAATGCCACAGACCATGACCAAGACATTTACAATAATGAGCGGATTTTTTTCATCCATACTTCTATCAATCGCCGCAATCAGCTGCAATGGAAACTCGTCGGCTGTCAGCGGCGACACCCTCGCCACGGCAAGCGACGGCGAGAACTTCACAGCCGAGTCACCCCGCATGGCCAACGACCCCGTCCTACCCGGCATCGAGGTGCTCCGCAGAGACAATTTTGAGGCCCTACAAGGCAAGAAAGTGGGACTTATCACCAACCCCACAGGCATAGACAATGCCCTGCGCTCGACTATCGACATACTCGCTACCGCTCCGGGTGTGAAGCTTACAGCCCTCTTCGCGCCCGAACACGGTGTGCGCGGCGACTATGTGGCAGGAGCCAACGTGCTCAACGAGACCGACCCGGCAACAGGTGTCCCCGTATACTCCCTACACGGAAAGACCAAAAAACCGACCCCGGAGATGCTAAAGAATGTGGACGTCATCGTCTACGACATCCAGGACATCGGCACACGCAGCTATACCTTCATCTCGACGATGGGCCTGGCAATGGAGGCAGCAGCCGAAAACGGCAAGGAGTTCATGGTGCTCGACCGCCCCAATCCCCTCGGCGGCAACAAGGTTGAGGGCAACATAGCCGAGAGCGCCTATAGGTCATTCGTCAGCAAGTATCCTATTCCCTACATCTACGGGCTCACCCCCGGGGAGCTCGCCCGCTATCTCAACGGCGAGGGGCTTCTGAAAGACGGCATGAAGGCCGACCTGACAGTCATCCCTATGGAGGGCTGGCACCGCTACATGTCATTTGCCGAGACCGGCATGCCCTGGGTGCTCCCCTCACCCCACATCCCGACCCCATATTCAGCCATCCTCTATCCGGCCACAGGAATTATGGGTGAGCTTGACTATGTATCCATCGGCGTGGGCTACACCCTCCCCTTCAAGCTCGCCGCAGCTCCCTGGATTGACGCACAAGCGCTCACCGACAGCCTCAACAATCTGAATATCCCCGGCGTAGAGTTCCGCCCCATACACTACAAGCCATTCTACGCCTTCTTCAAGGGACAGAATCTCAACGGCGTGCAGATCTACATCCACGACTTCAAGGCCGCGCCTCTGACACTGATACAATTCTACATCATGCAGGAGCTCGCAGCCATGTACCCGACCAAGAAAGCCTTCGACAAGGCCACCCCGACGCGTCTGGAAATGTTTGACAAAGTCTGCGGCTCCAACAAGGTGCGCGAGCTCTTCTGCAAGCGCTACCGTGTCGAGGACATGCTCCCCTTCTGGCAGAAAGATGCCGAGGGCTTCAAAGCCCGTGCCGAAATCTATACGCTCTACCAGTAACAGAGCTGAAAAATCATTATCACAACTTGAAAAATGACCATAATAGCCGACGCCGGGAGCACCAAAATCTCATGGGTGCTCCTCGACAAAGACCGCAATGTAAATCTGAGACTCGACACTCCCGGCTACAATCCGGCTGTCGACCCGGCCGACACCCTTGACGTCCTCCTTTCCCACAGCGGCGAAGGACTGCTGAGCCACAATGAGGACGTAAGGCACATATATTATTATGGTGCCGGATGTAGCGGCGAGCGATGCAGCCGCGTAGCCAGCCGCCTACAAGGAATCTTCCCCGGGGCCTACTGCCGGGTGGAGAGCGACATGCTCGCCGCCGCGAGAGCCGTCTGCGGCGACAAACCAGGCATAGCCTGCATACTCGGCACCGGCTCTAACTCCTGTCTATATGACGGAGAGAGAATCATTGACAATGTTTCACCCCTCGGCTTCATCCTCGGCGACGAGGGGAGCGGTGCCGTGCTCGGACGCCTGCTCTTAGGGCGAATCTTCAAGCGACAGTTCTCCCCGCAACTCTGCAATCTCTTCCACCGGGAGTACCCGGGCCTGGAGAGCTGCGAAATAATCGAGCGCGTCTACCGCGCGGAGCGCCCCAACGCCTATCTTGCCACATTCGCCCCCTTCCTCTCGCGCCACATAGATGCAGAGGAGGTCGAAAACTTCGTCATTGATGAATTTGAACGCTTCTTCCGCTTCAACATCCTCTCTTATGAGGATGCGACACAGCTCCCGCTCGGATTCATAGGTTCGATAGCCCTACATTTCGCCCCACAGCTACGGAAGGCTGCCGCGCGATGCGGCTGCCGGATCAGTCACATCGCGCAGTCACCACTTGAAGAACTTATAAAATACCACGGCGCCCGAGGCTGAGAAGCCCGGACGCCGTAAACATTTTATATAATACTGACTTATCGTGACCGTTTTATGACGATGTGGTGGTTTTCAGTGATGATAACGTCCACACAGACATCGTGTGGGTCGGCATCAATCTCGTCGACGAGCTGGAAATCATAGGCCACACCGACCTTTCGGGCACGGCTGCCGGCAAGAAGGCGGTCATAGTAGCCCTTTCCACGTCCCACGCGGTTACCCGCCCTGTCGTAGGCCACAGCCGGGACGACTATCATCTCCATGTCGGAAATATCAGCCGTATCGTTGCCTGTCGGCTCCTCGATATGAAAGGAACCGAGGGCCAGGCGCGACTCGTCGTAAGGAAGGATTTCAAGATTGACACCGTTGACTCGCGGCAAGTAGAAATGCTTCCTGTCGTGCCACTTGCTGATAAAAGCCCTGGTGGACAGCTCGTCGGGGAGCGAATGGTACATCAGAATCCTGTCGGCCAGCATGAAGTCAGCCGTCTGTTCGAGCAAAGCGAACACTCTCTCCGCAGCCGTCAGCTTCTCCTCCTCGCTGAGGAGGGTCTTGCGGGCCTTGATACCGCGTCTTATGTCATCCTTTTTCATTGGAAATTTTCCCTTTTATTGCTTGTTGGTTAACGGGAAAGCCGCCTCACCGCTGTTCAGCGCATTGATACCCGAAAGCACTGTCGGGTCGACCTCGTTGAACACCTCGAAGTAGCCCTGCACACCGAGCGCATTGCGGGCTATCATGGCTTTCAGTTGGTTAACAATCAAATCGCGGGAAATGTTTATGTAGTACCACCTCGGAGCCACACCAGCCTTCTGCGAGTAGCTTACGAAATCCTGGAGCAGGGTATCGTCGTCGGGCAGCATCCTCAGCAGGTCGGCCACGCTCTTTGCCCCGTCGAGACGCGAGCGGTTGCGGTCGGTATAATCGAAGGTGTACTTCTGAATCAGGCCCGCGTTTAGGACGTTGAGATAATAGGAGGTGATGCCGACAGTGTCATTCGGGACGAAGAGATCGGGCATGATGCCGCCTCCACCGTATACGGTGCGTCCGTGGAGGGTCTCGAAGGCGTGGGTCTTGTCGAGCTTGATAGAATCGGCGTTGTAGAACTCTCCATGCTCATAGCGGTTGACGATGTCGCGGTCATAGTCCACGCCCGGGGCGTAGGTCTTCTGTATGCAGCGGCCCGAGGGGGTGTAGTAGCGAGCTATCGTAAGACGGATAGCGCTGCTGTCGGGCAGCTCCATCTGGTTTTGGACGAGACCCTTGCCGAAGGAACGGCGACCAATGACGAGGCCGCGGTCATTGTCCTGGATAGCTCCCGCAAGAATCTCGCTCGAACTTGCGGAGACTTCGTCGAGCAGGACCACCACCTCATTTTTGAGGAAGGAGCCGGAGCCGTCGCTGACCGTAGGGCGCGAGTCGGGCGAAGCCTTACCCCTCATGCTGACTATCGGCGATCCGCCGGGGAGAAACTCGTTGGCTATAAGCACTGCCGGCTCCATGAAGCCACCGCCGTTGCCGCGGAGGTCGATGATAAACTTCTCGGCGCCGTCGGCCACGAGGTCCATCATCGAGGTCAGGAACTCGCTGTAGGTGTTGGCGCTGAACTTATTAATCTTCAAAAAACCGATTTTGGGCGCGATAATATAGGCGGCATCAATGGATGTCATAGGGATGTCGCCACGAATCACGTCAAAATTCAGGAGTTTCTTCGAGGTACGGCGCTTGACGGTGAGCTTGACCTTGCTCCCCTTTTCGCCACGGAGCGAGCTGCGCACCTTGACGTCGCTCCACCCCTTGCCGGCAACGGTGGTATCGTTTATGGCCACAATCCTGTCGCCAGGGAGAAGACCGGCTTTCTCCGACGGTCCGCCGGAGATTACTTCGAGCACGTTGAGGCTGTCGTTGAGCAGATTGAATGATATGCCTATGCCTGAGAAGGAGCCTTCAAGCTCTTCGTTGACATTCTGGAGATCCTTTGCAGGGATATAGACAGAGTGAGGGTCGAGACTTGAGAGAATCCCGGGGAAGGAGGCTTCGATGAGGCTGTCGGTATCCACCTCGTCGACATACGAGCGCTCGACGATGTCCATAATCGTGTCGAGCTTGCTGCGGGAGTTCCATTTGGCTGAATCGTTGAAAAACAGCTTACCGATCCACATGCCTGCGACAAGCGCCAGGGCTATGACGAGCGGCATCCAAACGGATGTCTTTTTCAGACGGTTGTTCATAGAAGGTTTTTACAGATAGAAATTTAGCTTTTTGACAGAGATTGGAGAGATGAAATCGGAGACAACGCATGCTGTTACAGGCACTTGTTTCACTGGTCGACATCCGGCAGGTGGCAGCACTCTATGCCTGCGCGCTGCAGCAGCTCTATGCCGTCGGTCATACGGTAAAGCTCGCTGAAGACCACCCTCTCGATACCGGCCTGGATCATCAGCTTGGCGCAGTCAAGACAGGGGGAGGCGGTGACGTAGAGCGTCGAGCCTTCGGCCGAGTTATTTGAGCGGGCCACCTTGGTGATGGCATTGGCCTCGGCATGGAGGACGTAGGTCTTGGTGACGCCGTCGGCGTCCTCGCAGACGTTCTCGAAGCCCGCGGGAGTGCCGTTGAACCCATCGGAAATAATTGTACGGTCCTTCACCATAAGGGCGCCGACCTTCCTACGCTTACAGTAGGAATTCTCTGCCCAGATACGCGCCATGCGCAGATAGCGTCTGTCGAGCAAATCTTGCTTGCCGTTATGTTCCATTTCGGTTGAATTACTTCCGCAAAGGTAGTGAGATTTATTGTATTATACTGCATTTTGTCACAAAAACTGACACCCATCCCCGGAAAAATATATAAAATGGCTTTAAATACACCCCGATTCCCGTGCTGTTTGTTTATTATTGGCAAAATGAGTACTTTTGTAGGCTGATTCCGAGGGCAGAATTCTGAATCATCAATTATTTCAACTGGAATATCGAACATTTTGACAATAATGTCGCACAAATCAAAGCTCCCAATCGTTAGTTTAGTAATTACATAAATCTCCTACAATAATCGACATCTACAAAACAATTGTAATCATGAAATTAGTTTCACTATTTGCATCAGCACTCACAATCGCGGCCCTCGTCAGCAGCTGCAACGTAATAAAGAAGTCAGGCACAAGCGTGACTGACAGTAACGCACCCGTAAAAACCACTCCTGTGAAACCATCAGACAAAACATCCGCCTACGACGAGTCGCAGATTGCCCCGCTGATGGGCAGCTGGTCAGTGACCGCTATCAACGGGCAGAACGTCGTGATCAACGGCGAGAACCACCCGCAGATTTCATTCAAGTCAATCCCCGACGCCAAGACCGCCATAATGGTCATCGGCTTCAACGGATGCAACTACCTCAACGGTTCATGGATTGTCCGCGGAAGCAAGCTTGAGCCTAACGGCGAGTTCATCTCTTCGCTCAAGGCATGTCACGACGCCCCCTACGAGACCGCTTTCAACCAGGCTCTCGGCAAGGTGGCCTCCTACAGCATCGTCGACAACAACAATATCTCCCTCAACGCCGCCGACGGCACCGCCCTCATGAACCTGCGCAAGCGCAACCTCTCATTCCTCAACGGAGCATGGCAGGTGACAACCATCCAGGGCACACCAGTCCCCGCATCTGCAGCAGTCAAGGTGGTGATTGACGTCGACGAGTGTAAGATTCATGGCAACGCCGGCTGCAACGTCCTCAACGGAACCGTTGTCGTCAACCTCGACAAAGGCGACGGCATAGAATTCAAGGACCTTGCCACTACCCGCATGATGTGTCCTAACATGGCTACGGAACAGGCCTTCCTCCTCGCACTCGAGCAGGTTGACACCTGTGTCGAAGGCGACTCGGCTGACCAGGCCATCATGAAGGATTCTGACGGCAAGCAGCTGCTCACCCTCATCCGTATCTCACCCGACCAGGTCGGCGAAGAATAAACCGCACGGAAACAAAACATACGGATTGCAGTGGCGCTGCATGCAGCGCCACTGCAAAACCAACCAGATAACATGCAAGCAAAAGATTTCAATAACCTCGTGCTCCTTGAGCATGACGAATTCGAGCGCCGCCTCGACAAAATCAGGGCGGCAATGGCCGAGCAGCAGATGCCGGCCATGCTCGTTTCTGACAATGCCAATAAATATTACCTCACAGGCCGCGTCTATGCCGGCTATGCCTACATCCCGATAGAGGGAGAGGTGATATTCTTCGTGCGCCGCCCGGTCGAGCTTCAGGGCGACGGCGTGGTCTACATCCGCAAGCCCGAAGAGATAGCCGAAAGCATCAGCCTGAACGTCCCGGAAGCTATCGGAATGGAGCTCGACATCCTCCCCTACTCCTCGGTGAGCCGCATGAAGGCGGTTTTCCCCGAAAGCGAGCTGCAAAACGCATCGGCAGTCATGCGCCACGTCCGCGCGGTCAAGACACCTGTGGAGATTGAGATGATACGCCGCTCCGGCGTGAAGCACGTCCATGTCTACAGCCGCATCCCCCACCTCTACCAGGCCGGCATGACCGACATGGAGCTCCAGGTCGAAATCGAGCGTGTCAGCCGACTCGAAGGATGCCTCGGACAGTTCCGCATCAGCGGTGATTCAATGGAACTTTACATGGGCAACGTCCTCGTGGGTGACAACGCCGACGCCCCCTCACCCTACGACTTTGCTATGGGTGGCGCCGGACTCGACCCCTCCCTTCCTGTAGGCGCCAACGACAGCACTATCAAACCCGGCAACACCGTCATGGTCGACATGAACGGCAACTATGACGGCTATATGACCGACATGACCCGTGTCTTCGCCCTCGGCGACATTGACCCGCTCGCCCTCAAGGCTCATCAGTGCTCGCTCGACATCCACCGCGAGCTCACATCCATGATGCGCCCAGGCACACCAGCCAAAGACCTCTACGCGAGAGCCGAGGAGATTGTCCGAGAACGCGAGCTCCACCCCTACTACATGGGCCACCGCCAGCATGCCGGCTTTATCGGCCACGGTGTCGGAATCGAAATCAACGAGCTGCCCGTGATTGCCCCCCGCAGCCGCGATATAATTGCCGAAGGCAACGTAATAGCTCTCGAGCCGAAATTCGTCATCCCTCACACCGGCGCTGTCGGCATCGAAAACACCTATGCCGTTCATGCCGACCATGTCGAGTGCCTGACGGCAGCCCCTGAAGAGATTTCTTATTTTGATGTGTGACCACGATAAGCCCCACAACAGCCCGACACAATGCAGTCATTAGAAAATATAGTAGCACGACTTGACACACCTCTCTTCCACACCATAGGGGACGCGGCGGACTCTATCGGCCGTCCCTGCTATGCCGTCGGCGGCTGCGTCCGCGACCTCTTTCTCGAGCGCCCGTCGAAGGACATCGACTTCGTGACGGTAGGCAGCGGCATAGAGCTGGCGGAAATCGTGGCCGGGAAGCTCGGACGCGGGACACATCTGACCGTTTTCCGCAACTTCGGCACCGCACAGGTCAAGCGTCGTGACGTGGAGCTGGAGTTCGTCGGCGCGCGCAAGGAGTCTTACGACCGCAACTCGCGCAAGCCGGTGGTGGAGGACGGCACACTCGATGAGGACCTATCGCGCCGCGACTTCACTGTCAACGCCCTCGCGATACGCATCAACTGCAGCGGCTTCGGCGAGCTGGTCGACCTCTTCGACGGTCTCGGCGACATGGAGCGGCGCATACTCCGCACCCCGCTCGACCCCGACGTCACATTCAGCGACGACCCACTCCGTATGATGAGGGCCATCCGCTTCGCGACGCAGCTCGGCTTCGTAATCTATCCCGAAACCTTTGAGGCTATCCGCCGCAACGCTGAGCGCATCAAAATCATATCCCACGAGCGCATAGTCGACGAGCTGATGAAAATTATGCGTGCCCCCCGCCCCTCCGTCGGCTGGGACCTGCTGCTCAAATCGGGACTGCTCACGCTGATATTCCCCGAGCTTGCCGCCATGAAGGGGGTCGAGGTGGTCAAGGGGCGCGGCCACAAGGATAATTTCTACCACACCCTCGCCGTACTCGACAACGTGGCCGAGAAAAGTGATGACGTATGGCTCCGCTGGGGCGCGCTGATGCACGACATAGCCAAGCCGGTCACCAAACGTTGGGATGAAAAAAACGGCTGGACCTTCCACAACCACAATTTCATAGGCGCAAAAATGGTGCCGAGGATATTCCGTCGCATGAGGCTCCCGCAGGACGCCAAAATGAAGTATGTGGCCAAGCTCGTAGAGCTCCACATGCGCCCGATAGCCCTCGTGGAGGACGAGGTGACAGACTCCGCCGTCCGCCGTCTCATCCACGATGCCGGCGACGACCTCGAGGATCTCATGACCCTCTGCGAGGCCGACATTACCTCGAAAAACCAGGAGAAGGTGCGCCGCATCCTCGATAACTTTGCCCTCGTGCGCCGTAAAATCGTGGACCTTAACGAGCGCGACCACATCCGCAACTTCAAGCCGCCGGTCGACGGCAACGAAATCATGGAGACCTTCGGCATCACCGGCAGCCCGGTGATCGGCATCATAAAGACCGCTATAAAAAATGCCATTCTCGACGGTGTCATACACAACGACTACGAGGAGGCCAGAGAGCTGATGATGAAATTAGCGGCCGAACACGGTCTCACACCCGTCGTCGGCACAACAGGCACAAAACAGGACTGAGCAATGTACTATATCACCAAACGTTTCGAACTCGCCGGCTGCCACAGCCTCCGGCTTTCATACGAGAGCAAGTGCTCCCGTCTCCACGGCCACAACTGGATTGTCACCGTCTACTGCCGCTCACGCGAGCTGAACGCTGACGGCATGGTAGCCGACTTCAGCCATATCAAGGAACGCATCGTTGGCTATCTCGACCACGGGAATTTTAACGAGCTACTTCCATTCAACCCGACTGCCGAGAACATCGCCCGCTGGATCTGCGAGCAGACACCGTGCTGCTACCGCGTAGACGTGCAGGAGAGCGAGGGCAACACGGCAAGTTACACCGTCGACGAAGCCCTGCAGCCATGAGCTACCGCATACACGAGATTTTCTACTCCCTCCAGGGGGAGGGTTTCTTCACAGGCACACCGGCGGTGTTTCTGCGCATGAGCGGCTGCAACCTGAAGTGTGACTTCTGCGATACTCGCCATGAGGAATTCATCGAAATGTCCCCTGCGGAGATTCTCGATAAGGTTAAGGCCTACCCCTCGCGCCACATAGTCATCACCGGCGGCGAGCCGTCGCTGCAACTCGACACATTGCTTGTCGACCTGCTCCACGACGAGGGCTTCTTCATACAAATCGAGACCAACGGCACCCGCACACTCCCAGAAGGTCTCGACTGGGTTACCTGCTCCCCGAAAGGAACTGCCGAGGATGCCGCAAAGATATGCCTGCGCCACATCGACGAGCTGAAAGTAGTCTACACCGGCCAGGACGTCGAATCCATCGCCTCGCGTCTACCCGCCATGCACTACTTCCTACAGCCCTGCTCCTCCCCGCGCTACGAGGGAGGTTCCAACCTGGCCGCCACCGTGGACTACATCCTCTCCCACCCCCACTGGCGCCTCTCCCTCCAGACCCACAAACTCATCAATATCCAGTAGATTTATACGCACAGTAAATCTCTGTGTTTCAGATTAAAGCCCATAATGGATACCATTTTTTTGCAATTGTTCGATTGCATCGAACAATTGCAAAAATTAATGTAATCTGCTTTTTATAAGATATTTAAGCCGCCACCTTTAGGTTTATATGGAGATTATTTGTTAATTTTGCCATAAATTTTAATCTGAACAATATAATGAAATTCAGCAGACTGATTATTTCGGCAATGACGGCGCTATTGGTCGTCTCCGCCTGCAGCACGCAACGGGAGAAGAATCCTGACCGGCTGGTAATACTGCATACCAACGATACACACTCGGCCATCGAGCCTGACCGCCACGACAAAGGCGGAATAGCACGCCGCAAGGCGCTTATCGACAGCGTCAGAGGCGAGAATGAGAACGTAATGCTCGTCGATGCCGGTGACGCCGTCCAGGGTTCGCTCTACTACACCCTCTTCGGGGGCGAGGTGGAGCGCAAGCTGATGAACGCTCTTGGCTATGACATACAGATTCTCGGCAACCATGAGTTTGACAAGGGGATGGACCAGCTCGCCAAAGAATGGAAGCAGCTCAACGCCGTGCGTCTCAGCACCAACTATGACTTCTCCGACACCCCGCTCGACAGTCTCTTCGTCCCGGCTATGATGAAGAAGGTCGGCGACAAGCTTATAGGCTTCATCGGCATCAATCTCGACCCCGCGGGCATCATCATAGAGGATAACTACAAGGGTGTAAAATACATCGACGGCATGAAGGCCGCCAACGAAGAAGCCGCGAAACTCAAAGCCGAGGGCGCCGATATGGTGATAGCCGTCACCCACATCGGATATGAGGACGAACCCGGCTACAGCGACGTCGACATTGCCAAGGGGAGCAAGGACATCGACATCATCATCGGCGGACACTCCCACACAGCAATCAACCCTGCCGACAAGCGTGCCGGCGTTCCAAAATGGCGTGTGGCAAATGCCGTGGGTGACTCTGTAGTGATAGTACAGACCGGCTCGAGCGGTGCCAACCTCGGCGAGATTGACATAGACCTCAACACAGGCGACGTCAACGCCCGTCTCATTCCCGTCGACAAGCGTCTCGACGACCGCACAGACCCGAACATCGACCAGATTATAGCTCCATACCGGCAGAAGGTGGAAGAGATGCGCTCGAAGGAAATCGGCAACTCCCCCTATGAGTATGACCGCAAGTCGGCCGAGATGCTCAACCTCCTCAGCGACTTCGTCAGGGTGCGCGGCGCCGAGCTGTGCGGCAAGCCGGTCGACCTCTCTATCATGAACAAGGGCGGCATACGCAACAGCCTCGCCGCAGGAGCCATCACGCAGGGCGAGATTATAGACATAGCCCCCTTTGACAACTCCATAGTCGTCATGGACATCAAGGGTAGCGACCTGCTCGAGAACCTCGGAATCATGGCAGCGCAGGAAGGCAACGGCATCAGCGGCAATGTGGAGGTGCTCTACGACCCCTCGACCAAGGAACTCAACAGGGCCACGATTGACGGGAAAGCCATCAATCCCGACAAGACCTACCGCCTCGCCACAATCGACTATCTCGCTGCCGGCAACGACTACATGGAGCCTCTCAAACGCGGCACTGTGATAGCCCGCAGCCCAGAGGTGCTCTATCAGATACTGATTGACTACATCTCACAGGGCAAGCTTGACTCCCTCCTCTCCAAGCCCGACAAAGCACAACGAATGAGAGCCTTCTAAGAAAAAAGACACGTCAAAGAACTATGAATCCCTGGTTTACCGTCGGATTACTCGTTATATCCAACATCTTCATGACCTTCGCCTGGTACGGGCAACTGAAACTTTCAGAAATGAAGGTAATCACCTCCAATACACCTCTGATAATAGTAATCCTGCTGTCATGGTGCGTGGCACTGTTCGAATACAGCTTCATGGTGCCGGCCAACCGCTACGGCTATCTCGGCAACGGAGGCCATTTCTCGCTCCTGCAACTCAAAGTCATACAGGAAGTTATCTCGCTATTAGTCTTCACGGTCTTTGCCGTGGTGCTCTTCAAGGGTGAGTCACTGCATTGGAACCACTTCTTAGCCTTCTGCTTCCTCATCCTTGCCGTCTACCTTGTATTTATGGAAAGTTAGACACAGACCTTATAATATTAATATAATGGAGTCGCGTACACGCACACGGCTCCATTATATTTTCTTATTCTGTAGTAAAATTGTTCAGCAATGTTTCTGCGAGGCGTGGTCGGAAATAGCCTGTGTCTCGGCTTTCTCCACCATATCCTCTGTAGGTTCGAATTCGGCGCCCCAGCGCGAAATTTCCCAAGGTTTGCGTCCCTCTATCTGCCAGTCGAAAGGATAGAAATGCGCGTCAGGGTTACGCCACGAAGGCTTGCGACAGGCATAGACCACAAGCGGGATAGCCACAAAGACTGCGACTCCTACAATCAGGATACCTATATATATGACGGGGCTGCCAGTGTTGATCTGCGACGGAGGGAGGAAGCTCAGCAGAAGCGCGGCCAGCGCTCCGAGCATACCGACTCCGCACACAACCCATTTGCCAAAATTCCCGCCGGGTACTTTGAAACCGCCCTTCTTATCGGGGCGAGTGCGGCGCAAACGCAGAAATGCTCCATAAATCATCAATACCATAATGAGATATATGATTGTGGCCATCTGACTCATAATCTGATAGGCAGACTCCACTGTGGGGAGCACGAGAAGGACCAGGGTCAGTATCGTCACGAAGATTCCCTCTACCCAGAGAATCGGAGTGTTGACACCATTCTTGTTGACCTTCTGCATCGAGCGTGGCAGATAGCCCGACTGGGCGACGGCCATAAGTCCCGTGGCGGGGCCGGTGACGAGCGCGCTCACCTGTCCGAGCACACCGAAGAGCACGAAGACCGCCATAATATTGCCCATCCAACTGAGACTGAAGCTCGCCCAAAGAGCCTTGTATGCCATGAGGAGCGACTGCAGCAGATTGATATTTTTAGTAGAGATGACCATACCGATTACCAGTGTACCCACCGCATAGACAATTACAGTGATTGCCACAGCCAGGAACACAGCACGCGGGAAGTCACGCACAGGGTTCTTCATATCATTGATATGCACAGCCTGAATCTCCATGCCTCCATAGAACAGGAATATCGAGGCGGCAAGCACTACGGTGCTGAAATGCGAGAAATCGGGAAAGAAAGGCTCCTCGGTCAGCTCTATAGGCTTGCCGGTGCAGGCATAGATTACGCCTAAGATAATCAGGACCGCCCCCGGAATGATAGTACCGAAGAGGCCGCCGTAGGAGGTGAGCTTGTTGGCGCTACCCTGCCCGCGAAAAGAGTTGAAGGTCGCAGCCCAATAGGCCACCAATGCCACCACGAGTGTATAGATTTTGTTTGATGCAAGCGCCCGGTCAAAGCTGTCGGGCCAGAATATGTAGGCCAGCGAGGCGGCGCCGAACATCAGCACTGTCGGAAACCATATGATTATCGTCTGCCATTCGAGATACATCGCAGTCCATCCCCAGCGCGGGCCGAAGGCCTCGGCCACCCAGCGGTAGAGACCGCCCTCCTTGGTATAGCCCGACGCCAGCTCGGCGCAGACAATCGAATAAGGGACAAGGAATACGATTGCGGCAAAGACATAGTAGAATATTGACTGGATGCCGAACTCCGCTTCCGAAGGCAATGCCCTGAGACTCAGGATAGAGGTAACAAGCATTACGCCCATTGCCGACATTGTTATGGTACCCTTCGCTGTTGAAACAATTTTCTTCCTGCCCGATGCCGTGACCTGAGGTCCGGGACTTGCTGATGTCTTACTGTTCATGGACTGTAGTTGATAGATAGAATGTGTGGATATGCAATATGACCTGAAAAAAACAGGCATTGAAATCGTGAGGACTTCTATTTATCAACAAACCGTATATCAAAAAGTTGCACCACACCATCGCTGGCCGTCACTTTTCAGCTACAGTCCTGACGGCAAGTGCCCCCTACCTGACGTGGTAGACATTCATCCGGCACGCGCGGCAGTCGAAGTCAAGGCGCAGACGCGTCTGTCCGCTGACGAGGCATAGCGGCCCTTTCCATTCCTTCCCTTCGGGATATTTCAGGCACTTCCCGAGCTCGCGGCGCAGGCAGTAGCGAGTGGTCATCACTGGCGCGTCGGTACTTTCACCGCCGCCGTCCACCTCGATAGCCGGGGCGAGCGCCGCGGCACCGTGGGAGAGATAGAATTCGCTGGCGAGGCGGTTGGCCACGTTGTCATGCACGCTCAGGATCTCCCCATGCGGCAAGCTGGCCGACATATCCTCCGGCAGACGGTAGGAGTAGCTATAGGTGGCGCGGGCGGCACGGTCAAGGGCCTCCACGCAGTCGCGGCGCAGCGAGGCGAGAGCCGACGCGGGGATGAAATAGTCACCCGCGAGGTCAATAATCCGTCCCGAGCGGTAGATAGTCCCGCCAAGCTTGTCGAGTATGCGGCGGCGCGGTCCTTCCTGCGGGGTCACAGCCCTCTGCATGGCCGGGACAGTCATCGCGACCGAGGCGGAACGGCCGCGCTCGTCAGTCATCTCAAGCACAATGCGCTCGTCGGACACGACGCGGAGCGCCATGTCAGCCTTTATCAAGCGTGTAGTCTTGGCTGCGGAAGTCTTGTCGTCAAACTCCTTGTCGCGGTTGCGGTAAAGCACCGTGCCGGGCGCTATGGTCTGCGGCGAGGCGGGGAAGAGCCTGTCACCCTCGACCCTGTTGAGCCGGAAGCCGGTGAAGATACCCGCCTTGTTGAAATATCCGAGGCCGTCACCGTTGGACAGAGGGACGTCGAGCCGCGCGGTAATCATCTTCGGACCGCACTTTTCGACCCGCCCCACCTTCAGGCCTATCGCCTTGGGCGACGACATCGAGGCCATACCCTTGGCAGGAGCCTTGCCACTGAGGAAATAGGGAGTGAAGCCGCGGTTGAAGCTCTTGTCGAGCGAGGGATTGAAACCGAGGCGCGATTCTCCGCATGACTGGCGGACATAGCGCCCCCCGCTCTCACTGACAAGGCGGTCGAGGAAGCGGCTGTAGGCCCCTACGGTGTTCTTGACGTAGGCCTCATCCTTCAGGCGCCCTTCGATTTTGAAGGAGCTGACTCCGGCGGCGGCCATTTCGCCGAGCACGGCTGAGCGGTTGAGGTCGCGCAGCGACAGAAGGTGCTTTCCTCCCACGAGCACCCTCCCCCCGGCATCGACGAGGTCGAAGGGGAGGCGGCAGATCTGGGCACACTCCCCTCGGTTGGCACTCCGGCCGGTGATAGAGTAGCTCGCGCGGCAGTCACCGCTGTAGCTCACGCAGAGCGCGCCGTGGACGAAGGCCTCAAGCGGTGTCCCGGGGACAGCCTCATGGATTTCGGCAATCTCCGCCAGCGAAAGCTCACGGGCGAGGACGAGGCGCGAGAAGCCGACGTCGGCAAGGAAGCGGGCTTTGGCCGCGTCGCGGATGTCGCACTGTGTGCTCGCGTGAAGCTCTATCGGGGGGATGTCCATGCGCAGCAGCGCCATGTCCTGGACTATGAGGGCGTCGACCCCTGCGCGATACAGCTCCCCTACGAGTCTCTCGACCCCGGCAAGCTCGTCGTCATATATAATGGTGTTGACCGTCGCATAGACCTTGGCGTTATATTTATGGGCGATGTCGGCCACCCGTGCTATGTCGCTCACCGAATTTGCGGCGGCGCGGCGCGCACCGTGGCTCGACGCCCCGATATAGACGGCATCGGCGCCCGCAAGCACGGCAGCTATTGCTGTGTCGGCATTGCGTGCGGGAGCGAGGAGTTCAAGCGGGGTGGGGACTGGCTTATTCATCTATTTTTATACGAATTTTGGAATAAAATATTGTATCAAGAGGCAAAAACGGCCATACAGACTGCAAAGCTATAACTATTCCGGGAGCGAAAGAGTTAAACGATGTTAAAATCGACCAACGCGGATTAAACCTATGACGATTCGTCGAGTCAAACAGACATACAACGTAATAGAATTAGCTTTTTGATTATATGCTCTGCGTCGGCTCGGGAAGAGTGGCGCAGAGCACTTTTTTAACACATCACAACGGCTTTTTTATTTGCATAAGAAATACAAATCACTTACATTTGCAAGCGGGAGCAGACAGCGGTCTGGCCCTTACATTACATTTTAATCGAAAGCGTTTTTGCTTTTATCCTCTTTACGAAATTCGCCAAAACTTCAAAACGGAAGGGTAAATGCAGTCATAAGACGCTCATGCGTGCCAATTTCCACCCCGTCGGCACGGGGTCGATATATCGGCATGGCGTGGGGTGGTACTGTATATTTCCGTTTAGGCGTTTGGCGATGCCTCGTAAAGAATATATAGTGAACTTGTCCCGCGCTTTCGTTTTTATAACCAATCACTTATCAAAAAGCCGATTCAGGGGACAGACGAGGCTACCGTTTTCAGCTATGGCTTATTTCAGATTGTTTAAACCGCTCCTGCTCTGTTCGTCCCTGCTTTTCATGGGCTTCTCGTGTTCCGACGATGATGATGACGACAACGATCCCGACGTACCCGTCGTGACCGACAGCACACCCCTGCGCTCAATCACAAGTAGTGCTAATGGAGAGATTATAAGTTACTCCTACGACAAGGATGGGCGCATGACAAAGGCTGTCGACTACTTCAATGACATGACAGTCGAGTTCTCCTACAACCCTGTCGAGGTAAAGATGACCACTTACGACGAGTCGATGGTCATAAAAAATCTCAAATTCAACAGTGACGGCTTCCTTACCTATGCCGAGTGGGGCGACAAAGAGAGTAAGGGCGTAACCAAATTCGAATATTCGAGTGGACATCTGACTTCGATACAGAACATCGAATCTGACGGTTACGAGGACACACAGGTACTGACCTGGGAGTACGGCAACCTCCTCAGGTGGGACGAAGGTGTCGACCCCTATGATCCCGACCGCCAGGTAATCACTTACAAATACGGTAATCTCGAAAACAAGAACCATCAGTGGAGCTACTACCATGTGTTCGGCTTCACGGGCTTCAACGAAATCGGCTGGCTGGGCAAAGGTCCCGCCAACTTCATGGAGGGCATGACCGTGTCATCGTTCACCACCGAGGGCATGAGCGCCGACAACTTCAGTTTTGACTACACCCTTACTTCCGACGGCTATATCGACACCGAGAAAATTACGATGGACGGGCTATCAGAGACTTTCAAATACAACTATCTTGGAAGCCGCGCCGGCAACGTCGGCAGATGCAAGCCCGCTATCGGGAAGCCGGGCACAATGCGCCTCTTCGGCACCAAAAGAAAATAAACCTCTAATACTTAATTACCCATGAAAAAAATCATCACAAGCCTGCTATGCGCATGTGCGGCTTCAATCCCCGCTTTCTCCCAGACCACCGAGCCCCAGGAGTCTCCCGCAGTGAGCGGCGACAGTATGGTAATGGTAAGAGCGTCGGAACTCGACTCACTCCGCTCAGACCTGAGTACGATCAAAAGCGAGCTTAATGAAATGGATATGAAGGAACGTCGCAGAGGCATATGGTCGCGCCGGCGCAGCTGGACAATCGGTTACGTCAATTCGACGCTCTCGGCGGCAGGCGCCCCATCGTCGGAGGACCTCAAGAGTAAGTTCGGCGTGGCCATGCAGTTTTCCAACACCTATCTGCTCCACCCCACCCCCATACTCGGCATGATACGCATAGGCATCGACGCAGTATGGACCGACATCAACTATGTCAAATACAAAAACAATTTTCCGGCCTACGACCTTCCGGGCGACTATGAGTATGACCCGGACTATGAGACCCAGCAAGTGGAAATCGGCATGGGCATAGGACCGTCAATCAACATTGCCCCCTTCAGCGGATTCAGCAACGGGCTGCGCTTCCTCCGCGCCGCGGTATACTTCCACGCCACCCCTTCGGCATCAATCATGATTATGGACGATGAGAGTAATGCGGCCTTCAATCTCTTCATGAATGTCGGCCTCAAACTTTCGTACCGGCGCCTGAGTCTCGGTATCGAAGGGCGCTGGGGCTCGGCCAAATATGACCTGATAGACCCGGAGGACTACGTCGACGACGATTATATCGACTACATCCCGGATGACAAGCCCAAACTAAAGACCGCTTCACTAAGAGCATTTATCTCCTTAAATTTTTAACCTAACTTCAACTTCGTAAGGAGAGACAGAGTGTGGCAAATCCGGCCATACAGCGACCGAATTTGCCACTCTCATTTTTTTCATAAAACATTATACCATAATTACTATGAACCAATCTTTATCCAAAACCCTGCGCTGTGGCACCACAGCACTGTTTGCAATCCTAATGGGCGCCTCCGCAGCCTCCGCCTACGATTTTTCTGCCCCCAATAAGCATGAAGTCACTATCTATTACAATATCAACCCCGACGGCAAGACTGCCACCGTCACCTACGGAAGCGACAAGTACAAGGCCGACTACATCGAAATCCCCCAGGAAGTCACCCACGATGGCACGACATATACAGTCACGACAATAGGAAATAGAGCATTTGAACAAGCAGCTGTTAGGGAATTCAAGCTCCCAAATACAATCACTGAATTTCAGACCAATGCTTTCTATCGGTGCAATGTATCCGTAATGAATTTTCCTTCAGAGCTAAAACATATAAGAAATTCCGCTCTACGAGAAACTCGAATAACTAATTGTATACTACCTATCGGTCTTGAGACAATTGAAGAATCAAGTTTTAATACTGTACCGCTTGATACTCTATATTTACCAAAAACAGTTAGAATCCTGGGTGAAAACGCTTTCTACCAAACTAAAATTACTTATTTAACTATTCCGGGAAGTATAAAAACAGTGCCTAAATCTGCTTTTGCATCAAGCAATACAAGCAAATTAAAATACGTCACTATAGATGAAGGAGTAGAAAGTCTTGGAGTCAAACCTTATGACGGGTCTGTATTTTCCCAATGCCCTATAGAATCTTTAAAAATTCCTTCAACGTTGAAATATATCGGCCCTAATTGTTTTAATAGCAATAATTTGCAGGAATTAATATTACCTAATACTGTTGAAGAAATAGGAGAGCATTGCTTCACATATTCAAAAAGGCTAAAGTCAATCACGTTTTCAAATGGCATGACAGAGCTTCCTAATTTTGTATGCGAACAGTCGACTGAACTTATAAATGTAAATATCCCTGAGGGAATAAAGAAAATAGGTGTAGCCGTATTTGGTGGCGCAGCTCTTTTATCCCACATCAAGCTACCTGAAAGTGTTATCGAAATCGAACATAATGCTTTTCAAAGCACAGGACTTGTGGATTTTACTTTTCCAAAAAACTTATACTATATCGGAAATGGAATGTTTAACCGTTGTGACAATCTGACTGAAATAGTTATACCCGAAACAATCAATGAGATACGCCCCAATGCTTTTTCCTCCTGTAGCAACCTACGAAAAGTAACCTTGCCAAAGTCTTTGAAGATATTAGGCGATTATGCTTTTAGTAACTGCACAAGTCTAACAGAAATTAATATTCCAGCAAACATAGGCATACTCAATCAGTACTTGTTCAATGGTTGCTCTGCATTAGAAGCAATTATAATCCCGGAAGGAATTAAAGAAATCAGAAGCGGTGCTTTTGAAGGATGTAAAAATTTAACCGACATACAGCTTCCAAAAAGCCTAACTTCTATATATGATCGATTTATTTCAGGCTGTGATGCCCTTAAAAATTTAAAAATTTATCATAACACATCCACAATTGAGCAGGGAGCCTTCAACGGATGCAAAACTATTGAAGGAATATACCTATATCGAGCTGTTGTGCCCAACACTCCAATACCTCACGGATGGTTAGTCAATCGTCCTGTTATCGGGACTGGTAATAACTGCACCCTCTATGTCCCCAAAGGGAGTGCGGAGTCATATCGCGAGTCGAAGTTTTGGAATACCTTCAAGGCCATTGAGGAAATAGAGGTCACCGAGGAGCTTAACTATCAGGTGACATTCCCCTCAAGCATTCGTGGCGGCAGCCTCAGCGTCAACGGCGAGGCAAGCAAAACAGTCATGGAATTCCTAATGGGTAGCGACGTAGTCATTACCGCCACACCCAAGGAAGGCTACCATCTCACCGCGCTTATAGTCAACGGTAAGGATGTAACAGCCGAATTGGGTGCCGACGGAAGCTATACCATAAAAAATCTCGATGCCAACTACAAGGTCGACACCTCCTTTGCCGAAAATCCTGTCATGCTCTCCCTCTTTATGGCTGACGGAGGCTCTATCGACCTCAATATTAAGAAAGAACAGACTTTTACATGCCTCATCAGCCCCGAGGACAACTGGAAAATCAATACCGTCACCTTCAATGGCCGCGACGTCACAGCAGAGCTTGGACAAGACGGCACATACACCACTCCCAAGCTCACCGGCGACTCCGAGCTACGCGTGACCTTCGAAAGCACTAACTCGGCCATTGAAAACATTGTCGCCAACCCCTCGGCCTCGGCCAAGGTCTATGTCGACCGCAACGGTCTGGTGACAATAGAAGGTCTCGAGGCCGGCAGCGCTATCAGCGTCTACACCGTCAACGGACAGCTGGTCGACCACACTGCCTCTACAGGCTCCTGCGACTCCATCCAACTTGGTCAAAGAGGGGTATATCTCGTGCAGACACCCGCCAAGACATATAAGATACAGTATTAAAACTAAGATACAGTATTAAAACGAAGCGTTTTGAAGCGTATCAGGGGAAACAGCGACTGCCCCTGAAATAAATGTGGAAAGTCCCCGAAAAACACCGTCCGCGAAAGTAGCGATTACTTACACGGACGATTTTCGGGGACTTATTTTTTATCTTTATTTCTCAGATAGGGCTGTGAGGGAGCGGATGGCTTCGAGACACATGCGGGAATTGTGGTAGGGACACTTCCAGAAGCCGGCCTTGTCATCGGAACGGTTGACGGAGCGGTCAGCACCCTTACGCGACCAGTACCATTCACCCTCCGGGTCAACGAGATTGTCGGCTATGTAGCGCCACGACTGCCACGCGCGCTCCGCCTGTTCGGCGAGTCCGTGGAACTGCGCGAGCCACATCTGTCCGATGACGTTCTCGGCCTGCACCCACCAGTGCTTGTCGTCGTCATAGCGGCCGTCGGGGTGACGCTCATATACCATAGAGCCGTCGCAGCAGCGCCCCTGCAAGCCCGCGAAGGCTATGTGGCGTGTGTGTTCGAGGGTCTTGGCAGTAATTTTCTCGTCGCCGACGACGTGGGCGCTCTCGAGTAGGAGCCATGAGGCCTCGATGTCATGGCCGTAGCTCTCGGCACCCGGCTGGACGTTCCAATCGTCATCGAAGAAGAGCCTCAGGTGGTGCGTGCGGCCGTCCTCGATCTTGTCGAGGAAGATATCGAGCAGGTTGATAGTCGCCTCCTCCACGCGTCCGATGGTCCCGACAAGCCAGAAGTCCGTATCCTCAAACAGAGAAGACAGCATCGACACCTTCTGAGTGCTTCCCTCGCGTGCGGCCTTCTCCTTGAGGGCGCGCAGCAGGTTGGTGTAGCCCTCAAGGATGTGGAGGTGGGTGTTCATGGTCTTCGAGGCGTTGGCATCGTGCTCGCTGAGGCGCATGTCGGCTATCGGCTCCCACTCGCGGGTCGAAGCCTCGATGTAGCCCCCCTTCTCGCGGTCGCGGGAGTGCTTCTCGATGTCGTCAAAGAGCCCGACAGCCAGTCCCAGGGCATCCTCGTCGCCACAGGCGCGGTAGTACTCCGAAAGACCGTAGATGATGAAGGCGATAGCGTAATACTGCTTCTTGGTGTCGAGCGGGGAGCCGTCGGCATTGACGCTCCAATAGGCACCGCCGAACTCCCGGTCGAGGAAGTGGGCCTTGACATAGTCGTATGCGCGGCTTGCGGCCTGAAGATAGGCGGCATCAGAGGTGGCTATATAGGCCGCGGAGAAAGTCCAAAGAATCCTGGCGTTGAGGATTGCACCCTTGGGCGCGTCGGCGTCAAGGCGGTCATGGCCGTCGCGACGACCGTAGAAACCGCCGCGCGGGTCCTCCATTTTGTCCATCCAGTAAGGGAGGATGTTGCAACGGAGGTTGTCAAGAAGTTCGCGCTTGAAAAGTTCGTAGTCCATAATCAATTGCAATTCATGTTTATACCGGCTCTACAAACTCGTCGGCAGGAGCGTCGACGGGCTTTTCACGCTGCTCTTTCAGACGCGCCACTATATCGTTCATTTCCCTCGTGCCGAGCGGGTAGAGCCACACGATAATCATCGAAAGCAGGGCCACGCCGGCAGGGATGAAGGTCATGAGCATCCAGAGGCAGGTGATAGCGCTCTCGGGCTGCACGATGTCGAGGGCGGAGGTGGCGTCAGAGCGCTCTATGTAACCACAGCCGCTCAGGAGCCACATCACCGCGGCGCCACCAATGGCACCGCCGAACTTCTGTGCCATAGATGCCGAGGAGAAGATAAGGCCCGTGGATGCGGAATGGTTCTTAAGCTCTGAATAGTCGCTGACGTCGGCATACATCGACCACACGAGGGGCGACATGACGCCGGTGAGTACAGAAATCACAATCTGGAGCAAGAGCATCAGCAGCAGTCCGCCGTTGGACTCGGGCGAGAGCATGAAGAAGATGACGCTGAACACAATCAGGAGCGCGTCGACGAGGATGAATGTCGGCTTCTTGCCAAACTTGTTAGTGATAGGCACCGCGAGAGCCACGCCGACCATGTTGGCCACCTCGCCCACGCCGAGGAAGAGTCCCGAATAGAAGAGGAGCGAGAGGGAGAAAATCAATATGTGCTGCTCTCCGCCGATAATATCGGCAAAGAAGAAGGCCACAGTGGCACCGCGCACGGTGTTGAAAAGGTTGAAGCAGAGGGAGGCGCCGTTGAGCAGCCACCAGGGCTTGTTGGTGAGCAGGGCCTTGATGTCGCTGCCGAGCGAGGCGGAGCTGACCGTCGCAAGCTTCTCACGGGTAAGAGTGAAGCAGAGGAGGAAGAGCACGAAGCAGCACACGGCAATCACAATCATGGCAAACTGCCAGCTCGACTGGAGCGACAGACCCATGCCGGCAAACATCTTGCACAGCGGGTCCCAGGCAAAGAGCGCTATGAAGGAGCCGCCGTAGGCGAAGAACATTCGGAAGGACGAGAACACCGTCTTCTCCTGCGAATCGTCGGTCATGACGCCAAGCATCGCCCCGTAGGGAACGTTGATGCCGGTATAGACGGTCATCATGAGGATATAGGTGACGTAGGCCCACACCAACTTTGCTGCATAGCCCCAGTCGGGGGTCGTGAAGAGCAGTATACCACAGATTGAGAAGGGAGCCGCCACCCAGAGCAGGTAGGGGCGGTACTTGCCCCAGCGCGTCTTGGTGCGGTCGGCCACGATGCCCATCATAGGGTCGGAAACCGCGTCCCAGATGCGGGTGACGAGCAGGAGCACACCCGTGTCGACGAGGCTTATGCCAAAGACATTAGCATAAAAGAAGGGGAGGTAGTAGCTGAAGACTTTCCAGAACATGGATGACGCCATGTCGCCGAAGCCGTAGCCTATTTTTTCTTTCAGAGGTGCCATGAATTAAATTTAAAGTAAGGAATTAGCTTATTTTGATGCCATGAATTCGAGATTGCGGTCAATGAGGCTGTTGAGAGTCATCACAGACTCGGAAGTCGAGAGGCCGTCCTCCGGGGTGTTGAGGCAGTAGTCCACGAGGCGGTCGACAGTCGAGGTAGCGACGTGCATGCGGGTGTCGGACGAGGCGTAGTAGATGAATACCTTGCCGTCCTCGTCGGCAATCCAGCCGTTGGCAAAGAGCACGTTCATCACATCGCCCATATACTCCTCGCCTACGGGAGCCATGAAATAGCCGCCGGGGGAGGCAATCTTCTTCCACGGCTCCTCGAGCGAAGTCATGTAGAGATACAGCACATAGCGGAGACCCGAGGCACAGCCGCGGACACCGTGGGCGAGGTGGAGCCAGCCGCGCGAGGTCTTTATGGGATGCGGACCCTCGCCGTTCTTCACCTCCTTGATTGTATGGTAGAAACGTGGGTCGATGATGGTCTCCTCCTTCACCTCGGCATTGGTAATGTCGTCGATGAGCGCCCAGCCGATGCCGCCGCCGCTGCCGGTGTCGATGAATCCGTCCTGCGGGCGTGTATAGAGTGCATACTTGTTGTCGACAAACTCCGGGTGGAGCACCACGTTGCGCTGCTGCGACTTGCATTTCAAGTCAGGGAGGCGTTCCCAGTTGACGAGGTCTTTGGTACGGGCTATACCGCAGGCTGCTGTGGCTGCCGAGAGGTCGCCCGGCTTGGAATCGTCATGACGCTCCACGCAGAAAAGACCGTAGATCCAGCCGTCCTCATGGCGGGTCAGTCGCATGTCATAGACATTGACAGCGGGGTCGTCGGTGTCGGGCATGGTGACGGGGTGGGGCCAGAAGCGGAAGTTGTCTATGCCGTTGGGGCTTTCGGCAACGGCGAAGAATGACTTGCGGTCACTACCTTCGACGCGCACCATGAGCACATATTTCCCATTCCACTTGATAGCGCCGGAGTTGAGGGTGGCATTGCAGCCGATGCGCTCCATGAAGTAGGGGTTGGTGGCAGGGTTGAAATCATATTTCCAGTACGGGGGGACCATTTCGGCAGTTATGACGGGATTTTCATAACGTTCAAAAATACCGTTGCCTTCGATGGCCTTATTGGGACGGGTCACGAGCGATTCGTAACGGGCAAGAATCAGGTCTTTGCGATAGTTGAAGATATCCATAAGTGTAATTATATATTTCAGGGGATTGGGGATGCGTTATTTTACAAAAACAGGGCGCCCGGAGGCTGCATACTCTCTGAAGTCACCTTCAGCGGGATGTCCCGGATAAGGGACATAGAAGTGATTGGGGTTCTCGCTCTCAATGGCGTTACGCCACACACAGACGTAGGCTATCGGCAAGTCGCTGAGGGCCGGCATGAGCACGCCTGTATACCAGTCCTCATCGCCGAGGCCCTCAAGGCCTGTCTCGGTAAATGCGGCAAGCTTGCCACGTTTCCCGGCCTCCTCCACGACGTAGGGGAGCTGTGATTTCACACGCGAGGTGAACTCGGCGGCAGCCCTCTCGTCGGAGCCAAATTGGTATATATCAGTGCCGAGAATGTCGACATACTCGTCGCCCGGATAGGTGGAGAAATACTGCTCGCAGGTGAGGTCCTTGTCGGGAGCATAGGCCCATACAACATTGTTGACGCCGATGGAGTCAAAGACCGCGCGGGTGCGGCGCCACAGAGCCTTATACTGCTCCGGCTCGGCATTTCCGGCGCCCCACCAGAACCATGAGCCTGAATTTTCATGCCAGGGACGGAAAATCACAGGAATAGAGGCACCCTCGGAATCCTTCAGCGAGGCGATGAACTTGGCAGCGCGGAGAATCCATGAGTCGAGAGTGTCAGAGAGGGCGGCATGAGTCTCCGCCTCGCGCAGCGGGGAGGCCGAAGTGTCCCAGGAATTGCCCCCGGTCACAGGGTTGCGCGGATGCCAGCTGATGGCGTTGACACCACCCCTACCCTGCTGCGCGGCTATCTCGGCCGCGATGAAATCGAAGGGTACACCGTCGAGGTTGCGGGCGGAGTCCAGCTCGATCATGCCGAGGTCCCAGTTCATGAGTCCGGGATAGTTGCCGGTGACACCCTTCACGTCAGAATTTCCGTCGACGTAGCGCCATGTGCGGCCGTAGGCGGTGTCGTCATGGTGGCCGAAGTAGTAATGGCCCGAGCGGCTCACGGAGTCGAGCTGCGCGATGAGGGCCTGCGCGGGAGTGATGCTGTCAGCAGCCGTGGCTGTCGCGTCACTGCCTGACTTGCCCGAGCCACAACTTGCGAGAGCAAGCATGGCGGCAAGCGGGAGGAAAGTATGTCTCATAAAAATTTTTTCTTGTTTACCTTGATTGATTATTACCTTTGAGGACTTTAAACTTATCCGAGTGTAAGTTCTATTGTGTTGTGCGAGCCTTCGGGCTGCATAGGGACGATGTTGCCCACAAGAGGAGTGCCGTTGAGCAGGAGGCTCTTGACACCGCGGCAGACATGGGCGGGGTTCCTGACAACTATGTCATAGTCGGCTCCGCGGAACTTGCGGCTAACCTCGAAACCGCCCCAGTCAGCCGGGATACAGGGGTCGAGCTTCAGACCGTCGTAGTCGGGACGTATGCCGAGGATGAACTGGGTTATGGCATACCAGTTCCACGCCGCGGTGCCGGTCAGCCATGAGTTCTTGGCCTCTCCTGGCTTTGCAGCGTCCTTGCCGGCTGTCATCTGGCAGTAGACGTAGGGCTCCACCTTGTGGAGCTCGCTCCTATCCTCGAGATAGGCGGGACATATCTTGCGATAGTACTCCCATGCACGGTCACCACGACCAAGAACTGTCTCCCCGATGATGACCCAGGGGTTGTTGTGGGCAAAGATACCTGCGTTCTCCTTATAGCCTGCGGGATAGGAGGATATTTCGCCGTACTCCATGACATATTCTGTGAAGGCTGGGTTGTTGAGCACTATTCCGTGCTCGCAGTCAAGATATTTCTTGACCGAGTCGAGCGATTTCTCGACGAGGCCCTCCTCAAGGCCGATTCCGGCCATAGTACACCAGCCCTGCGACTCAATAAAGATCTTGCCCTCCTTGTTTTCGTGAGAGCCGACCTTCCGACCGTAGTAATCATAGGCGCGGAGAAACCATTCGCCATCCCAGCCGTGGGCCTTGATTGCCTCGGTCATGGCGTCGACATGTGCCTGCGCCCTGTCAGCCTCCTCTTCGAGGCCAAGGTGACGACAGAGGTCGACGTAGTCCTGTCCGTAGATGACAAACTGTCCGGCAATCATGAGCGACTCTGCCTGCGAGCCCTCGGTCTTGTTCTCAGTGGTCTGAAAGGACTCGTTGGGGTCGTTGGAGAAGCAGTTGAGGTTGAGGCAGTCGTTCCAGTCCGCACGTCCGATGAGCGGGAGCCCGTGGGGACCGAGATTGTTGACGACATGGTCAAACGACACCTTCAGGTGCTCCATGAGTGATACCTCCGAACCCGGCTGGTTGTCAAAGGGCACCGGCTCCGAGAGAATCGAGAAGTCACCCGACTCTTTGATGTAGGCAATGGTGCCGAAGATGAGCCACATCGGGTCATCGTTGAAACCGCCCCCTATGTCATTGTTGCCGCGCTTGGTGAGGGGCTGGTACTGGTGGTAGCAGCCGCCGTCGGGGAATTGCGTCGAGGCAATGTCGATGATGCGCTCGCGGGCGCGACCGGGAATCTGGTGCACGAAGCCCACGAGGTCCTGGTTGGAATCACGGAAGCCCATGCCGCGTCCTATGCCGCTCTCGAAGAATGAGGCCGAGCGCGAGAAGCAGAAGGTGATCATGCACTGGTACTGGTTCCAGATGTTGACCATGCGGTCAAGTCGCTCGTCGGCAGAGCGGAGAGTGAAGCGGTCAAGCAGGTCGTCCCAGTAGGCACGAAGCTCGCCAAAGGCCTTGTCGACCTTCGCGGGAGTGTCGAAGCGCTCCATCATCTCGCTGGCCGGAGCCTTGTTGATGACTCCCTTTGACTCCCATTTTTCCTCATGCGGATTCTCGACATAGCCGAGCATGAACACGAGGTCGCGGCTTTCGCCGGGAGCAAGGGTGATTTCGAGATAGTGGGAGGCTATCGGTGACCATCCGTGGGCCACGGAGTTGCGGGGACGCCCCTCCATGACTGCGTCAGGCTCGTCAAAACCGTTGTAGAGCCCGATGAATGTCTCGCGGTCGGTATCGAAACCGTCGACAGGGGCATTGACAGTATAGAAGGCGTAGTGGTTGCGGCGCTCCTTGTACTCGGTCTTGTGATAGATGGTCGAGCCGTCAATCTCAACCTCGCCCGTCGAGAAGTTGCGTTGGAAGTTCTCCATGTCGGTGGCCGCGTTCCAGAGACACCACTCGATGAGTGAGAAGAGTTTGAAGCTTTTGGGCTTGTCGCTCTTGTTGGTGAGCGTCAGTTTCGTGATTTCGGCATGGGTGTCGAGCGGCACGAAGAAGAGGGCGCGGGCCTCGAGACCGTTTTTCTCGCCGGTGATGACGGTGTAGTTCATACCGTGGCGACATTCATAGAAGTCAAGCGGTGTCTTGGCCGGCTTCCAACCCGGATTCCATACTGTGTCACCATCCTTGATATAGAAATAGCGGCCTCCGGCATCCATAGGCACCCCGTTGTAGCGATAGCGGGTCAGACGGCGGAACTTGGCGTCCTTGTAGAAGCTATAGCCTCCGGCCGAGTTGGAAATGAGTGAGAAAAAATCCTTGTTGCCAAGGTAGTTTATCCAGGGCCACGGTGTGCGGGGCTCGGTGATTACATACTCGCGTGCGTTGTCGTCGAAATAACCGTATTTCATAATCTTTGGAAATGATATAAATTTGCCTGTGCTTTTTTTGACAAATTTAGGAATTATTTGCCTTAGAGAGGGATTGTCATGATATAAAAGGGGGTATCAAATTGTTACCAAAGGGCGACACATTTGATACCCCCGCTATACAGTAATACTTATTTTATGCTGAAATCACCGCGGTTAAGCACCAGGGGATTGTTAAGCACTGTGGCCCACTCGCCATTTTTGTTCCACTGACCGAAGAGCGGACCATTGTCGTCCTGCTCATACCAGCCCATGAAATAGCTCCAGAGGGCGCCGTCGTTAAAGGCCGCATCGACGTCGACGAGATTGCCACACTCGCTGAGTGCGACCATTTTCTTGCCACCGACGAGCTTGTAGAGTGTGTCGAACTGCTCGGTCTGGTTGGAGAGCGCGTCGACATAGAGGTCGGCACCGACAATGTCCACCTTGTCATCGCCCGGATAGGCGGCACGAATCTTGGCCATGTCGGCAAGCTTGCCCTCGTCAGAGGTCTGCACTGTCCACACCCAGATGAGGTTGTTAAGACCATATTCGACAGTGAGCTTGTCGTAGAGCCATGACCAAAGCTGTTTGGTCACGTCAACACCCGAATTGCCCCACCAGAACCATGCGCCCCAGGTGTAGTCACCTGCTGCCTCATGGAAGGGACGCCATAGAACCGGGATACCGGCGTCCTGAAGCAGTTTGAGATAGCCGGCGAGCTTCTCGACGTCGGCTTCGGCGATACCGTTTTCCCATGTGCCGTCGACAAGCACATTGGAGGCGATGAACACCTCGGAATTAGTGTTAAAGCTCAGTGAGTCGCCTGCGGGAACTGTGAGAGTGACGGCAGTAACCGTGTAGTCGTGTCCCGAGATAATGAGACCGTTCTCCTTGACCTCGGCAGCCATAGCGGCATCGAGAGTGACACTGTAGCTGTCACCTGCGATATCGAAATACTCGAGGCTCGAATTGAGTCCGCCCCAGCCACTGTTTTTAACGGAACCCTGTGCTCCTGCGGCCACATCCTTAATAGCTACAGTCAGGACAGCGCCTTCACAGGCTTTCGCGAGGATGGCCTTGGCTGCATCGTCGGTCAGCTGCACATTGCCTGACCAGTCAGCGGGCATCACGGCCTCGCCTGACCATACGGTCTCCACGCCCAGCTTGCTTGTCGGGACGTTCCAGTGCCATGACATGGCAGGGATTGCGCCTGCCTCCCATGCCTGCTTGACGGGAGTTATGTCGCCGTAGTCAATCCAGTTGGAGGGGGAGGAGGCAAGGTGTATGTAGTCAAAGCCGATGATTGCGGGAGCCTTGCCGGCAGCCTCTGTCACGAGGTCATAGAAGCCGGTAGCCCAGGCCACCTCGCCCATAACGCCGGAGAGCTGGCGGACACCGTAGTTCTGGAGGAGTAGATTATAGACATTCTTAGCCGCGGGAGTGGCATTTGCATTAACGAGTGACTGTGAAAGCAGTGAAGGATCCACACCTGTGTTGGTGTTGAACTGGAGTGTGAGGGCAGGGGCCTTCACATTTATATCATCGCTGCGGTAGAAGGCCCCTTCGGGAATTTCGAGGGTGTAATTCTGATAGGGCTTCAGCGCGAGCGGGATTATTACCTGCATACGGTTGTCGGTATTGACCACCGGGCTTACAGCCTCGCCGTTGAGCGTGACCTTGATGTCGGGGTTGATACCTACAAGATTATTGTAATCGAGAGTGATTTGGTCGAGCATGGCTGCACGGACGGTGCTGCCGTCGGCAAGAGAGACGGAGCGGTTGACCATGCCGATGCCGTCGAGCATACCCATGCCGTTGTCATTGTCGTCATCGTCACAAGCGGTGAACGACAGGCCGACAACAGCCGCGAGCAGCATATATTTGAACTTGTTCATAAATATCGTAATTAAGGATTCGGACTTTTTTATATTCCTAACATTATATGAAAAGGACACGGCGGGGGCAGACGTCTGCGGCCTCGCCGCGTCCTTAAATTGGTTTTAACTTACTGCAATTCAATAGCGATTACTCAATTGTAACCTTATCGAGTTGGAATTCGCTGCCGGTGATGACAAGGCCGTTGTTCTGCACAAGGTCGTTGATTACATCGGCGGTCAGGGTCACTTCAAGGGGAAGTGAGGGAGTGTCATACTGTGCGGGAATCGGGTCGGGAAGGTTGCCCCAGCCGTCGCCGTGACGGAGTGAGATGCACCACCAGTCGGATACTGTCGGAGTAATGTAGAAACGGAGAATCTGACCGGGCTTGACTGTCGACCAGTCATAGCCGCCCCAGGCGAGGTCCTGGTTGCCGCCCCAACCGGTGCAGGTCCAGCCGGCGTTCCATATCACAGTCTCGAGAGAGATTTCCCATTCGATAGTCACCTTGTTGAGCACGAACTCGGAGCCTGTGATGACAAGGCCGTTGCCGTTAACTATGTCAGCGAGCACATCGGCAGTTAGGGTCACTGCCACTACGCCGCCCTCGGGATTGTCATACTGGCCGGGAATCGGGTCGGGAAGATTGGCCCAGCCGTCAGCCTTGCGGAGTGATACGCACCACCATGCGTCGGCTGCGACGGTCGGGGTCATGTAGAGGGTGAGGGTTGCGCCGGCGGGAACCTGCGACCAGTCATAGCCGCCCCAGGCGAGATCCTGGTTGCCGGCCCAGCCGGTGTTCTGCCACATGCCTTCCCAGATAGTCATGCCTACATGGGTAGCGGGGATGACAGCGATGTCGTATGAAATCTCACCGTTGGACGATACGAGGGTGAAGCTGCTCTTCTTGCCGGCAGCCTTCGGAACCTGAATCACGAGGGTGTTCTCATTGAGGATATACTGCACATCCTGGCCGTTGACCTTGACACCTGTGAGGACACCTGCGTTGGCAATGGTCACGACGAAGGTTTCACCGGCACGGATTTCGACATCTTCGCCGGGGAGGACAGTAGCGTAGGCACATTCGGGAGCAGAGAGAGCCACATTGCCGCAGTCGACCACCTCGCCGTTGCTGAGAGTAAGCTCTACAGCGTTGTCACCGGCGGGAAGAGTGGCGGGAACGATGACTGAGAATTCGGTAGCTGTCGGATTCTTGACCTCGACAGCAGTAGTGCCGGCGAAGGTGATAGTTGTCACATTCTGGAGGTTGCGGCCCTTGACGGTGAGAGTGCCGGCGAGGGCTGCAGGAGCGGGATCAAAAGCCACTTCCTCGGGCTTTAGGGTGCTGACAGCCACTTCGACAGTCGCACCTGAACCTGTGTTGAGGATTAGGTTGCCGCTCTGGGCGCCTTCGGGCACGGTGACACTGATTTCAGTAGCTGACTTGGCCGAAGGCTCGACTGCGTCAGCCACATTCGGGAAGATGACCGAAGTGACAAGCTCCATGTTGACACCTTTGAGCTTGATGACATCGCCACCCCAGATGTTTTCAGCCGGGTCGGCCACAACATCCTCGGGAAGAGCCACGCCGATAGTCGCTACAGCCACTTCGACACCCGATGCGGGAACCACGCGGATAGAACCGTCGGAAACGTTGGCGGGGAGGATGAAGGTAATCTCGTCACCTGCCTCGTTGACCGTAAACTCGACTTCGTCTCCGTTAGGCATCACTACCTTCTTCACGAGGTCGAAATCCTTACCCTTGATCTTGATTTCGTCGCCCGGTTTGGCCTTGGTGAGGTCGACAGGCTTCTCGACAGAGGGGAGGGTGACGACAAGCTCGTCGTCAGAATAGATGTAGTTGGGAATCTCGGCGGCGTCGCTGACGATAATCTTGCCGCTCTGGGCCTCGGCGGGCACATGGAGCTTGATTTCGTAGCGGCTATGGGCCGTGAACTCGGTTTCGGGCACAGCCACGTCGTCGGTAAAGATGATTTCGTGGATGAGGTTGAGGTAGTCACCCTTGATAGTGACCTCGTCGCCGGCCTTGACAGCTAAGGGAGCCACCGATTCGATTGAGATAGGCTCGGTGAAGGTCAGGAGGGTCTTTGTGGTGATGTCACCCTTGGCATGGTGGAGCACCACATAGCCCGGCTCGGCCGACTGGGGGACTGTGATACGGATTTCCTCTGGTGAAATCACCTGGATATCGGTGATGTCGCCCGCGCCGGGAAGTGTGACAGAGGTAATCTTGTTCATTCCCGAGCCGAGGAAGCGGAGCTCGCCGCCACGCGCCACGGGACTCGGCCCGAAGACGTTGAGGGTGATGCCTCCTACATACTGGTTGGTGCCGAAGTCGTCATCGTCATCGCAGGAAGTCAATGCGAAGCCCGAGCTTAGCAGCAGGCACGCCATGAGCGATGCCATTATATTATGTAATTTTTTCATTGTCTAACTCGCTTTTGAGGTTATTCAACAGGGACTACGCGGATGTTGTCGATAAAGATGCGGGGATCGCAGGTGGTACCCTCGATGCCTCCGTGCCATACGAAGAATGTGAGACCTGCGAGGTCGGCAGGCACGAGTCCGCGACCGGCCTTGCCACCTTCGTTGGTATAGGTGAAGTTCGAGAGGGGCTGTGCGACGGTGCGCCATTCGCCACCGGTGTCATACGAGCCGCCTGAAATCCAGGGTGACCAGAGGCCGCGGGGAAGCGAGGCGTCGCCGTAGTAGTTATTGTTACCGTTGTCATTGGTGACGGAAGATACAGGGCTGAAAATCATCTGTAGAGCAGATGAGCTCCATGCGCTTGCAGAGGGCACGCAGATTTCAAACTTCATCTGGAGACCGGCGATACCGTATTTCTCGATTAGCTCGGCAAACTCGGGTCGCTGTGAGAGCAGACCCTCGGTTGCGGAAGTGGGCCAGTAGTTGAAGCAGAAGTTGTCCTCGGCCCAGGTAGCTCCCACGCCGCCGTCCATTGTCACGTCGCCAAAGAAGAGATAGTTGCCGTCGATGGCTTCAACATCGGCATCGTCGCCGGGAGCATGAACCTTGCCGGCACGCCATCCCTGGCCTGAGGCGAGGCCGCCGTGGCTGCCGTCCCAGTCAAAGAGGATGTTGGTAGTGTCATGGAACTTGAACGAGGAGCGCGATGAGCCGTAGATGCTGGTCACGGTCATGTAGCCCTCGACCCAGTTGTCGGGAACGGTGAAAGTAATCGCTGTCTTGGCGATGCTCTTGATGTTCTCGCGCGGAATCTCGATATTGCCGGCGAAGAACACCTGCAGGGGGACTGACTCCTCGTCGATGAAATAGTCACCGTAGATAGTGGCTGTCTGTCCGGGCTTGGCAAATTCACAAGAAATGGTGCGGACGGAGGGAGCGGGCACGAGCACCTTGAAGTCATATTCGGTCACGTCGCCGTTCTTGTTGTACATGAAGATTTTATTCGACACTTTCTCGGGGATAGACCCGGGGACGGTCACGAGCATGGTGTGCTCGGTGACGAGCGAGGTGTTGATGATGGCCTTGCGGTCGTTGAAGTAGATTTCGTAGATTGAGGTAAGGTTGTCACCGACGAGGCAGATCTGGTTGTCGAGATAAGCCCCGGTGAGAAGCGAGTCCTTGGTAGCGGGGTCGACGGTGCGGACATATTTCACCACAGGTGTGCCCCCGGTAAGCTCGAACTTATCCGGTTCGTCGTCGCATGACACCGACATGAAGCCCATGACGAGTGCGGCCGCGCAGACAAACCATTTGTTTTTGAATATATTTTTCATTGTCTTGAAAATTCTGATAAATGATTAGTAAGAATATTCAGCACGCACATCGACGTGGATAGGATCCTCCATGAGATGCTTGTTGAAGACGACGTCCTCATTCGGGAAGGGGATAGTGAAGGATGAGGCGGTCACGTTGGGAGCGGGAGTCTGGTCATCATAGGTGGCCTCGCCGGAGCCGCTTTCCTGGGCAGCGAGCGAGATGTCCCAGATACCATTCTCGTAGTAGTATTTGAAAAGTGCGTTGGTGTTCCAGTAGGTGTTGCGGCGCTGTGCCTTCAGCTCGTCGATGCAGGCCTGCATGTCGTAGTAGCTGCGGCGCACATAGTCATACCAGCGGTCTCCCTCGCCTGCGAATTCGAGACGGCGCTCTTTCCAGACATCGTCAAATGTGATAGAGGTCTTGGGAGTGGCGCTGGGGATGGCGCGCGAGCGGACTGCATTGAAGGCTTCGAGAGCTGAAGCGTCGGAGGTAGAGGCATTGTTGCCAAGGACAGCCTCGGCATAAACGAGGTAGACGTCGGCGAGACGGAGAATGTGTGTGGCGAGAGAGTTGGCCATACGCTGTGCGGGCACGCCGGCTCCAAGCTCATGGTCACCGTTATTGCCGAAACAGTGCTTGACGTTGTAAGAGCCGGTGCCGCACTGCCACTCGCCGGGGCCGCCCTTACCGTAGACGGGGTCATAGCAGAATTTGAGCACGTCGAATCCACCCTTGTCTACCCAGAAATACTCATACTTGTCGCCGGGAAGCATCATGCAGGCCTTGCGGCGGGTATCGGGGTCGATGCGGGTCGAGGGATCATCGAGAGGCGATACACCGAAGGCGTCCTGGAGGTCGACCGACGGGCCGCACCAGCCGCCCCAGCAGTCACCGTTCTCGTCGAAGCCCTGGGGGGCGAGGTCGCTCTGAAGGGTATTCTGACGGGTCCATGCGGTACCATTGACGGTCCAGCGCCATGCTATGAGGCTCTCCTCGCTCTTATTGTTGGCGAGACGGAAGATGTCGGAATAGTTGGCCAGGAGGTGGCGGCCTGAGTTATCAATGACATCCTTGGCATACTTTGCAGCGGCGTCGAGGTCGGCCTGGTTGCGTGAACCGCTCTGTCCGAGACCTGCCCTGGTCAGATATACCTTGGCGAGAAGGCCTTCGGCGCAGTAATAGTCGATACGGCCCGGATCAGCCTTGGGAGGCAGAAGCTCCATAGCCTTTTCAAGAGTCATGACGATATACTCGTAGATGTCGGCCTTGTTGACCTTGTACTTTTCATTGTATGTGCCCGATGCAAGCTCCTGGGAGTTGTCGTGAATCAGGGGAACATCGCCGAAAGTGCGGACAAGGAAGAAGTAGGCAAGCGCCTTGAGGGTCAGACACTCTCCCTGGGTGGCATTTTTAGCCTCCTGCGAAGGACCCGAGGAGCGGCCTATGTTGGCATAGACCTGGTTGGCATGACCGATGACAGCCCAGAGTGAATAGCTCATGTTGCGGAGGTCTTCGTCGGTGCTCTGGATGTTGAATACAAGGTAGGGCGACGAACCCCAGTACATATTACCCGACATAACTTCGCCCACCTTGATGAAGCCGCGCTGGAAGTCATACCAGGGAGAGTTGTAGATGTAGTTTACACCCTGGTAGCACTGCGCGTCGTTGGAATAGAAGTTGTCGTTGTTGTATTGGTCCTCCGACGGCTTGTCAAGGAAGTCGTCGCACGACGTCATTCCCAACGCAAGGGCCGAGGCCAAAAACGTAAACTTTATATATTTGTTGATATTCATGATTGTATCGTCTAAGATAGGTGGTTAGAAGGAGAAATTCAGACCGAATGAATAAGTGGTCGGTGAGGGATAGCGGCCGGAGTCAAATCCATAGGTGTGACCCGAAGAGTCCTGTGTGTTGTAGCCGACCTCGGGATCATAACCCTTATATTTGGTCCATGTGTGGAGATTCTGGAGGTTGCAGTAGAGACGGACATTCTCCAGACGGAGCGGACGGAGCCACTTTTTCGGGAAGGTGTAGCCGAGGGTGATGTTTTTCAGGCGGATATAGGAGCCGTCCTCGACATAGCGGTCAGAGAGGCGGTCGTTGTCGCCCGGGTCATTGAGACGTGCGGCGGGGACGCTGGTGCCGGGGTTCTCGACGCGGACGTTGGTTATGTCGTCATACCAGTGCTGGCCGGCGGGATATACCTTGTCTGGGTCAATGGGCACGATGCGTGCGCGGTCGTTGACCTTGTCGAGCTGGTTGGTCCACACGCTCTTCATGTCTGTCAGGCGGAGCGAGAGGTAGTTCATGACGTCGTTGCCGTATGAGCCGTTGATGAAGATATTGAGGTCAAAGCCTTTCCAGTGGAAGGTGTTGTTCCAGCCGAAGGTGAAGTCAGGCATCGGGTTGCCGATTTCGGTGCGGTCGTAGTCGTTGATGATGCCGTCGGGCTTGCCGTCGGGGCCACTGATATCCTTATACTTGATGTCGCCCACCCAGACGGTGTTGCTCTTGTTGAAGTTGCCGTCCTCGGGGAACTGGGCTGTCTTCGGCGAGTTCATAATGTCCTCGAGGTCGCGGTAAACACCGTCGGTCTTGAAACCGTAGAAGCTGTAGAGGGGCTTGCCGACCTCGGAGCGGGAAACAACGTCGGAGTACTGGCCATAGCCTACGATAGCGGCATTGGTGGTGCCTGACAGGCCGACAAGTTCATTCTTATTGAATGAAATCTGGAAGGCAGACTCCCACTCGAACTCTCCGATGAATGGGAGGACGCGGAGTTCGAATTCAAGACCCTTGTTGCGTATCTCGCCATAGTTGCCGTAAGGAGCGGCGAGGGCTGATGAGCCGTTGCCGGAAGTACCCATATAGGAAGGGAGCTGGAGCTGCATGAGCATGTCCTTAGAAGTCTTGATGTAGGCATCGGCCGTGAGGTTCACGCGATTGTTGAGGAAGCCGAGGTCGAGACCGAGGTTCCACTGCTCCTGTGTCTCCCACTTGATAGCTGTATTGGCAATCTGTGCAGGACGATAGGATGTGCCGAGATCGGAGTCCATTGTCGACATGGGTGAGCCCCACTTGTAGCCGCCGATGTTGGCGTTACCGGTCTGGCCCCAGCCGAGACGGAGCTTGCCGTTGTTGAACCACTCGCTGATACCCTTGAAGAAGGATTCGTTGGAGAAGCGCCATGCACCTGCCACCGAGTGGAAGCCGGCCCAGCGGTTCTCAGGACCGAAGTTGGACGAACCGTCGTAACGATAGGTGTATGTGAGGAGGTAGCGACCGTCCCAGTTGAGGGTCTCGCGGGTGAAGAATGATGCCATAGCGGAGCTGCCGTAGCCGGCACCGATCTGATATGTCTTGGAGTCACCGAGAGCGGGGTTGTGGACATTGTCGGAGGGAAGGCCTGTCGCATACACGGATGTATAGTTATAGGATGATTCCCAGCACTCCTGGCCGAGCATGGCGGTGTAGGAGAGTTTGTTCCATTCGCCGCTGTAGGTGAGGTAGTTCTTCACCTGCCAGAACCATGAAGAGTTCTTCTGATGACGGGCCTCGTTGTTGTCCTGCACCCAGTTGCCGAGGTCGATACGGGGATCGTATGTCTTGGCCATAGAGGATGAGATGTCATAACCCAGCTCGGAGTGCCATACGAGGTTCTTTATAGGAGTGGCCTCCATGAAGATATTGCCCGTGAGCTTGGTGCGGTTGAGCTTGCGCTCCTGGAGGAGAGCGCGGGCAATCGGGTTGGGGTTGGTGTAACCCTCGCGGACCACGGAGGCATAGTTGCCGTCGACGTCATAGATAGGGACGTCGGGGAGCGATGTGAGCGAGTAAGTGATGATACCCTCGTCACCCTCGGCGCGCTGGAGGCGCTCGTTGGTGTTGGAGTAGGTGGTGCTCATGCCGAGCTTGAGCCAGTCCTTGAGCTGAGCGTCAAGGTTGGAGCGCACAGAGAAGCGGCGGAAGTTGGTGCCGATGAGCGTACCGTCCTGGTCGAGGAAGGAGCCGGAAACGAAGTACTGCACCTTGTCGCTACCACCCTGGGCGCTGATTGTGTGCTGCTGCTGGAAGGCGGTGCGGAGCATGGCGTCCTGCCAGTTTGTACCGACGCCGAGAAGCGAGGGGTCGGAATACTGCTTGTCGGGGTTGGAGAGATAGCCGTTGTCGGCGAAATCATTGTAGTAATCGGCATATTCGCGGAGGTTGAGCATGTCGAGACGCTTGCTCTGATGCTGCCATGCACCCATGCCGTCATAGGTAAACTTGGCTTGGCCGGCCTTACCGCGTTTGGTAGTGATGAGCACGACGCCGTTGGCACCCTGCGCACCATAAATCGCAGTTGCAGATGCGTCCTTAAGCACTTCCATCGACACGATGTCGGCGGGGTTGATTGTAGAGAGGGGGGAGACGGCTGAAGCCTGGCCGTTGCCGAGCTTGTCGCCGAGACCGAGGCCGGCGCCGCTCTGGCTTGAGGTCTGTACGATGACACCGTCAATAACATAGAGAGGCTCTGCGTTAGCGTTGATAGTGGCCTGGCCGCGCACGCGGATAGACGATGCAGCACCCGGGGCGCCTGACGATGCCATAGATACGACACCTGTCGCACGGCCCTGAAGAGCCTGGTCCATGTTGGTGATGACAGAGCCGCGGAGGGCGTCCTCGTTGAGTGAGGCAGAGGCTCCAGCGAGGTCACTCTTCTTCATGGTACCGTAGCCGACAACGACCACCTCGTCAAGCACCTCCGAGTTATCCTCGAGGGTGATTGTCAGGTCGGTGCGCCCGTTGAGAGCCACTTCCTGGGTCTTCATACCCACATAAGAAACGATGAGAGTGGCATTTGCCGACTTCACTTTAAATGCAAAGTCACCGTCGATACCTGTGGCGATACCGTTGGCCGTGTTGCCCTTCTCTTGCACTGTCGCGCCGATAAGCGGTTCGCCCGTCTTATCCTGCACGATACCTTTCACTGAGACCTGGGCGACGGCCGATAGCATGACGCAGAGCATCATTGCCGTCAACAGACCTCGAAGGTCAAGAATTTTACTTTTCATATTGCAATTTTAAGGTAAGAGATTAATAGTTCACGGATTTAGTACATTTTTTTATTTTTATGGTTAGCTTATTGTATTTTAGACATACTAATATGCTTAATGTGACACGGCAAAAGTAGTGTAAAGTCCCGATTGAGGCTTACACTTTTTTATCACCTAATAACACATTTTTGCAATCATGGATAAATGTAGGTTTGTAGGAGGGAAGGCCGGCCCAAAAACCGGCATCCCGAATGTGATTTTATGTTAAAGCGCACTATTTCAGCCGGGCGACGGCCTGGCGGATGACTGCGAGTGTGGTAGAGTCGGTGGCAAACACCGAGTTGAGTCCCTGGGCTTCCTGGGCGGGGTCGCCGGTATAGTCGTCACCGCGCTGCCATGTCTCATGGGCGGGATTGGCGAAACCTCCCCACGACCAGAAGTTTACGCCTGCGAGCTGGCCGTCGCTGGCCACCTTGTCAAAGACATATTCATAATATCTGTCCCTGCCGCTGACCGCCGAGCCGGGCGCAATAGCCATAGCGTCGCGCGGATAGCCGAATTCCTCGAGGACTATAGGCTTCGAGTGTCCTTTGCCATCGGCTCCGGCGAGCGACCTGGCGAGCGCGAGGCTGTGGTCGTCGATATACCTGCCGGTATTGGCTATCGCCACGCCTACACTGTCGGAGAGTGTCGCGGGCTTAACCCAGCTCCAGTTGTAGGGCCATATATGTATGGTGGCATAGTCGACCTCGGGGATGGAGTGGATTTCCGCCCAGAGATCCATAGAGTTTTCACAACCCCATGAGCCTTCGCTGCCGACGGAGACGAGGTGCCTGCCGTCGATGTTCTTGATTAACCGCGCTGTCTCCCCTATCCACTCGGCGAAATCCCTCATGCTCTCCTGAGAGAACGGCCGGGGCTCATTGGCAATCTGCCACGACATGATGGCGGGAGACTCCGCATAGGGCTTGCCGCTGACTGTGCTGACGCGCCCCACAATAGCTTGCACATGCTTGGCTGCGAGCGCCTTGGCCGAGTCATTGCGGACAAATTGCGAGGCATAGTCCATGTAAGCCGGATAGCCCGCATGGGCAGGATTGACAGCCTCCCCTGCCCCAGCCCACTCGAGATAGGTCGAGTAGCCGCCGCTCCACTCCCAGGCATTGTTGAGATAGATGACGGCCTTCATGTCGCGCTTCTCCAGCTCGTCGATGAAGCGGTCGAGACCTACGAGGAGGGTGTCATTGTAAACCCCGGGGGCGGTCTGTAGAGTGGGCTCGACATGCGAGGCGAGTCCTTCGGCTCCGTCAGCCCCGGCGAGCACACGCAGATTAGTGACACCGATATGCTTGAGGAAGTCAAGCTCCTTAGCGAGACGCTCGCGGTCACCTCCGCGACCGTCAGAGGCGAGAATCGGGCCATACCAGAAGTTTGTCCCAATGTAACTATATGTAGAGTCACCGATTGCGAACTTTCCGTCACGGACTGTCACAAACCCGGCCTTCTCACCATCCACACGGGAGGTCTGCTTCGATGAACATCCTGTCAGACAGGCCACTGCGAGAGTACCTGCCAATGCCGACATGATTTTTCGATTGTAGGTTTTCATGTTTAGGTTAGATTTTGCAAAAACAAATTGATTATTCGTCAATTTTAGCTTAGAAATTGTAATCTATAGTATAATATCTTATTGTCATTCCATTGATGAGTGGCGCGCGTCGTCCCAGTCGTCGGTGCGGAATGGGATTAGAGGCATGCCGTTCATGTCCTTCAGCGTTCCGATGGCAAAATTGTTGAAACAGTATCTGACTGCCTTGATATCCTTGACCTTGTCGGAGCAGACAGTGACCGTGCGGGCGTTCCAGTCCTCGGTAGCTGTCGCGGGATAGAAAATCATGTCCTCACCGGCCACCTCGAAGCCCTGAAGATTCATGTTGGGGTTGAGTCCGGCATCGGCATTGTTGAAATGAAGGGTCGCCTTGTCGCCGAGGAGGTCAACTGACTTGTAGGAGGGATAGGTGTGGGCCACACCCTCGACGCCATATGTGCGCGCGGCAGCCATAAAGGCCAGTCGCTCACCTATCTCCTGCTTCTTGCGGGCATGTATGTCCTCAAGTTCGTAGGGGTAGACGAGATCAGTCGTGCAGACCACCCCGCTGTTGGGCGTAATCTCCGCGGCCTTGTGCTGACATTCCCTGAAGAGGGCGGCTTCAACATCCTCGGCACCACCGTATTTCCAACCCGGAAGCTCGACGAAATAGAAGGGCAGCTCACCCTGTCCCCACTCGTCGCGCCAGATCTGAACCATGTCGCGCTGGTGGGCGGGATATTCCTTGTGACGCCCGACATTTGACTCACCCTGGTTCCAAAGGAAACCCTTGACGGTGTAGCCTATTATCGGGTGGAGCATGGCGTTGTACATCACATTTATGCGCTCCCACTCGTGGAGTACGGAGTCAGGGGTCGACTTTTCCTTATCTACATCCCAGCCGGGATATTCGTCGAGTTTCCATTTGGGCATCCACCCCTCCACCTTCGAGCCGCCGTAGGCACAGCTGATGATTCCGACCGGGACATCGAGCATGTCGGTCAGCGAGCGGGCGAAGAAATAGGCAAGGGCTGAAAATTCGGGAGCATTTTTAGGAAGCGACTCCTTCCATTTCCCTTCGACCCTCTCCTCGGGTGTATATGATGCCAGTTTGGGGACAGTGGCCACCCTGATTCCGGGGTACTTGCCCGAATAGGCGACCGCCTGGGCCGCGCCTTCGACCGGCTGGCACCAGTAGCCGCGCAGAGGCATCTCCATGTTGGACTGCCCGGAGCAGAACCAAACCTCGCCGATGAGCACATTGCCGATTGTGACATCCTTCACCCCGTCGGCAAAGACTATGCTCTGTGGCTCGAAGGTTGCAGAAGGTGTCTTCACCTTCACTTCCCAGCGCCCGCTCTTGCTGTCGGCAGTAGCTTGGTAGCTGCCACCCCATGAGGGTGTGATAGTCACGACCCGGCCGGGAGTGCTCCACCCCCACAGCTTTGCATCGGACTGCTGCTGGAGGACGGCATTGTCACTAATAATATCGGGAAGCTCTACTGCCTGCTGCGTCAGGGGCAAGACAGCCAACAGGAGCGGCAAGGCACGGCGGAAATAGGTTTTCATGGTGACTTTATTTTATAAACCGATTATATATGCTGCTTATTTTTTAGCGTTGCGCTCAGCTATTGTTTTGCGGGCAAGCCTGGCCCACTCCTTCAGCTCCTCGTCCTTCCACTCCATACCGTTGTCAGAGGCGGTGGAAGCAATCATCGAGCAGCTTTCATTCTTATCGGCGATATCCCACATAAGAACCGAAAGTTTGTGACGGTCGGCAAACTTCATCCACTCCGCCCACGACTCATAGTCTATCGGGCCGTCACCTGTGTGGTCCATCGAGCCACATTCGGAAATGATGAGGGGGAGTCCTGCCGCGATAGCCTTCTCAGCCTTCTCGCGGTTCCAGTCCTTGTGGGTGCCGGCATAGTAGTGAAGCGAGTAGAGGAGGTTGGGCTGCTGGAGCGGTGACTCGGCAGCGACGTCAACATCCTGGTCCCACTTGGGCGTGCCGACAATGATGACCGAATTGGGCGCATTTTTGCGAATCACGGGAATCAGCTCCTCGGCATATGCCTTGATCTCGCTCCAGGGGATGTCGAGCGGCTCATTCCATATCTCATATAATATGTTGGGGGAGTCGCCATACTTCTCCCCTATCACGGTGAAGAAATTTCTGGCATCGGCGAGGGTGTTTTCATGCGAGTGCCAGTCGCAGATGATATACATGTCATTGGCGATAGCCGCGTCAATCACCTTCATTGCGAGGTTGACGGCATTGGCCGAGTCGACCGAATAGGCGTTCTGACAGTCGCCCGAGGGGTGCGCGCCGATAGCGGCACGGGTTATGTTTGCTCCCCACTTCTCCTTCAGAGCCTTGACTGTGCCTTCATTGTAGAAGCGTCCCCAATTGGTGTGCCAGCCGAGCGACGGACCGTTGAGCACCACCGTGTCGCCCACGGCATTGACCAAGGCGGTTCCCCTGACCGAGAGAGGGCTGACAAAAGAACTGTCTGCAGCTGCCACGGTATCTGTTCCGGCACCCGTGCGGGAGCCGCATGCGGCCAACGAAGCGGTCATCAACGCGCCGACAATAGGAATAAGCAGAGATTTCATTGCTGAATATGAATGTGTTATTTGGTTTATAATTCAAACTGGCCTATGAACCAAGCCACAGTGTCAGACAAGGACTTTGTGATGTTGATAGATTTCGCGGAAGACCTTTGGTGAGTTTCCCTTCTTCTTTTTAAAGATACGGTTGAAGTTGGAGATATTGTTGAATCCGCATCCGTAGCAGATTTCAGAGACCGAAGTTGTGGAGTCGACGAGCTGGCGGGTGGCGTGGCCGAGGCGTATGTCTATGACATAATCCGAAATCGAGCGCCCGGTGCGCAGTTTGAAGAAGCGGCTGAAAGCCGTAGGGGTCATCCCGACAAGGTCGGCAAGCTCGTTGAGCCGGATTTCGTCCTTGTAGTGGACATTTATATAGTCCTTCACCTTCTGCACCCTGCGGCTGTCGACCGAAGGCTTGACCGACACAAACGATGAGCTTGAGAGCTTCCGATACTGGCCGTCCTCGGCAAGTTCATGGAGTATCGCCATCAGCTCGAGCATCCTGTAGAAGCCCGACTCAATCTTGGTGAGATTGTCGAGCCGGTGGAAAACCCTCATGATTCCCTCCGTGGTGAAGGCCACGCCGCTGGCACTAATCTCAAGCATCCTCCTGATGCTCGACAGCTGCGTCTTGGCAAGGAGGGTCGACCCGAAGAGGTCAGGTGAAAATTGTATCGTTATTTCGCGAATCTTATCACTTGTGCACTCATGCTGTTCCCAGCCATGCTCGATGCCGTTGCCTATCAGCACGAGGTCATACTGCCCCAACACCTCTATGGAGTCGCCGACCACGCGTCGCGCCCCCGTACAGTTGGCTACGAAGTTCAGCTCATACTCACCGTGGCGGTGCACGGGATATGTGAAGCGATCCTTGTATCTGTCAATAAGATAGAAGCAATCTTTCTCCGACAGAGGGGTGATTTCAGTAATAATCTTATTCATGGCTTAAAATGGGGAAGAGAGGCCCCCTAAGGCTCGATGGGTTAGATGAATGGTTAAAGGTTCTTCGGCAAAGTTATACATTTATTTCGTTTATGAAAGCAAAAAAAGTACACTTTCGGCGGCTTTTGACTATATTTGACATATTTTTGTTAAAATAGTACCACTTTTTAAGACTTTTCGCCTTCTATGTCACCGAAAGTGACACTTTTATGATTGAAAAAAGCAGAATCACACCAATTTTAGGCTCTTAATTCAGGCCTTTTTTTAATATATGTCTGAAAAATTTGTTATTAACGTGGCATTATCGTACTTTTGTAGGACTATTGGTTCTATTTAACCTATTTTCTTCCATAAAACTTACGAAATGAAAAAATTTTTCATCTCATTTCTCGGCGCCCTCGCCGGCATCTGGTTCTCGCTACTGCTGGCGATGATAGGATTCATCATTGTAATAACCGCCGCTGTTGCCTCCTCGGGAAGCCAGGGGTCGGTCGACATTAAAAAGCACTCCATACTCCGTCTCGACCTCTCGGGGGTAATACTCGACACCCAGCCCAAACTCAACTTCATGAGCGTGGTCCGCGGCGAGGAGAAAGGCGCCCAGATACTTTCCGAAATCACAGGCTCGATCATAGCCGCCGCTACCGATGACCGCATCGACGGCATAGCAATCGAATGTGCCGGCGCCGACGCCGGACTCTCGCAGCGCTCCGCAATCGTCGAGGCGCTCCGCAAATTCAAAGAAAAGGCTCCCGGCAAGTGGGTCTACGCTTACGGCGACGCGTATACCCAGGGTGACTATTATATCGCATCAGTGGCCGACAGCCTCTTCCTCAATCCCGTAGGCCAGGTGGACCTCCACGGACTCTCATCAACGACACTCTTCTTCCGCAACCTCCTTGAAAAAATCGGAGTAGAGGTGCAGGTGGTCAAGGTCGGCACCTACAAGAGCGCCGTCGAACCCTTTATCCTCGACAACATGAGCGAGCCCTCGCGCGAACAGCAGCAGCTCTATCTCGGCAACATCTGGCAGACCATCGCATCGTCGATTGCCGACGCCCGCGGTGTCAGCGAGGCCGAGGTCAACAAGTGGGCCGACGAATTCATTTTCACCAAGGACCCCAAGGACTATCCTCAGATGAAGGTGGTCGACGCCCTCACATACCGCCACGAGTATGACGACCGCCTCACCGCCCTCACCGAGGCCAAGAAGGTGGATGACCTCGAATATGTCAGCACATCGACCTATGCCAAGAACAATGACCTATCCAAGGTCGGCGACGGCAAGGGTGCTGAGATTGCAGTCCTCTACGCCTGCGGCGACATCACCGACGAGTCGGGCGACGGCATCGTGGCCTCCGAAATGGTCCCGCAAATCATGAAACTCATTGACAACGAGGACATCGACGCACTCATAATGTATGTCAACTCTCCCGGCGGCAGCGCCTTTGCCTCGGAACAGATCTGGGAGGCCCTCCAGCAGTTCAAGAAGGTCACAGGCAAGCCCTTCTATGTGTCTATGGCTGACTACGCCGCATCTGGAGGCTATTATATCAGCTGCGGTGCCGACAAAATCTATGCCCAGCCAGTCACCCTCACAGGCTCTATCGGTATCTTCGGCATGATTCCCAACGGCAAGCGCCTTCTCAATGACAAGCTCGGCATCAACACCGGCACTGTCAAGACCAACGCCAACGGCAACTTCCCCTCGCTCATGGAGCCTATGACTCCCGCACAGATGGCAGCGATGCAGGGCTACGTCGAGCGCGGCTACGAACTCTTCACCAAGCGCTGCGCCGAGGGCCGCAACATCCCTCAGGACTCAATCAAGAAGATTGGCGAAGGTCGTGTGTGGGACGGTAGCGAGGCTCTCAAGCTCGGCCTTGTCGACAAGCTCGGCGGACTTGACACAGCCCTCGCCGACATGGCCGCCCAGCTCAACGTAGAGTCATACACCGTCACCGTATATCCCGACGCAAAGCAGAAATGGTATGCGCCACTCCTCGAGGCAGGTGCTGACTTCAAAGCCTCGCTCGTACGCGACGAACTCGGAGAGATGGCCTCACTATATGACACTCTCCGCCGCGTCAAGGGCATGTCGACACTCCAGTGCCGCATGGATTTCGTGGACGTAAGTCTCTAACTAAATTAATCATCATACCGTACTTCAGACATTAACCGCTAAAAACATCCGCTTTGGCCAGAAGCAAAATACTATCAGCACTCTTGCTCTATCCCATTTCGAAAATCTACGGAATGGGAGTGGCCGTGCGCAACAAGATGTTTGAATACGGCATGCTCAAGCAACAGGAGTTCGACATCCCGGTTGTCGTCGTGGGCAACCTCGCTATGGGTGGCACCGGCAAGACCCCGCATGTCGAATACATCGTCGAGTCGATGCTCGGACGCTACAACATAGGTGTCCTCTCGCGAGGCTACAAGCGCGCTACCAAGGGCTTCGTGCTCGCCACGCCGCAGTCGCGCCCGGAGGACATAGGTGACGAATCATACCAGATCTATCGGAAATTCGGGCCTGACATCACCCTCGCCGTCTGCGAGAAGCGCACTGAGGGCATCAGGAAGATGCGCGAGATTAATCCCGACCTCAACATGATTATACTTGACGACGCCTTCCAGCATCGCTACGTCAAGCCCTCCGTTTCGGTCATCCTCACCGAGTATAACCGCCCGATATTCAATGACAAGCTCCTCCCCTACGGACGACTGCGCGAACCGGCCCGCGCGCTCAACCGCGCCGACATCGTGGTGGTCACAAAGTGTCCCGTCGACATGAAGCCGATGCAATACCGCATCTTTGAGGAGAACCTCAGCCTCTTCCCCTTCCAAAAACTCTACTTCTCGCGCTACAACTACGGACACCTCGTCCCGGTGTTCCCCGAAGAAGCGCATGACATCCCTGTCCTAGACTCGCAAGGGGGCGACACATCAATACTCGTGGTCACAGGCGTGGCCAATCCCAAGCCATTCGTCCGCTACCTGCGCCGCCACAAGGCCGCAGTGAAGCTCAAACGCTTCACCGACCACCACAACTTCTCCGCCTCCGACATGGAGGACATCGCCTCGGCCTTCGACGCCCTCCCCGGCCGGCGGAAATTCATAGTCACGACCGAGAAGGACGCCGTACGCATCCTCAACAATCCCTACTTCCCCCACCAACTTAAGAAATCCATATTCTACATCCCTATAAAGGTCGAATTTATCGACCGCGGCGACAGCGAGCTGACATTTGGAATTGAAAAAACCATACGCGAGTCGCATTTGTTTAAATCTTAGTGGCTGCTGTGGAACCGACAGCGCCCCTCAATAGCAAAAACGGCAAGGACAGACATATATGAGTCCGACATTGCCATGCCGAAATTCATAATCATCAATATCATAAGAAACATGTTAGAAAAAATCAAGCAGACAGCTGATTTCCTCCGCACAAAGGTGGACGAAATGCCCAAGACAGCAATAATCCTCGGCACCGGCCTCGGCGCACTCGTGGACCACATCGACAATAAAATCTACATCCCCTACTCCGAGATTCCCAACTTCCCCGTGTCGACTGTCGAAGGACACAGCGGCAACCTCATCTTCGGCACCCTCGGCGGCAAGCGCGTGATTGCCATGCAGGGACGCTTCCACTACTACGAAGGCTATGACATGAAGCAGGTCACCTTCCCCGTGCGCGTCTTCAAGGCCCTCGGTGTCGACACCCTCTTCGTCAGCAACGCCTCGGGCGGCATGAACAAGGAATTCCAGGTCGGCGACGTCATGGTCATCACCGACCATATCAACCTCTTCCCCGAAAATCCCCTCCGCGGTAAGAACTATAACGAGCTGGGCACCCGCTTCCCGGCCATGACCAACGCCTACGACAAGGAGCTTATGGCCCTCGCCGACCAGATTGCAGCTGAGAAGGGTATACGACTCATGCACGGAGTATATGTCGGTGTGACAGGTCCTACCTTCGAGACCCCGGCCGAATATGAATACTACCGCATCATCGGCGGTGACTGCGTAGGCATGTCGACCGTCCCCGAAGTCATTGTGGCAAATCATGCAGGCATGCGTGTGTTCGGCATCTCTGTCATCACTGACCTCGGCGGCAAGGATGTCACCCAGGTTCCGACCCACGAAGAGGTGCAGCAGGCAGCACTCATCGCCCAGCCGAAGTGCCTCGAAATCATGAAGGAGTTAGTCAATCGTTTCTGATTCCTACACTTCTGAGCAATACTATATAAATCATTCAACTGATATATGGAAATTTCTGAATTAGGTGAATTCGGCCTCATCGACCGCCTGACCAAGGGCCTCCAGACTGTCAACAGCTCCACAATCAAGAGCGTCGGCGATGACTGTGCCATCCTGCGCAACCATGAGACCGACATTCTCGTCACTACCGACCTCCTCCTCGAAGGCGTGCATTTCGACCTTACCTACGTCCCGCTCAAACATCTCGGCTACAAATCGGCGATAGTCAACTTCTCCGATGTCTACGCCATGAACGGGCGCCCGAAACAAATTACAGTGTCGCTCGGCATCTCCAAGCGCTTCACTGTCGAGCACATCGAGGAACTCTTCGCCGGCATCCGCCTCGCCTGCGAGATTTACGGAGTCGACCTCGTCGGGGGTGACACCACCTCGTCCCGCCAGGGGCTCGTCATTTCCATTACATGTATCGGCGAAGCTCCGGCCGACAAGGTAGTGCGGCGCTCGGGTGCCAAGGACACCGACCTCATCTGCGTGTCTGGCGACCTCGGCGCGGCCTACATGGGCCTCCAGCTCCTCGAGCGCGAGAAGACAGCCTCTGCGGGACAGCGAGACTTCGTGCCGCAGTTCCAGGGGAAGGAATACCTCGTGGAGCGTCAACTCAAGCCGGAGGCACGCCGTGACATCATCGAGGAGCTCGACAAGGCCGGCATAGTCCCCACGGCAATGATGGACATCAGCGACGGCCTCAGTTCCGAACTGCTCCACATATGCAAACAGAGCGATGCCGGATGCCGTATCTACGAGGACCGCATCCCTATCGACTACCAGACAGCCATAATGGCCGAGGAGATAGGCATGAACCTCATCACTGCCGCCCTCAACGGCGGCGAGGACTACGAGCTCCTCTTCACCGTGCCCCTCCACTGCCACGAGAAGATTGAGAAGCTCCCCGGAGTCAAACTCATCGGCCACATCACCAAACCATCGCTCGGCTGCGCAATGATTACCCGCGACGGCACAGAGATACCTCTCCGCGCCCAGGGCTGGAACCCGCTTGCCAAGCCGGAGAAGGAAGGTTGAATAACGAACAAACATTCTAAACTGTCCCCTGAAAGCGGCTAAAAGTCACTTTCAGGGGGCAGTCTTATAATATAGGCCGGCCATGCGTTTAAATTATTTTATGAAATTACATATTAAACCATTCCCTCCCGGATTGTTCTAACTAATAAACACCAATCTCTTATCCGCATAAAGACATGAAACGAATTCTACGCCACATATCAATCGCCCTTCTCTGCGGAACGCTTGCAGTCCCCGTGGGCTTTGCTCAGAACCGTCATGAAAACAACGGCAACGGCCGCACGCGCACAGAGCGCAGCAACCACCGCGACCGTGGCAACCGAGGAAGCCACTCAAGCAACGGCAGCCACTCAAACCGCCGTCCCTCCTTCGGCAACAGCGGCAGCAACAGCAGCCACAAGCGCCCCGAAGGCGTAAGCAACCAGCGCCCGAGTTTCGGCAACAGCAACAATAGGCCGGACCGGCCAAATATCGGGAACAATAATGGCAATAGCAACCACCGCCCCGGTTTCGGTAACAACGGCAACAATAAGCCGAACCGGCCAAACGCAGGCGGGAGCAACGTCCGTCCCGGCGACAACCATAAGCCCGACCGACCCAATATCGGCAATGGGAATCACAACAAGCCCAACCGGCCCAACATAGGCAATGGCAACAATAACCACAAGCCTGACCGCCCCAATCTCGGTAACGGCAACCACAACCGCCCAAACCGTCCGGGTATCGGCAACGGTAACAACAACCACAGGCCTAACCGTCCCAACATAGGCAACAATCACCGTCCCGGTTATCGTCCCGGCCACGGTGCACCCCGTCCGCCGATGATGGCTCCTCCCCACCGCCCCTACCGCCCGGTCATGCACCGTCCACACTACCGCCCCATGCCTCCGCGCGGCTGGCGTCCGGCCCGCCCGCTCCCGATAATCCGCGGCATCCTCGGCCTGACATTCGGCACAGCCATCAATCTGTCGCTTGACTACCTGTTCAATGCCGGCTACACGGTCGACGGCTATACGAATGACATCGTGTATCTCCGCAACGTCCCAGCAATGAACTACATCTGGACTGACGCAGCCCTTTATTACGGCACATCCGGCCTCGATGCATCATCATTCTATTACTCGACACCCGGCTACGACCTCGCCCGCTACAACAGCGTCTACAATGCCCTCGTGGCCACATACGGTGCCCCGGTTTCAATCAACAACACCGTCAACATGATGGGTGCAACGTGGTTCGGCGGCAACAACGGCTACATCACCCTCTCCTTCGGTGCCAACAACATTGGCCGCGGCCTACGCTACCTCACAACTCTGACCTTCGGCCTGTAACGACAGGCATAGACACATACTAACAAAACATAATCAGGGCGCCGCAGTTTCTTTGCGGCGCCCTGATTGCGTATCATTGTCACTGATTACTGGTGTGATACTTTGTAATAAAGGAATATCGCTATAATAGTATAGAGAATGTTCGGAATCCACATCGCCACCATAGGCGAGGTATAGCCCGACACTGCGAAGGTCGACGTCACCGTCATAAACAAGATATAGCTAAAGCTGAGGACGAGACCTATGCCGATATTCACACCCATGCCCCCCTTAATCTTGCGCGACGACAGCGACATGCCTATCACTGTCAGGATAAAGGCCGCCGCGGTCATGGCATAGCGCTTGTGGTTCTCAATCTCGAATGACTTGATATTGGCCACACCTCTCTCCTTCTGCCGCGAGATGTACTCGCGCAGCGCAGGGGAAGTCATGGTCTCATGGTCATTCTTTGAGATGAGGAAGTCACGCGGCTCAATAGGTATGACGGTGTCGAGTCGGGCGCCACGACGGATTTTTTCCTTGTGGTCATCGAAATCACGAATCATGTAGTCACGCACCGTCCATCGGTGGAGAGTGTCCCAACGGATAGTCTGGGCCGTAAGACGCGACACGAGCTTCTTGTCCTTGAACGACTCGAGGGAGAACTTATAGCCTGTCTTGTTATTGTTGTCATAGCGCGACATATAGGCTATCTCCCCCTTGGCCACCTGGAGCTGGATATTGGTGCCGTAGTCCACTCGCTTGTTCTTGACGTAGGTGTTCGTATACTCGATACGCTTGATGTTGGCAGGGGGGATTATATAGGCGCTGAGGATATATGTAGCCGCTGCGATGACTGTCGCGCTGACCATGTAGGGTCGCAGCAGGCGACGGTAACTCATGCCGGTGGAGAGCATGGCTATGATTTCCGAATTGTCGGCCAGCTTGGAGGTAAAGAAGATTACGGCGATGAAGGTGAACAGCGGGCTGAACTGGTTGGCAAAATAAGGCAGGAAGTTAAGGAAATAGTCAAACACGGTGGCCTTCAGCGGCGCCTTCAGAAATGCGTCGAGCTTTTCGTTGATGTCAAACATCACCGTGATTGCCAGAATCAGGGCTATCGCAAAGACGTAGGTGCCGAGAAACTTCCTGATGATATACCAATCGAGAATCTTCAAAGCCGGGTGGGTGATTTTTAGCTTGTTTACACTATAAATATATGTGTTTTCAGAGTCGGCGTGTGACACACTCGAGCATCTCGGTCTTCCAGGCCTTGAAATCGCCCTCGAAGATGTGGCGCCGGGCCTCGCCGACAAGCCAGAGGTAGAAAGCAAGGTTGTGAATCGACGCTATCTGCATGGCAAGAATCTCGTCGGCTATGAAGAGGTGGCGGACGTAGGCCTTCGAGTAGACCCGGTCGACATAGCTCGGACCGTCCTCCTGGAGGGGCGAGAAATCGTCGGCCCACTTCTTGTTGCGCATGTTCATGATGCCGTGGCGGGTGAAGAGCATGCCGTTGCGACCGTTGCGGGTCGGCATCACGCAGTCCATCATGTCGACGCCGCGGTCAATGGCCTCGAGAATGTTGGCGGGAGTGCCGACACCCATAAGATAGCGCGGACGGTCAGCGGGAAGAATCTCGTTGACGACCTCGATCATGTCATACATCACCTCGGCAGGCTCGCCGACAGCGAGACCGCCGATAGCATTGCCGTCGGCACCAAGATCGGCCACGAACTTGGCCGATTCACGGCGCAGGTCGGGATAGGTGACACCCTGGACTATCGGGAAATAAGCCTGGGAGTAGCCATACTTCCCCTCCGTCTCCTTATAGCGCTTCCAGCCGCGTGCGAGCCAACGGTGGGTGAGGTCGAGCGACTTGCGCGCGTAGGAGTACTCGGCTGTGCCGGGAGGGCACTCGTCGAGAGCCATCATGATGTCGGCACCGATAGAGCGCTCTATGTCCACAACCTTTTCGGGCGTGAAGAGGTGCTTGGAACCGTCGATATGCGAGCGAAACCATGCACCCTCCTCCGTCAGCTTGCGGTTGGCAGAAAGTGAGAAGACCTGGAAACCACCGCTGTCAGTGAGAATCGGGCGCTCCCAGCCGTTGAACTTGTGGAGGCCGCCGGCCTTTTCGAGAATCTCGATGCCGGGACGCAGATAGAGGTGATAGGTGTTACCGAGAATTATCTGCGCGTCTATGTCCTCGCGAAGCTCGCGCTGGTGCACGGCTTTGACGCTCCCCAGCGTACCGACAGGCATGAAAATCGGGGTGCGTATCTCTCCGTGGTCAGTGGTGATGAGTCCGGCACGGGCAGCCGTGCCGGGTGCTGTGGCTTCTAATTTGAAATCCATGTAGCAGGGAGTACTTGGGTTTTAGGGACGTACCTCGTAGAAAGGTATGTCGACAAGCTTCATGTCAAACACAAGCGTCGAATAGGGGCTGATGAGCGCTCCCGAGCCTGACGAGCCGTAGGCAAGGTTGTAGGGGATGACCACGCGGGCGCTGTCACCGACGCGCATGTCCATCAACGCTATGGTCCAGCCCTGGATCACGCTGCCGGGAGTGGTAAGGAAGAGGCTGTCGCCGTATGGAGTGGCAGGCTGGAGATACGACGAGTCAAATGGTACGCCGTTGTAGAGGCGCCCGATGTATTTGACGGCCACCGTCGAGGTGAGCATGGGGCTGAGATTGCCGACAGTCTTGCTGCGGTCGTTGAGATAGCGGATAAGGACGGTGGCCGAGGAGTTCCATGTGGGTGAAAGCACCTGGTAGACGTTGGCGCCGTTCTCTGTCATGTAGCGCTGCTCGTTGAAAAATTCCTCATTGGCGATTCGCCAGTTCTCATACTTGTCCCACACATCGTTGTCGTCATTACATGACGATAGCGACATGCCAAACACAGCCATGCATGCGGCCACAGGGAGCAATAGTCTTAATTTCGACATCTTATATTATTAGAATTTTACCTCCGGGGCGCGCTGGGCCGACTCATCGGCCTTGAACTGTGGCTGGGCCTCGAAGCCAAACCATCCGGCATAGATGTTGGTAGGGAATTTTTTAATGGAAGTGTTGTAGTCGGCGACGACAGTCGTGTAGCGGCCGCGGGCGGTGGCTATACGGTTCTCGGTGCCCTCGAGCTGCACCTGTAGGTCGCGGAAGTTCTCGTTGGCTTTCAGGTCGGGATAGGCCTCGGTCACCGCGAGGAGCGACTTGAGCGCGCCTGTAAGCTCATTCTGAGCTGCCTGGAACTTGGCGAGGGTTTCCTCGTTGAGGTCGTCGGCATTAATATTGACCGAAGTCGCGGCAGCGCGGGCCTGGGTCACCTTCTCGAGCGTCTCGCTCTCGTGGGTTGCATAGCCCTTGACCGTGGCCACGAGATTGGGAATCAGGTCGGCACGGCGCTGGTACTGGTTCTGCACCTCGGCCCATGACTGCTCCACACCCTGCTTCTTCTCGACGAGGCTGTTATAGTTACACGACGAGAGCATGGGGAGCATACATGCCAATAGGAAGAATAATTTGATAGCTTTCATTGTTGTTCGGGGAGATAAGTGAATGTGTGTTTAATAATGTCAGGCCAGTTTGCGCAGGAGTGCGTTGAGCGAAACTGCGCCGTGGATGAGCTTGTGGAGATCCTCGACCTTCACGCGCTTCTGCTCCATAGAGTCGCGCTCGCGGAGGGTGACGGTGTTGTCCTCGAGGGTCTGGTGGTCGACGGTGATGCAGAAGGGGGTGCCGATTGCATCCTGGCGGCGGTAGCGCTTGCCGATAGAGTCCTTCTCCTCATAGTGGGTCGAGAAGTCAAACTTAAGCTCGTTGACAATCTCGCGGGCCTTGTCGGGAAGGCCGTCTTTACGGACGAGGGGCATCACGGCACACTTCACGGGAGCGAGTGCTGCGGGAAGATGGAGCACTACGCGCTTGTCGCCACCCTCGAGCTCCTGCTCCTCGTAAGCCGAGCAGAGGACGCTGAGGAACATACGGTCGACACCAATAGAGGTCTCGATGACGTATGGGGTGTAGCTTTCGTTAAGCTCCGGGTCGAAATACTGTATCTTCTTGCCTGAGAACTTCTCATGCTGCGAGAGGTCGAAGTTTGTGCGGGAGTGGATACCCTCCACCTCCTTGAAGCCGAAAGGCATCTGGAACTCGATGTCGGTAGCCGCGTTGGCATAGTGGGCGAGCTTCTCGTGGTCGTGGTAGCGATACTTCTCGTCGCCGAGGCCGAGGGCTTTGTGCCAGCGCAGACGGAACTCCTTCCACTTCTTGAACCACTCCATTTCCGAGCCGGGGCGTACGAAGAACTGCATCTCCATCTGCTCGAACTCGCGCATGCGGAAGATGAACTGGCGGGCTACAATCTCGTTGCGGAAAGCCTTGCCAATCTGGGCGATGCCGAAGGGGATGCGCATACGGCCTGTCTTCTGCACGTTGAGGTAGTTGACGAAGATACCCTGGGCGGTCTCGGGGCGGAGGTAGACAGTCATGGCGCCGTCGGCAGTCGAGCCCATCTCGGTCTTGAACATGAGGTTGAACTGGCGGACCTCCGTCCAGTTCTTGGTGCCTGAAATCGGGCAGACAATCTCCTCGTCGATGATAATCTGGCGAAGCTCGTCGAGGTCGCCATCGTTCATAGCCTTGGCGAAGCGCTCGTGGAGGGCGTCGCGCTTGGCGGCGTGTTCGAGCACACGGGGATTGGTCTGGCGGAACATTGCCTCGTCAAAGCTGTCGCCGAAGCGCTTGGCAGCCTTGGCCACTTCCTTTTCAATCTTATCCTCGATTTTGGCAATCTGCTCCTCGATCAGCACGTCGGCACGATAACGTTTCTTGGAATCCTTGTTGTCAATCAGGGGGTCATTGAAAGCGTCGACGTGACCCGAAGCCTTCCAGATAGTCGGATGCATAAAAATAGCGGAGTCGATACCCACGATATTTTCATGGAGGAGGGTCATCGAATCCCACCAGTAACGCTTGATATTGTTTTTAAGCTCTACGCCGTTCTGACCATAGTCATAGACGGCAGAAAGCCCGTCGTAAATCTCGCTTGACTGAAACACGAAGCCATACTCCTTGGCATGGCTTACTATCTTCTTGAAAACGTCTTCTTGTGTTGCCATTTTCGGTTATGTAATGGAAAAAATTTATTTACTACTTTGGAAGTTGCAAAGTTAATAAAAAATTCTGAATACTGGCAGAAATAGACCGCAGACTGAGCTATACAGAAAATTAGCCACGCTTGGTATTTGACTAAATTTAAGAAATTGTGGGTGTCAATTGAAATTTTTCTTAATATTTTAAGGGAAATTGCTAAAAAATGTGTATATTTGCCTCGCACAATTCGTTTAGATTATATGAAATCCCACATACTATTGATACCCTTGGCTGTCACGCTGGCTACATGGCTGGGGCTTTTGGCCGCATGTTCCGCCGACAGCTACCATACACCGATTGTCACCGTCAGCATCGAGCCTCAGAAATATTTTCTTGAAAAAATTACGGGTGACAAAGTGGAGATACGCACCCTCATCGCCAACGGTGCCAACCCCGAGACTTTCGACCCCTCGGTCAACCATGTCATGAACCTCACGAAGTCTATCGGCTTCCTTCGCATGGGAAATATCGGCTTTGAGGCTGCGATACTCGACAAAATCCATGCCGAACACCCTGACCTGCCGATTTTCAACACCTCACTCGGCGTCATTCCTGTCACCGGCACCCATGACCACGGCGGTATCAGCCACGAGAGCATCGACCCACACACATGGACGTCGGTGAAGAACGCCAAAATCATAGCCCGCAACATGCTCAACGCTATGGTGCAGCTCGACCCGGCAAACAAGGACTACTATACCCGCAACTATGACCGCTTCGCCCAGCACCTCGACTCGCTCGACCGCGCTATCACAGCCCGTCTCGAGCCACACCGCGGAGAGGCCTTCATGGTCTGGCACCCCTCGCTGAGCTACTTTGCGCGCGACTACGGCCTGGAACAAATCCCTGCCGGCAACGCCGACAACAAGGATATAGCTATGGGGACGCTCAAGAGTGTTATGGACCATGCGTCGGAGCACGGCGTCAAAGTGTTCTTCTATCAGAAGGACCTCGACAGCCGCCAGGCGGAGACCCTCGGCGACCAGCTCGGAGTGAAGCGAGTGAGCATCAATCCCCTCTCGGCTGACTGGGAGAATGAAATCATCGGAATCGCTGACGCCATTGCCGGCGACGAAACTGAATAAAAGTATTATGCAGACGGATGAACGCGACCTGATGATCTCGCTGCGCCATGTATGCAAGCGCTGGGACGGAAAGACAGTGCTTGACGACATCAATTTCGACGTCAGGAAAGGGGACTTCATAGCCATTACCGGCCCCAACGGAGGTGGGAAAACCACGCTGTTGCGCATCATACTGCGGCTGCTCGCCCCGACAGAAGGTAGCGTCAGCTATTTCCACGAAGGCCGGGAGGTCAAGGAGCTATCCATCGGCTATCTTCCGCAAAAGAACCATATCGACTCGCGCTTCCCTATCTCGGTAGAGGAGGTGATAGCCTCCGGGCTTATCGGCGAGAAACTTGACAAGGAGGAAGTGCGCCGGCGCGTGAGGGAGGTGACAGGGCTCATGGGCCTCGAATCGCACAGCGGGGCCAGCATAGGCAATCTCTCGGGCGGACAGCTGCAACGCGCCCTGCTCGGACGCGCAATCATCTCGCGCCCGCGACTGCTGGTGCTCGACGAGCCCCTTAGCTATGTCGACAAGCGTTTCGAGCACTATATCTACGGGCTCATGGCCGAACTGGCCAAGGACACGACGCTGCTGCTCGTGTCACACGAGATGTCGACAATCGCTGGCATGGCCAACCGCCACCTCATCATCGACCATACGCTGACGGAGTGCCATTCGGCATGCCACCATGTGCACTACGACTGCGAAAACTAAAGCAACGCCATGCTGAAAACAATCCTATACATCGGCGCCGGAAGCGCCCTCGGAGGCGTCATGCGCTATCTCGCCGGACGCTGGATACAGAACATCGCAGGGGCGGCACTTTTTCCCTGGGGGACCTTCGCTGTCAACATTATCGGCTGCTTTCTGATAGGGCTTATCTACGGCGTCCTCGACCGCGGATTCAATCTAAGCCCGGAGATGAAAATATTTCTGACGGTGGGGTTCTGCGGCGGCTTTACGACCTTCTCGACCTTCGTCCATGAGAACTACCTGCTGTTCCAGTCCTCATCATTCCCCATAGTGATACTATATGCCGGCGCAAGCTTCACAGTCGGCCTGCTACTCGCCTACGCCGGCCATTGGGCCGCCAACGCGGTGTAGAATTATCAAATTACTTATTATTTCTGAATCGAGTTATCGTCCATGTGGAGGGTATGGCCCATGCGCTTTTGCTTGGTGAGCATATAGCGCAGATTGTAGCGGTTGGGGGCGATTTCAATACCGACATTGTCGACCACCTCGAGACCGTAGCCCTCGAGGCCTATGCGCTTCACTGGATTATTCGTAATCAGGCGCATCTTGCGGACACCGAGCAGGTGGAGTATCTGTGCGCCGACGCCATAGTCGCGCTCGTCAGCCTTGTGGCCGAGATGGAGATTGGCGTCGACCGTGTCGAGCCCCTCCTCCTGGAGTTTGTAAGCCTTGATTTTCTCCATAAGACCGATTCCGCGTCCCTCCTGATTGAGATAGACGATGGCGCCTCGCCCCTCCTTCTCGATGAGCTCCATAGCCTTGTGGAGCTGTTCGCCGCAGTCGCAGCGCATGGAGCCGAAAATGTCGCCGGTGGCGCATGAGGAGTGGACGCGCACGAGCACAGGTTCGTCGCCCGACACATCGCCCTTTATTATGGCGATATGCTCAAGCCCGTTGCTCTTCTGGCGGAATGGAATGAGGCGGAAGTGGCCGTAGGCAGTGGGCATGTCGACCTCCACGCCCTCCTCCACGAGTGACTCCTCGCGCAGACGGTAGGCTATGAGGTCACGGATGGATATGAGTTTCAGCCCCCACTCGTCGGCACGCTTGCGGAGCTGAGGGAGCCGCGCCATAGTGCCGTCCTCGTTGAGAATCTCGATGAGCGAGGCTGCGGGCTGCAAGCCGGCGAGGCGCGCGAGGTCGATAGCGGCCTCGGTGTGGCCGGCACGACGGAGGACGCCGGCATCCTGGGCATAGAGCGGGTGGACATGGCCCGGACGACCGAAGTCGTCAGGCTTGACCGCAGGGTCGGCAAGCGCGCGGATAGTGGCCGCACGGTCGCGGGCCGACACCCCGGTTGAGCAGCCGGGCAGAAGGTCGACAGTCACGGTGAAGGGGGTACCGAGCATGGAGGTGTTGTCCTCGACCTGGCGTTCAAGCCCCAGTTCGCGACAGCGCGACATCGACAGGGGGGCACAAAGCTCCCCGCGGGCATTGGTAATCATGAAATTTATATCGTCAGGCGTCACCTTCTCTGCGGCGATGATGAGATCGCCCTCGTTTTCGCGGTCCTCGTCGTCGACCACGATAACAAACTTGCCCTCGCGGAAGTCGGCGATGGCTTCTTCTATGCTGTCTAACTTTATATTATTATCCATGAGCGGTATTGTTTTGCGGATATCAGGGTAATTGAGGAGCTATAAGCTCTATGAGCTGGTCGGAAACCTTGGACACGGTATGAAGCTCGTCGCGCAGGCGCTGCTGGGTCTTGCGTCCGTAGAACCACACTGCGAGCCCGAGCGGGAAGATCACAATCATGGTCCACGAGAGCCACTTGCGGGTCGACGGCTGCTGGAACCACAGACTGCGCAGGATAGGCATGTCCATGAGTTTGAGTACAACCATTTTTTCGCGGGAGTTGGAGATGTAGTCCACGTCTGACTCTATCTCGTCGCGCAGACGGTGGAGGCTGTCACGGTCATAGCCGCGAAGCCAGTAGTCTATGTAGTTCTGCTTCGAGGGGTTGACAGAAAGATAGGCCGCCACCTCCATTTTTAGCTTTTCGAGGCGCTCGACAGCCACTGCGGGGTCAAGCTCGTCCATGACAAGCTCCTTCATCTCCACATGGCGCACCTCGCTCACGCCGAAGAACTTGCGGAAGAAGTTCAGATAGGCGTCCTTGTTGAACACGGCTGAGTCGTTGACGGCCTTGTAGGTAAAGAAGACACCGAGGGGGAGGAGGACGGCTGCGCTCAGCCACATTCCTTCCCATACTTCCCACTTGCCGTCACGGGCGAGCTTATAGCCCATGTTGTCAATGATGTAGTAGAAGATGAAGAGGAAGACCGATATGACCAGCGGCGTGCCGAGACCACCCTTGCGGATAATGGCGCCGAGGGGAGCACCGATGAAAAAGAAGATGATGCACGCGAAAGAGAGTGTGAATTTCTTTTGCAGCTCTATTGCGTGGCGGCGAAGGCTTTTGAGGTCGTCGGCCATAGCGAGGCTCTTGTATTCATACTCCTGGCGCATACGCTGCGCCTTGGCAAGGCCCTGGTTGAGATAGTTGAGCCTCAGGCCCGAGGATGAACCGCGGAAAAGGGAGTCGACGTTAAACGGATGCTCGAGAGCCACGTCGGGGCGGCGCACGGAGACGCGGACATTGGCCGTGTCAGTGCGTGTGGTGTATGTCCTGACACCGAGATAGGGATATTCGCGGAGAGCGGAGCCGTAGATATTGCCGAGAGAGTCGACACGCGCGCCGACGGAGTCAATCGTGGCCTGAAGCTCAGCCATATTCTTGCCGACATACTGATTGCGCATCCCCTGCTCGTCCATACGGTTGAAGTTGGTGTCGAACTTGAGCATGATTTCCTTCAGGTCGAAGCTCTCGCGGCGGTAGGGAACGTTGCGGGAATTACCAGCACGGGCATCACGCAGATTTTCGAATGACTCACCGTTCCAGAGGCGGAGGAAGAGGTGGGTCTTGTCGGGCGTGATGGACATTTTGCCAGAATCGGCAAGGATAATAGACGAATTTTCAAAGCCCTTGGAGACGTCGTAAATCATCACCTCGTAGAGCACGCCCGTATCGCGATTCTTCTCCTGGACGAAGAGATTATAGCCCGGAATCTGGTCATAGAACACCCCTTCGGGAATCTCCAGTTCGGGCGATTTTTGGCGCATGGAGTAGAGGAGCGTCCACATCTTGGTCTGCGCCACAGGCAGAATGTCGTTCTGAAAAAAGAAAGCACCGGTGGCAATCATTACCATCAGCACTATAAGCGGGGCCATAGTGCGCAAGAGCGAGATGCCCGAGGCTTTCATGGCCGTGAGTTCGAATTGCTCGCCGAGGTTGCCAAAGGTCATCAGCGAGGCGAGCAGGATGGCGAGCGGGAGCGCCATAGGGACAAAAGTGACGGCAGCGTAGAAGAACAGCTCGCATATCACGTCGACCCCGAGGCCCTTGCCCACGAGCTCGTCGATATATCTCCACAAAAACTGCATCAACACTATGAACAGACAGATGCAGAACGTCATCATGAACAGAGGCACGAAGCTCTGGAGGATGAAGATGTCCATGCGTTTGATGCGAAACATAGCCGTGGGAAGTTACTTTTTGTAATGTGGAGTGATGTTTTTTAATGTCCAACGCCCGCCATGTGCTACCCGCGTAGTGCGGGTGACATGGCGGACGGGTATGGTTTAAAATCTGTCGGGGATTTTCAATTAGATGCCGAGACGGGTCTTGACAAGGGGAGTGATGTCGGTGACATCAGTGCCGGTGTAGATAGGCATCACGTTCTCGAAGATGAAAGTATAGTTGCCTTCGGCACCTACGCTCTGGATAGCTTTGAGGACTTTCTCCTGCACGGGGGCCATAAGCTGCTGGTTCTGACGCTGGAGATCCTGCTGTGCGGTCTCGCGGAAGCGCTGGATCTTATTGTCAATCTCCTGGAGCTCCTGGGTGCGACGGTCCTTGATAGTCGCGGGTGTATTCTCGTCGAGAGCCTGGAATTCCTGGAACTTCTTGTTCATTTCTTCCTGGAGTTTGCCGAATTCGTCCTCATATTTCTTGGTAGCAGCTTCCATCTGCTCCTGGATAGTCTTCATCTCGGGGAGAGACTGCATGAGTTCAGTCGTGTTGATTACGCCGAATTTCTGAGCGAAGAGGCTCATGGGGAACGCAATCATGATTGCGAGTAATAGTTTCTTGATCATCGTTGTATTATGAAGTTTTATTTTTGATTTAAATACGTTCTTGCTGTAGCTGTCGCCCCGACGCGCCGGAGCGGTGCAAAGGTAGGCAATTTATTTGGAATAACCTAACTTTTCAAGGACCTCGTTGGAGACGTCGATACGCGGCGAGGCAAAGATGATGTCGGCCGATGTGGCGCGGTCGAATATACACTGGTAGCCTCGCTCCTCAGATACCTTCTTTACGGCATTGTAGACGTCGTCCTGGATAGGCTTCATGAGTGTCTGGCGCTTCTTGTAAAGCTCTCCGTCGGGACCGAAGTACTTCTGGCGGAGCTCGGCGGCCTTCTTCTCAGCGGCCACAATTTCCTCCTCTTTCTTTTTCTTCTGCTCGTCAGTCAGGAAGACCATCTCGTTCTGATAGTTCTTATAGAGAGTCTCGGCCTCCTTGGCGACGGCCTCGACCTCCTTCTGCCAGCGCTGCGAGATCTGGTTGAGCTGCTCGTTGGCCATTTCGTAGGCGGGGACGTTGGAGAGGATATAATCCATGTCGACAAGGGCAAACTTCTGGGCCGAAGCGCCTGCGAAACATGCGAAGATGAGTGCTAATGTCAGAAAAATCTTTTTCATACCTTGGCGGTGTTTTAGGGTGGTTGAGAGTTGTTGGGTAATGTTCATATATTATAGACGCACCAACGGGTGAAAAGTTTAACCGGCTTAGAATTCCTGTCCGAGAATGAAGTGGAAGTGCGAACCACCCTTCTGTCCGTAGGCCTTGTCGAAGCCGTAGGCCCAGTCGATACCCATCATACCGATCATCGGTAGATAGATGCGGACACCGGCGCCGGCGCTGCGCTTGAGGTCGAAGGGAGAGAAGTTCTTGACGGAGGTCCAGGCGTTACCACCCTCGATGAAGGTCAGCCCGTAGATAGTGGTCGTCGGCTGTAGCATGAAGGGGAAGTGGAGCTCCATACCGAAGCGGGTGTAGGCGTAGCCGCTGCCTTGACCGGTGAGCTGACCGTTGTCGTAACCGCGGAGGGCGATGGTCTCCTGAGCGTATGTGTAGGAGCCTGACATACCGTCACCGCCGACATAGAATGTCTCGAAGGGTGACTTGAGATATTTATTATAGCTGCCGAGGAGGCCGATGTCGGCACGGGTCATGAGCACAAGCGTGTATTTGCCCTCGGGGTTGGTGAGCGGGGTGTAGGTACGCGACTTGAAGCGGAGCTTCCAGTACTCAATCCAGTGGTAGAGGTCGCGGCGGGCCTGCTCGGTCTTCTTGTCGGTGTTGCTCTGGTTGGCAAGCTCGTAGAGTTTCTTCCAGTCCTTCTTGCCGAAGAGCGAGGCGGGAGGAGTCATTTGCAAGCTGAGTGAGAAATCCGAACCGGTACGGGTGTATAGAGGATTGTCAATTGAGTTACGGGCGAGGGTGAGGCCGAGGGTGAGAGAATTGGCATTACCGTTGTTCATGTTCATGATGTAGTACCAGTTCTTCACGTTATACCAGCTGTAGCCAAGCTCAGCCTGGAAGGTGAACCAGTCGTCAGGCCAGTTGAGACGCTTGCCGAAGCCGAGCGAGAGACCTATCATCTGGATATACTTGTTGGGGTCGTAGGCATTCTCATACGAATAGCCGTTGTTGTAGCCGTAGTCGCCATAGCCGTAACCATAGCCGCCATAGAGTCCGCTGTAGGTGGGATAGTAGTTGGCGTAGTTGCGGGAATAGTATGAGGAGTTCACACCCGTCTGACGACTGTAATATGCCGAGACGGAGAGTGAGTTGGGTCGCTTGCCACCGAACCAGGGGTCGAGGAAGGAGATGCTGTAGGCCTGGAAGTAGCGGGCATTGGTCTGCGCGGAGATTGTGAGCTGCTGGCCGTCGCCCTGCGGGATGAGGCCCTTGTAGCTGTTGGGGTAGAAGAGGTTCTTGATTGAGAAGTTGGTGAACTTGATAGCCACCTTGCCGATGATACCCGTTTGTCCCCAGCCCATCGAGAATTCAAACTGGTCATTAGACTTCGACTCGAGGTTGAAGAGGATATCGACCGTGCCGTCTTCCTGGTTAGGCTCGGGGCGGATGTCGAGGTTTTCAGGGTTGAAGTGGCCTGTCTGCGCGATTTCACGGGCCGAGCGCATGAGGTCGGTCTTGCTGAACAGCTCGCCCGGTTTCACACGAAGCTCTCGACGGATCACCTTCTCATAGAGTCGGTCGTTACCGTTGATGATAATGTTGTTGATTCGAGCCTGAGGGCCTTCGGTGATTCGCATCTCGAGGTCGATGGAGTCGCCGCTGACATTCTTCTCTATGGGCTGGAGGTCGAAGAAGAGATAACCCTTGTCGAGATAGTAGGTCGAGATAGCGTCCTCATCGTCGGATGTACGTTTCTTCAGAAGCTTCTGGTTGTAGACGTCGCCCTTCTCCATTCCGAGCACGGCCGAAAGGATGTCGGAAGTATATATGGTATTACCGACCCAGGTGATGTCGTTGAGGTAATATTTCTTACCTTCCTCGAGCGTAATGTAGACGTCGACAGTCTTTTCATCATAGGGTACTACGGAGTCTGAGAGAATCACGGCGTCGCGATAGCCCTCCTCGTTATATTTCTGAATGATGCGCTTGAGGTCGTCCTCATAGTCGCTCTCCACAAACTTTTTCTGACGGAAAAGGTTGAGCAGCTTGCCTTTTTCGTTGGTTTTCTTCATGACTCGCTGGAGCTTGTTGTCGCTCAGCATCTCATTGCCCTCGATGTAGATCTTGTGGACCTTCATCTTGTCATTTTTGTTGACATTGATGTCGACAATCACCTCGTTGGGGTGCGAGAGGTCGTCGGTAAGGTTGATTTTGACCTCAGCGTTACCGAATCCCTTGTTGCTGAAATACTTCTTGATAATTTGCTCGGCGCGGTTGACGATGTTCTGCGTAATCTGGTTGCCCTTCATGAGCTGCAGTGTCTCTTCGAGGTCCTGCTTCTCGCCTTTCTTGACACCGTTGTAGTTGATTTCGGCGATACGGGGCTGCTGGCGGAGGTTAAGAGTAAGGTATACCTTGTTGCCAACAACCTTGTCGACAGTCAGCTGCACCTTCGAGAAGAGGCCCTGACGCCACAGACGCTTGGAGGCATCTGTAATCTCAGAACTCGGTATGGTTATGATGTCGCCGACCTTGAGGCCGGTATAGCCGATGACGATATAGTCTTCATAGTTGTCTGCACCTTTCACCTGTATGTCGGCAATCTCGTAGGTTTTCGGGAGGCCGGTGAAGAGAATTGTGGGATTGTAGACCGTGTCGGTCGGGGCCTGGGCTGAGACGGCGATTGACGCGGAAAATGATGAGAGCAGGAGCAGTAATGTGATGAATTTAAGACGCATTGGTCAAAAAAAGTTTGTGTGGAGGGATGTATATCTTATTTAAGTTGCTCGGAGGTCAGGCCGAAACGGCGTTCACGGCCGCCGAAGTCCCGGATGGCTCGGATGAAGTCCTCGCGGGAGAAGTCGGGCCAGTATGTGTCGGTGACATATATCTCCGAATATGCGATCTGCCAGAGCAGGAAGTTGCTGACACGGTGGTCGCCGCCGGTGCGGATTAGCAGGTCGGGGTCGGGCATCGACGCAGTGGTCAGGTAGGTCGAGAAAGCCGCGTCCGAATCCATGTCGGAGGGCTTGGCACGACCGGCGGCCACATCCTCAGCGAAGCGGCGGGCCGCCTCGACAATCTCCCAGCGCGAGGAGTAGCTTATGGCGAGCACAAGAGTCAGACCCGTGCAGTGGGAGGTGTCGGCGATGCACTGGCGCAGACGCTCGTAGGCTTCGCGGGGCATGCGGGAGCTGTCGCCAATCATCTGTAGGCGCACGTTGTTCTTAATCAGGTCCGGGGTCTCGCGCTCTATGGCAATCACGATGAGGTGCATGAGGGCGTCGACCTCCGCCTGCGGGCGGTTCCAGTTTTCGGTGGAGAATGTATAGAGTGTCAGATAGCCGATGCCGAGTTCCGACGCCACCTCGGTGATACGACGCACCGTGTTGACGCCCTCGACATGCCCTTCGCTTCGGTCAAGGCCGCGGGCCTTGGCCCAGCGACCGTTGCCGTCCATTATAATGGCGACATGGCGCGGGAGGCTATTTATATTTGCTTCGTCTGTCATATTTTCTCTTGTGTCCGGCTCACGGGAAAGAGCAGCCGGAGAATATATGTGGTTTTTATTATCGTCTTAGTCAATGCGGTGGCAGGTGACACAGCGCTTGCCGAACTCATAGGTGAGCGTCAGGGAGATAGTCGAGTACCAGTCGGTATTCTTCAGGAAGGAGCTTTTTATTTTATAGAGATCCGTCAGCTCGCTGCTGTCCACCTTGTCGCCAAAGACCTTGGTCATGGTGAATTCCAGTCCGAGGTTGAGACGCGGCCTCACCTTGTATTTCACGCCGAAGCCCATCGGGAGGCTCATAGCCACGGAGGTGTCGCCCGCTGAACTTGCCATTGCCACTCCCAGACCGAGGCTGAGGTAGGGAGAGAACCGGGAGAGGCGCTTATAGGTCTCCCCTATGCCGTAGTTGAAGAAATTGAACTCGGCACGGGCACCGAGGTCATAGACCCACGATTTGAATTCGTAGACCTTCCCCTCGGGAAGGACATTGTCCATATCGGCAGTGGTGCCGCTGAGGGAGGCGGCGTTGAGGATGCCACGAATGGCCCAGCGGGTGTTGATGAGATAGCGGAAAGTGCCGTTGAAGGAGACGCCCGGGTGGGCGAAGAGGTTGCTCTCGTTGGCATCACCGAGGTAGCCCGACATGCCGACACCTCCTCCTATGTCAAACTTATAAGTCTCGACGCTCTCTTGCGTCTGAGCTGTCAGCCCGGCCGGGAGAGCCAGGGCGCAGAGGGTCAGTATTATTGCTGAAAGGAGAGATTTCATTCGATTTTACACATTATTAATATAAGGGACGGAAGGTGAAGCGGCGAATCACGCCTTTCCACACTGTGTCGTTGAGCTTGCCGGCTGCATCCGTGCCTCCGAAGAGATAGATGTAGGGACACTCCCATTCGGTGACGGCCTGACTCACGCGGCTTGTCTTAGCAAAGGGAACCGGGGTAGCCCAGGCGGGAAGACGGGTACCCGAAAGGGGCATCCAGCCGTCGGCCGAGGCCGAGCGCGACATGCTTTCATCGAGAGTGGTATTGCGGACTATGGCCTGGGCGGAAGTGAAGGGACGGATGTAATCAGGAAGCTGGAGATAGCTCGAAGCCTCCTCCCAGGTTATACCCTGGTCATAGGAGACGTAGACAGTATTCGACACAACCGGCCCCTCGCCTGATTCATAGTTGCCGCCTACTGCTATAAGGACGGAGCGCTCGGTGACGCGCCAATTGTTCTTGTTCACACGCGGGGTAAAATAGGGGAAGAGCGAAACGTTTTCACGCTCGTCGATGTCACGGGAGCTGATTTTTGCCCATGTAGTGCCGTCGTAGCCCCAGGTGGAGCCGACGAGGAGGTCGGAAGCGTCGCGGCCGCCGACGAAGAGAGCCAGGGGAGTGGCGCTCCACTTTGTCTCGTAGACAATCATCTGGCCTGTGCCGCTCACGGGACACCCGGCAGGTACGGCAGTCACAGCCCCGGAGGGATAGGAAACGTGCTTCCAGCCGTCGGCATCCTTGCGGGCACCGAGAACCTTGTCGTCATATCCTCCGTAGAGCCAGTCCATGTGCTCGCCGGTAGCGGCCCAGGTGAGGGCATCGGCCGACTTATAGAGATTGCCGTGTGAGTCGAGCATATAGAGGGCGTCGGAACTTGCCGTGAGCGTGGAGAGGCGGGCGTCGGCAGGAAGGCTGGCGTCGGAGAGCGTCCAGTCGTTATTATAGGGATTCTCGCAGACTGCGAGTGAGGCCGCATTGCCGGAAGCCGTCATGCAGTATACCTTGCCGTCAAACTCGACGGTCTTCTGCTCCGCGGGGTTGCTGAGTTTGCCAGGAAGATTACGGCTGGAAGCCTTGTCCCAATAGAGGGTGTCGGGCTCGACCTGGTGCACGTTGACCTTGATAGTGTAGTCGCGCTTCTTCAGACCATCGTAGGAGGTGATTGAGAGCTTGACAGGCCCGTCGGCGAAGTTGATACTGTCGTTGGGGTTGGAGATAAAGCTGATTGTCGTGTCGCGCTTGGCCTTGGGGTCACGGAAGGTGAGGTCGCATGCACTGGCCGACGCGGTGCTGATTTTTACGATAAGTTTGTCGGTGCGTGTGCCCTTGGGGAGAGAGTCAGCGTTGAAAATCACGGCGTTGACGAGGTCGATAGAGAAATAGACCGAGTCAAGCTTGGCAAGCACACTGTCATCTTTGGCTATACTGAAGGCTGTGACCGAACAGTTGCCGAAATCACCTTCCGCAACGAAGGAATCCGAGTCCTTGTTGCAGCCGGAAATAAGGACTGTCATGATGACAGCAAGCAATGCGTATAGCGGAAATCTTTTCATCATAAATGTGATAGAAGCCCCCGCGAGGGGTCGTTTATTTTGCTATTTCGTTGTTTTCGGGTTGTTTAGAGAGCTAAACAATATTTCAAGATGCAAAGTTAACAAGATTTTCGTTAACAACCATTCCAAGTGCGTAAAAAAAACCTAATAAGATTAAAAGGCCCTGCCAAAGGGGCGCGAAGGAGGGGACTGACCCTATCAGAAGGGCTCCGTCCTCAACTGCCGGCAAGAGGGTTTTAGAAGCTGTCGGGGAGACAGCATGGAAGGATTGTCGCCAAAACCGCTACACTTCTGTATACCAAGCAGGTACAAATATCAGAAATTTCACAATTTAGCTCACATTTTTTTGGAATTGTTAAACCCTTTGTCTACATTTGCAACATCAAATCCGGTCACTCTTTTCCCTCTGACAGGCTTATAAAACGAGTGCGGGCGGAGGCTCACCCCCTCCACGGACACTTGTTTAATCAATTAGTTATTAATTAAGATCTATACAAACCCAACGGACTTTTAAACATCCTAACATTCATTTACAAGCTATTTACAATCATCGGAGCCACATTTGAGAAGCCTCTGATTCCAAACGGACAATTAATGGAATCGTTTTTTCAATATATGTGTTTTTACAAGATTGTAGATTAGAAGAGGGGGACTGACCGTGAGGCCCGTCCCTCTTGTTGCGCTCTTAAAAACAGGGTATCTTAAAATCCTTAACGGTATAAATTCCTAAATCCCAGCCACTCTACTATTTCCTCGGAGCTATAACGCGGTCACCGATAAGACGCGCCAGCTCGCGACGCGCGCCCTCGATTTCCTGCATGGTCTTCATCAGCAAAAGCACCTTCTCATAGTCGCCGGCACAGGCTGCAAGCTCGCGCCTGACGTCAAGAAGGCGCGTCCAGAGTATAGCGTCCTTCAACTCGTGCAGCGCACGAGGCACAAGCTCGCCGAGCAGGTCCTGCTCCGTGTCGACCTTGGCATACTTGGTGTGCATCTTGCTCAGGATGTGGCACTCGACCACGAGGTCTGACGCGAGATTGCGCACGACATCGTCGGGCGACGAGCACATCAGCCGGCCGAGATATGTGACCGAATAGTCCTGCAGACCCTTGGCGTAGGCCGCATCGACGCTTTCGCGCAGACGCTGCTCCATAGCGGAGACGCTGCCTATGTCGGTCGCCTTCTCCCTTATGGCCTCTACGCCCTCGGCGAAACTGCGGCCTCGCTGCTCCTCCAGTTCCATCCGGCGCCGCTCAAGGTCGGCAGCCCAGGTCTCGGTGCTGAGACGGAGAGCCTCGTCAAAGAAGTGGGCGAGGTCAGCGTTTGAGAAATGTATATTGTCAGCCATGAGGTCTGACTCGATATATTCGAGCACCGTCATAGGCACAGTGTTGCCGTCGTCATCAATACCCTCGGCGAATGCATAGTTGCCATACTTGGCGACTAGACGTACAATCGCAAGCTCGTAGGTGCGCAGGAAGCGCGCATGACCGCTGTCGGCAACCTGCGCATCGCCCTGAGGAGCTGCGGAAGGAGACTGTTCCCCTCCCCCGCCCTGCGGCTGCACGTCCTCAGCCGGAGCTGTAAAAGCCTCGGCACGCTGGCGCTCCTCGCGCGACTTCAGGCGGAACTCATTGTAATACTTCCCGACCTCGCGCCGCAGCACGTCCTCGTCCATAAAAAGGATTCGCGAACAATCCTGGACATAAACACTGCGGGTAATCTCGTCAGGTATGAGGGCTATGGTCTTCACCAGACGTGTAATCACATTGGCTCGACGCCCGGGGTCAGAGGCGGCATCCTTCATCAGGATACCCGCCATGAAGGTTATGAAGTCTGTCTCGTGGGCCTTGATATAGTCCTGCACCTCGCTCGAACTGTGGTGCTGGGCGAAGGAGTCCGGGTCCTCACCCTCAGGGAGGAGTAGTACCTTGACATTCATGCCCTCCTGGAGAAGCAGCTCTATACCTCGGAGGGAGGCCTTGATGCCGGCGGCGTCGCTGTCGTAAATCAGCGTCACATCCTTTGTGAAACGGTTAATCAGACGCACCTGCTCGATGGTCAGAGCCGTGCCCGAGGAGGCGACGACGTTGCATATACCCGACTGGTGCATGGATATGACGTCCATGTAGCCTTCGACGAGTATACATTTTTGCTCCTTGGCTATCGACTGCTTGGCCTGGAAGAGGCCGTAGAGCTCGCGCCGCTTCTGATAGAGGTCCGACTCGGGCGAATTGACATATTTGGCTATTTTCTTCTCCTTGCTGAGTGTGCGGCCGCCGAAGGCCACGACCTTGCCCGAGAGAGTGAATATAGGATATATCACTCGTCCGCGGAAACGGTCATAGAAACGGCCGTCGTCCGTCTTCGTGCAGAGGCCGGTCGAGACGAGATATTGCTCGCTGTAGCCGCGCTCGGTCGCCGTCTTGAACATTGCATCGCGCTCCTCGAGGGCATAGCCGAGGTGGAAGCGCTCAATCATGGCGTCGCTGATGCCTCTGTAGCGGAAATACGAGAGGCCTATGTCGCGCCCTTCGGAGGTGTCATGGATATTCTTTTCAAAATAGCGCATGGCGAAGTCGTTGAGCGCGAGCATATTCTCGCGGTCACTCTCGGCGCGGCGCTCCTCGTCGGTCATCTCACGCTCCTCTATCTCGATATTGTATTTCTTGGCGAGATAGCGAAGCGCCTCGGTAAACGACAGCTGCTCGAGCTTCATGATGAAGCTGACCGGGCTACCACCCTCGCCGCAACTGAAGCACTTGCACATCCCCTTGGCCTTGGAGACATAAAAGGATGGGGAGCGGTCGTTGTGGAAGGGGCACAGCCCGACATAGTTGGCTCCGCGCCGCTTCAGCGACACGAAGTCACTCACCACCTCTACAATATCGGCGGCATCGAGAATACGTTGGACGGTAGCGTTGTCAATCTTCTTCATCGTGGCTACAAAGTTAGCCCAATTTTTGCAAACGGCAAAGGCTTTGGACGTCCGCGGCGACACCGCTTCCGAACAAATACAGGCATCGAAACACCCGGCGCTTGCCTGATTGCCGAATTTAAATTAACTTTGCCCGCAGACATCAAACACAGACATATCATGGAAAACAAGGCAATCGAGGTCGGGCTGGTGATGAAGTCATTGCAGGCCGACTTCTTCAAAGTCATGCAGCGCGGCGCCGAAGAGTTCGTCAAAGAGAGCGGATGCTGCACCCTTATTTCGACCGGCACCGACTCCCAGACCGAAATCGAGAAGCAGGTGTCGCTCGTCAGACAGCTCGCCGACGATGGTGTCGACGCAATGGTAGTGGTCCCTATTGATTCCAAAGCGCTCGTAAGCCCCGTGGCGGAAGCCGTCAGGAAGGGCATCAAGGTTGTCAACATCGACATCAAGCTCGACGACGCCCTGCTTGAAGAGGAGGGCGTCGAGGTGGACTTTGTAGGCCCTGACAACTTCTCTGCCTCCTACGCAGCCGGCGTGAAGCTCGCATCCACGCTCAGCAAAGGGGACAAGGTGATGATGATCGAAGGGCTCTCCGTGGCCGACAATGCCCGGCAGCGTAAAGCAGGCTTCGACAAAGCCATAGAGGAATACGGGCTTGACTGCGTGGCAAGCGAGCCCGCTGACTGGGAGACCGGCACAGCCGAGAGCGTGTTCGGCCGCCTTTATGCCTCACACCCCGACATCAAAGCCGTGTTCTGCTGCAACGACACTATGGCGCTCGGCGTCATCAACATCCTCAAAGCCTCGGGACGGAAGCCCGGAGAGGTCAGAATCGTCGGCTTTGACAACGATGCCGTCATGTCGCCGCTCCTCGACGCGGGATGGCTGCTCGCCACAGTCGACGCCTACGCCTCCCGAATGGGGGTCGAGGGTATCCGCCACGCGCTCTCCCTGCTCGAGAGCGGCAAGTCGCACAGCGGCAACAAAGCCACCCCATTCACCATCGTAAGCGGCAAATAAGCTAAAAATCAGTATCTACGTCGAAAAATTCACCACATTATAAGGTGATGATTCGAGAAATATTTCCTACCTTTGCAAGCTGAAAACAAAGGGAGTCGCTCGTATGGCTCCTTAAACCCAACATTATATCACTAATGGCTACAATCAACATCACTTTCCCCGACGGGAGCGTCAAGCAGTTTGAGAGCGGAGTGACCCCTCTACAGATTGCAGAATCACTGTCGCCCCAGCTCGCCCGCGACATCCTCGCCGCATCCGTAAACGACAAGGAATGGGACATCTCACGCCCCATAGCCGAGGACGCCACTATCCGCCTCTTCAAATGGGATGACCCCGAAGGCAAGCACGCCTTCTGGCACTCTTCGGCCCACCTTCTCGCCGAAGCCCTCCAGGAACTCTACCCCGGCGTGAAGTTCGGCATCGGTCCGGCTATCGAGAACGGTTTCTATTACGACATCGACCCGGGCGAACACACCATAACATCCGCCGACTTCCCCCGCATCGAGAAAAAGATGCTCGAACTCGCCCAGCAGAAGCAGGAAATCGTCCGCGCCGACATCTCCAAAGCCGACGCGCTCAAACTCTTCGGCGACCGCGGCGAAGAATATAAATGCGAGCTTATCAGCGAACTCGAGGACGGCAACATCACCACTTATACCCAGGGTGCCTTCACCGACCTCTGCCGCGGCCCGCACATCGCCAACACCGCGCCTATCAAGGCCGTGAAGGTGACCTCGCTCGCCGGTGCCTACTGGCGCGGCGACGAGAAGCGCAACCAGCTCGTCAGAGTCTACGGCATCACCTTCCCCAAGAAGAAGATGCTCGACGAATACCTCGTGCTCCTCGAGGAGGCCAAGAAGCGCGACCACCGCAAACTCGGCAAGGAGATGGAGCTCTTCGCCTTCTCGCAGAACGTCGGCGCCGGCCTTCCCCTCTGGCTCCCCAAAGGCACCGCCCTCCGCGACCGCCTCGAGCAGTTCCTCCGCAAGATTCAGAAGCAGTATGGCTACCAGCAGGTAATCACCCCCCATATCGGCAACAAGAACCTCTATGTGACCTCCGGCCACTATGCAAAATACGGCAAGGACTCCTTCCAACCCATCCACACACCCGAGGAAGGTGAGGAATACCTGCTCAAACCGATGAACTGCCCCCACCACTGCGAGATATTCCGCGCACTCCCCCGAAGCTACCGCGACCTACCCCTGCGCCTCGCAGAATTCGGCACCGTATACCGCTACGAGCAGAGCGGCGAGCTCCACGGCCTGACCCGCGTGAGAGGCTTCACGCAGGACGACGCCCACATCTACTGTGCCCCCGACCAGATCAAGGGTGAGTTTCTCAAGGTGATGGACATCATCTTCTACATTTTCAAGGCACTCAAATTTGACAACTTCGAGGCACAAATCTCGCTCCGCGACCCCAACAACAAGGAGAAATACATCGGCTCCGACGAAAACTGGCACCTTGCCGAGCAGGCAATCATCGACGCCTGCGAGGAAAAGGGACTCAAGGCCCGCAAAGAATACGGCGAGGCCGCCTTCTACGGTCCGAAACTCGACTTCATGGTCAAGGACGCCCTCGGTCGCAGATGGCAGCTCGGCACAATCCAGGTCGACTACAACCTCCCCGAGCGCTTCCAGCTCGAATATACCGGCTCTGACAACCAGAAGCACCGTCCCGTGATGATCCACCGCGCCCCCTTCGGTTCTATGGAACGCTTCGTAGCCGTGCTCCTCGAACATACCGCCGGCCGCTTCCCCCTCTGGCTCGCACCCGAGCAGGCAGTCGTGCTACCGATTTCGGAGAAGTTCAACGACTATGCCTACGAAGTGGCATCGCAGCTCAACGCGCTCGACATCCGTACCCAGGTTGACGACAGAAATGAAAAAATCGGCAAGAAAATTCGCGACAACGAGCTTAAAAGAATACCTTACATGCTCATTGTAGGTGAAAAAGAAGCTGAAAATGGTGAAATTTCTGTAAGAAAACAGGGTGAAGGTGATAAAGGTTCGATGAAAATTGCTACCTTTGCAGACGATTTGGCTCGCGAAGTCAATGAAATGATTAATCAATAAGCCCCTGAATGGAGAAAAAACCTTTCGCTCCGCGCCCTCCGCGCCCCAATAACGGCGGTCCACGCCGCCCGATGCCCAACAACCGTAAGGAAGAACCGTATGCAACCAACGAGCACATCCGTGCCCGCGAAGTGCGTTTGGTCGGCGACAATGTGGAAAATGGCATATATTCCATACAGGAGGCACTGAAAATAGCCGACGAGCTTGGTCTCGACCTCATCGAGATCTCACCCACCGCCGAGCCGCCGGTTTGCCGCGTGCTCGACTACCAGAAGTTCCTCTATCAGCAGAAGAAGCGACAGAAGGAACAGAAGGCCAAGGCTACCAAAGTCGTTGTCAAGGAGATTCGTTTCGGACCCCAGACCGACGACCATGACTACAACTTCAAGCTCAAGCACGCCATCGGCTTCCTCCAGGAAGGCGCCAAGGTGAAAGCCTACGTCTTTTTCAAAGGACGCTCCATCCTATTCAAAGAGCAGGGCGAGGTGTTGCTGCTCCGCTTTGCCAACGACCTCGAGGAGTATGGCAAGGTCGATCAGATGCCCGTCCTCGAAGGCAAGCGCATGATTATCATGCTCAGCCCGAAGAAAAAATAAATATACAAAGCAATAAGCGCGGCTTCCCCCGGGAACCGCACTCTATAGAATTAAAATCATTATTTAACAATCACAACAAATGCCAAAGATTAAGACTAACTCCGGTGCCAAAAAGAGGTTCGCCCTTACCGGATCAGGAAAGATCAAGAGAAAACACGCCTTCAAGAGCCACATCTTGACCAAGAAGACCAAAAAGCAGAAGCGCAACCTTACTCACTTCTCAGTAGTTTCACGCGCAGACTCTTCAAACGTCAAGGCACTTCTCGCCCTCAAATAAGAAAGGCCCTGGTTTTCACTTGTAATTAAAATCGTGATTTCTAATTCAATTCTTTAACGGAACGGTCAGCCACCTAAAAAATGAATCTAAGTGCATTGACGTGCCGCTGACGTTCAAAATTCATTAAAAAAATGCCAAGATCAGTAAATCATGTAGCTTCAAGAGCTCGCCGCAAGAAAATCCTCAAACTCACCCGTGGTTACTTCGGATGCCGCCGCAACGTGTGGACCGTAGCTAAAAACACATGGGAAAAGGGTCTTACCTACGCTTACCGTGACCGCAAGGACAAGAAGCGCAACTTCCGCGCCCTCTGGATCCAGCGTATCAACGCAGCAGCCCGCCTTGAAGACCTTTCTTACTCCAAGCTCATGGGCCTCATCCACAAGTCAGGCATCGAGATCAACCGCAAAGTCCTCGCCGACCTTGCCCTCAACAATCCCGCTGCTTTCAAGGCTATTGTCGACAAAGTAAAGAACGCTTAAAGCTACAAAAAAGCATTAGCCATAGCCAAAACCAAGGGCTTCCCTCAGACTTCAGTTTAGGGAAGCCCTTGGTCATACATGGCAATCTGACTAACACATTCACCACATAAAGGACTGACAGATGATGGACAACGAAAAAAAATATTCCCCGGCGACGCTCTGCGTCCAGGCCGGATGGACCCCGACCAAGGGGCAGCCGAGAGTGCTCCCGATTATACAGAGCACAACTTTCAAGTATGACACGAGCGAGCAGATGGCCCGCCTCTTCGACCTCGAGGATTCAGGCTACTTCTACTCACGCCTGCAAAATCCGACCGTCGACGCCGTGGCTGCAAAAATCGCGGCGCTCGAAGGCGGCGTGGCAGCGCTGCTGACCTCGTCGGGCCAGGCTGCCAACTTCTATGCAGTCTTCAACATCTGCCAGGCGGGTGACCACATCGTCTCATCCTCCAACATATACGGTGGCACCTACAATCTCTTCGGCGTCACCATGAAGAAGCTCGGCATCGACTGCACCTTCGTGGACCCCAACGCTTCCGAGGAGGAGCTTCAGAGCGCCTTCCGCCCCAACACCAGGGTGATGTTTGGCGAGACCATCTCCAACCCCGGCGGCGAGGTGCTCGACATCGAAAAATTCGCCCGCATCGCCCATGCCAACGGCGTGCCCCTCATCGTCGACAACACCTTCCCCACCCCTATCAACTGCCGCCCCTTCGAGTGGGGTGCCGACATCGTGACCCACTCGACCACCAAATATATGGACGGCCACGCCGTGAGCATCGGAGGCGCCGTCGTCGACAGCGGCAACTTTGACTGGGAGGCCAATGCCGAAAAGTTCCCCGGACTGACCACGCCCGACGAATCCTACCACGGACTCACCTACACAAAGGCCTTCGGCAAGGGCGCATACATCACCAAGGCTGTGGCACAGCTCATGCGTGACCTCGGCTCAATGATGTCGCCCCAGAACGCCTTCCTGCTCAACCTCGGCCTCGAGACCCTCCACCTGCGCATGCCCCGACATTGCGAGAACGCCATGACGGTGGCCAAGTGGCTTGAGAGCAATCCCAAGATCAAGTGGGTCAACTATTGCAGCCTCCCCGGCAACAAATATCACCATCTTGCCGAGAAATATCTCCCCAACGGTTCATGCGGTGTCATAGCCTTCGGACTTGAAGGCTCGCGCGAGGAGGCCATCAGCTTCATGGACAAGCTGAAATTCATTTCTATCGTCACCCATGTGGCCGACGCCCGCACCTGCGTGCTCCACCCTGCCAGCCATACACACCGCCAGCTCACCGACGAGCAACTTCGCGAGGCAGGAGTGGCCCCCGACCTCATCCGCCTCTCCGTAGGCATCGAAGATGTGGGCGACATAATTGCCGACCTCGAACAGGCCCTTGAAAAATGACGCAGTCATGAAGCTCATCGACCGCATACGCCGCCTGCTCTTCGACGCACCGCCCCCGGAGCCGGACGACCTGGTGAAAATCCGAACATTCGACACCGCGACGCAGGCCCACATCGCACGGACAATCCTCGCGAGCAACGACATCCCGGCCTTCGTCAAAAACGAGGGTGAGGTCTATGTCCCGCAAATCAGGCAGGGTGTATGGCTCATGATTTTCTACCGCGACTGGGAGAGAGCCTCGGAATTATTGAAAGATATGTAGTACTTTCAAAGCACACACATTAAAAGTCCGCATCATTGAGGCCATGCGCCTTATGATGCGGACTTTTTTGTTATCCCTCCATAAACTAATCGAGCGTCTGAAGGCCGCCACCGTTGACAAACAGTGTCTGCCCGCTGATCCATTCCGAAACAGGCGCTGCAAAATATAAGATAGCACCCACAATGTCCGACACCTCCCCAAGGCGTTTGAGAGGAGTGTGCCTGAGCATACGTTCCTCCATTTCGGGCGTCAGCACCGAGGCGAAAGCATGGGTGCGCGTGGCTCCGGGCCCGACATTGTTGATTCTCACCCCGAAGCCGCCGAAGTCGAATGCAAGGTTGGCCGTGAGATGATTGAGTGCGGCTTTCGACGAAGCGTAGACCGACATGTTGGCCTCCTTGTTGAGACTGCTGATTGAAGTTATGTTTATAATGCTTCCATAGCCCGACTCTGCCATGTGAGGCACCGCGAGCTGGCAGAGACGCCAAGGAGCAAACACATTTATTTTATAGATGCGCTCCATGTAGTCACGGTCAATCTTGAAAGGATTCTCCCTACCGCCTCCGCCGAGCCCGACATTATTGACGAGGATGTTAACCGCGCCGAAAGTCCTGATTGTATTGTCGACGAGGGCCGCGAGGTCCTCATCCTTAAGGACATCGCACTCCATATACTGAGCCTTGCCGCCCGCAGCCACGATAGCCTCGGCTGTCTTTTGCGCTCGTTCTGACGAGAGGTCGCTCACCATGACGGCAGCCCCCGCTTTCGCAAGAATCTCACATGCGCCTTTGCCTATACCGTCGCCACCGCCGGTGACTATGGCCACTTTGCCACTGAGGTCAAAAAGTTTGTCAATTTCCATATAATAAAAAGATTTATAATAATACCAACACTTATGACCCCGCCGGAGTTTCACCACTATATGTGCTTGTCAAGGCGATATTCGAATCCGACCATAAAATAACTCCCTATCTGACGCTGATAGCTCTGCGTATAGCCCGACGACGAGGCATATTGATGGAAACTTTTTTTATCATTCAGTATATCACACCATCTGACATAGACCTTGGCCGGCTTATTCTTCAGGAAACGCAGGCCGGCCTCGAGATTCCACAACACCTGCGAGTCCTCACGGACATTCATATTGGTCCCACGACGGAAAGAATAGCAAGTCTCGTTGCGGAACTGCAAGCCACAGGGCAGCTCTACATAGCCGTTAAGCTCAAAACGATAATTACCGGTGTGGTTGGAGGTACTCGTAAGCCGGTTGACCGAGCGGTCATAGCGCCAGTCGGCCACAGCCTCTATTCCGCCCCATAACGGACTGAACATGGCGCGGACATTAGCGGAATAAGCCTGCGTAGCAGTCTCACTCCGCTCCGGCTCCATGCCTTCGCCGTCATTGACAAGGCCTACATACGCTCCGCGATTTCCCCCGATGCCGGCCGACAGATTGAGTTTTTTGAAAAAACGCTTGAAATACCTGACGGAGGCTCTCGTATTCCAATTCCCGTTGATGTTTACAGGGTAGCAGACACGTCCGCCGGTCTCTGGATTGTAAATCACAGCCTGAGCCTCACTGTTGTATGTGTTAGCGAAACCCAACGAAGCCGACAAACCTGATTTTGAATGGTTGAATGTCAGACCAATGTCCTGCGAATAGGCCGCCTTCAGCTTCGGGTTGCCTATGGTGACATAGAGCGGATCGCTGTTGTCGGCCAGTGACAGGAGGCTTGACAATGAGGGCTGCTCCGTCTGTCCGCTGTATTCCAGGTCAAGCGACATTTCGTCCTTGCTCCACGAGAACATCAGCGCGGGTGAATAGTTAACCGAACTTCTGACCGTGTCAGCCTGCATGAGGCCCGTTTTCTGATTCAAGGTCTGCCGCTCCGGGCGCAGCGACATGCGGGCCACTACCGTCAAGGTGTTGCTGAAATAACAAAACGAGAGCGATCCCTCATGACCGAGAGTGTGTGAAATCGTGTGGTTGCTGAGACTATCAACGTAGCCCCTCTCATAATCCGGCGGGAGTGTCGGAAGCGCGATGTCAGAGCCCGTCTCTGCGATGTCCGACAGGTCAAAAGTCTCCCTGATGCTCCGCTGACGCCTCGAATTGAAGTTGTATGACATTTCCAAGCTCATATTTGCGCCAAGTTCCTGGCTCAGTGTCAGACCGGCGGCATAGTCCCGCGAGAGCGTGGGCGAGTCGTAGCAAAGATTCCTATATATAACCGAATCGGCGCCCAGCCAATTCATAAGCCTGTAGTAATGCGTATCGGAGACAGAAAATTCACGCCCCTTGGAGCGCGATTTGCTATACGATGCATTGACCGACAGTCCCAGGCCTTTTTCATTAAGTTTTCGGGTAATCGAGAGGTAGGCGTTTGAGTTTTTACCCTTGTTATGCGACTCCGAATTGCGCATGATGTCATTGATGCGGGCCTCGCGTGAAACCTGGTCATATCCGTCGCCACCGAAAGGATTCTTAATGTCCAGGTCCGGATTCTCGCTGAATGTGGCCTGACGGTTGGAATTATTGTTGTCGGACTTTGAGTTTCCGGCGCGTCCGTTGACAGAGAGCAAGGTCTTGTCGTCTATGCGCCATATAAGCCCCAACATTCCGCTCAGCCGACGGTCGCGCATGAGGCTCTCCGACATGCCATACATATAATTATTGGCCGAAGGGAGATACTGCTCGTTGTAACTGCCACTCTCCATCCCCTCACGATTGCGGTTGTAAATAAGATTGGCGGATATGTCCAGCTTCTTACCTACCTTTTTAAGTGCATTGAAGTACAGGGCATCCGCTCTGTTACCCTCATATGGGGAGCTGCTGTTCTTATTACCGCTTTGAAAATTAGACCAAAAATTATCACCGCCCGTCTTGAAATAGTTTACACCGAGCGACAGGTGACGCTTCCCGCGGTTGCCACCTTCCACCTCGGCAGAACCCATCCACAGCTTGTCGAATTCACTCTTTGTCTGGAAGTCGAGCACGAGCTTTTTATTTGCGCGTCTCCTGTTCAGAAGCAGGTCGGCCTCGTCACTCTTGTCATAAATCTTGACCTTCCCTATCAGGTCGGCCCGCAGACGCTCAAGACCGATAGCCAGATCCGACCCGAAAAAGGTCTCACCGTTGACATTGATTTCAGATATTTTACGCCCGTAGTAGGTAAGTTCCTTAGTACTGCGGTCATACTCCATGCCGGGGATGCGCTTGACAAGTTCCTCGACAGCGGCGCCATCCCAAACCCTGAACTGCGAGGCATTTACGATAGTGGTATCACCTCTGACAATCACTGCGGGCACCTCGGCCGTCACGACGACCTCGTCAAGCTCGATGTTGCTGATAATCGAATCAATCTCTGCATCTGTGAGGCTGTCCGTATCAAAGGATGGGACAAGGGGCCGATAGCCGGCAAGCGACAGCCCTCGCCCTTCTGCAAATGAAAACGCCAACAAGGCCAACACAGTCAAAAGCAGATGATTACGATGTAATTCAATCCTTTGCATAATATTCAGACCGCGAATATACCCATTTTATTAAAAATCCTCACAGCAGTCTCCAATAATAAAAATTTAAATTCGTTAAAAATTTAACACTTTTAAGTGTAACAAATCAGCAGGAATTGCGTCATATAAATAAAGCTTATCTATTATCACGTTTTCTCACCTTACAATGAAACACCTAATTTTTGTTGTTTATGCTGTAATATTCATGGTATGCAACGTCAATGCCCGTACTATCAGTGGAACAGTAATCTCTGAAAAAGACTCGACAGCCGTCGTCGGCGCCACATGCGAGTTGAAAATCGCCAACTCGACCAAGGCAAGCGCCATCTGCAACGAAAACGGCCGCTTCACAGTCACTACCGACCTCCCTGACGCCGCCATTCTCATAATCAGCATGACAGGCTACACTCCCTCGGAAATCGTCATACCCAAAAGTTCGAAAGATATAGCGCTCGGAACCGTGTATCTCAACGAAGGCATCGCCCTCGGCGAGGTTTCGGTGACAGCGCAGGAAATAATCGGCTCCCGGGGCCGCACAATAGTCTTCCCCTCTGCCGCCGATGTCAAAGCCTCATCAACGGCTATAAGCCTGTTTCAGAAACTGCCCCTGGCCGGACTCGAGGCCAACCCTGTCAACCGCACACTGTCGGTCGACGGCGGCACACCGATGATTCTCATCAACGGCGTCCCCTCGACTATAGATGATGTCAACTCCCTCCAGCCAAAAGACATAGCCCGCATCGAATTTTCGCGCATCACCCCTGCACGCTATGCCGACCGCGGTGCCAGCGGCCTGCTCAACATCACCCTGAAAACCCGCGACGACGGCGGCGAATTCTACGGCTGGACCCGCAGCGCTGTCGCAACCGCATTTTTCGACGCAAACATACGCACCTCCTACCACCAGGGGCCGTCGCAGTTCTCATTCTCCTACAGCCCCTCATGGCGCAACTATCAGAAGGTCTACGACAACAACCGTCAGTCATACGTCGGCGACGACTTCCGAGTAGACCTCGAGGAGCACGACCGCAACCCCTTCAACTACTTCTCCAACCCCTTCAAATTGAAGTATAACTACAGCCCGAGCACACGCACCCTCTTCTCTGCAACGCTAAATGCCTCCGTCATGACCAACAAGCGTGAATACATGGGCTATACCCACGACTCAGTGCTCGGCGACTACGAGAATCACAACAAGTCCACAGGCAAGACAATCACCCCCTCGCTCGACCTCTTCCTGCACCATGATTTCAATGACAACAACTCTCTCGAGGTCGAGGCTGTCGGCACTCTCATGTCTGACGACTACCGGCGCGACAACATCTATGACTTCGAGGACGGAAATTCCGATGTCTATTCAATGAACGTCGACAGCCGGCGCCGCTCGCTCATCACCGAGATCAGCTACAACCATGATTTCAGCGACAAGACTTCCCTCTCCGCCGGTTATCAGAACACCATATCCCACAGCACCAACAAATATATCGACGAGGACTTCAAACCCGTCCTCACCGAGAACAATAACTACGTCTATGCCAGTCTCGGCCAGCAAATCAACAAGGTTTATCTCTCGCTGTCAACCGGCGCCAAGCTCTTCTGGGTCAAGAACGACAAGGACAAACGCAAATTCATACGCAACCTCTCGACTGTCCAGGCCACATGGAATATCAATAGTATGTGGCGCATCGTCGGTGCCTTCAGATATTCGCCGGGCATCCCCTCGCTCTCAGCCCTGACCGACTATCAGCAACAAACCTCCCCCTACCTCATCTCAAACGGTAACCCAGACCTGAAAGTAGCCGAATACTTCACCTACCAGCTCATGCCGAGCTTCAAATATAAGAAATTCTCAACATCGCTGCTATTCACTCACCGAAACGTTAAAAATGCCGTGATAAGCGACATTTTCTACCTCGGCGACAAGCTATTCCTATCCCAGTCAGTCAACTCCAAGCGCAATGAATATACCCGTGGGAACCTCAACATGAAAATCAGCGATATCGCCGGCTTCGGAGCCAACGTAAACCTCGAATATACCCACTACAGCTCCGCCGGCGAGAACTGGAACCACCACCTCAACGCATTTTCAGGAAGTTTCTCACTTTGGTGGAACAGGGGGCCTGTCACCCTGTCCTACTGGCGCAAGATTCCGGGCAAATACCTCTCCGGCCACTACGTCGGCAAGGAAGAAAACGGCGACTCTTTCGGTATAGAGTACAAACCGAACAAACATTGGACCCTCGGCGCCGACTGGATGTATATGTTTGACAAGAAAGGCACCAAGTATCCCTCGTGGAACTACTCGTCGACCAACCCTGCCACCAACGACCGCTACATCAGGCACAACGGCAACATGGTGGTGCTCTCCGTCAGCTATTCGGCCGACTTCGGCTCCATATTCCGCAGCGCCCGCCGCTCCCTCAACAACTCCGACTCCGGATCATCACTCCTGAAGATGTAAACTTTCTGAGCAATAATATAAACAAGGGGCTTTTGTTATGCAAAAGCCCCTTGTCGCTTCCTGGAATCGCAATTTGCGGTCGGAGGGGAAAATATTGCGTCTAATTGTAGTAATTGCGTGCGTGCATATTGAAATATGTAAGTTTTTTGGGCGATTTTACAAATAATTCGTAACTTTGCGGCTAATTATTCCGCCAGCAGACGCAGGGATAATTGTTTTAGGTCAAGTTTCCAACTAAAAATCACACCTTATTATATAATATGAGCGACCGCTTATTCATCTTTGACACCACCCTCCGCGACGGCGAGCAGGTTCCCGGCTGTCAGTTAAACACAGTAGAGAAAATCGAAGTAGCCAAGGCGCTTGAGGCGCTCGGAGTCGACGTGATTGAAGCCGGCTTCCCTGTGTCGAGCCCAGGCGATTTCAATTCGGTAGTTGAAATCTCAAAGGCAGTGACATGGCCCACGATCTGCGCTCTCACCCGCGCGGTCGAAAACGACATCCGTGTCGCAGCCGAGGCGCTGAAATATGCCAAGCACCCGCGTATCCACACGGGTATCGGCACCTCTGACTACCATATCAAGTATAAATTCAACTCGACCCGCGACGACATCCTCGAGCGCGCCGTCGGAGCCGTTGCCTTCGCAAAGAAGTTTGTCGAGGACGTGCAGTTCTATGCCGAGGATGCAGGCCGCACCGATAATGAGTTCCTCGCACGCGTGGTAGAGGCCGTCATCCGTGCCGGCGCGACAGTCATCAATATCCCCGACACTACCGGCTACTGCCTGCCCTCGGAATTCGGCGCCAAAATCAAATACCTCATCGACAACGTCGAGGGTATCGACAAAGTGGTCATCGCCACCCACTGCCACAACGACCTCGGCATGGCCACGGCCAACACCGTGACAGGTATCGTCAACGGCGCGCGCCAGGCAGAGGTGACTATCAACGGCATCGGCGAGCGCGCCGGCAACACCTCGCTCGAAGAGGTCGTGATGACCTTCCGCTCACACAAGGACCTCGGCATCGACACCAATATCAACGCCACCAAGATTACCGGCATCAGCCGCATGGTGTCAAGCCTCATGAACATGCCCGTGCAGCCTAACAAGGCTATTGTCGGACGCAACGCCTTCGCCCACTCTTCGGGTATACACCAGGACGGAGTGCTCAAAAACCGCGAGAGCTACGAAATTATAGACCCTAAGGATGTAGGCATCGACGAAAACTCAATCGTGCTCACCGCCCGCAGCGGCCGCGCGGCCCTCAAACACCGCCTCCATGTGCTCGGCATAGAGCTGTCCACCGCCGACCTCGACAAGGCATACGAAGCCTTCCTCAAACTTGCCGACCGCAAGAAGGAAATCAACGATGACGACGTGCTCATGATTGCCGGACAGCACCGCAAGGCGCTCAACCGCATCAAGCTCGACTTCCTCCAGGTGACAAGCGGCGTGGGAGTCCACTCGGTGGCAAGCGTCGGCCTCGACATAGCCGGAGAGAAATTCGAGGCCTGCGCCTCGGGCAACGGCCCTGTCGACGCGGCTATCAGCGCCATCAAGCTCATCATCCACAGAAAGATGCTTGTCAAGGAGTTCCTCATCCAGGCTATCAACAAGGGGAGCAACGATGTAGGCAAGGTTCACATGACCGTCGAGCACGAAGGCGCCCCCTACTATGGCTTCTCGGCCAACACCGACATAGTCGCAGCCAGCGCCGAGGCCTTCATCGACGCCATCAACAAGTTTGTTCACTAACAGAGCTATCACATTTCATATAAAAATCCCCTCCCCACTCTTAACTTATGGGAAAAACATTATTTGACAAAATCTGGGACGCCCATGTGGTCAACAACATCGAGGGTGGCCCGTCGCAGCTCTATATAGACCGTCACTATTGCCACGAGGTGACCAGCCCCCAAGCCTTTGACGGTCTGCGCAAGCGCGGACTGAAAGTGTTCCGCCCCGAGAAGACTTTCTGCTCCCCCGACCACAACATCCCCACCCTCAACCAGGACAAGCCTATAGCCGACCCGGTGTCGCGCAACCAGGTGGAGACGCTCACCCGCAACGCGGGTGAGTTCGGAGTGACACTCTTCGGCCTCGGCCACCCCAAGAACGGCATAATACACGTCATCGGACCGGAAAACGGCCTCACACTCCCCGGCTACACTATCGTGTGCGGTGACAGCCACACCTCGACCCACGGAGCCTTCGGAGCCGTGGCCTTCGGCATCGGCACAAGCGAGGTAGAGATGGTGCTCGCGTCGCAGTGCATCCTCCAGCCAAAGCCCAACACAATGCGCATTAATGTCAACGGCAAGCTCCGTCCCGGAGTCACCGCCAAGGACATAGCCCTATATATAATCGCCAAAATGACCACCGGCGGAGCAACCGGCTATTTCGTCGAATATGCCGGAGACACAATCCGCAACCTTTCAATGGAGGAGCGCATGACCGTGTGCAACCTCTCTATCGAAATGGGTGCGCGCGGCGGCATGATTGCCCCCGACGAGACCACATTTGCCTACGTCGAAGGACGTGAGTTCGCGCCCAAGGGTGAGGAGTGGGAAAAGGCCGTGGCCTACTGGAGCACCCTCCCCTCCGATGCCGACGCAAAGTTTGACCGCGAAATCAACTTCGACGCTGCCGACATAGAGCCTCGCATCACCTTCGGCACTAACCCCGGCATGGGTATCGGCATCAATGACCCGATTCCCGCACCGGACCCCGAGGACGAGGCCGGCAAAATCAGTTATGAGAAGTCGCTCGACTACATGGGATTCAAAGTCGGACAGGTGCTTGCAGGCACTCCCGTCGACCATGTATTCCTCGGAAGCTGCACCAACGGCCGCATCGAGGATTTCCGCGCCTTCGCCAACTTCGTCAAAGGTCGCAAGAAGGCTCCCGGAGTGACGGCATGGCTCGTCCCCGGCTCGTGGAAGGTCGACGCACAGATTCGCGAGGAGGGTCTTGACAAGATTCTCGAGGAGGCAGGATTTGAAATCCGCCAGCCCGGATGCTCGGCATGTCTTGCCATGAACGAGGACAAGGTTCCCGCCGGGAAGCTCGCCGTATCGACCTCCAACCGCAATTTCGAAGGGCGCCAGGGCCCGGGCTCGCGCACAATTCTAGCCGGCCCGCTCGTGGCTGCCGCCTCAGCCGTCACAGGCGTTCTCACAGACCCACGCACCCTCATGTAATCCCCACAGCTCACGAAATCATGAAAGAAAAATTCAGCACAATCATATCTACCTGCGTCCCCCTGCCGATGGAGAACGTCGACACCGACCAGATTATCCCTGCACGCTTCCTCAAAGCCACCTCGCGCGAGGGCTTTGGCGACAACCTCTTCAGAGACTGGCGCTATGACAAGGACGGTAACCCGGTGAAGGAGTTCGTGCTCAACGATCCGACATATTCAGGCTGCGTGCTCGTGGCCGGCAAGAACTTCGGTTCAGGCTCGAGTCGTGAACACGCCGCCTGGGCCATACATGACTATGGTTTCCGTGTGGTGGTGTCGAGCTTCTTTGCCGACATACACAAGAACAATGAGTTGAACAACTTCGTCCTCCCCGTGGTGGTCAGCGAAGGCTTCCTCGCGGAGCTTTTCGATTCGATAGCAGCCAACCCAAAGACCGAAGTCAAAGTCGACCTCCCCTCACAGACCATCACCAACCTTGCCACAGGCAAAAGCGAGACTTTTGACATCAACCCATACAAAAAACAATGTCTCTCCGACGGTCTGGACGACATCGAATATCTCCTCTCTAAAAAGTCTGACATCGAGGCCTGGGAAGCATCTCGCTAAGATAAGGAATTTCCAATAGGTACTTTTTCCAACAGGTATTTTATGTATGTTGAAATAATGGACACGACACTCCGCGACGGGGAGCAGACCTCGGGAGTGTCGTTTTCAACCTCCGAAAAGCTTGCCATCACCCGGCTGCTTCTCCAGGAGCTCCACGTCCCGCGCATCGAGATTGCGTCGGCGCGTGTCTCCGAAGGGGAGCGCGAGACCGTGCGCAAGGTGTGCGCATGGGCCGCGCGGACGGGCTATCTCGACCGCATAGAGGTGTTGGGCTTCCTCGACGGAGGTGAGTCAGTCAGGTGGATAAGCGACGTGGGTGGACGGGTGATCAACCTCCTCGCCAAGGGTTCGGAAAAACATTGCCGTCTGCAACTGAAGCAGTCGCCCGAGCAGCATTTCAAGGCTATAGCCGAAGAGGTGACCCGCGCACGCGAGGCCGGACTGGAGGTCAACATCTATCTCGAGGACTGGTCAAACGGCATGAAGCACTCGCGCGACTATGTGTTCGCACTCATGGAAGCCATAAAGGGACTCCCCATACGCCGCTTCATGCTCCCCGACACGCTCGGTGTGCTCAATCCCTACGACACACTGTCATACATCCACACCATAGTCAAGAGATACACCACCCTGCACTTCGACTTCCATGCCCACAATGACTACGACCTCGCCACGGCCAATGTCTTTGCGGCAGTCAAGGGCGGCGCGAGGGGCATACACTGCACCATCAACGGTCTCGGCGAGCGTGCCGGCAATGCCGCGCTTTCAAGCACCGTGGCAGTCATCCATGACCAGCTGGGCGACACGACCGACATCGACGAGAGCAAGATCAACAAGGTCAGCCACATCGTGGAGTCATTCTCAGGCATCCTCGTCCCGCCCAACAAACCCATCATCGGCGACAGCGTGTTCACACAGTGCGCAGGCGTCCACGCCGACGGCGACAACAAGAGCCAGCTCTACTTCAACGAGCTGCTGCCCGAGCGCTTCGGACGCGAGCGTGAATATGCCCTCGGCAAGACCTCCGGCAAGGCGAATATCAAGAAAAATCTTGAAGCACTCGGCATAGAGCTTTCCGAGTCCGACATACGCAAGGTGACGGAGCGCATCATCAGCCTCGGCGACAAGAAGGAGATAGTCACCCAGGGGGACCTCCCCTTCATCATTGCCGACGTGCTCAAGCACCCGACCCTCCCCTCGAGCGTCAGAGTCGACAACTACGCGCTCAACATCTCGCGAGGGCTGCGGCCGACCGCAACGGTCAAGTTGGTCGTCGGCGAGGCCGAATTTCAGGAGTCGGCAGTCGGCGACGGACAGTTTGACGCTTTCATGCGCGCCGTGCGGAGCATCTACCGCGACAAGTTGCAACGCACCTTCCCGACACTCGTCAACTACTCGGTCAACATCCCTCCCGGAGGCAAGACCGACGCCCTCGTCCACACTACCATCACCTGGGACTTTGAAGGAAACCTCTTCAAGACCCGCGGTCTCGACCCCGACCAGACCGAGGCGGCAATCCAGGCCACGGTCAAAATGCTCAATCTGCTTGAAACGATTAACAATTAACTTCATCACAACATATCCACGCTATGAATCTTAAAATAGCCGTCCTTCCCGGCGACGGTATAGGGCCGGAAATCTCCCGTCAGGGCGTCGACGTCATGACTGCCGTATGTGAAAAGTTCGGCCACAATGTCGAGTACCGCTATGCTATCTGCGGAGCCGACGCTATCGACAAGGTGGGCGACCCCTTCCCCGAAGAGACATTCGACACCTGCCTCTGGGCTGATGCCGTGCTCTTCTCGGCTGTCGGCGACCCCAAGTTTGACAACAATCCCAACGCCAAGGTGCGTCCCGAGCAGGGCTTGCTCGCAATGCGTAAGAAACTCGGCCTCTTTGCCAACATCCGTCCCGTCGAGACATTCAAATGCCTCATCCACAAATCGCCGCTCCGTCCCGAACTGGTCGAGGGCGCCGACTTCATCTGCATCCGCGAGCTGACCGGCGGCATGTATTTCGGAGAGAAGTATGAGGACAACGACAAGGCTTACGACACCAATGCCTACACCCGCCCGGAGATTGAAAGAATCCTCCGCGTAGCCTACAGCTATGCCCGCCGTCGCCGCAAGCATCTGACCGTGGTCGACAAGGCCAACGTACTCGCCTCCTCACGCCTCTGGCGCAAAATCGCGCAGGAAATCGCCCCCGAATACCCCGACGTGGAGACCGACTATATGTATGTCGACAATGCAGCCATGCGCATGATCCAGGAGCCGCGCTTCTTCGACGTCATGGTGACCGAGAATACCTTCGGCGACATCCTGACCGATGAAGGTTCGGTGATTTCCGGCTCTATGGGCCTCCTTCCCTCGGCATCCACCGGCGAGAAGACCCCGGTGTTCGAGCCTATCCACGGTTCATGGCCGCAGGCTAAGGGCCTTAACATAGCCAACCCCCTCGCGCAGGTTCTCTCTGTAGCTATGCTCTTCGAATATTTCAACCTCACCGAGGAGGGAGCACTCATCCGCAAGGCCGTCAACGCCTCGCTCGACGCTAACGTCCGCACACCCGAAATCCAGGTCGAAGGTGGCGAGCGCTACGGCACAGACGCCGTCGGCGCATGGATTGTCGACTATATCAAGAAGGCATAAAACAAGCCATTTTTAGTCATTACAATACTTTATTCAACAAAATATCCGTATCTACCTATAATAATGGTCGATACGGATATTTTATCGTCTAAAACGAGGGGTTAAGCACTTTTATCTTGATTACTCCCACTCGATTGTGGCCGGTGGCTTGGAGGAGATGTCGTAGCATACACGGTTGACGCCGCGGACTTTGTTGATGATGTCGTTGCTGACCTTTGCCATGAAATCGTAGGGAAGGTGTGCCCAGTCAGCGGTCATGGCGTCGGTCGAGGTCACGGCGCGGAGAGCAATCGCACGCTCATAGGTGCGCTCGTCGCCCATGACGCCCACACTCTGCACCGGGAGGAGGATAGCTCCCGCCTGCCATACCTTGTCATAAAGATCCCAGTCGCGGAGCCCCTGGATGAAGATGTCGTCAGCATCCTGAAGTATGCGCACCTTCTCGGGAGTGATGTCGCCGAGGATGCGCACAGCGAGCCCCGGTCCGGGGAAGGGATGGCGCTTGATGAGGTGGTCGGGCATGCCGAGCTGGCGCCCCACGGCGCGAACCTCATCCTTGAAGAGCAGACGAAGCGGCTCGCAGAGCTTGAGGTTCATCTTTTCGGGGAGGCCGCCGACGTTATGGTGGCTCTTGATAGTGGTGCCGGTGATTGAAAGGCTCTCGATGCAGTCAGGATAGATGGTACCCTGGGCGAGCCACTTCACATCCTTAATCTTGTGGGCTTCCTCGTCAAAGACATCAATGAAGCCCTTGCCGATAATCTTGCGCTTGCGCTCCGGCTCGGTCACTCCTGCGAGCTCGCCGAAGAATTTTGCCGAAGCGTCGACACCGACCACATTGAGGCCGAGGCACTCGTAGTCATGGAGGACGTTGCGGAACTCATTCTTGCGAAGCATACCGTGGTCCACGAAGATACAGGTGAGATTCTTACCGATTGCGCGGTTGAGAAGCACGGCAGCCACCGATGAGTCGACACCGCCGCTGAGTCCGAGCACCACCTTGTCGTCGCCGAGCTGCTGCTTCAGCTGCGCCACAGTGCTTTCGATAAATGATTCGGCCGACCAATCCTGCTTGCCGCCGCAGATGTCTACGACAAAGTTGCGGAGGAGCTGGGTGCCGTGTTCCGAATGATACACCTCCGGGTGGAACTGCACACCCCATGTCTTCTCACCCTTCACCTGATAGGCGGCAATAGCCACCTTGTCAGTCGAGGCAATGGTCTTGAAGGCGTCGGGGATGGAGGTTATTGTGTCGCCGTGGCTCATCCACACCTGCGAGCCGACGGGAATGTTCTTAAAGAGAGGGTTGGTGGTGTCGATTTTGGTGAGGTGGGCACGCCCGTACTCACGCGAGGGGGCCGGCTCCACACTTCCGCCGGATGTGTAGGCTATGAACTGGGCACCGTAGCAGATGCCGAGCACAGGGAGATGCCCGCGCAGACGGTCAAGCTCCGTGCGGAAGGCTTTCTCATCATATACCGAGAAGGGGGAGCCTGACAGAATCACACCGATCACCGAGGGGTCATCGTAGGGAAACTTGTTGTAAGGGAGGATTTCGCAATACTCCCCAAGCTCGCGCACGCGGCGTCCGATGAGCTGGGTTGTCTGCGACCCGAAATCAAGAATAATAATCTTTTCCTGCATAATTGTGGGAAGAGGTATATTGATATGATAATGATTGAATTCAACTGCAAAGTTACACAGAATTCACCGATTATTAGAGCTATTATGTGAAATTTTTTGAGTAATTTTGCAAGCCCAAACGAAAAGCGGCCCCACGACTGCCGCAGACAATCATACATTATGAAAAATATACGACTGTTTCTTACTGACGTTGACGGAACCCTTACGGACGGCGGGATGTACTATACCGCCGACGGCGATGTCATGAAAAAATTCAACGCCCGCGACGGCATGGGCCTCCAGCTGCTCCAGAAAGCCGGAATCAAGGCGGGTATAATCACGAGCGAGACCACCCGCTTAGTCGAGCGCCGCGCCGAAAAGCTCGGACTTGACTTCCTCGTGCAGGGAAAGCGCGACGGGGGCAAGCTTGCCGCATGCGGTGACATCTGCGAGAGCCTCGCCATAGGGCTCGACGAGGTGGCCTACATCGGTGACGACGTGAACTGCATCGAACTCCTCTCGGCCGTAGGCATGGCCGCATGTCCCGCCGACGCCGTGGCCGAAGTCAAGGCCATACCCTCTGTCCGCATCATGAGCCTCAAAGGTGGCGAAGGGTGCGTGAGGGAGTTTGCCGATATAATACTCAGACTGAAGGAGGGCCAGGCATGAGCAAGGTTAAAATCTCGGTCACCTTCATGCTGCTCGCGGTGACATTCTGCGTGTGTCTCATCGTCAGCAACCTCATGGAAATCAAGACCGTCGACCTCGGCCCGCTCACCATCACAGCCGGAGTCATAGTCTTCCCCATATCCTACATCCTCAATGACTGTATCGTGGAGGTCTACGGCTTCAACAAGGCGCGTCTCGTCATCTGGCTCGGATTCGGCATGAACATGCTCGTCTCCCTCCTGCTCCAGATAGGGATATGGCTCCCGGGCGCCGACTCATGGACCGGACAGGAGGCCATGACAACGATTTTCGGCGCCGTGCCGAGAATATTCGTCGCGAGCTTCATCGCCTTCCTCTGCGGCTCGATGGTCAATGCCTACGTCATGTCGCGCATGAAAATCGCCTCCGGCGGCCGCCGCTTCTCGCTCAGAGCCATTGTCTCGTCGCTTTGGGGCGAGGGGGTCGACTCAGTGATATTCTTCCCGATAGCCTTCGGCGGAATCCTCGCATGGGGCGAAATCGGGATGCTCATCATCACCCAGACCCTCCTCAAGACCTTCTATGAAATCCTCATACTCCCGGTGACGCTCCGGGCAGTCAAACTGCTGCGCGACCACGAGGGGGGCGACGTCACCGACTCCCCCGGCATGTCATACAAATGGTGGAAATTCAATGAGCTCTGAATGGATATGGTTTGACCTCGACGACACCCTCGTCGACTTCCACGCCAACTCGCGTGCGGCCCACCGCATCCTCTTCGATGAGTGCGGCCTCGGGCGCTACTACGCCTCTGCCGACGAGTGGATTGACGTCTACGAGATGCACAACCATGACCTGTGGGCACGCTACGGGCGCGCCGAAATCACGCAGGAATTCCTGCGCGTCGACCGCTTCGCCACACCCCTCCGCCCGCACTGGGACGGCTGTAAAGAGAGTCTCATAGAGTTTTCCAAAGCTCTTGACCCGCTATATCTCGGCCATCTTGCCGAACAGACCGTGCTCATCGACGGCGCTGTCGACCTGCTCACCCACCTGCGCGCGCACGATTATAATATAGGTATACTGAGCAACGGTTTCAAGGATGTCCAGCACCGCAAACTTGCCAACACGGGACTTGACAGACTCGTGGACCTCACGGTGCTCAGCGACGACATCGGCATCAACAAACCTGACCCGCGCCTCTATGGATATGCCATGCGGCAGTCCGGCACAACGGCCCCTGAGATGCACACGATGATCGGCGACAACCTCATGACTGACATCGAAGGCGCGATCCGCGCCGGCTGGCACGCAATCCACCTCGACCCCTCCGCCGGGCGCCTCGAACAGCTCGGGAAGCGGCTCGTCACGCCGAAGTTGGAGCCTCTGAAAGAGCTTTTTCAAGGCCCAAAGCGCCATTAGGCACGCTAAAGTGGTGAAAAAGTGAATTTTATGCAAATTTTTAGCATAAACATAGCTGAAAATTCAAAAAAAGTTACGATATTTGCACTTGCAAAATTTTAAGCATCTACAAAAACGCAACATTAAAGATATTAACCAATTATAAAATTTAATATTGTAATGACTAAAGCTGACATCGTCAACGAGATTTCGAAATCTACCGGCATTGACAAGGCCAACGTACTCGAGACCATCGAAAAGTTCATGGAAACAGTGAAAGAGTCTCTGTCACACGGCGAGAATGTATACCTCCGTGGCTTCGGTAGCTTCATCACCAAGGTACGTTCAGAGAAGACTGCCCGCAACATCTCCAAGAACACCACCATCATCATCCCCGAGCACCGCATCCCCGCCTTCAAGCCCGCCAAGGTGTTCATGGAGGAAGTGAAGGACCTCAAATAAGAGAGAACCTATTGTCAAACAATAATATAACAACATTCCAACTATGCCAAGCGGAAAGAAAAGAAAAGGTCACAAGATGGCCACTCACAAGCGTAAAAAACGCCTTCGCAAAAATCGTCACAAGAAGAAATAATAAGAGGTATCCATACCTCGCAACTTCTTGCGTAGCTGCGTAAATAACACGAAGAACAAACTCTTGAAAGGCGCACCCGAAAGAAAGCACCATAAAAGGTTTGTTCTTTGCGTTGTTACGCGAGCCGTACCACGCCGCTTCCGGCGCCCGTCAGGCCCAAGCGGTCCCTCCGGCCTCTCCCCCACCCCCACCGAATCTTTCACAGATCACAAACCGACCAAATGAAGAGTGAACTTATTGTAGACGTACAGCCCGGCGAGGTCTCTATTGCCTTGCTTGAGGACTCGCGGCTCGTTTCCTTGCAGAAGGAGTCGCGCAACATCGCCTACGCCGTCGGTGACATTTACCTGGCCAAAGTCAAGAAACTCATGCCGGGTCTTAATGCAGCCTTCGTCAACGTAGGCTACGAGAAAGACGCTTTTCTTCATTACCTGGATCTCGGTTCACAATTTTCCACCTACTCGGCCTTCCTCAAGGCCGCGCTCGCCGACAAAAAATCAGAGACCTCCGTATCTAAAATCAAACGCCTGCCCGACATCGACAAGCACGGCTCGATTACCGAGGTGCTCGAACCCGGCCAGGAACTCCTGGTGCAGATCGTCAAGGAGCCGATATCTTCCAAAGGCCCGCGCCTGACGACAGAAATCACCTTTACGGGCCGCTACATGGTCCTGATTCCCTTCGGCGACAAAATCTCTATTTCGCAGAAAATCAAGACGACGGAGGAGAAACTCCGTCTGCGGCAATTAATCGAGAGCATCAAGCCAAAAAATTTCGGAGTGATAATCCGCACCTCGGCCGAAGGCAAGAGCGTGCGCGACCTTCACCACGAGCTGAAAACCCTGCTCCGCTGCTGGGAAGAGACCATTACCAAAGCCCGCACCGCCACAGCGCCCGCCCTCGTGTTTGAGGAGGAGAGCCGCATCGTCGGTATGCTGCGCGACGTCTTCAGCCCCACCTTCGAGAGCATCCATGTCAACGACAAGGAAATTTTCAGCCAGATATCGAAATATGTCGACCTCATCTCGCCCGAAAGCCACGACATCGTCAAACTCTATGAAGACAGCGTCCCCATCTTCGACCACTTCAACATCACCCGTCAGATAAAATCGTCATTCGGGAAGACAGTGTCGTTCAAGTCAGGTGCATACGTTATCATCGAGCACACCGAGGCGCTGCATGTCATCGACGTCAACTCCGGCAACCGCTCCAAGGCAGCCCCCGACCAGGAAAGCAACGCGCTCGAGGTCAATCTCCGCGCCGCCGACGAAATCGCGCGACAGCTCCGACTGCGCGACATGGGCGGCATCATCGTCATCGACTTCATCGACATGAACAAGGCCGAACACCGCCAGAAGCTCTACGAGCACATGCGCGAAGTGATGGCCAACGACCGCGCGCGCCACAACATCCTGCCCCTGAGCAAATTCGGCCTGATGCAGATCACACGCCAACGAGTGCGCCCCGCCCTCGACATCGACACCTCCGAAGAATGTCCGTCATGCCACGGCAAAGGCGAGGTCAGACCCTCGCTCCTGTTCACCGACACACTGCACGAAAAACTCGACTATCTTGTCAATACACTGAAAGTAAAGAATTTTATCCTCTATGTGCATCCATTCGTGTCGGCCTATCTAAAAAAAGGCTTCCCGTCACTCTACCGCCGCTGGCAGCTCGAATTCGGATTCAACTTCCGCATCGTCCCAGACGAGTCGCTCGCTTATCTGCAATACAAGGTCCTCGACCACAACCGCAACGAAATCGACCTTCAAGAAGAGAAGGACATGGATTCATCGGCCACGAAATCTAAATCAAAAGCCAAGAACCGATCCAAAGAAGATTAGCGGACTGTCCCGTAAGAAAAGAGACATTCCACACCCGCACATGGCTCCGCGACTGAAAATTCAGTGTCGCGGAGCTTTTTATGTTATACAACATAGCGATTTATTTTGTCAGATTTCCAAGGTGTTGTATATTTGCCGACGAAAATAAGTGTACTTTTCACACTTATTGTACCCACTGCATGAACCGACTATAAAAAATCACATAATAAACCACTCAAACTCTCAATTCATCAACCATGAAAAGGATCCTACCTCACATGGCCGCCCTCGGCGCCGGACTCATGATGATTGCCACTTCATGCAATCAGAAGGAAGCCACCCTCACAAAATCAGGCATAAACCCTGCTGACTTTGTCGGTGAGTACAATGGAAAACCAACCGCCCTCTACACTCTCGAAAATGCCAACGGCATGGAGGCCTGCATCACCAATTTCGGAGGCCGCATCGTATCGCTGATGGTTCCCGACCGCGACGGAGAGCTGCGCGACGTGGTCCTCGGCTTCGACAGCATCGCCCCCTACTTCCCCGAGAACAACCAGACCGACTTCTGCGCCTCTATCGGACGCTACGCCAACCGCATCGACAAGGGACGCTTCGTGATTGACGGCGACACCGTCCAGCTCCCGACCAACAACTTCGGCCACTGCCTCCACGGAGGTCCGACAGGATGGCAATACCAGGTCTACGAGGCCGAGCAGCCCAACGATTCAACTCTCGTGCTCACAATCCAGTCGCCCGACGGTGACAACAACTTCCCTGGCAACGTCACAGCCAAGGTCACATACACCCTCAGCTCTGACAACCGCCTCGGAATCGACTACGAGGCCGTCACCGACAAGCCTACCGTCATCAACATGACCAACCACGCATATTTCGACCTCTCAGGCGACCCCGCAAGCACCGTCGAGTCCGACGTACTCCAGATCAATGCCTCATCATTCACCCCGGTCGACTCGACCTACATGACCACCGGCGAGATCCGCCCCGTCAAGGACACACCTATGGACTTCACCACCCCCAAGGCTGTCGGAAAGGACATTGCTGCCGATGACGAGCAGGTGCGCAACGGCAACGGCTTCGACCACAACTGGGTGCTCGACACCAAGGGTGACATCAATGCTCCAGCAGCCGTCCTCACCTCGCCTGCAAGCGGCATCGTCCTCACAGTCTACACCGACGAGCCAGGCATCCAGTTCTATTCGGGCAACTTCCTCGACGGCACAATCACCGGCAAGAAGGGTAAGGTCTACGGCCAGCACGCAGGCCTCTGCCTCGAGACTCAGCACTACCCCGACAGCCCCAACAAGCCCGAATGGCCATCGACAGAGCTTCGTCCCGGACAGACCTACCGCAGCCACACCGTCTTCGCCTTCGGCACTGACAAATAAGGGATAGACACCAACGAAATTTCATCACAATTCTAACACCTTAAATATTTTACAGTAAATTATGGCATTACTTGACTGGATTGTCATCGGCATATTTGCCCTGGCTCTCGTCGGCGTCATCCTCTGGGTGATGCGCCAAAAACAGAATGATGCCGCTGACTACTTCCTCGGCGGCAAGGACGCCACATGGATTGCAATCGGCGCCTCGATTTTCGCTTCAAACATCGGTTCCGAACACCTCATCGGCCTTGCCGGCTCAGGCGCCTCGTCAGGCATGGCTATGGCCCACTGGGAAATCCAGGGATGGATGATTCTTCTCCTCGGCTGGGTATTCGTCCCCTTCTACACCCGCTCTATGGTCTACACCATGCCTGAGTTCCTCGAAAAGCGCTTCAATCCCCAGTCGCGCACGATTCTTGCCACTATCTCGCTCATCAGCTATGTGCTCACCAAGGTGGCCGTGACCGTCTATGCCGGCGGCCTCGTGTTCCAGCAGGTGTTCGGCATCGAGACCCTCTGGGGCATCGACTTCTTCTGGATTGCAGCTATCGGCCTCGTGCTCCTCACCGCCCTCTATACTATCTTCGGCGGTATGAAGTCAGTGCTCTACACCTCAGTGCTCCAGACCCCGATTCTCCTCCTCGGCTCGCTCATCATCCTCGTGCTCGGCCTCAAGGAACTCGGCGGCTGGGACGAAATGATGCGTATCTGCTCCAGCGTCAAGGTCAATGAGTATGGCGACACTATGGTCAACCTCATCCGTGACAACAACGACGCACAGTATCCCTGGCTCGGCGCACTCATCGGCTCGGCAGTCATCGGCTTCTGGTACTGGTGTACCGACCAGTTCATCGTCCAGCGCGTCCTCTCCGGCAAGGATGAGAAGGAAGCCCGCCGAGGCACAATCTTCGGCGCCTACCTCAAGCTCCTCCCCGTGTTCCTCTTCCTCATCCCCGGCATGATTGCCTTCGCAATCCACCAGAACTCTATCGCAGCCGGCGGCGAAGGCTTCCTCCCGATGCTCGCCAACGGCAACGTCAACTCCGACGCAGCCTTCCCCACCCTCGTGGCCAAGCTGCTCCCTGCCGGCGTGAAGGGCCTCATCGTGTGCGGTATCCTCGCAGCCCTCATGTCGTCGCTCGCCTCGCTCTTCAACTCCTCGGCAGCCCTCTTCACAATCGACTTCTACCAGCGCTATAAACCCGACACCGACCCCAAGAAGCTCGTGCACATCGGCCAGATTGCCACAGTGGTCATCGTGGTTCTCGGCATCCTCTGGATTCCCGTGATGCGCTCTGTCGGCGACGTGCTCTACCTCTACCTCCAGGATGTGCAGTCAGTGCTCGCTCCGGGCATCGCGGCAGCCTTCCTCATCGGCATCCTCTGGAAGCGTGCATCTGCCCAGGGCGGCATGTGGGCCCTTCTCTCAGGTCTCATCATCGGACTCACCCGCCTCGGCGCCAAGGTTTACTACAGCAACGCCGGCACACTCCCCGACGGCGACGGCAGCTGGTTCCAATACATTTTCTACGACTGCAACTGGCTCTTCTTCTGTGGCTGGATGCTCGTGTTCTGCCTCGCAGTGGGCGTCATCGTATCGCTCCTCACCAAGGCTCCGGCTCCAGAGAAAATCCAGGGTCTCGTGTTCGGCACATCGACCGCAGAGCAGCGCGCCGCCACTCGTGCAAGCTGGAACCACTGGGACGTTATCAACTCTGTAATCATCCTCGGCATCACAGTTGCCTTCTACATCTACTTCTGGTAATCCCGGACAAGCCCCGACAAAGATGACGATGTTCTACTCCAACAATCCGCGTTTCTATGTCTCGGTCGACTGCATAATCTTCGGCCTGGTCGAGGGGAAGCTCTGTCTTCTCCTCACCAAGCGCCGTTTCGAGCCTGAAAAAGGCAAGTGGTCGGTCATGGGAGGCTTCGTTCAAGAGGATGAGAGTGTAGACGACGCCGCCCGCCGCGTGCTCAGGCAGCTGACGGGGCTTGAAGACATCTACATGGAGCAGGTCCACGCCTTCGGCGCCATCGGACGCGACCCGGGGGAGAGGGTGATTTCCATCGCCTACTACGCCCTCCTTGGCCCCGACGAGTATAACCTCGAGCTTCTAAGCACCCATGAGGCCGTCTGGGTCGACATCAACAACCTCCCCGAGCTTGGATTCGACCATCCCGACATGGTGAGGGAGACACTGCGGCTCATACGCACCAAGCTGACCCACGAGCCTATCGGATTCAACCTCCTGCCGGCCATGTTCACCCTCACACAGCTCCAGTCGCTCTATGAGACCATACTCGGCGAGCCGCTTGACAAGCGTAACTTCCGCAAGCGCGTCGCCGAGACCGACTGCATTGAAAAGACCGAGTTTATCGACAAGACAAACTCCCGTCGTGGAGCCTACCTCTACCGCTTCAACGACCACGCCTACCTCTCTCACCCAAAATTCAAAATCTAAAACAATAACATTCATACCAACAACCTAAAAAACAAATCAAGCTATGTACTCAAACTATGAAATATGGTGGGTCACCGGCGCACAACTCCTCTACGGAGGCGACGCAGTGGTGGCAGTAGATTCTCACTCTAAGGAAATGGTCGACGGCCTCAACAACTCGGGCCTCCTTCCCGTGAAGGTTGTCTACAAAGGCACCGCCAACTCCTCCCACGAGGTAGAGGACATCATGAAGGCTGCCAACAACGACCCCCGCTGTGCAGGTATCATCACCTGGATGCACACCTTCTCACCCGCCAAGATGTGGATCCACGGCCTCAAGGTCCTCTCCAAGCCCCTCCTCCACTTCCACACCCAGTACAATGCCGAAATACCCTGGGACAGCATCGACATGGACTTCATGAACCTCAACCAAAGCGCCCACGGCGACCGCGAGTTCGGCCACATATGCGCCCGCATGCGTGTGCGCCGCAAGGTTGTCACCGGCTACTGGAAAGACCCCGAGACACTGAAGCGCATCGCCGTATGGCAGCGCGTCTGCGTGGGCTGGGCTGACGCACAGGACATGCTCATCATCCGACTCGGCGACCAGATGAACAACGTTGCCGTGACCGACGGCGACAAGGTCGAAGCTGAAATCCGCCTCGGCTACCATGTGGACTACATGCCCTTCAGCTCCCTCATGCCCTACTTCCAGGCCGTGAAGGATGCCGACGTCGACGCCCTCGTCGAAGAATATTTCCGCCTCTATACCCACGACTCCGCCCTCGAGGACAAGTCGACCGAGGCCTACCGCAAGGTCTGGAACTCCGCAAAGGCCGAACTTACACTCCGCGCAATGCTCAAGGACAAGGGTGCCAAGGGCTTCACCACCAACTTTGACGACCTCGGCGACGCCGACATCGACGTGACAGGCCGCGGCTTCGACCAGATTCCCGGTCTCGCATCGCAACGCCTCATGGCCGAGGGCTACGGCTTCGGTGCCGAGGGTGACTGGAAGTCCGCCGCTCTCTACCGCACTCTCTGGGTAATGACCCGCGGCATGGAAGGCGGATGCTCCTTCCTCGAGGACTACACCCTCAACTTCGACGGCAAGCAGAGCTCAATCCTCCAGTCACACATGCTCGAGGTATGCCCCCTCATCGCAGAGGAACGTCCGCGCCTCGAAGTCCACTTCCTCGGCATCGGCTACCGCAAGTCGCAGACCGCGCGCCTCGTCTTCACATCCAAACCCGGCAACGGCGTGACCGCAACCGTGGTCGATATGGGCAACCGCTTCCGCCTCATCGTCAACGACGTCGAGTGCATCAAGTCCAAACCCCTCCCCAAACTCCCCGTCGCATCAGCCCTCTGGATTCCCATGCCTGACTTCGCGACAGGCGCAAGCGCATGGATTCTCGCCGGCGGCACTCATCACTCATGCTTCTCCTATGCCGTCACTCCCGAATTTTGGGAAGACTATGCCGAAATCGCAGGCATCGAGATGGTCCATATCGACAAGGACACCACCATCGAGTCGTTCAAGAACTCGCTCCGCATGGGCGAGGTATACTACATGCTCAACAAGTCACTCTATCTCTAAGCTCCCCCTCCGATGAAATCAGATCCCAAATCAACCATCGAGCAGGGCAAGGCAATCCTCGGCATCGAGTTCGGCTCGACCCGCATCAAGGCCGTCCTCATCGACGGAGAGAACAAGCCCATAGCCCAGGGATGCCACGACTGGGAAAACCAGCTTGCCGACGGTCTCTGGACCTACAGCATCGAGGCCATATGGTACGGACTCCAGGACTGCTACGCCAACCTCCGCGCCAATGTCCGCGAGCTTTACGGCATAGAGATTGAGAGCCTCGCCGCTATCGGCATCAGCGCCATGATGCACGGCTACATGCCTTTCGGCAAGGACGAGGCCATCCTCGCTCCCTTCCGCACCTGGCGCAACACCAACACCGGCAAGGCCGCAGCTGAGTTGTCGGAACTGTTCGTCTACAACATTCCCCTCCGCTGGAGTATCTCCCACCTCTACCAGGCCATACTCGACGGCGAGGAGCATGTCAAGGACATCGACTACCTCACGACACTCGCAGGCTACATCCACTGGCAACTCACCGGAAGCAAGGTCCTCGGCGTCGGCGACGCATCGGGTATGCTCCCAATCGACCCCGCCACCAAGGACTACTCGGCAGAGATGGTCGCCAAGTTCGACAATCTCGTGGCTCCCAAGGCCTATCCCTGGAAGCTCCTCGACATCATGCCAAAAGTCCTCTCAGCCGGAGAGGACGCAGGCCGTCTGACCGAGGAGGGAGCCAAGCGTCTCGACGTCTCAGGCCACCTCAAGGCAGGCATCCCCTTCTGTCCCCCCGAAGGTGACGCCGGGACAGGCATGGTCGCCACCAACGCCGTACTGCAGCGCACAGGCAACGTCTCGGCCGGCACATCGTCATTCTCAATGATTGTGCTCGAGAAGGAACTGTCGAAACCTTACGAGATGATTGACATGGTCACCACCCCTGACGGCAGCCTCGTCGCAATGGTGCACTGCAACAACTGCACCTCCGACCTCAACGCCTGGGTGGGCCTCTTCAAGGAGTACCAGCAGCTGCTCGGCATCCCCGTCAACATGGACCAGGTCTACGGCCTCCTCTACAACAACGCCCTCAACGGCGACCCCGACTGCGGAGGACTTCTCTCGTACAACTACTTCTCCGGCGAGCCAATCACAGGCCTTGCCGAAGGGCGTCCCCTCTTTGTCCGCTCGGCTTCCGACAAGTTCAACCTCGCCAACTTCATGCGTGCCAACATCTACGCCGCTGTCTGCGTGTTGAAAATCGGCAACGACATCCTCTTCAACGAGGAGAAGGTCGAGGTGGACCGCATCACCGGCCACGGCGGACTCTTCAAGACCAAGGGTGTGGGCCAGCGTCTGCTCGCAGCCGCGCTCAACTCACCGATTTCCGTCATGGAGACCGCCGGCGAGGGTGGAGCATGGGGCATCGCGCTGCTCGCCTCCTACCTCGTCAACAATGAGAAGGGACTCTCGCTCGCGGGCTTCCTCAACGACTCCGTATTCCTCGGCGATGCCGGCACCGAGATTGCCCCCGTGCCCGAGGATGTCGAAGGCTTCAACGTCTACATCGAAAACTACAAACGCGGCCTCGCAATCGAGCGCGCGGCGGTGGAGGCAAAAGCCTGATAGAGGAAATATTGTATAATCCTATGGCAAAACAGACATAATTATTGATTTTTCGGTAATTATAAATTTGCCATCCCCGATTTTATCATTAAATTTGCAACGGTGAAAGGCCGGCACGCTTCAGAAGTGCCACCTTTCACCGTTAGCAGTATGTTTTAACCCCCATAAAAAATTCACACCAATCAAACTATCATGGATATTTCACACATCGAACATGTGGGCATCGCTGTGCCCAATCTCAAAGAAGCAATCGCCTTCTACGAAAACACTCTCGGCCTTAAATGTTTTGCCATTGAGGAAGTTGAAGACCAGAAAGTACGCACTGCCTTCTTCAAGGTAGGCCAGACAAAGATCGAGCTGCTCGAAGGCACCTCGCCTGAAAGCGCCATCTCCAAGTTCATCGCCAACAACGGCGGACGCGGGGGAATCCAGCACATCGCCTTCGCTATCGAGGACGGCGTGGCCAACGCTCTCGCCGAAGTAGAGGCAAAGGGCTGCCGCCTCATCGACAAGGCCCCCCGCAAGGGTGCCGAAGGCCTCAACATCGCCTTCCTCCACCCGAAATCGACCTGCGGAACCCTCATCGAACTCTGTGAGGACCCCAACAAGTAAGGAATAATCAATAAAATCCAAACACATACACACTCTTATCATAAACAGATGAGTAACCAGCTTGAAAAAGTAAAAGAGCTTATCGCCCTTCGCGAAGAAGCTCGCTTGGGTGGCGGTGAAAAAGCCATTCAGAAACAGCATGAGAGAGGCAAATATACTGCCCGCGAGCGTATCGCCCAGCTTCTCGACGAAGGTTCTTTTGAGGAAATCGACATGTTTGTCCGTCACCGTTGCCACAACTTCGGACAGGAAAAGAAGAGCTACCTCGGCGACGGCGTAGTCACCGGCTACGGCACAATCGACGGCCGCCTCGTCTATATCTTCGCACAGGACTTCACCGTGTTCGGCGGCTCTCTGAGCGAGACTATGGCCCTCAAGATCTGCAAGATCATGGACATGGCCATGAAGATGGGCGCCCCCGTAATCGGTCTCAACGACTCAGGCGGCGCACGCATCCAGGAAGGCATCAACGCCCTCGCTGGCTACGCTGAAATCTTCCAGCGCAACATCCTCGCATCAGGCGTCATCCCCCAGATTTCAGGCATCCTCGGCCCCTGCGCCGGCGGCGCCGTATATTCACCCGCGCTCACCGACTTCACAATCATGACCAAGGGCATCAGCTACATGTTCCTTACCGGCCCGAAGGTGGTGAAGACCGTGACAGGCGAGGACGTGAGCCAGGAAGCCCTCGGCGGCGCTATGGTTCACTCACAGAAGAGCGGCGTGGCCCACTTCGCAGCCGAGGACGGCGAGGAGACTCTGCGCATCATCCGCAAACTCTTCAGCTACATCCCCCAGAACAACCTCGAAGAGCCCCCGCTGGTTGAATGTAACGACCCGATTGACCGCCTCGAGGACTCTCTCAACGAAATCATCCCCGACTCGGCCAACCGCCCCTACGACATGTATGAGGTAATCAACGCCATAGTCGACAACGGAGAATTCCTTGAAATCCAGCGCGACTACGCCAAGAATATCATCATCGGCTTCGCCCGCTTCAACGGCCAGGCGGTCGGCCTCGTGGCCAACCAGCCCAAATACCTCGCAGGCGTGCTTGACAGCAACGCATCGCGCAAGGGCGCACGCTTCGTCCGCTTCTGCGACGCCTTCAACATTCCTCTGGTGACACTTGTCGACGTCCCCGGCTTCCTCCCCGGAACAGGCCAGGAGTACAACGGCGTGATTCTCCACGGTGCCAAGCTTCTCTACGCCTACGGCGAGGCCACCGTGCCCAAGGTGACTGTGACACTCCGCAAGAGCTACGGCGGCAGCCACATCGTGATGTCCTGCAAGCAGCTCCGCGGCGACATGAACTACGCATGGCCTACAGCCGAAATCGCTGTCATGGGTGGCGCAGGCGCTGTCGAAGTCCTCTATGCCAAGGAAGCCAAGGCAGCCGAGGATCCCGCAAAGGTGCTCCAGGAGAAGGAAGAGGAGTACAACAAGCTCTTCTGCAACCCCTACAATGCTGCACGCTACGGCTACATCGACGACGTGATCGAACCGCGCAACACCCGCTTCCGCGTGATCCGCGCACTCCAGCAGCTCGCCACGAAGAAGGTTGTCAACCCCGCAAAGAAGCACGGCAACATTCC
>CAJUIX010000011.1 GCA_910586665.1 uncultured Duncaniella sp.
AGGCCTGCGGCGTAACATAATCGAATGTATTAACTAATTTTTTAAAGATACTTATTTTTTGAAAAATCGTCGTTTAACTTACAAAGTTATAAACTTTTTCCAACACAGGAAACCATGCGCCGAGAAAAGCATGAGTTTATGAATCTATATTACTTCTTCTCAATCCGTTAAGCCGCCCTACATCATCCTTTATCCGATTCATTGCATCATACTGTTCAAAAGCCGGCTCGGATTTCAAAATGTTTTGCTCAAAGTCCACACCTGTGCCTATGCACAGCTTTTTCCCTATGGAAACAATGGAGTTGTACAGACAATGGCCACGAACATAGAGATATGCATTGTCGACGCCGAGGCCTTTTGCTGCGTAACGAGCGGATTCTTCTTCAAAGTTGAAATCACAATTTTGCTTGACAACTTCCGCCTCCTTTGCCAGGCCGGATTGCAGACGTTCAAGAAAGGCTCTGCCATTACCGGCTTCATCACCCTTTCGATATGTCAGAGTAATCAACGCTCTGAACTTCTCGCGGTCAAAATCATTCAGTCCCTCACGCTCCTGGTAGAGCATCAGCAGGAATGGTTCGTAGACAATCGCTGAATAACGCCTTAAAAATTCCACGAAGTCGAATTCAGAGCCTTTGCCTGTAAATTCGTCAAATGTCTCCTGCAAACTTTCGGCAAAGACACAATGGTTTTCCCAGGAATATGCGTAAGTCTGCAAGATGCCATTTTCAGCAGATATATCCTCATCAAGCAAGTAGCGCAAGTCGCTGTCAATGCACACAAAGAATCTCTGCGAAAGATAATTCCTGTATTTCAGACACTGCGCGCAACCAGTAGTCTTATTGCCATGTTCATTGACAGTTGCTGTACGAAATTTATAGCGCCCGCCACGGTATCGCGACAAAATCTTCTGCCAGAACCAAATATCATCCTCGTCTTCGACATGAACCACCGAATCCACCCTGTAGATCTGGGTAGAGGCATCATGACTGCGCGCAGCCAGCCTATAAAACGCTTCCTTGTCAGCAGCCATAACTCATTCAGCTTTCCAAATCTTCCAAAAACACAATCTTATCCTCCCATCCGTTTGCAAAAATGTTAGGGGAATGAGTCGTGATAATCAACTGGCACTCAGGGTTAAGTTTCCTAAGCATACTGACGAGGCTGTCCTGCCAGCTTATATGGAGCGAGATTTCAGGTTCGTCCATAAGGAGCACCGAGGGTTTCTCATCTTGCAAAAATACAGTTGTCAGTATGAGTAGCAGCTGTTTTTCCCCAGAGGAAAGTTGGTCAAGCTGGATCAAATCACCATTATTACCCTTTATCGAGAAGGCCAATGTATTTGTCTTGGGATCAATTGATACTTTTTTACCCGTCTCGCCGAAAAGGGAGTCGATTGTGGAAAAGAAACACTCTATGCGACTACGAATCTTATCAGATTGCTCGGGATAGTTGAGCATCTTCATCCTATAGTCGAAAAAAGAGCTTCCCTCGCCATTCTGGTTGATGACATATTTCAATTCCTGAAGCAAATTGCTCTCAGTCTTCCGACGCGCATTGGACGGGACGTCAAATGAACGTATGAAGCCCATCGGACTGCTTATTTCGTTGCCAAAGACCGACTTCACAAGACCCTTCTTCAATTTCTGCCCCGAATAATAGTCATAGATAAGATTAAGCAGTGTGGTCTTTCCGCAACCGTTGATGCCCACAAGGATATTGACATCGTCGTTGATGCCCTCCCAGCGGATATTGATTCTGTCCCAGAGTCCTTCGACATTGAAAGACCGTATGTATCTCGACTTATCTTCCATTATATTTCATTTTAAAACACAAAATTATCTTTTTTTCAGCAACAAAACAATTAATTGTCTCCAACGGTAGCTTTTTTGTCCCAGAAAACAACAATCCACATTAGACCAACGTTAAAAATAAGTGAGAAAGTGCGCCTGGGCGACTGTCTCGACCAAAGGTTTCCTCGTTAAAATCAACAAACTATTTATGGGTACTACTTCAATAGCCTTGGCTATAATACTTGCGATATTCTTCCTCCTCATCATCGGGGGACTGGTACTTACATTTATGTCCAACCGCTATGCCGTTGTGGCGGCCTATGCGGGTATGCTCGGGATTGCCTTCACCCTCCCGTCTGTCCCGGTGACGGCACTGGTTTTCTGGGGTATAGCGGCGCTTATCGTCATAGCCCTCGGCCATATGCTGCCCAAGGCGGTCGTCGACTCGCGCCGGGGCGTGGGCTACATAGCCGGCGCGGCCCTCGCGGGAGCCTTCGTCGGCATGGTCATATCGCACGGATGGATGATTATAGGCGCGGTGGCCGGTGCCATACTCGGAGGGATAGCCTACAGCCGCACTCCGGCAGGAAAAGTAATGGAATTTCCTTCTTCCAAATTTTTAAACTATCTTTGTGCCAAAGGTCTTCCGGCAATCATCATTATCTGTATCATCGGCACCTGCCTACAGTGGATTACCCTGATGATGTTGGTCTGAGACCGTCAAGCTAATCCTCAACCCACTAACCAGGCAAACAACATGCGTCTTATAATATCACTATTCGTCACCCTGCTCCTCGCCTCGACCGGGGCGGTCGCACAGATCAACAAGCTCAAGCGCGAGAAGCCCGACCTCGACAAAATCCGCCTCGAGACCCTCGACAGCAAGTCGCCATATTACTATCCCCGCCTCATGCAGGAGTTTCAGCGCAACGACACGCTGATGAAAATCGACAAATACCGCCACCTCTACCTCGGCTACATGTTTCAGGAGGACTACAACCCCTACCGCTCCTCGCAGCGCGACATCAAATACAATGTCCTCAACCGCTCCAACAAGCTGACGCGCCAGGAGTGTGACTCCGTCATAGCCTACGCCGAAAAGGCCCTTGCCGACAATCCCTTCAACCTCGGCGAAATGGTGATGCTAATCAACGCCCTCCGCGAAAAGGGGAAGACAAACCTCGCAAACATATGGCAATACAAGCTCAACTACCTGCTCATGGCCATAGTATCCACCGGCACGGGACAGGACGAGGAAAACGCATGGTATGTCATCGAGCCGCAACATGAGTATGTCCTGCTCAACATGATGGACTACACCGTCGACGACCACGTCTTCTACGACCCTTCCTACGAATACATCACTGTCAAGGACTCCGCGGGCAAGAAGAAGGGAGGCTTCTATTTCAACATTGGGCCTCTGCTCAAAGAATATTACCGCAAACACCCCGACGAGCTCTGACCCCCGCAGCCCGGCTGTCATGACGACTAAAATACTATACGACAAATGAATTTCACCCCCTTCGCACGCCTGCTGTTCAAGCACAGGGTCGACGCCTCGCTCTCATGGAGGGGCGACACACGCGGCGTACAACTCCGGGAACTCGACCGGCTCCTGGGCGCTCTGCGCCAGACCCGATGGGGTGCTGAATACGGCCTCTCGCAGGCCCGGAGCTACGACGACTTCCGCCGCGCTCTGCCCGTCCCCGTCCCCTACGCCTCGCTACGACCCTGGGTCATGAGAATGATTAATGGAGAGAGGGACGTACTCTGGCCGGGGCTGACACGCAACTTCGCCCAGTCGTCTGGCACCTCCGACGGCAAGAGCAAATACATCCCCGTCACCCCCGAGTCCTTCCGGCGCTCGCACTACAGAGGCGGCTCCGACGTAGTGGCCCACTATCTCAACCTCTACCCCGACAGCCGCATCTTCTCAGGCAAGAGCTTCATCCTCGGAGGAAGCTTTGCCAACGAACTGCAACTCAAAGCGGGAGCCAGGGTGGGCGACCTCTCGGCCAACCTCATTGACAATATAAACCCAATCGCCAACCTTTTCCGCGTCCCCTCGAAGTCGACAGCCCTCTTGGAGGACTGGGCCGTCAAGCTCCCGGCCCTCGTCGAAGCCTCGGCAGGGGAGGACATCACCAACATCTCAGGGGTCCCATCGTGGTTCCTGACGGTGCTTAAGAAGGTGATAGAGAGCCGCGGGGCGACGACAATCCACGACGTCTGGCCCAATCTCGAAGTCTTCTTCCACGGGGGCATCTCTATGGAGCCTTACCGCGAGCAGTACAGTCACATAACCGCCCCGCGGATGCGCTACCTCGAATGTTACAACGCCTCCGAGGGCTTCTTCGCGCTCCAAAACGCCGTCGACGATCGCTCGATGCTCCTGCTGCTCGACTGCGGCACCTTCTTCGAATTCATCCCCATAGAGGATGCCGACTCCGACCGCCCCGAAATCATCCCCGCATGGGAGGTGGAGGAGGGGGAGATCTATGCAATGGTCATCAGCTCATGTAACGGTCTTTGGCGCTACCCGCTCGGCGACACCGTCCGCATCGAGAGCGTCGATCCGCTGAAAATCACCATATCGGGGCGCACCAAGAGCTACATCAACGCCTTCGGCGAGGAGCTGATGGTGCAGAACGCCGAGGCCGCGCTCACCCGCGTGTGCCGCGAGCTTGACTGCGAGATAGCCAACTACACGGCTGCCCCCGTATATGCCTCGGACCACTCGCGCGGACGCCATGAATGGCTAATCGAATTCAACCGCGAACCGGCCTCGCTCAGCGAGTTTGCCACCCGGCTCGACCTCGCCCTCCAGAGCGAGAACAGCGACTATGAAGCCAAACGCAGCCACGGCATCTTCCTCGACCCCCTCACAGTCATCCCCGGCAAGAATGGAGTATTTGACCGCTGGCTCGCCTCGACCGGCAAGCTCGGCGGCCAGCGCAAGGTTCCCCGGCTCTCCAACTCCCGCCACCCGATTGACGAAATATTAAAATTCAATAGTTAAAAAACCATAAAACAATACTTACGACTCCATGAAACACAGGTTTACCTCAGCTCTCGCAGCCCTGTTCGCAAGCACGGCTCTCTTCGCCGCACAGCCAAAGTATATCTTCTACTACATCGGTGACGGCATGGGAATGGGACAGGTAATGGGCGCCGAAGCCTACAACCGCACTGTCCTCGGCAACACCGACAATCTCCTCATGATGCAGTTCCCGGTTGCATCCGTGGCCACATCCTACTCCGCCTCCTCCCCGGTAACCGACTCCGCTGCGGCAGGCACGGCCCTCGCTTCAGGCAACAAGACCCGCAACGGTATGCTCGGCGTCACCCCCGACACCACGGCCGTGACCTCGATAGCCAAGACACTCTTTGACGACGGCTACGGCGTGGGCCTCGTCACCTCCGTCTACCCCGACGACGCCAATCCCGGAGCCTTCTATGCCCACGTCCCCTCCCGCTCGATGTACTACGAAATCGGCAAGGAGGCAGCCTCCTGCGGCTACGACTTCATCGGTGGCTCCAACCTCCGCGGCACCCGCGACAAGAAGACCAAGCAGCCCACCGACCTTCTCGAAATCTTTGCCGAAAACAATGTCCGCGTCATCCGCGGGGCAGAAGGGATGGACACCATCACCTCCCGCCGCGTCCTCATGCTCTCGCCCGACTCGGTCCGCATATCCAACATCGGCTTCACCATCGACTCAATCCCCGGGGCGCTGACCCTCCCGGTCATGACAGAAGCATGTCTGAAACATCTCCAGCGCAACGGCCGCGACCGCTTCTTCATGATGGTCGAGGGGGGCAATATTGACCATGCCGGCCATGCCAACGACGGCGGCACAGTCATCAAGGAGGTGATCAACTTCCAGGAAGCCCTCAAGATTGCCTACGATTTCTATCTCGCGCACCCCGACGAGACACTCATCGTCGTGACAGCCGACCACGAGACCGGCGGCATGGGCCTTGCGAACAACTCCGTGGGCTACAATCTCAAACTCCACTACTACGACCACCAGAAAATCTCCAAAGACGAGTTTTCGGACTACTGCCGCTCGCTCCTCAACTCGCGCCGCGTCTACAAATGGGACGACATGAAGGAATTCCTCACCGAGAAGCTCGGATTCTGGACCCATGTCCCCGTGACCGAACAGCAGACCGAGCAGCTCAAGGAACTGTTTGACCGCTGCGTCGTGCGCCGCGAGGGTGTCGACACCAAGACACTCTACAACAACTTCAGCGAGTTTGCCGTAAAAGTCTTCAACGTCCTCGACAGCTTCACGGGCCTCGGCTGGACCACCGGCGGACACACCGGCGGCCTCGTCCCCGTCTATGCAATCGGTGTCGGAGCCGAAAAATTCGCATCCTTCAACGACAACACCGATATCCCCAAAATCATAATGGAAATCGCAGGGAAGTAAGAGTATTTAAAACCTTTTAAAACAAATAGGTCGAAGACCTTTAGCAAGAGAAACCCCAGGCATCGCTTCGCTTACCCTGGGGTTTCTCTTGTTCAGACTCTTCGAGTCATTTATGGAACAGGCATCAAATTTGCTATACACGTCCAAAATCACTAATTTTGCAAAGAAATCATTGACTGATGCACGATGAAACTTGAGGAACTGACACTTACCAATTTCAAAAACATCCCGGAGGCGCGGCTTGAGCTTTCGGGGAAAGTCAACTGCTTCCTCGGCAACAACGGTATGGGCAAGAGCAACATGCTGGATGCCATATACTTTCTCAGCTTCTGCAAAAGTTTCTCGCGCATCCCCGACAAGATGCTCATACGCCGCGGCGAGGACTTCGCCATAGCCCGCGGGCGCTATGTCCGCAAAGGCATTGACGAGGAACTGACCCTCGGCCTCTCCGTCACACGGCGCAAGACCCTCAAACGTGGCGGCAAGGAGTATGACCGCCTCAGCTCCCACATAGGGAGCTTCCCCTTGGTCATGGTGGCCCCGCAGGACATCGACCTCATCCGCGAGAGCGGCGAGGAGAGGCGCCACTGGATGGACGTGGTCATTTCGCAGAGTGACCCCGTATACCTCGACCACCTCATACGCTACACCCGCTCCCTCGAACAGCGCAACCGCCTGCTGCGCGAGGGTTGCGTGGATGCCAACCTTTATGCCGCCCTCGAATCGGTCATGGACATGGCTGCAACATACATCCACGCCGTCCGCAGCCGCCGGATAGCGGAGCTGACAGAAATTTTCGACAGATACTACGAGGCAATAGCCGGCAGCGGCGAGAAGGTCAGCCTCAGTTACCAGAGCGGCCTCAACCGCGAGGGAACCGACATGCAGAAACTCCTCGACGAGGCGCGACGCCATGACGAGATTGTCAAGCACACCTCCGTCGGCATCCACCGCGACGACATAGGCATGGAGCTCGACGGCATGCCAATGCGCCGCATCGGCTCCCAGGGGCAGTGCAAAACCTTCACCATAGCCCTGCGCCTCGCGCAATACGACTTCCTCCACAGCGCCACCGGGATGCGCCCCTTGCTCCTCCTCGACGACATCTTTGACAAGCTCGACGCCTCGCGGGTGGAGCGCATAATGGAGCTTGTCACCTCCGAAAGCTTCGGACAGATATTCATCACCGACACCAACCGCACCCACCTCGACGAAATCATGCGCCGCACAGGTGGCGACTACAGGATGTGGAGTGTCAGGGACGGAATTTTTACCCCTACCGAGCCATGAAACGCACTTATCCCAAACTCATAGGAGGAATCATCGACGAGGCGCTTGACCGCGCCGGACTCACCGACACACTCAACGAGCAGCGTGCCTCGGCCGCGTGGGTCGACGTCGTAGGGCCGGCCATAAACCGCTACACCACCCGCCGATATGTCGAGCAGGGGGTCCTGCACGTCTATCTCACCTCCGCTCCCCTCAAAAACGAGCTTTCATTCAACCGCGACCGTCTCATCACGGCCATAAACCGCATAGTCGGCACGGACGTTATTAACGATGTTCACTTTCATTAATCCAATAGTATAACGATGAGTACGACAAACCGTTGCGAGGCTTCGGAAGTTGAAAAATTCCGCCACCACCTCCCGCTCCAGATGAGGTTTAACGACATCGACCTGCTCGGCCACCTCAACAACAGCGTCTATCTCACACTCATGGACCTCGCCAAGGCACGCTACTTCCGCGAGGTCAACGGTGCCGAGGTCGACATCAGGGAAATCGGCGTGGTGATAGTCAATATAAATGCCAATTTCTGCATCCCGACCTTCTTCGACGAGGAAATAGAGGCCGAGACAGCAGTCTTCGAGATAGGGGAGAAGAGCATCATACTCGAACAGAAAATCTACTCCGTCCCCGACCACCAGGTCAAGTGCACCTGCCGCACAGTCATGGCCGGTTTCGACATAAAGACCAACACTGCCATGCCGATTTCCGAGGAGTGGATAAAGAAATTCGAGGCCTATGAGGGTCGCCCACTCCGCAGAGCCAAGAAAAAAGCATAGATAAACATTATTTTCAGCCCCTACTATGGACTCGAAATGCCTTCCTGAAGAATTCCTATCCATGCTTGCCTGCATCGGCCTGGGTGAGCTTGGAAAAGCCCTCGCGACCACCCGTCCCTGCACCTCCGTGCGCCTAAACCGCCGCAAGGGGTTCACCGTGGCCGAGAGCGGCTTCACGGGCTGTGAGATCGTGCCCTGGTGTAAGGAAGGATTCTATCTCGACGAGCGTCCGCGCTTCACCTTCGACCCGCACCTCCACCAGGGCTGCTACTATGTGCAGGAGGCTTCATCGATGTTCCATAGCCATATCATCGGCCACCTCGCGTCTGGACGCTCCGGGCTGCGTCTGCTCGATGCCTGCGCCGCCCCCGGAGGAAAGACCACAGCCGCTATCGACGCCCTCCCCGAAGGCTCCCTCGTCGTGGCCAATGAATATGTCCCCTCCCGTGCCGCAATTCTGCGCGAGAACATAATCAAATGGGCCTATCCCGGAGTCATCGTTACGCGCGGCGACACTGCCGCTTTCCGGCACATGAAGGAGAGTTTCGACATCGTCATGGCCGACGTCCCCTGCTCAGGCGAGGGAATGATGCGCAAGGATGAGGAGGCAGTGGTCCAATGGACGCCGGGACTCGTCCGCGACTGTGCCGAGAGGCAGTGGGAGATAGTCAGCAACCTTTGGGAGGCTCTGAAACCGGGTGGGGAGCTCGTATACAGCACCTGCACCTTCAACCGCTCTGAAAATGAGGAAATAATCACCCGCATGATTGAGGAATTCGGTGCCGAGAGCGTCGAAATCCCGCTCGGAGAAGGCTGGGGGATAGCCCCGGGAATCAATACCGATGCCTTCTGTTACCGCTTCATGCCACACCTGGTCAGAGGGGAGGGACTCTTTGCCGCCGTCTTCCGCAAGCCGGGTGAGCCGCGGCGCGACAAGTCAAAACCACGTCCCGCAAAGCAGTCGAAGAAGCAGGTCACCCCTCTAATCAGCCAGGCTGCCTCATGGCTCACGCCCGAGGCTGTCGATGATTTCGAAATCTATGCCGAGGAGGACCGCATCAATGCATTCCCTAAGGCACATATGGACCTCCTGAAGAAACTGAAGCGCGAGACCGACGTGATCCACGAGGGCATACTCATCGGCAACGTCAAGGGGCGCGACCTCATCCCCTCGCAGTCACTTGCCCTCTCTCCCTGCCTATCTGACAGTTTCCCGAAAGTTTCCTTAGACCACGCGGAAGCCATAGCCTATCTCTCGGGGGAGACCGTAAGCCTCCCCGACGGTACCCCGCGCGGCTTCGCCCTCCTCACCTACGGCAACCGTCCACTCGGATTCGTAAAAAACATCGGCAACCGCTCCAACAATCTCTATCCCGCCCAGTGGCGCATCAAATCGAAAATAAACTGATTACAAAAAATGAGAATAGACATACTCACCGTCCTCCCCGAAATGATTGAATCGCCCCTCAACTGCTCGATACTCAAGCGCGCGCAGGACAAGGGACTGGCAGAAATAGTGGTTCACAACCTTCGAGAATACACCACCAACAAGCACCGCAAGGTCGACGACTACCCCTTCGGAGGCGAGGCGGGAATGGTGATGCAGGTAGAGCCTGTGGACCGCGCCATAGCCGACCTCAAATCTCAGCGCGACTATGACGAGGTAATCTTCACCTCGCCTGACGGCGAACAGTTTGACCAGCCTATGGCCAACACCCTCTCCCTCGCCCAAAATATAATCATCCTCTGCGGCCACTACAAGGGGGTAGACTACCGCATACGCGAGCACCTCATCACCAAGGAAATATCTATCGGCGACTATGTGCTCACCGGTGGCGAGATTCCGGCAGTGGTCATAGCTGATGCAATTGTCCGCCTCATCCCGGGAGCTATCGGCGACGAGCAGAGCGCCCTCAGCGACTCGTTTCAGGACAATCTCCTCGCACCACCTGTCTACACCCGTCCTGCCGACTACAAGGGCTGGCGTGTGCCCGACATACTTCTCTCAGGCCACAAGGCTAAAATCGACGACTGGAAGCACGAGCAAGCCCTCGAGCGTACCCGCCGCCTCCGCCCCGACCTGCTAAAGGATTAAACCTTAATTTTTTATAAGGACTTTAAAGCTTGGAATAGTAGGGTCCCTAAAGTCTTTATGGTCTTTAAAGTCCTTAAGGTCCTCTAAACCTTAAACCAAAACCTTAAACCAACTCTATACTCTATACTTTAAACTCTATACTATCATGAAAAAATCCCTGATTCTATTCGCCCTGCTCCTAAGCCTCATCTCCGCCAAAGCTGCGGAGCGTAAATATGATTTCGTTGTCGCACAGGACGGCAGCGGCGATTTTACCACCGTGCAGGAGGCTGTCAATGCCGTTCCCGATTTCCGCAAGGCCAACCGCACAATTATACTCATCAAGAAGGGTAACTACAAGGAAAAACTAATCATCCCCGAGTGCAAAATCAATCTAAGCCTCGTAGGGGAAGATGGAGCCGTCATCACATACGACGACTACGCCTCCAAGCCCAACCGCTTCGGCGAGGAGAAGTCGACCTCCGGCTCCGCCTCATGCTATATCTACGCTCCCGACTTCATAGCCGAGAACATCACCTTTGAAAACAGCTCAGGCCCTGTGGGGCAGGCCGTGGCATGCTTCGTCAGCGGCGACCGCGCAATCTTCCGCAAGTGCCGCTTCCTCGGCTGCCAGGACACTCTCTACACCTACGGCTATCCCACACGCCAGTACTACGAGGATTGCTACATCGAGGGCACAGTGGACTTCATTTTCGGCAAAGCTACAGCCGTCTTCAACCGCTGCCGAATCCACAGCCGCGGCAAGGGCTATGTGACAGCTCCCGCTACGCCCGAGGACAGCAAATATGGCTATGTGTTCCACGACTGCACTCTCACAGCTGATGAGGGCATAGATGGCGTGGCACTTTCCCGCCCCTGGCGCCCATATGCGCAGGCTATCTTTATCAACTGCAAGCTCGGCAAGCACATTGCACCCGCCGGTTGGAACAACTGGGGCCGTGAATCCAACGAAAAGACCGTCACCTACGCCGAATACAACAGCACCGGCGAAGGCGCAAACCCCTCTGCCCGCGCACCCTACTCCCGCCAGCTCATAGACCCCTCCCCCTATGCCATCCCGACCGTCCTCGCCGGCTCCGACGGCTGGAATCCGTTGGAAAACACAAAGTAAAGTCTATTAATCAAACAAATGATAGACTTTCTCAAGAGTAATAAATTGATATAACTATGGGAGTATTAAAATATAAGGGTTATACAGGCTCTTAAATCATAACTATGCCAGATAATAGGAATTTACTGAGATACTATAACCCCCTATTTGAATCAGATTCAAATAGGGGGTTATAGTATCTCAGAGTTTATGGTTTAGCCTACCACGATATTGACGATTTTGTTGGGAACGACAATAATCTTACGGATTGTCTTGCCGTCGAGCCACTTGGCTGACGATTCGTGCTCGAGGGCGAGCTTCTCGACATCCTCCTTGGGCATGTCGGCGGGCACCTGGACGGTGAAGCGGGCCTTGCCGTTGAAGGATACGGCATAGTTGACCACGTTCTCCTTGAGATACTCCTCATTCCAGGCAGGCCACTTGGCGTCGTTGACAGTGGTGTCGTGGCCGAGGGCTGAGTGCCAGAGTTCCTCTGCGACGTGGGGAGCGAAGGGCGCAAGGAGAATCACAAGCGGCTCGAGAGCCTCGTGGCTGTGACACTTGAGCGATGATAGCTCGTTGACACAAATCATGAAGGCAGCTACCGAGGTATTGTAGGAGAAGCTCTCAATGTCGCCTGTCACTTTCTTGATGAGCTTGTGGACCGCTTTAAGCGCCTCAGGCGAAGCTTTGCTGTCGTCGACGAGACAGGTATCACCTTTATAGAAAAGTCCCCACAGCTTCTTAATAAAACGGTTCACTCCGTCGATGCCGTTGGTGTCCCAGGGCTTGCTCTGCTCGATAGGTCCGAGGAACATCTCATAGAGGCGGAGAGTGTCGGCTCCGTAGCGCACCACGATGTCGTCGGGGTTGACAACGTTGAACATCGACTTCGACATCTTCTCCACAGCCCAGCCGCAGACATACTTGCCGTCCTCGAGGATAAACTCCGCATCCTTGAACTCCGGGCGCCATGCTCTGAAGGCTTCGAGGTCGAGGATATCGTTGCTGACGCGATTGACGTCGACGCGGATAGGGGTGGTGTCATACTGGTCCTTCAGACCCAAAGACACAAAAGTATTGGTGTCTTTAATACGGTAGACGAAATTGGTGCGACCCTGGATCATGCCCTGGTTGATGAGCTTCTTGAAAGGCTCCTGCTCCACTACATAGCCGAGGTCATAGAGGAACTTGTTCCAGAAACGGGAGTAGATGAGGTGGCCGGTAGCATGCTCTGTACCACCTATATAGAGGTCTACGTTGCGCCAATACTCGTCAGCCTCCTTCGAGACGAGAGCCTCGGTGTTGTGCGGGTCCATATAGCGGAGATAATAGGCCGACGAGCCTGCGAATCCGGGCATGGTGTTAAGCTCTATAGGATAACCCTCGGGAGTCACCCAGTTTTTGGCGCGGCCCAGCGGCGGCTCACCTGTCTCGGTGGGAAGATATTTGTCGACCTCGGGGAGGAGGAGCGGGAGGGCCGACTCATCCATGAGGTGGGGTATACCGTCCTTATAATACACGGGGAAAGGCTCGCCCCAGTAGCGCTGGCGGCTGAATATGGCGTCACGCAGACGATAGTTGACCTTGACCTTGCCTATGCCCTTCTCGGAGATGTATTTCTTAGTAGCAGCGATAGCCTCAGGCACCTCGAGACCGTTGAGCGAGAAGTCGGCCGAAGCGCTGTTGACCATCTTTCCGCTCTTAGCCTCGAAGCTCTGCTCCGATACGTCGCAACCCTCGATAAGAGGGATAATCGGAAGGTTGAAATGGCGTGCGAAGGCATAGTCACGGCTGTCGTGGGCAGGCACGGCCATGATGGCGCCCGTACCGTAGCCGGCGAGCACATAGTCGCTTATATAGATAGGAATTTCCTTGCCAGTTAGGGGATTAACGGCATAGCTGCCGGAGAAGACGCCTGAGACCTTCTTGTCAATCATGCGCTCGCGCTCGGTCTTGTGCTTGATGCTGTCAAGATAAGCATCGACTGCCTCGCGCTGCTCCGGGGTGGTCACCTTGTCGACATACTCGCTCTCGGGAGCAAGCACCATGAAGGTAACGCCGAATACTGTGTCGGCGCGGGTGGTGAAAATCTCAAGCTCGACGTCGGAACCGGCAATCGGAAAACGCATTTCAGCGCCCTCAGAGCGCCCGATCCAGTTGCGCTGTGTCTCCTTAAGGGAATCGGTCCAATCGAGGCTATCGAGGCCGTCGAGGAGTCGCTGGGCGTAGGCCGAGACGCGTAGACACCACTGATACATAAGCTTCTGCTCCACCGGGTAGCCGCCGCGGATTGAAAGCCCCTCGCTGACCTCGTCGTTGGCGAGGACTGTGCCGAGTTTGGGACACCAGTTGACCATAGTGTTACCGAGATAGGCGATGCGGTAGTTCATGAGGACGTCGCTCTTCTCCTTCTCGCTCATGGCCTTCCACTGGTCGGCTGTAAAGTCGAGTTCCTCGGAGCAGGCTGCGTTGACATCCTTGCTACCCTCCTTCTCGAAGTGCTCGACGAGCTTGGAGATAGGCTGGGCTTTGTCAAGCTTCGTGTCATAGTAACTCTCGACCATTTTCATGAAGGCCCACTGGGTCCACTTGTAGAACTTGGGGTCGCATGTGCGCACCTCGCGGTCCCAGTCGTAGCAGAAACCTATGCGGTCGAGCTGCTGACGGTAGCGGGCAATGTTGTCAGTGGTGGTCTTCTCCGGGTGCTGGCCGGTCTGGATGGCATACTGTTCGGCAGGGAGACCGTAGGCGTCATAACCCATAGGATGGAGCACATTGAAACCTTGCAGGCGCTTGTAGCGCGAGTAGATGTCAGAAGCGATGTAGCCTAAGGGGTGTCCGACGTGCAGACCCGCCCCGGAGGGGTAGGGGAACATGTCGAGGACATAGAACTTGGGACGCGACTGGTCAATTTCGGTCTTGTAGACCTTGTTGTCACGCCAGTAGTTCTGCCAGCGCGACTCGATATCTTTATGATTGTATTCCATATTCTATAATAATGTATCAGCTTATTTCCAACATTCTGACTATCGGGCGGCGCGCGTCGTCGATGATAGCCTCGTCGACGTGCACTTCTGGCTGCTCATAGAGCAGGGTGTTGTAGAGCTTCTCAAGAGTGTTGAGCTTCATATATGAGCAGTCGTTGCAGGCGCAGGTGGAGTCCGCCGGGGGAGCGGGGATGAAGGCCTTTTCCGGGCAGCGCTTGCGCATCTCGTGGAGGATGCCGCTCTCGGTGGCGACGATGAACTCACGGCTGTCGGAAGCCACCGCATAGTCGAGGAGGACGGCTGTCGAGCCGACCTTGTCGGCTACGATGCGCACCTGGCGGGGACATTCGGGGTGGACGAGCACCTTGGCCTCGGGATGCTGCTTCTTCAGTTCAAGGATTTTCTCGAGTGAGAACTGCTCGTGGACGTGGCATGCACCGTCCCAGAGGAGCATTTCGCGCCCGGTCTGCGAGTTGATATAGTTGCCGAGGTTGCGGTCCGGGCCGAAGATGATTTTCTCGTCGGCCGGGAGAGAGGAGACCACCTTCATGGCATTGCCCGAGGTGACCACTATATCCGTGAGAGCCTTGACTGCGGCTGAGGTGTTGACGTAGCTGACCACGGTGTGACCCGGGTGAGCCTCGATGAAGCTTCGGAGGTCCTCCGGCTTGCAGCTGTCGGCGAGGGAGCACCCGGCGTTGAGGTCGGGAACGAGCACCTTCTTTGCCGGGCAGAGAATCTTGACTGTCTCACCCATGAAGTGAACGCCGCACATGACAATGATGTCATTGTCGAGCTTTTCGGCTATGCGTGCGAGGGCGAGTGAGTCGCCGACGAAATCGGCAAGATCCTGGATTGCGCCGACCGTGTAGTAGTGGGCGAGAACTACTGCGTTTTTTTCCTCCTTCAGCTTTCTGATTTCAGCAGCGAGGTCGAGCGACGAATCTACCGGGGCATCAACGAAGCCTTTTTCAACATTCATTGATTTTATTGTTTTTTATTTTGTGAAAAAAATTTTTTCAAAAACTCTCAATAAGTAGAAGAATAGTTGATGTTAAAATGTGGAATAACTTTCTGGCACTTTGCTTGCATTTATGGGTTATTGAACTTCGGTTAACAATATTATCAACTTTATTGACATCGTAAATAAATGTCAATGTGCTACTTAGTGAGTTTATTAACATCGTGTTAATAAAGTGCAAAGTTAAAAACTTTTCATGTTATTTCCAACCGTTTTTGTTGAAAAGGGTATTGAAAAGGCATTGATAGAATTGTGATAACTTATTTTGCACAGCGCGTGGAATCAATATATCCTGCCGGATGCGAGATATGCAAGATTATTCTTTAAAAAGTCATTGATTTTTTATTGACAGTTATTGACATTGTTATTGACATTGTTGGTTTATGGTTTTGGTTTAAGGTTTAGATGATAGTATAGAGAATGGTTTAGGGGGCGGGGAGGTGGTTTAAGTTGTTTAAGGTTTAGGTTTAAGGTTTAAATTTATAGAGTCGTTAAGGACTTTAAAGACTTTAAAGACTCTAAAGACTCTAAGGACCCTATTGATGTCAAGGACTCTTTTAGATGTTCAAAAAAGAAAAGAGGAAACTTCACAGTCTCCTCTTTTCTTTAACCTAACTTTTTTAGTTGACTTTGTGTTATGCGTTGCTTTGATAGTAGCTATAAGCCTACTGGCGTTAATTACATGCAAAATTAATAACAAAATATGAATTCTACCCCCCCCATTGGTTAAAGTATGTTAATTAGAGGCTTTTTCATAGCTTTTTGTTCGCCTTTGTCAGTTTGAAAGAGGTTATCCAGAGGGTCATGGCACCTTCAGCCCCGATACCGCACAACTTTTTTTTGACTTAAATTACATTAATGTGAAATATTTATTCTACATTTGTGCATAACAACCGCCTTAAAATTATCAATGAATAAAATCTCGGCAACAATTCTCGCTTATAATGAGGAGAGGCACATCGGTGACTGTCTGGATTCGCTGCGCGATGTGGCCGACGAAATCATTGTGGTAGACTCCGGCTCGACCGACCGCACCGTGGAGATCTGCAAGGAGTATGGCTGCAAGGTGAGGACGAGGAAGTTTGACGGCTTCGGCGCGCAGCGCCAGTATGCCACCTCGCTGACCACTCACCAGTACATCCTTTCGATTGACGCCGACGAGATTCTTTCCCCGGCCCTCCAGGATTCGGTCAAGCGGCTCAAGCGCGAGGGCTTCGGTCACAGAGTCTACAGTATTTCCCGCCTGAATTTCTACTGCGGTATGCCAGTGAAACATTGCGGGTGGTATCCCGACAGGCAGATAAGGCTTTTCGACAAACGATATGCCAACTGGAATCTCCGCGATGTTGCTGAGACGGTGATTTTCCGTGATTCGGTGAGGCCGGAGTTGGTCGATGGCGACATACTCCACCACCGCTGCGACAGCCGCGAGCAGTATCGGAAGGTGACGGTGAGCCATGCAGCCATGAAGGCGAAGGTGCTCGCTGCAAAGGACGAGTCTATAGGGGTTCTGACGCCGGTGCTCCACGGTGTGAAGGCTCTGTGGAGGAGCTATATTACCAATGGCGGTATTTTCGAGGGAAAGGTTGGCCGCGAGATTTCCTTCCAGGCCTATCGCTCGGAAATTCTGGCCTACACGACGGCGAGGAGACTGAAAAATAAGGTTTAAGGTTTAGGTTTAAGGTTTAGATAATAGCATGGAGGATTTTTATATTTTAAATTCTTCATTGCTATACTCTATACTTTAAACCCGATACTATTATCTAAACCTTAAACCCAAACCTTAAACCACTAAGGAAGTAGCCTGAACGTGAGTCTATGCAATGGTGACGGGCCGTGGGCTGCGATGGCGGCGCGATGGTCACGGGTGGGATAGCCTTTGTTGTTTTTCCAGTTGTAGACGGGGTAGTCTTCGTCGGCTTTTTCCATGAAGTCGTCGCGATAGGTCTTCGCGAGGATTGACGCGGCAGCGATGTTGCCGAATTTGGAGTCTCCCTTGACCACTGTGACAGCCGGTATATCCTTGTAGGGTTTGAAGCGGTTGCCGTCAACTGCTATTGCTCCGGGACGGACGTCGAGGAGGTCGAGGGCGCGGTGCATAGCGAGAATTGACGCGTTGAGGATGTTGATACTGTCAATTTCCTCATGTGAGCAGGAGGCTACGGCCCATGCCACGGCGTCGCGCTCTATTATCGGGCGCAGTTCGGCCCGCTGTGCAGCGGTGAGTTTCTTTGAGTCGTTGAGAAGGGGATGGGTATAGCCGTCGGGGAGGATGACTGCGGCGGCAAATACCGGGCCCGCCAGGCAGCCGCGTCCGGCTTCGTCGCAGCCGGCTTCAAGGATGAAGGGGGTGGTGGAGGAAGGGAGCATAGGCTTGGGGGTAATAGTATAGAGTTTAAAGTATAGAGTATAGAGGGGAGTTTGTTTAAAGGGCGGGTTTAAGGTTTAGGGGAGTCTTTAGGGTCGTTAAGGTCTTTAAAGTCGTTAAGGACTTTATTAAGGTCATACCACGTCCATGAATCCGTAGCCGAGGACGGAGCGATTGACGATATTCTGGCCATAGTTGCCGAGTTTTTTGCGGAGACGGGAGATGTTGACATCGACCAGCCGGGGATTGTTCATGCTTTCGCCGGGCCAGGCGGTGGAGTAGATTTCTTCACGGGTGAAGAGTTTGTTGCGCTCGCGCAGAAGGTGGGTGAGGATGGTGAATTCGGTAGGGGAGAGCGAGATTGCGTCGCCGTCGATGATGAGGCCGCGCGAATCTACGTTGAGGATGAGCGTGCGGTACTCGATGGTTCGCACTGTCTTTATCGGGGCAAAGTTTCGGTGGCGGCGCAGTACGGAGCGCACCCGTGCCATGAACTCGCGCAGTGAGAAAGGCTTGGTTACATAGTCGTCGGCCCCTGCATTGAGTCCGGCGATGATGCTGTTTTCGGAGTCAAGCTCCGTACAGAACAGCACGGGGATGTGGCGGGTCATACGGTCCTCCTTCATGCGTTCAAGAAGTTCGAAACCGTCTATTTCGCCCGGGAGCTTGATTTCGGTGATGACGAGATGAAATGTTTCGAGTGAGAGAACAAGAGCGTCTTCCGCTTGCGAAACAGTCACCACGCGATACCCCTCACTCCTTAGGTTGCCCTCCAGAAGCGAAGTGATGTTCCTGTCGCTGTCGACGATCAGAATCGAGGGTGTAAGATTGGATTCGACTGTTTCCACAATTGTAGATTTATGCAGATGTTGAAAAGTAAAGATTGTAAAATTGTTGTATTGCAAAAATAACATTTTTTCATGTTAGTTAAATAATTTGTAACCGAATTGTGTGATGTTTGAAATCAAATTGTCATGATTATGTGCGAGTTGCTTATTATAAATATGTGTAGCGAGATTTTTTTAGCTCGCAATGATTGGTTTATTGCAATAATAATCCTTACCTTTGTGAAACGACATTTATCATTAAAAAAACAGCATTAATAATAATGGAACCGAAATACAGAAGAATCCTGCTGAAGCTGAGCGGCGAGTCGCTCATGGGCAAGCAGGGATATGGGATCGACACAGAGCGTCTCGAGGAGTATGCACGTCAGATCATGGAGGTGTGCTCGGCCGGGGTGCAGGTGGCTATAGTCATCGGCGGCGGAAATATATTCCGCGGCGTGTTGGGAGCAGCCAAGGGTTTTAACAGGGTCAAGGGTGACCAGATGGGTATGCTCGCCACTGTCATCAACTCACTCGCCCTCTCGTCGGCCCTCGACGCGATAGGGCAGCCGGCAAGGGTGTTCACAGCCCTCAACATGTATCCTATCGGTGACTATTATTCCAACCGCACGGCTATGGAGGCTATGATGCGCGGCGAGGTGGCAATAATCGCCGGCGGCACCGGCAATCCATTCTTTACCACCGACACCGGCAGCGCCCTGCGCGGTATCGAGGTGGAGGCCGATGTGATGCTCAAGGGCACCCGCGTGGACGGCATCTATACAGCCGACCCGGAGAAGGACCCGACGGCCACGAAGTTTGACAAAATCAGCTATGACGAGGTGTATACCCGCGGCCTGAAGGTGATGGATCTCACGGCTACGGCCCTCTGCAAGGAGAACCACCTACCTATAATAGTCTTCGACATGGACACTCCCGGCAATCTCATGAAAGTGATGAAGGGTGAGCCTATCGGCACTCTCGTCTATTAAAGCAATTTTTTTGATATCTAAACTTAATACTATATTTATATGGAACCCTCCGACTACCTAAATCCGGCCGAGGAAAAGATGGAACTCGCCGTGGCATATCTCGACGAGGTACTTGCCCACATCCGCGCGGGCAAAGCCAATCCGAAGATTCTCGACTCTGTCAAAGTGAGCTACTACGGGACCAACGTCCCCGTATCGCAGGTGGCCAACGTCGCCGTCCCCGATGCACGCACCATAACCATTACCCCGTGGGAGAAGGCCATGTTCAAGGAGATTGAAAAGGCTATCATCAACTCCGAGCTGGGCATCACTCCCGAAAACAACGGCGAGATTATCCGCATCTCCATTCCCCCGCTGACCGAGGAGCGCCGCCGCGCACTCGTGAAGCAGTCAAAGGGTGAGGCCGAGAACGCCAAAGTGAGCGTCAGAAATGCCCGCCGCGACGCTATCGAGGGCCTGAAGAAAGCCGTCAAGCAGGGAATGAGCGAGGACGTGGAGAAGGATGCAGAGAACGACGTGCAGAAGCTTCACGACAAGTATCTCAAAAAAATCGACGAGCTCTTTGCCGCAAAGGAGAAAGAAATTCTTACAGTTTGATTTTTATAGATTTTAATTTCATAGAAAGAGAGCCATTGCCTGTGTGAACCGGCAATGGCTTTCGCTTTTATTTTATTAATATGTGGTCAGGGATTACTTTTTGTAGAGGACGGGGTTGGTCGAGGGGTCGTTGTACATCTTCATCTGGCGGTAGACCTTCATATATTTCCGTCCGGCTGCGATGTCATCGAGGAGCTGGTCAATGGCCGTAGTGAGGTCCTCCTGCTGCTGTAGGAGTATGTCGAGCTTTGCCTGGCATTTGGCTATGTGTTCGGCTGAGGCATCGGTGCGCTCGACCTCGCGGGCCATGTGGTAGATTTTGAGTGCGAGGATGGAGAGGCGGTCGAGCGCCCAGGCGGGACTCTCGGTGTTGATAGTGGCGTCGGGGAGGGGGGTGACGTCGGCATATTTCTCACGGAAGTAGCTGTCGATTTCCTCTACCATGTCGGTGCGGTCCTGGTTTGAGCGGTCGATGCGGCGCTTGAGGGCGAGGGCGTCGACGGGGTCTATGGCGGGGTCGCGGATGATGTCCTCGAGGTGCCACTGGACGGCGTCAATCCAGTTTTTGGCAAAGAGTGTGGCTTCAATAGATCCTTCGGGATATGGATTGGCCACGATTGCGTCCACATTGTCGGTGTCGTGATAGAGCGATGTCGTATCAGCGAAAATCTTGAATGAGTCTTTTGCGAAATTCATGGGAGATCTGTTTAGGTTAAACTGTGGATGATTAATAAATGCAAAGATGGTGATTTTTATTGCCAAAACAAAGAGGCGCGCCGAAAAAAATGCTTAAATTTGCTCTCAAAGCTACAATCAACATGCAGACGGTACTATTTCATTCGACGATTTTCGGCCCGATACATTCGCGGCGCCTCGGGGTGTCGCTCGGGGTGAACCTTACTCCCGACGACGGAAAGATTTGCTCCTTTGACTGCCTCTACTGCGAGGCCGGTTTCAACGCACAGGGGCAGGGGACCACCGGATTTCCTCCGCGCGAGCGGGTGGCGCGACTGCTCGAGTCACGTCTGAAAAACATGAGCGAGGCCGGCGAGCCGCTCGACGTGATAACCTTCTCGGGCAACGGTGAGCCTACGCTCCACCCGGACTTTGCAGGGGTGATAGAGGACACGCTCAGGATACGCGACAAGTATTACCCCTCGGCGAAGGTGAGCGTGCTGAGCAACTCTACACGTCTCGACCGCGAGAGCGTCGCAGCGGCCCTGCGCAAGGTTGACAACAATATTCTCAAACTCGACTCGGCAGTGACGGAGACGATGAGGCTTATCGACCGCCCCAACAGTCCGGCTTTCACTTCGGAGAAGGCTATAGCCGACATTGCCGCCTTCAAGGGGCAGTGCATCGTCCAGACGATGCTGCTTCGCGGGGAGTATGAGGGTAAGAAATTTGACAACACGACCGACGCTGAGGTGGAGGCGCTCATCGAGGCTTACAAGAAAATCTCTCCCCGCGAAATCATGATTTACTCCATAGACCGCAAGACTCCCGCCGAGACTCTCGAGAAAGTCGGGCGCGAGGAGCTTGAAAGGGTAGGGGAGAGGATAGCTGCCGCGACGGGGATTCCCGTGCAGGTGGCGTCGTGATAGTATAGAGTTTAAAGTATAGAGTATAGAGGGAAGAGTATAGTGTAAGTAATATTATGTATATATGGAGAGAGAAGCGATGTCACAACGGCCCGTTTTAACACCGCGCCCGCTCACTCATGGCGACCGTGTGGCCATAGTCTCGCCGGCGGGAATCATCAAGCCGCAGATGGTCTACAACTGTCTGCCCGTGCTTGCCGACCGCGGGTGGGTGCCATACGTCGGAGAGAATACCTTCAACCGCTATGGCACCTTTGCAGGTACTGACGAGGAGCGCTACAGCGACCTGGAGACAGCGCTGCTCGACCCCGACACGCGTGCCATCTTCTGCTCGCGCGGAGGCTACGGGGCTGTCCACCTCCTCGAGCGGCTCGACAAGCTGCCGCTGCGCGAGGACCCGAAGTGGATTGTCGGCTACAGTGACATATCGGCTCTCCACGCGCTCATGACTAAGCACGGCATCAAGTCGGTCCACGCCCCGATGTGCAAACACATCGCGACCACCCGGGGACGCGACGATGACTCGCAGGCTCTCTTCCGAATTCTCGAAGGGGGAGGGCAGCAGAGGGTCGGCGCGTCGCATCCGCTCAACCGTCCCGGCCGCGCGGAGGGTCAGCTCGTCGGCGGAAATCTTGCCGTCATAGCCGGACTCATCTCGACGGGCTTCGACGTCATCCGTCCCGGAAAGATTCTTTTCATCGAGGACATAGCCGAACCAATTTATAAGGTGGAGCGCATCCTCTACACCCTCCGGCTGAGCGGCGTGCTCGGCTCGCTGGCCGGACTCGTGGTCGGGCAGTTCACCGACTACGCTCCCGACCGCGGGTCGCGGACGATGGAGGAGATGATCTCGCGCATGGTCGCGGACTATGGCTACCCCGTCGCCTTCGACTTCCCCTTCGGCCACGTCGACCACAATGTCCCGATGCTCTGTTCGGCGACTGTCGCGCTCGACGTTGACGGCAGTTCGGCGACTCTGACCGAAGTAGGGTAGGGGAGAGGCCTTGCGCCGCAGGAGGTGCAAATTTAAGTCCTCGAGACTGGAAAATTCGCGTACACCTGCCCGAATCGGCTGAAATATTCGATTCTCAGAGGGGTAAAACAATGGTAATTAGTTGTATATCAGAGATATATTCGATATTTTTGTGCTCGCGCGGCGTGCAAATCTAAAAATTTTGAATAGCTTTGAAAAAATCCGTATCTTTGTAACATGAAGAAAATAGAGTGGCTCACCGAAGGCGATGCAAAAATGCCTGAAATTGACACCGCGCGTCTTGCGACATGGATTGAGGCGGTGGCAAAGTCGCACAACCGAATTTTAGGCCCGCTCACATATATCTTCTGCGACGATTCCAAAATCATCGAGGTCAACCGTCAGTTTCTCAACCACGATTATTACACCGACATCATAACCTTCGATTATTCGCGCGGGCGCATGGTGTCGGGCGACATGTTTATATCACTTGACACTGTTCTCTCCAATTCGGAGCTTGTCGGAGCCACATACGAGCGCGAGCTTCATCGCGTGATAATCCACGGAGTCCTACACCTCTGCGGTATCAACGACAAAGGTCCCGGAGAGCGCGAAATTATGGAATCTTTTGAAAATAAAGCACTTGAAATATTAGATGAGATTTGACTACGATCTTATAGTCATCGGAGCGGGACATGCGGGATGTGAGGCGGCCCACGCTGCCGCGCGTCTCGGCGTCAGGACGCTCCTTATGACTATCGACATGAACAAGATTGCCCAGATGAGCTGCAATCCCGCCGTTGGCGGCATTGCGAAAGGGCAGATTGTAAGGGAGATTGACGCTCTCGGCGGTATGATGGGAATCGTCACCGATGAGAGTGCCATCCAGTTTCGTATGCTCAACCGCTCGAAAGGGCCGGCCATGTGGAGCCCGCGCGCGCAGAGCGACCGCATGGAATTCTCCCGCCTCTGGCGCAACATACTTGAAAATACCGACAACCTCGACCTCTGGCAGGACTCCGCCTGTGCGCTCGTCATCGAGGAGGGAAGTGTGGCAGGTGTCAAAACCTGCCTCGGGGTGACTTTTAAGGCCAAATGCGTCGTGCTGACCGCGGGAACATTCCTCAACGGACTCATGCACACCGGGCCGGTGAAGCTTCCCGGAGGACGCGTGGCGGAACCCGCATCTCACGGCATCACCGAGCAGCTTCGCGAACTCGGCTTTGCGACCGACCGCATGAAGACCGGCACCCCGGTGAGAATCGACGGCCGCTCCGTCGACTGGTCGCTCACCAACCTTCAGGAGGGTGACACGGATTTCCACAAATTCTCATATCTCTCCAATGTCAAGCGCCGTCTTCGCCAGCGCCCCTGCCACACGGTCTATACAAATCCGCAGACCCACGAGGTGCTCCGCGAGGGGCTCCCTGAATCGCCGCTCTACAACGGCCAGATTCAGAGCATCGGCCCGCGCTACTGCCCCAGTATCGAGACAAAGATTGTCACCTTCGCCGACAAGGAGGAGCACCAGCTCTTCCTCGAGCCGGAGGGGGAGGTGACGAATGAATATTACCTCAATGGCTTCTCGTCGTCGCTCCCGATCAACATACAGATTCGCGCGCTCGAGACGATTCCGGCGCTCCGCGACGTCCACATCTACCGCCCCGGCTACGCTATCGAATATGACTTTTTCGACCCGACGCAGCTCTATCACACCCTCGAGACGAAGCTTGTCGAGGGGCTATTCTTCGCCGGCCAGGTCAACGGCACGACCGGCTACGAGGAGGCTGCCGGCCAGGGTCTGGTGGCCGGTGTCAACGCCGCTCTGAAGATAAAGGGTGAGCCGCCGTTCACCCTCGCACGCGACGAGGCATACATTGGTGTGCTCATCGACGACCTCGTTACAAAGGGTGTCGACGAGCCTTACCGCATGTTCACATCGCGTGCGGAATACCGCATCCTCCTGCGCCAGGACGATGCCGACATGCGACTCACACCGCGCGGCCATGCCATAGGCCTTGCCTCGGATTTCCGCTTCGAGAGCATGGAGAGCAAGCGCCGCCAGCGCGACGCGCTGATTGACTTCTGCAAGGAGTTTTCGGTCAAAAGCTCTATCATCAATCCCTATCTCGAAAGTCTCGGCGAGCAGCCTTTGAAGCAGGGTGTGAAGCTTTATGACCTTGTGCTCCGCCCGGGTCTCAACATAGACGTACTCGCCGATGGTATTGCTCCGCTTGCAGACTTCATAGAGAAACATATCGAGGCCGACAGGCGTGAGGAAATCATCGAGGCGGCGGAAATCCTGATAAAATACCAGGGCTACATCCAGCGTGAGAGCCAGATTGCCGACAAGCTCCGCCGACTCGAAAACCTCACTATCCGGGGCAAAATCGATTACTCAAAACTGACCACACTCTCCACCGAGGCGCGTCAGAAACTCGAGCGAATTGACCCCGAAACCATAGCCCAGGCATCGCGTATCCCTGGTATCTCGCCTGCCGACATCAACATACTTCTGCTCATGTTGGGTAGATAAAATTAATGTTTCACGTGAAACAATTTGGCAAAAACGAAACTTAACTCTTAAACTTAAAATACATGGAATATCTGAAGCAACGTATCCGTGACGTCTATGATTTCCCTCAGAAGGGCGTCATATTTCGCGACATCACCACTCTCTTGAAGGATCCGAGAGGCCTTCACATAATCGGTTGGGACCTTTCGCAACTTTACCGTGACAAAGGTGTTACTAAGGTGGTGGGCATCGAGTCGCGCGGCTTCATAGGCGGCTCTATTCTCGCTTTTGAACTTGGCGCAGGCTTTGTCCCCGTGCGCAAGCCCGGCAAGCTCCCCGCCGACACCATCAGCGCATCGTATGACAAGGAATATGGCAAGGATATAATCGAAATTCACCGTGATGCCATCACCCCCGATGATGTTGTCGTGCTCCATGACGACGTCCTCGCCACAGGTGGCACTATGGCTGCCGCCTACAACCTCGTCAAGTCAATGAACCCGAAAAAGATTTACATAAACTTCATAATCGAGCTGCTTGCCCTCAACGGTCGCGCCAACCTTCCGGCCGAGGCGGAGGTGACCTCACTCATCACCTATTGACGGGCCGGCTGCTGCCGTCAACACTATGGCCAAACATAAAAAGTCGGCATCACTGACCGAAAAAATATCCATTCTTCCAGATACCCCCGGCGTCTACATGTATTTCGACGCCGAGGGTACTGTCATATATGTAGGTAAGGCGAAGAATCTGAAACGCCGCGTAAGCTCCTACTTCAACCGCACCCACGACAGTCTTCGAACTAACCTCCTTGTGCGTGCCATTTGCGACATGCGCTACATCGTCGTGCCCACCGAGCAGGATGCCCTCAATCTGGAGGCATCGATGATCAAGGAGTACCAGCCGCGCTACAATGTGCTGCTGAAGGACGACAAATCCTATCCCTGGATTGTCGTGACCAACGAGCATTTCCCGCGCGTGTTCATGACCCGCCAGCGTATCAAGGACGGTTCGAAGTATTACGGCCCCTATACCGACACAGGCTCTGCACGCGCCACGCTCGAGCTGGTCAAGAAGCTCTACAACATCCGCTCCTGCCGCAATCCTATGACCGAGGACTGGGTGCGTGCCGGCAAGGGACGCCTCTGTCTCGACTATCATCTGAAGCGCTGCAAGGGGTGCTGCACGGGGCTTATAAGCTCGGAGGAATACTGCAAGGACATCGACAAGGTGCGCGCCATCCTGCGCGGGGAGACGGGCGAACTGCTCTCATATCTGCGCGGCGAAATGGAGAAGCTCTCTATGGAGATGCGTTTCGAAGAGGCGCAGGAGCTGAAGGAGCAATATGACCTCATCAAGCGCTACCAGGCAAAGAGCGTCATAGTCTCTCAGACGATAGAGGATATAGACGTGTTCGGCATCGACGACGAGGACACGGACGTTTACATAAACTATATGCACGTCCGCCGCGGCGCGGTGGTCAAGTCGGTTACGCTCGAATTCAAACGCCGCCTCGAGGAGTCGCGTGCGCAGCTTTTGGGCTATGCCATGTCGGAAATCTCCGAGTCGCTCGGAGTGAAGTTCGACGAGGTCATTGTGGCCGAGACACCGGACGTGGAGATGCCCGATGTCAAGTTTGTCATACCCCGGCGGGGCGACAAGGCGAAGCTTCTTGAAGTGTCGGAAAAGAACGCCCGCCAGCACCGTGTTGACAAAATCAAGACCATTGAGAAGCGCGACCCTGAAAGCCGCACCGACAGGATACTCCGGCGCATACAGTCGGATTTCCACCTCAGCGAGCTTCCGCACCACATCGAGTGTTTCGACAATTCAAACATCCAGGGGACAAATCCGGTGGCCTCCTGCGTGGTCTTCAAGGATGCTAAGCCGAGCAAGAAGGACTACCGCCATTTCAATATCAAGACAGTAGAGGGGCCTGACGATTTCGCCTCGATGAAGGAGGTGCTGACTCGCCGCTACACCCGCCTCGTCAACGAGGGGAAGGAGCTTCCGCAGCTCATCGTGGTCGACGGCGGCAAGGGGCAGCTTTCGGCGGCTGTCGAGGCCCTCGACGACATGGGGCTCCGCGGGACGATTGCCGTTGTAGGCATCGCGAAGCGTCTCGAGGAGATTTATTTCCCGGGCGACAGCATACCTCTCTACATCGACAAGAACAGCGAGACGCTGCGCGTGGTGCAGCACCTGCGCGACGAGGCCCACCGCTTCGGCATCACCCACCACCGCAACCGCCGCAGCAAGACCCAGGCTGTCTCCGAGCTTGACGGCATCAAGGGTGTCGGCGAGAAGACCCGCACGGCGCTGCTCACGCACTTCAAGAGCGTCAAGCGCCTGCGCGAGGCCGACCTCGACAGCATAGCCGAAATCGTTGGGCCGGCCAAGGCTTCGATAGTCTACGGAGCCATCCACGGCGGTGAATAAAATTTGATTTTTTCTTCCTCTTTTGCTTTATCGCACCACTAAGGGTCTTTCCGTGACATAACTTTGCGGTATCTTCCAACCATTAAAAAACTGCAAAGCCATGCTCACACTTCTCATCATCTATTACTCCGGCGTGCTTGTCGCTGTCCTTGCCGACCTCTTCAGCGGACTCCGCAAGGCGCGCCTGCGAGGCGAGCGCTGCACTTCCTCGGGGCTGCGGCGCACCGTCGACAAGATTGGCCGCTACTACCTCGCCCTGTTCTCTATGACCGTCATCGACGTCATGCTCATAGCCGCGCTCCGGCAGCTCGGCGAGAGCGGCACGCCTCCCTTCCCGCCCTTTCCCTACCTGACCACTCTCGGCGCCCTTGCCCTCGGGCTTATCGAGCTTAAGAGCATCTGCGAGCGTGCCGACGAGAAGGGCGACATCCGCCGAAGCATCTGCGAGCTTGTCGACCTCCTCGACCGTCTGCGCTTCCGCCGCTAATTTTAGCTTTCCAATTTATTTCCCCCGCCGTTTGCCTCGACGATTTCCCGCAGGCCGACGGCGGGATTTCTGTATTGCATCCTGCTTTTCTCTCCCTTGAAGCGGATGACACCCTTGCTGCAATTGTGGTAGCATGCGGTACACATTATGCACTCACGCCCCCATTGCGGTTTGTGGTCGACGAGGCTGACAGCACCGGTCGGGCACACCTGCGCGCACACCCCGCAGCCGCTGCATTTCTCCTCCTCGACATAGAAATTTCTGTAGACATCCTTCCCGGCGCTCATGAAGTCCATGAAGAAGCCGACGATGCTTCCGAGCACTCCCGGACGCTCCGTCATCCGTCTGCGAGCCGAGATGTCCGAGGCGATTTCCCGAAGGTGTTCGGGAATCTGCTTCTTACCCTGCGACTCTATCTGCCGGGCCACGTCGACGACCGAAAAATTGTTGTCGACCATTTTGATGCTCCTTATGTAGTCGGGCTTCAGACCCGCATCGGCAAGAGCCTTGGCGATGTGGCTGCACGCCCTTCCAGCCAGTTCGCCGTAGGTGGCGACGGCAAAGATATATGGCGCGTTGATGTGCACCTCGCCATCCTTCACCCGGCGGAGCAGCTCGGCCACGGGAGCGGGGAGCTTGCCGAAATGCACGGAGAACACCAGTCCCACTCCCTCGCTGTCGCTAATCTCAAAAGTCCCCTTTTTACTCAGAATTTGATGCAGGCTCAGGAGCCGGTCGGCGATGGCTTTGGCCACGGCAAGTGAATTTCCCGTGGCACTGAAGAATATTACGGTCATAGTCTTCGTTTAGAATGATGATTTATGTGATATTATATCTTTCTTCGATACAAAGATAATATAAAAAGCAAAATGTCAGGTGCTGTTTGTCTGTATTGTTGGATTTCACTAACTTTGTATTTTTGGAATAAACTTTTAACCTCCTAATTTTTATGAAAACATTTACTCTTCTCACATTCATCTTGGCATGTTCGGGTCTACTGGTCCCGAAGGTATCGTGGGCGGATGCGGGCGGCTGGTGCCTCGTGGCCGACGGGCGGCAGACCATACCTCTTTCGGCCGTCAGCTGTATTGTGGCCTCCGACGAATCCGATGCAATGACCGTGGTGACCGACGAAGGGTGTATCGCGGATATTTATACCGTAAAATTTCGTTATGTGAAGCAGTCGGCAGTGACCACTCCGACTATTCCCGGCACTGATACCCCGGTCTTCATCCTGGCCCGTGACGAAATCAGAATCTGGGGTCTTGCAGACGACACAAAAATCACTATCTACTCAGCCGACGGACGCCTTGCCGACAGCGGGCGCGCCTCCTCCGGCGGCTCCCAGCAGATAGTCCCGATTACCCATCTCGCCCCCGGCCTCTACATCCTCGCCGCAGGTTCGACCTCCTTCAAATTCTTTAAACTTTAAACCTTAAACTTTAAACTTTAACCTTGATAGGGTCCTTAGAGTCTTTAAAGTCCTTAAGGTCCTTAACGACCCTAATGACATTAGAGACTCCATAAACCTTAAACCCAAACTTTAAACTCTATACTCTATACTTTAAACTCTATACTAAAAATGACCTCTCGCTTGCTCTCCATAGCCACATCAGCCCTGCTCGTATCAATGACGGCGAGCGCGCAATTCGCGGTCAGCCTAAAGAGTGGCGGTTCCCGCGTCATCACCTCTGACGGACGCATCGAATCCCCGGCAGCGACCCCTTCGGGCTACAGCTTCGCCGGCATCGATGTCGGCGAAATTGGCAGCATAACCCTTTCCTCCCTCCCACAGGACGAGGCGGGATCGCAGATAGCCTCCCTCCCTGCGGCGGAAAAACCTGTGGTCATACTCGACCTCACCGCGCGCAACGGGGAGAGCGAGCCTTCCAACCGCAACCTCTATTCGAGCGAGTATATGCTCGAACTGGCCGGGCTTCCCTACGTCGTCACCGCCTCCCTCGACGAGGCACTCGCATCCTCCTCCATGCTCCTTCTTTCCTCCCCGGTCAATACCGGCTCGCAGTCCACACTGACTCCTGAGGAGTGGACGCGCATCACCGATTGGGTGCGCGCCGGGGGCATAGTCATATCACCCGCGATTACCGACACACTTACCCCCGAGCTTGCAGAGCTGTTCGGCATCAGTGCCCGCACACGCAGCCAGCGGACGCGCTACTATGTCAACTGGGTCTCCGAACCTCACCCGGAGCTTGCCTACATCGACGAGCCGGAGGAGAAGGTGACCCGCATAGGTGCCATAAACAGCTCCGTGTTCACCCCATCCACCGCCGTGCCCCTCGCCACCTACGGGGAGAATCCCGCTGATGTCGCCGTGGTCAGAAATTCGCTCGGCAAGGGCGCGGCCTACCTCTTCGGCTTCAGCTGGCGCGACGTCATACAGCGCTCGCAGCTCAACAAGGACAGCGGTGGCTCGCGCGGCGTCAATAACACCTTCGAGCCGTCGGCCGACATGGTGCCCCTCTTCATCCGCGCCACCCATGCGGCCACGCAGTCGGTCAGCGCGTGGAAGTTCACCGTCCCCGACGGCCACAGTTCCGTGCTCATCCCTACGCATGACTGCGACTCGCGCACGGCGCTCGATTCGATGTCCCATATGGCCGACTATGAGAAGTCGCTCGACCTCCGCGCCCACTATTTCATCACCGTCCACTATTTCCGCCAGCCCGGCTACCTCTCCGCTTTCTACAATCCAGAGACACTCCCGCTAATCAAGCGTCTGACCGACCAGGGTCACACCGTCGGCTCGCACTCCGTCTGCCATTACCCCGACTTCGGCGATACCGGCCGCTTTCCGCTGACCGAGTACAGTGAGGAGGAGTATGCCGCCATAGCCACCCATGACCTCGCCACCGCTACCTCTGTCGGCTCCACATGGGCCGAGCTTGTCCTCTCCAAAAGAATTCTTGAGCGCGACCTGCATCTGCCAGTGCGCTCATTCCGCTCAGGCCACCTCTGCGTCAACAACAACATGCCCGCCGCCTCGCGCATTGCCGGCTATGATTTTTCTTCCTGCTTTTCGGCTTCCGATGTGATGAGCCAGTTTCCCTTCATCGAGCGCATGGGCAACGATTGGAGCGGCGAGCCGTCGGGCACGCTCCAGATTCCGCTCCACTTCTCCGATGTGTTCTCTGACGACAAGATGACCGAGGCCAACTGGCACGAGAAACCGGCCCGCTGGCTCGAGATTTTCAATAAGCTCAAGGGGAACTACGCTTCCTCCGTCATCCTCATCCACCCCAACCGCAAGTGGAAGATGTCAGCGCAGAAGATGCTTGTCGACGCGCTCGATTCCCGCGAGTGCGGCCTCTTCAACTTCGAGGACTACGGTGACTTCTGGCTCCGTCGGCGCGACTTCCGCTTCACCCTCCACCACGACCCCTCGCAGTCCAAGGTGATTGTCCGCGCCAAGGCTGCCGACATTGCCGCCAACCCGCATCTCGGCATCTTCATCGAATATGCCGGAGGCTCGAAGGCGCCTGCCAACATCACCCTCGTCGACGAGAGCGGCAAGGTGCACCCGGTGCGCATCAAGAAGGTTGCGGAAGGGAGGTATATAATGCTCTTATGACTATTTATTTAGGTGAAAATATATAATTATTAGTTTTATGAAAAGGTTCGTACCGTTATTGATTCTCACAGTTGCCGGATTTACATTCAACACATCCGAACTGACCCCTATCGGCCTTCTGACCGATATAGCTGCCGATTTCCGCATCACGGAGGCCCGCGCAGGACTCCTCATTTCGATTTACGCATGGATTGTGGCACTCTGCTCGCTTCCGCTGATGCTTTGGTGCGCGCGCATGGATTTCCGCCGGCTCATGCTCGGCATCGTGGCCCTCTTCTTCGTGAGCCACATCGGCTCGGTGCTGTCGACCGGCTTCTGGACCCTCATGGCCTCGCGTGTCGGCGTCGCGCTTGCCCATTCAATCTTCTGGTCCATTGCTCCGACAATGGCTGTGGCAGTCAGTCCCGACGGACGTCGCTCGACGGCGCTGAGCGCGCTCGTGGCGGGCGGCGGCATAGCCCTTGTGGCCGGTCTGCCCCTTGGTCGGGTGCTCGGACTGCTTGCCGGCTGGCGCGCCACCCTCGGCGCACTCGGCCTCCTCTCCTTCCTCGTCCTCGTCGGACTTTATTTCTACTTCCCCTCTATGGGGCGCTCGGGCGAAGGGGAGTCGCGCAAGGATATGCTCAGGGACATCCTCACCTGCCGTCCCCTCCTCTGTATCTATTTCATCACTGCTGTGATTGTCACAGGCCACTACACGGGCTACAGCTACATAGAGCCATTCATGGACAGCATACTCCACATCGAGGCCAAGGCGATTACCTTCACGCTCTGTCTCTTCGGCGTGGCCGGCCTGCTCGGAAGCTTCCTCATGACCCGCTACTTCCCACGCCACCCGCGGGCCATAATCTCCACGGCCTGCCTCTCGCTCCCGCTGCTGATGCTGCTCCTCTATCCGGGTGCGCAGCTCGGCCTGGCGGTGCTCGCGCTGATCTGCATCCTCTGGGGGCTCGCGCTGACGGTCTACAATATCGCCTTCCAGAATGAGATTATAGTCCTCGCGCCCCACAATTCAGCCGTCGCTATGAGCATCTACTCCGGCATCTTCAATCTCGGCATAGGCGCGGGTGCCTTTGTGGGTGGAATCGTCTGCAACCACAGCATGATGGCCGACATAGGCTACTTCGGTGGCACGATAGCTCTCGCCGCAGCCCTCTTCGCCCTATTTGTCTACCTGCCTCTAAGGAAAAAGCAGTAATAATAAAAAACAATGGCCTCACCGCATGAAACGGTGGGGTCATTGTCTCTCCTCTTTCATCTGTCGGGGTGGCGAGATTCGAACTCGCGACCCCCTGCTCCCAAAGCAGGTGCGCTAACCGGACTGCGCTACGCCCCGATAGTCCCAAACCGCACTCCGGCGGCTTAGACCGATGCAAAGGTAGTCACAAAATTTGATTTATGCAACTTCTTTTTTAACTAAATCGATAGGCGTTATCTTACCAGGTTGACAGGCTCCCCCTCGACGAAGGCTTTCAGGTTGGCGGCAGAGATGTCGACGAGGCGTCGGCGGGCCTGGCTCGACTGCCATGCGATGTGGGGAGTCACGAAGCAGCGCGGGCATCCGATGAGCGGCGAGCCGTGGTGTGGCGGTTCCTCGCAGAGAACGTCGATGCCGGCTGCGGCAATGCGATTCTCGCGCAGGGCCTCGGTGAGAGCATCCTCGTCGACCAGCGGGCCGCGCGAGGTGTTGATGAGTATTGCCGTGGGCTTCATCTTGGCGAGCGTCTCGCGGTTGATGATGCCCTTGGTGGCCTGAGTGAGGGCGGAATTGAGCGAGATGACATCACTTTCCTCCAGGAGGGTGTCGAGATTGACGCGACGTACCCCTTCGGGGAGCTCGCGGCCGGAGGTGGTGACGACCTTCATTCCGAAAGCCTGCGCGATGGCTGCGACGCGGCGCCCTATGTTGCCCATGCCGATGATGCCCATAGTCATGCCAGCAAGCTCGTCGAAGGGGCGCAGACGGTAGCTGAAATCGACGTTCCCGCCCCACTCGTCGCGGTTGACCGAGCCGGCATAGTCGCCGATAGAGTTGGTGATTTGGAGCAGGTGGGCGAAGACGAGCTGCGCCACCGAGTTGGTCGAGTAAGCCGGGACGTTGCACACGGTGATTCCCCTGCGGCGGGCGCTCTCGATGTCGACATTGTTGTAGCCCGTGGCGAGCACGCCGATGAATTCAAGTCCGGGGAGCCGGCTCATGATCTCGTCGGTGATGAGGACCTTGTTGGTGAATATGGCGAAGGCGCCACGGGCGCGCTCCACGACTTCTTCGGGAGCGGTGCGGTCATAGACAGTGAGCTGTCCGAGCTGTTCGAGCGCGCTCCATGAGAGGTCGCCGCTGTTGGCTACATAGCCGTCGAGGATGACAATTTTCTTCATATCTAAGGGGCTTTTCTAATATGCCCCAAAGTTACGCACGCCGGACGTAATTTCCAAAATCAGCCGATGAGAATTACTGTCAGGGAGATTTCGCCCTGGGCGCCGGTTATGTGGACGGCCTCGATGTCGGCAGTAGCCGAGGGGCCGGTGAAGAAGGAGCCGTAGCGCCCGGTCGAGAGGTCGATGGCCCGGTAGGCCTGGTGGAGGCCGCTGTAGATTTTGTCCGCGTCGAGCAGAAGGTAGAGGTCGGTCGAGAAGAGGGCGCATGCCGCCAGTCCGAGTGACTCCTCGGTGACCCATACGGAGCCGGTCTCCCCGACGCCGAGGATGCCGCGGGCCACGCAGACGTCGACCGTGTTGGCCGAGTGGGGGTCGGTGTAGTCGTTGATTTCAAAATTTCCCTCGAAGCCGGCCACGGCAGAGAAGACCGTCCGATTGTCGGAGCGGATGTTTTCGGCAAGCCATTTCAGGGCCTCGCCGCGGGTGGCAACCCTGACGGCCTTCCCGTCGAAGCTCTCGAGCTTGGTGATGAAGTTGGCAATCTTGTCGCCCCCGACCTCGAAGAGTGGGACGTCGGGGTGCTGCACGGCGGCCGGAAGGTTTGTCCGTATGCGCGAAAGTATCCTCTCGCGAGCGTTTGTGGTTGTGGTGCTCTCTGTCATGGCTGTCTAATCCTTGTTCTCCTTGGAAATTCGTTTGTAGTACTGTCTGAAGGTCTCTGCCGGAGGCTCCGGGTTGGCGTGGTCCTTGGCCCAGGGGTTGAGCCCGGAGTTGAGGAGGCTCTTCGGGAGGTAGCGCAGCGCCCACAGGCCGAGCTTCTCGGCGTGGGAGAGGGTGGTCGAACTGTGGAGCACGAGGGATATGCCGTTTTCCTCGAGTCGATGCATAAGGCGGTCCTCGTGCTGCTCGACAATCTGCGTACGCCAGTAGAACACATAGTCGGGAATCGGCACCCTGACCGGGCAGACGTTGCCGCAGGAGCCGCAGTGGGTGCAGGAGTAGGGGAGCTGCGCGTAGCGGTGGAGGTCGTAGCTCGGCTGGAGCACGATGCCGATAGGTCCCATATAGGGGGCGTCGTAGCTTATGCCTGATGTGCGGCGGAAGACCGGACAGGTGTTCATGCAGGCTCCGCAGCGGATACACTTGAGCACCTCGAAGTAGGGTGTGCCGAGGCGCCGGGAGCGTCCGTTGTCTACGATGACGAGGTGCATCTCCTGGCCGCGGCGCGGGCGGGTGTAGTGCGAGGTATATTGCGTGATGTCGAATCCGAGCGCGCTGCGCGAGAGGAGGCGGATGAAGAGCGGGAGGTCGCTCTGTAGGGGAATCAGTTTCTCTATACCCATGCTCGCCACGAAGAGGGGCGGGACGTTGGCGCTGATGTCGGCGTTACCCTCGTTTGTGGCCACGACTATTGTCCCTGTCTCGGCGACGCCGAAGTTGACGCCGCACATTCCGGCGTCGGCCTTGATATAGTTCTCGCGCATGTGTTTGCGCATGACGCTGTTGAGGTAGTGCGGGTCGTCGATGTCGGGGTCGCTGCCGAGTTTTTCGGCAAAGAGGCGCGCCACGTCGCCGCGCAGCTTGTGGATGGCGGGCATGACGATGTGGGAGGGGCGCTGGTTGTCGAGCTGCTGTATCCTCTCGCCTAAGTCAGCTTCGAAGATGTCGATCCCGCGCGCTTCGAGATACTCTCTCATGCCGCACTCGTCCATGAGCATTGACTTCCCCTTGGTGACGGTCCTGACGCCGTGGTCGCGGAAGATTTCATAGACTATTCTGTTGTGCTCCGAGGCGTCCTCTGCCCAGTGGACGTGGATGCCGTTCTCCTTCAGCCGTGTCTCGAACTCTTCGAGATAGCGGTCGAGGTGGGAGAGAGTATGCAGCTTTATCTGCGAGGCGAGCCTGCGCATTTCCTCCCATTCGGGAATCTGTGCGGCCACACGGTCGCGGCGCATACGCGCTTCCCACAGGCAGCGGTCGTGGCTGACGCGGTGCGGGGTGTCGGCGATAAACTTCGCCCCGAGTTTAACTTGGTTGACCTGGCTCATTTTTTTGATGCATTAATTATTAATCAACAGCTGTCCCGTTGAGGATTTCTGCGATGTAGTAAGTCTTGATGTCGATGCCGAATTTGCGGGCGATGCCCTGCTGGTGCATCAGGCAGGAGAAGTCGGCACTGGTGACATACTTCAGCCCGTTGCGCTCATAGTCGCTCACTTTGTCGAGCCCCTGCTGACCGGCGCAGCTCTGGTCCCAGATGGCAAAGGTGCCGCCGAAGCCGCAACACTCGTCGCGGCGTGTGGCGTAGCAAACCTCCAGGCCCTCGACGAGGTTCAGCAGGTTGGCCGTCTTGGAATAGTCCGGCACCATCAGTTCCGTGGGGCGCGCCTGGTGGAGGAAGCGCAGCGAGTGGCAGCCGTTGTGGAGGGCTACGCGGTGGGGAAACTTCGCCCAGGGAAGGCTCTTGACCTGCAGGACGTCGTGGAGGAAGTCGACGATGTCATGCGTGGTGTCGAGGATGTGTTGCACCTCCGGGGTTTTCTCGACAGAGTCGAGATGATAGCGCACCTGGTCGGTGCAGATGCCCGAGGGAATCACCACATAGTCATAGCCCGAAAAATACTTGACGAGATTGTTCTCCAGACGGCAGGCCTTGCGCTCATAGCCCATGTCGGTCATGGGCAGTCCGCAGCATGAGGCCTGCTCGATATAGTGGACGTCGATGTCAAACCGGCGCAGAAGCTCATAGCTCGCTATCGCCGCTTCCGGCGCGAGCATGTCGACATAGCACGGCACAAAAAATCCAACTTTCATCACCTCTAAAAATAAATTTGTATCCTTGTAGTAAATTTTTATCCCTGTAATGTTGAAACGGTATCTAATATTATTACACCACACTCCCCGCGAAAGTTCAAAATCCCCCCGCAAACCCTCATTTCACCTATTTTTCAAATAATTGTTTGTCAAAATTAGGGCTGTAAATTTCATTTATTGGAGAATAATGCCTAATTTTGCACTTTGGAAGCGATAAACGCTTTTAAATCGGTGTTTTAAGCCAAAATAACGTTAATAAATCAAAACGAATCACATAAAAAATGGCAAATAACAAGCCCAACGAAGAAACTCGTACCTCGATTGAAGAGGTCAACGACACCCTCACCGGCATCGGTGAGAAAGTCCAAAGCAATCCCAAGATTGTCGTATGGTCCTGCATCGCGGTGACCGCCGTAGTAGCTATCATCCTTCTCTATGTCTATGTGTTCCGCCAGCCGGCACAGAACGCAGCCAACACCGCTCTCGGCCAGGCCGACGTGGAGCTGCTCATGGGCAACGACTCTATAGCTCTCGCGAAATACCAGCAGGTGGCTGCCGACCACGGCTACAGCGCAGGCAACCTCGCCAACCTCAACGCAGCCATTCTTCTCTACAAGAACGGCAAATATGAAGAGGCTCTCAACCACCTCAAGGACTATTCCGCTTCGGAGTCTGTCATCGGTGCGTCAGCCAAGTCGCTCGAGGGTGACTGCTACGTCAATCTCAAAAAGTATCCCGAAGCTATTGATTGCTATAAGAAGGCTGTGAAGATTTCCGACAACAATCCCCACTACACCCCCGCCTTCATGCTCAAGGAAGCCACAGTGCTCCGCGAACAGAAGGACTACAAGGCTGAGGCCGCTGTCTACGAGCAGATTATCAAGGACTATCCCAACTACGGTGCTGAAATCGGCGTGGACCTCCAGAAGTATCTCGAGAGAGCGCAGGACGCAGCTTTGAAGTAAGCAATAAATCCGAAACGAAATAAAGGGTAATATAATGACGACGAAGGCCCCGGCAATCCATAGCCGGGGCCTTCGTCATGTCTTGCCTGTAGGGACGCCTCGTGCGGCGTATGCCTGATTGAAAACATTTGCCTGATATACAAGTAATAACTATTTCATTCGGCATACGCCGCACGCGGCGTCCCTACAAATTCGCTTAGGGGATAAAGTTGAAATTGGTGTCGAAGTAGAGGTCGCGTCCGTTGACGAGTTCCACCTCGTAGCCGAATTTGTCGCGTGAGATTTCATTGACGCCGAGGGTCGGGAAGGTCTCCGTGATGTATTCCATAATCTGGTCGGGGACTATGCCGAGCGGGAGGGTCTGTCCCTTGGGGGCATCGACGTCGGTCCACTGGCCGGCAGCATCAAAGTCGATATCGAGGCCGCTGGCGAAGGCCACATCGTAGCTTATGACACCGTTGGAGTTCTCCTTTTTCACCTTGACAACCTTTTCGGCAGGATAAAATTCGGAAATGAAGGATTTGGCAGCCATAGGAAGCTCGGATTCGGGAACCGTGATGTCATTGTCATCATCATCTGAACAACTCCATGCAAAGCAGGCAAAAATCCCAACAATAAGTAATAGATAAAGTTTTTTCATCACTAAGTAGTTTTATTAATTGGTACTTTTGATTAAACACACTCATATATGATAATGTTTTTAGCACATATTAATAGAAATCAATAAAATATTCTCATTATCTTTGCAAAAAATATCAATATACCTGTAAATCATTACACATGAAGCAAATCTACCGCTATCTTGCTGTGGCAGCAGTTACAGCCCTATTCTCTCCGGCTGTCGAAATTCTTGCACAGACAGGGGAGAAGGACCCTGCCTCGGTTGTCGAGAAATGGTCCGACGCCTCAACCTCGCCCAAAATCATAGATATAAACTTTTCCGATACGTCGTGGCCCAACACATGGGGCAATTCAGGCTCGGGAAGGGATTGTCCCGAGTATGATTCGGGTGTCTATGTCAACGCCGTGCTGTCGACGCCGGTTCTCGGAGCCGAGGGAGTCAAGTATCCCCTGCTTTTCCACAACTGTGTCTTTGCGACTACAGCTTCCAACAACGGTTTCGCGGCTGCAACCGCAGCCTTTGCCCGCCAATACTACGAGGGGCAGAAGGCCACTACCAACAATGACTGGAAGCAGCCGGGCCACACCGTCTATCTCGAGGACAATATCACCTACAGTAACGGAAAACCCGTCAAGGGTGAGGCCGGCTTCGTGCAGATGTGCCGCAACAAGTCGGTCGACGGTGCGACTTCGCTCCACGGTTGGGTTGAAATCGACCATATACCATACGTCGAGCGCATACAGTGGTCGTGGTCGGCAACATCGTGGGGACGCGGCATCAAGTGTGATATAAAGGTCGGCGACGGCGACTGGACCCCGCTCGTGTGGATGGGTTCCGAGAAGCATAAAATGGGCTTCACTGTCTTCTCCGACCAGGGCTACTTTATGGAGAACGTCATCGACAAGAAGGATGTGTCGCTCCGCTGGAGAGTCTGGGACGGCGACGGCAAGGCCGGTGCTGACGACCAGGTTCAGAAAGCTGACTTCGCCTGGCAGACAATCGATCCGTTGGCAGAGAGGCAGGCCCCGCGCCTTCACAAGCTCCGTATCTTCGGCGATGTGATTACCGCCGAGCAGGCCGAGTATGCCAAGAACAATCCCGTAGGTGACGTGGGCGAGCTGACCGACCTCTCCAAGTTCGACTTCACAGGTGGCGGTGACGACGAGCAGACCCCAGCACCCGACGCAGATGCGCCCGTGAGCTTCATCTATGTCAATCCCGACGGCTCGGGCGACTATACGACCATCCAGGCTGCCATCAACTCCGTTGCCGACGGCTCGCGCGGCATCATCTACATAGCTCCGGGTGTCTACGAAGAGAATATCTATTGCGGCACCAAGGAGAAGCACTCGAAATTCATCTCGCTCATCGGCTCCGACCCATCGACAACCATACTGACCTCCTCGGTGGACCGTGGCGGCAACAATGGCAAAAGTTATCTCGACTGCGCGGCCCTCAACGTGTTCACCGACCGCTTCTATGCCGAGAACCTGACCATACGAAATACCTCAGGCGATGTCGGGCAGGCCGAGGCGCTCTACACCGCGGGCGATGCACACGTCTTCAAAAACTGCGTCCTCTCCGGCTACCAGGACACCTATAAGGCCAATGACAGTATGCGTGGTTACTTCACCAACTGCACCATATCGGGCGCGACCGACTTCATCTATGACGGCGGTCTCGAATGGTTCGAGGGGTGCCGGATTGTCTGCGTTCTGGCCAAGGGTGGCTACATCACTGCTCCAGCCAACTCCGCCCTTACGCTTACCAAGGCTTTCTATCCCGAATTGGGTTCCGATGTGGTCCATGCGGGACTCTTCTTCCGCGACTGTGACATCACGGCAGAGAAGGGTGTCGGCGACGGCACTTACTATCTCGGCCGTCCCTGGAAGGAAAATTCAGGCGCCATGTTCATACGCTGCCGCATCGGCACACACATCAATCCCCGAGGCTGGAAAGAGTGGAGCGGCTCGGAAAACAGTGCCTCATTCATAGAATATAAGAATACCGACCCCGCCGGCGCGGCTCTCGACACCTCCCGCCGCGCTTCGTTCAGCCGCCAGGCAGCCGACGCCGAGGCTGAGGAATATTTCACGCCCGAATTCCTCTTCGCCAAGGCCTCAAAGGTATCCTTTGACTTCAAGACGATAGTCAAGGGCGCTGCCGCTCCCTATAATTTCACCATTACTCCGTCCGTTTTCTCCTGGGAGAGTGACGAGAAGGCTGCGGGCTACATTGTATACCGCGATGGTGTCTTTGAGAAGTTCACAACAGAAAGCTCTCTTACGCTCCCTGAAGGAGTAGCTGCCGACGCCTACAGCGTGGCCTCCGTGTCGCGCCACGGCGCCCTCTCGCCCGTTGTCAAAGCCACCGAGGCACGCCGTCTCGCCGCCTTCCCGACAGCTGACGGCTTCGGCAAGTATGCCACGGGTGGCCGCGGCGGAAAGGTGGTCAAAGTCACCAGTCTCGCCGACGATGGTTCGGAGGGAACTCTCCGCTGGGCCTTCCAGCAGCACAAAGACGAGCCTATAACTATCGTCTTCGAGGTGAGCGGGCAGATAGCCCTGACCTCGCAGCTGCGCGTCAGCCGTGCCAACTGGACCCTGGCCGGACAGACCGCTCCGGGCGAGGGCATAGCCATCACCCGCAACAAGGTCAATCTCGGCGGCTCTCAGAACTTCATCGTCCGAAATATCCGCTTCCGCATCGGTCAGAAGGACCTTGCAGGCGAGATTATGGCCGAGAACGCCCTCGGTGCCGAGAACTGTGCCAATTTTATCTTTGACCACTGCTCATTCGGCTGGTCGGTCGAGGAGAATATGAACACCGCAGACTCCCATTTCCTCACCGTGCAGTACTCCATAGTCCACGAGGGACTCTTCAATGCCGGCCACTCCAAGGGTGCGCGCGGCTACGGCTGCCAGTGGGGCGGTTCACCCGCTACATATCACCACAACCTCCTTGCCCACAACAATTCCCGCTCACCGCGACTCAATGGTGCTCGCGGTGAGGACAATGTGGTTTTCATGGAGTATGTCAACAACGTCAACTACAACTACGGCAAGAGGGGCGCATGCTACGGCGGCGAGAACACGGCCAAAATCGAGGCTTATAACGGACTCAATTCCGCCCACGAGTGCAATTTCATGAATAATTATTATAAGCCGGGCGCCTACTCCGACAAAAGCCGCGTGGTCTTCGTCCAGGCAAGCTATGCGCGTGACGGTGCCACATCCTGGGGGCCTGCGAAGTGGTTTGTCGACGGCAACAAGGCCGAGGGCATCGAGCGCGAGAGCAATGACAACTGGCTCGGCGTCGACCCGGAGGTCTACACGCGCGAGCAGCTGAAGAGCGACGAGCGCATCGTCACAAAGACTCCTTGGTACAAGTATACTCCCCTAATGACTGTCGGTAACTATGTCCCCGAACACTACATGCTCTACGACATCGAGAGCGCCGACGAGGCTTTCAAGACTGTTGTCGCCAAGGCGGGTACAATCAACCGTGACAAGGTGGAGCGCCGCGTAGCCGACGAGGTCGCGAAAGGGACTACGATGTATTCTGGAAGTGCCGGCAAGGGTATAATCGACACTGAGAATGACGCCGAGGGCTTCTTTGAATACTCGAAAGACTGGAAGGTGCCTGTCGACACCGACGGCGACGGTATGCCCGACGAGTGGGAGCTGAAGAATAATCTCAACCCCGCTGTGGCCGACAATAATCTCGTCAATTCCGAGGGCTACACCGCGCTCGAGGTCTACCTCAACTCGCTCATGGGTGAGATTTCGACCAATGATTTCACTGAAAGCTCCATAAAGGATGTAGTGGTTACCACAGAGGCTACCTATGACAGCGCGAGCCACAAGCTGATTGTCGGCTACGAGGCTGTCGGTGCCACTCTCGAGGTCTACGGCCTTGACGGCCGACTCGCTGAGTCGCGTCGCATCCGCGGCGGGGAGACATCCCTGGCCCACCTTGCCGACGGTTTCTACCTGCTGCGCATCAGTTCCCGCACCCTCGCGCCGATAGTACTGAAAATTAGAAAATAAACGCCCTTTGTAGGGACGCTTTTAAAAGCGTCCACATCCGCCGTTAAAATGGTGGATGTGGACGCAAATTATTGTTATACTATGTGTTAGATGCTGTGGACGCTTTTAAAAGCGTCCCTACAAATGGCAACAAAGGGCGCGAAAGGATTATGAGAGCGTCTTAATACACCGCTTGTGCGATGCGGCGGACGGAGTCGGAGGCCATGAGGGTGTAGAAGTGGAGGCTGGGGACGCCGTGGGCCATGAGGTCGCGACACTGGGCTATGCTCCACTCGATGCCTACCTCCTTGACCTGCTCGTTTGTACTGCACTTGCGTATCTCCGAGGCGAGGGCTTCGGGGATGTCCGTGCGGAACACCCTCGGCAGGACGTTGAGCTGGTTGAGGAATACGATAGGTTTGATGCCGGGGACGATGGGGACGGTGATGCCCGCCTTGCGGCAGGAGTCGACGAAGGAGTAGTACTTCTCGTTGTCGAAAAACATCTGTGTGACCAGGTAGTCGGCACCGTTCTCTATCTTCTTCTTGGCATAGAAGAGGTCTGACTCCATGTTGGGCGCTTCTTCGTGCTTCTCGGGGTAGCAGGCCATGCCGTAGCTGAAGGGGGTGGCGTTGGCTTCGAAATGCTCCCCGTCGGCATAGATGCCGCGGTTGAAATCGTTGACCTGTTGCTGGAGGTCGGTCGCATGGAGGTTGATTTTTGCCGGATCCTCAGACTTCTCGGGGCCTTTGATGTCGCCGCGGAGGAGCAGGAGGTCATGGACGCCGAGGAAGTTGAGGTCGATGAGGGCATATTCGGTCTCGTCGCGAGTGAAGCCCTTGCAGATGATGTGGGGGACGGCTGTGATGCCATACTTGTTCTGTATGGCCGAGGCGATGGCCACCGAGCCGGGGCGCTTGCGCATCTTCTGCGAGCGGAAACTCCCGTCGGGCATCTGCTTGAATATCATCTCGCTGCGGTGGGAGGTGATGTTGATGTATTTCGGGTCGAACTCGCGCAGTTTGTCGATGATGTTGTAGACCTTCTCTATGCTGTTGCCTTTGAGCGGGGGAAGGATTTCGAAGGAGAAGGCCGTAGAGCCGTTGGTCGATGTGAGGTAGTCGATAACTCTCATAAAATATTGACGTTAAGATTGTTGGAATGTATTCAGATTGGCATACGCGGCACGCCGCGTCCCTACAACACTTAGCTATTGATGTTTATTTTTTCGACAGCGCGGTCGATGTAGATGATTGCTTCGGGTCCGAGGTTGAAGATGAGGTCGAGGACGGAGAGGGAGCCGATAAATCCGAGCTGCTCCGCGCGGATTTGTCTGTAGGGTGGGAGGTCGGTGGGAATCTCGGTGTAGGTCCCGGCGGCTGTTCTGTCAGCGTCTGGGAGCGACGCGCGGGCGGGGATGAGAATCTTCTCGCGAATCCAGCTGTCCCATGCCTCGGACAGATTGCGCAGGAGGGGAAAGCGCTCGGTGACACCCTCGGTGAGCATCGGCAGGAGAGGGTCGATGTAGAATTCGAAGTATGGCGTGCGTCCGTAGGCGCTCTCGAGAGCCACGCGGTGGATGTCCCACCAGCGTCCGTGGTCTGAAATCCCGATGTCGCCCCAGGTGCAGTGCGAGCTTTGGGGCTTGGCTATGGGTACGGTCAGGTCAAGGCGTCCGTGGGTGTCAGCGATAGCGAAACGGTGGGTGGCCTTGAAGCGCTTGTCGAAGCGCAGGCCCCAGTCCATTGCTGTGCACCCGCAGGCAGAGGCGGCAACGTAGTATCCCGCCGGTGCGCAGAGCATCGGCGGGAGTAGTATTGTCGCGCTTGATTCTGTGTCAGTGTTTGTCGACATTGGCGTTGCGGAGTATGCGGTTCCAGCGTATGCCGCCGTTGAAGAGCGATTTGTCCTTGTCGAAGGAGATGAGGACGCGCTCGGGACGCCCGACGATGTGGTCCTCCGGGACGAAGCCCCAGTAGCGTGAGTCGAGTGAATTGTCGCGGTTGTCGCCCATCATGAAGTAATAGTCCATCTTGAATGTGTAGGTGTCCTGCGGCTTGCCGTTGATGTAGAGCTTGCCGTCGCGGAACTCGGCGTCATGGTTGCCCTCGTAGTTGCGGATGGCGCGGCCATAGATTTGCCATGCGCGGGGGCCCATCCTGAGTTTTGCGCCCTTGCGGGGAATCCACAGTTCACCGTAGTCCGAGCGGGTCCAGTCGGCGCTGACCCCTTCGGGGAAGAGCGGCTCACCCTTGGGTGCCGGCATCTTCATGACTTTGGCCACGGAGGGGTCCTTCTTCAATGTCTCGACCATAGCAGGGGTTAGGGGGGAGGCATAGATGGCGGGCACGGTGCCGTCGGGGTTGACGGTGAAGCCGAGGCTGCGGAGCCCGGGGATGTCCTCGGAGGTCACGGGCACCTCGTGGCGGTCGTCGCCAGAGATGCCGAGCTCGTCCCAGCGCTCCTCGGTCAGGTGGCCCTGCTTGAGCTGGAAGTAGTAGTTATACTGCACGTTTTCGGGCTGCCTGACAGCCTCGCCGTTGATGTGGATGATGCCGTCGACAATCTTGATGCGGTCACCCGGGAGTCCGACGGCACGCTTGACATAGTTCTCCCTGCGGTCGACGGGGCGGTAGATGACCTCGCCGAAGGTCTGGGGATTGTTGAGGATGGCGTCGCGGCCATACATCTTGACGAGGGTATAATAGTCGGGGTTCTGCACCTTGACAGCCACGGTGTCTCCTGCGGGGAAGTTGAAGACCACGATGTCGCCCTGCTCCACCTTGCCGAAGCCCTTCAGACGCTTGTAGGCAATCTGCGGGTTCTCGAGATAGGACTTGGTGTTGATGACGGGGAAGGTGTTCTGCACGAGCGGGAAGTGGACCGGGGTCATAGGGACGCGCGGACCGTAGGCCATCTTGTTGACCCACAGATAGTCGCCGACGAGGAGCGATTTTTCGAGCGACGAGGAGGGAATCTGGTAGTTCTGCCCGACAAAGCAGAAGACGAAGTATACGAGGATGAGGGCGTAGATAATCGCGTCGACCCAGCTCATGACGCCGCGCACCACCGCGTTTTTCGAGCGCTTCCACCAGGTCAGGGGGATGTAGCCGGTGATGTATATGTCAAAGAGCAGGAACCACAGCAGTGCCACCCACCAGTTGCCCAGCCAGGCCACCCAGAGGAAGAATATGACCGACACGACGGCGAATCGTATCCAGCGTGTGGGGCGGTTCTCTCTGACCCTGCGTACGAAGTCCCCGGTGAAGGATGAATTGTTTGTTTCTGTCATTTCAGATAGTCTGTGTAAGGATATGAATATGGTTTTCAGAGGATTTCGTCCATCATGGAGTCAATGGTGAATATGCCCTTGCGGCCGGCGATCCACTCGGCTGCGATGACGGCACCGAGGGCGAATCCGTCGCGGCTCTTGGCGCGGTGGGTGATTGAGATGCAGTCCACGGGCGAATCCCAGTCGACAGTGTGGGTGCCGGGCACCTCCCCCTCGCGGAAGCTGAGGACGGGGAGGGCGTCGGGGGCGATTTCCGGGGTCTCTATCGAGGCCTCAATCTGCTGCGGGGTCATGGTGGAGTTGCTGTCGTCAATCCAGACCATACCCTCGTCGGCCCAGGAGCTGATGCGGGCGTTCTCGGCAATGATTCCCTCGGCGAGGGTGATAGCGGTGCCCGAGGGGTGGTCAAGCTTGTGGACATGGTGGGTCTCATACATGCGCGGCATGTACTGGGGGAGGTGGCTCATGAGCGAGGCGAGCTTGCGGCTGACGCGGTTGAAGATGTAGACGCCGATTGAGAAGTTGCTCGACGCGAGGAGCGCCCCTCCTGCCTCAAGGATCTTCCGCTCCACCTCCTCGCGGCGGGAGGACCAGCCTGTCGAGCCGCAGACGACGGGGACTCCGGCGCGGGCGGCGCGGACCACGTTGTCAGGGGCGGTCGAGGGGGTGGTGAATTCTATCGCGGCGTCAGCCGATGCGAAGGCCTCGCCGTCTATGTCGGAATTATTGTCTATGTCGATGATTGATACGATTTCGTGGCCACGCTCGCGGGCAATGCGCTCGATGGTGTGGCCCATCTTGCCGTAGCCGATGAGTGCTATTTTCATAATTCGGTATTTTATATTCAATTATGTGCAAAAGTACAAAAAAATCCGCTTAACATTGTGGCTATACGTCAAAATCCGTAAATTTGCAGGTAGAAGCTGCCAAAATTCGGTAGCAGAGGAACTATTCAATCACAATTTCTAAGGAAAAACACTGACACAATGGCGCACATCGACATAAAAGATACAATGCGGCAGATTGTAAAGGCAGAGGCCGAGGCGCTGCTCGCAATACCCTACAGTGATGCCTATGACAAGGTCGTCGACATCATCATCGAGAGGGTCCACCGTCGCGGTGGCAAGCTGGTCAGCTCGGGCATGGGCAAGGCGGGCCAGGTGGCGCAGAACATAGCCACCACCTTCTCTTCGACAGGCACTCCTGCTGTGAGCATACATCCGGGGGAGGCCCAGCACGGCGACATCGGCGTGCTCCAGCCTGACGACGTGATGCTCCTTGTCTCCAATTCAGGGACAACCAAGGAGGTAATCGAGCTTGTGGCCCTCACGCGCAGCATGTATCCCGCGATTCCGATCATAGCCATAACAGGCAATGCGGAGAGTGAACTAACACGCCTGGCAGACGTTACACTTCTGACGGGGGGTGCCCCGGAGGTCTGTCCGCTCGGACTGACCCCGACCACCTCGATCACGGTCATGTCGGTCATCGGCGATATCCTCGTGGTCAGCGTCACCCGTCTGACCGGCTTTACGGCCGAAGATTATGCCAAGCGCCACCACGGAGGCTTCCTCGGTCGCAAGTCGCGCCGGGAGGCAGAATAGTGAAACCAACCAAAACAGACAGCGCACACGGATAATGACCGTGTGCCGACGATATAAGTATGAACAAGGCAATCTACATAGGAGAACTGGCACTCAACGTCTCGCTGTGTGCCGACGGCCGCGCCGAGACAGGCGTGGGCGACTGGTCAGTCAACGCAGCCGTGCTCGACGGTCGCATGGAACTCCCCGTAATCTGGGTCGGAGAGGCTGCCGCCGGAACTGTCGGCGACCATATCATAAGGTATCTTCAGGATGCAGGCGTAGGCACCGACTCCGTCGACCGCTTCACCGAGGGTGTAAGCCCCGTCAGGGTCTTCAACGCCGGCGATTCCTCGACCACCGTCGACCATTCGCGCTATCCCGAGGAGCCTGTCAATGCCATTTGGCCGAGAATCGAGGAGGGCGACGTGGTTGTCTACGGCTCCTACATGGCTCTCGAGGAGCGTGACCACGCCCGTGTGCTCGACCTCCTGCGCCACGCCAAGGCCCGCAAGGCCTACCTGGTCTATCTCCCCTATTTCGAATCGCACCAGGTGCCGAGAATCACCCGCGTGATGCCTTCGGTGTTTGACTGTCTCGAGCTTGCCGACCTGGTCGTGGCGCGCGATGCCGACATCCGCGCAATCTTCCCCGAGCCGGAGATAGAGACCATATTCAGGGACCACATACTCTTCTACTGCAAGCGCTTCCTCCAACTCGACCCCGTGGCCAAGAAGATGCGCTACTTCGACGGCGACCAGTCGTGGTCGCTGCTCTGCCACCCGACGGACAACAGCGAGTTCCAGTGGAGCGCGGGTGCCCTCGCGGGCATAGTCCGCGGCCTGACCGAGGGACAGCGTGACCCGGAGGAGCTTATGGCTACTGGCAACGAGACCGCCCACAGCGAGCTTGCTTCCGCCCTCAAGCATCCCTGTCTCCGATAATCGGACAAGAGAGAATCAGATACCATGTAACTAACTCACGCGCAATTTATAGTTTCAACAGATGAAAGCCATATCACTTGAGCCTGTCTTCGCCAAACCGACCACTGACATTGCCCCGCTCCTGTCGCTGGTGAAGCGCAACCGCTCCATGTCGGAGCTACGCCACGCAATCGGGGAGGTGGATTTTGACGTCGCCTACGACTTCCTCCGCTCAGCGGCCATTGAGATGGTCGACAACGGCGAGATTGACAAGGCTATCGCCGGGGTGCAGGAAATCGACGCTCTCATAAACCGCTCAGGGGAGGGGGAGAATGACCGCCACCTGCTCGACATACATGCCGCGCTGATGCAGATTCTGACCGCACTCTTTATAGAGAAGGAGGACACCGATTCGGCAATGGCCTCGGCCGCCTCGGCGCTGACGCTCCTCTCACAGGAGGCAAAGCGCAAGGATGAGCCATTCATGGCCATACTTGGCTCGCTGCTCTATGACATTGCCTATCTCCACACCCAGCGCAATGAGTACAGGCAGGCTGAGCGTGAGCTGGCGAAATCTCTGAAGATTTTCGAGCGCCTGGCCAAGACCAAGCCCGAGCGCTACGCCACACCCCACGTCATGGCGCTCAACGCCGCTACCGCCACCTATCGCAACCGCGTCCGCCAGGCTGAGCTGCTCGCCCACTACCAGGCGGCCACATCAACCTATCTACAGCTTGTCAACTCGGGCGTCGGAGACGCCACAGGGCGCCTGGTCGACTCGATAACGGCCGAGGGCGACACCCTCGCGCAGATGGGGCGCCACCGCGAGGCGATGCAGTACTACACCCGCGCGCTCAAATATCTCACCAAAATCGAGCCTGAGTTCACCCTGAAGCAGCTCCACCTCTCAATCCGCCTCGGTGAGGCCATGCTGAAGGTCGGTCCGATGAAGGAGAAGGGGATACACCTGCTCAACACCATGCTCCACAAAGCTACGAAAATCAATGCCACCGAGGAGCACCGCCGCATCGTCGACATCCTCTTCAATGCCAAGAGCTCCTCGCTCGACATCCTTGGCTTATGGCACAAGGTGTTCCCGAAATAACACTGAAAAAATAATACCCAATCAAGAAAAGAATATGTCACAGTTCACACCCCAAAGCGCTCTCCCGAAACTTGAAAATGTACGCATAGCCATTGCCGTGGCCGAATGGAACGGCCATATCACCTCCGCGCTGCGCGACGGCGCTCTCGACCTCCTGCACAACTACGGTCTCACCGACGAGGATATCGCCGTGGTGAGCGTCCCCGGAGCCGTCGAGCTTACCTTTGCCGCCTCGAAGCTCATCGAGACGGGCAATTTTGATGCCGTCATCATTATCGGCTGTGTCATCAAGGGTGACACCCCGCACTTCGACTATGTATGCCAGAGCGTCACACAGGGCATGACCTCGCTCAATGCCGACTGTGACATCCCGGTGATTTTCGGCGTGCTCACCGTCAACGAGGAGCAGCAGGCTCTCGACCGCGCCGGCGGCAGCATGGGCAACAAAGGTACCGAGGCTGCCGAGACGGCTATCAAGATGGTGGCCCTAAACCGTGCCGTCGACGAGCTTTAAGCCCCGTCGTCACCCCACACTTTCTCTCCCCAATCTCCCTTCTCAACTTCAAAATTTCATCACTTATGGAGCGCCTGATGCAATATGTGTGGCAACACCGGCTGCTGGAGCAGACGGGGCTTGTCACTGTGGACGGGCGCAGAGTCTCAGTCATAGACCCCGGCCGTCTGAACACGGATGCGGGGCCTGACTTTTTTAATGCCAAGGTCAGAATCGGTGACAATCTCTGGGTAGGGGACGTCGAGGTGCATGTCCGTGCGAGCGACTGGCTCCGCCACCGCCATGACAGCGACCCGGCATACGATTCGGTGGTGCTCCATGTCGTGGACCGCGACGATGCCAAAATCTGCCGCCGCAACGGGGAGGTGATCCCGCAGATGCGCCTCTGCTGCTCGCCGGATTTCCATGCGCGCTATCATGAGCTGGTCGACCGCGCTGACATAGACCTTCCCTGCGCCTCCGAGCTACCGGGGCTGTCGCCGATACACTTGTCGGACTGGATTACATCGCTGGCCTACGAGCGGGTCTATTCGAAGGCCGACCATATCGGGGAGCTGCTTTCGACCTATTCGGGCGACTGGGAGCAGGTGTGCTACGTCATCCTCGCCCGCGCGCTCGGCTTCGGGACCAATTCGGAGCCTATGGAGCGTCTGGCCATGTCGCTGCCGCTGCATTTCCTGCGCAAGCACAGCGATTCGCAGCTCGCAATCGAGGCGCTTCTGTTCGGGCAGGGTGGATTTCTGGAGAAGGCTCCCAAGTGTGACCCATATGTCGAGAGCCTCGTGAGGGAACACCGCTTCTTCGCACACAAATTTTCGCTCAGACCCTTGCAGCCCCTGGGATGGAAGCTTGCGAGGATGCGCCCGCACAATTTCCCGCATCGCCGCATAGCGCTCCTGGCTACTCTTGTGAGCGGCGATTCGCGCTTGGTCAACAGGATTGTCAAATCGCGCTCCGTAGACGAGCTGAGGGCACTTTTCGGGGTTCCTCTGACGGGTTATTGGGCAAACCACTTCACTTTCGGGCCGGGGAGCGAGCGCAGCTATGAGTCGCTGGGCCGCAGCTCGGTCGACATCATTATCATCAATGTCGCCGTCCCGCTCATGGTGGCCTACGGTAACCGCCACGGCGACGAGACGATGGTGACACGAGCTTTCGAGCTGCTTCAGGAGCTGCCGCCGGAGAGCAATTCGATAGTGAGCCTCTTCGCGCGGGCGGGGATTACCTGTAGGGATGCTTTCAGCTCGCAGGCGGTGATTCATCTGCGCCGCAATTACTGCGAGCCGAGGAAGTGTCTGTTCTGCCGCTTGGGCCATAGACTCCTGGCAGCCAGGGCAGTCAGGAGGGAGTGAGGTTTTTACACTATTTGTGGGTATTTTTATTTGGTCTTTATTGTTTTTTGTAGGGACGCTTTTAAAAAGCGTCCACATCCGCCGTATGGGTGGCAGATGTGGACGTAAGGGGATGTTTGTTTATGTGTTAGAGACTGTGGACGCTTTTAAAAGCGTCCCTACAGCGGGGATTAATCCCCGTGCCCTCAGGGTTAGATGTCTTCTTCGATTGAGAAGTCGTCGGGGAGGTCTTCGTCGTCGAAGAGGGAGTCATCGACCGACTTGATGTCGTCGGCTGTGGGCTCGTCGGTTTCGTCGGCTTTGGCTGAGGGGGCGTCTTTTTCTTTCTTTTTAGATGAGTCCTTTTTGCGGGAGCCGTCGCTATTTTTCAGCGCTTCCATGATGAGGCCCTCGAGTTCTTCAGCAAGCTCGGGGTTGTCCTGGATGACACGCTTGGCGGCGTCGCGTCCCTGGGCGATTTTTGAGTCATTGTAGGAGAACCATGATCCGCTCTTCTTGATTATGCCCAGCTCTACGCCGAGGTCGATAATCTCGCCGCTGCGTGAGATGCCCTCGCCAAACATTATGTCGAATTCGGCGCGCTTGAAGGGGGGCGCCACCTTGTTTTTGACCACTTTTACCTTGGTGAGCTTGCCAAGAATTTCGTCACCGTCCTTGATGGAGGTGCTGGGGCGGATGTCGATTCGCACGGAGGCGTAGAATTTGAGTGCGTTGCCGCCAGTGGTGGTCTCTGAAGGGCCGAACATGACGCCAATCTTCTCACGCAGCTGGTTGATGAAGATACAGGTGGTGTTTGTGCGCGAAATCGTGCCTGTCAGCTTGCGCATGGCCTGCGACATGAGTCGTGCCTGGACGCCGACGTTCTTGTCGCCCATGTCGCCGTCAATCTCGCTTTTGGGGGTGAGGGCTGCGACGGAGTCGATGACGAGGATGTCGATAGCCGACGAGCGGATGAGCTGCTCGGCGATTTCGAGGGCCTGCTCGCCATTGTCGGGCTGCGACATGAGGAGGTTGTTGACGTCTACGCCGAGTTTTTCAGCGTAGAAGCGGTCAAAGGCGTGCTCCGCGTCGATAATGGCTGCGATGCCTCCGGCCTTCTGGGCCTCGGCGATAGCGTGGATTGCGAGGGTGGTCTTACCCGAGGACTCCGGGCCGTAGATCTCGATGATACGTCCCTTCGGGTAGCCGCCGACACCGAGGGCGTGGTTGAGACCTATCGAGCCTGTCGGGATGACCTCGACGTTTTCCACATTCTCGTCGCCGAGCTTCATGATGGCCCCGCGTCCGAAGTTTTTCTCAATATTTCCAAGAGCCTGCGCGAGGGCATTGAGCTTTGCCTTTGCGGGATCGGTCTCCTTGGATGCCTTTATGTTTGAATCTTTTTTTGCCATGTCTGATTGTTGGTTTTTTGTTTGTGATGCAAAGATAGTCACAATGCTGTGCATAAACAAGGCACAGAATGACTAAACAATGTTAATGCTGTCAATCGTTTTATTTTGCTAAGTTAGCGATAATTCGGAATGTTGACAAAAAATTTAGGATAAAATGAAAATTTTTTCAATTATGTGTAAACTATTCCGTCCTGTCACCGTTATATAAGTACATAGCAAAATTACTTTTTCCATTGCAAGAAATGTGATAATGATTGGTTTATTATCTAAGCGAGAAGACGATGTGATATCATCTTCTCGTTTGATTTTTTGTATATATGCATGCCAATCAATGCCTTGCGGCCGATGCGAGGAGGGCGATGTCACGCCCGGAGGGAGCCTGGTAGACCCTCAGCCCGAAACGGTGGACGGAAGCAAGCACATGGTCTATGACTCCGGCCTGGAAATGCTCGTAGGGCTTCCATGAGGTGAGCTTTGTGAAGAGATATAGCTCCAGGGGTATGCCCTGCGGGGTCGGGGCGAGCTCGCGGACCATGTAGACCATGTTGTCGTCGGTCTTCAGTTCGGGAATCTGCGAGATATAGTGTTCGAGATAGCGGCGGAAGAGGGTGAGGTTGACGTGGGAGGGGATGCTGTCAAGGCTTTCGTCCCACCACGGCTCTTTTCGGAAGGTCTCAATCATTTCCCGGGTGCAGAAGTCGACGCTCTCTATGTCGATAGTGACTGCGCGGTTGACGCGGCGCCCGCGGGAGTCCGACATTCCGCGCCAGTTCTGAAACGATTCGCTAATGAGGGCATAGGGGGGCACGGTGACTATGGTCATGTCAAAATTCTGAACCTTGACGGTGGTCAGGCCCACTTCGAGGACGGTTCCGTTGATGTTGCGCGCGGGGACGGTGATCCAGTCGCCCGGGCGGAGCATGTCGTTGAGTGTCAGCTGCACTCCTGCCACCACTCCCATTATCGAGTCCTTGAAGACCAGCATGAGCACGGTGGCCGCGGCGCCGAGGCCTGTGATGACTGTCAGGGGATTCTTGTTGGCGAGGATTGAGATGATGATAATGACGCCGACCGACACGGATATTACCTGCAGCATCTGGCGTATGCCCTTGAGCGACGATGCACGCCCCGAGGAGGAGCTCTCGACAAGCTCGTAGAGCGCCAGGAGGAAGCGGTTGACGAGGTGGACGGCCACGCAGACAATCACTATGCGGAATGTGAGCGAGGCGAGCCCCTGTAGGGTCGCATAATAGGCGAGGCTCGGTGGGATGGTGGCCTGCATGAGCAGCACGCAGCCGAGTTCGGCCACGACTTTGAGGAGGCGGGGGTTGAAGAGTACGTCGTCCCAGCGGGCGTCGGTGAGGCGTACGAGGCGGAGGACACCGGGAATGACGTAGCGCGTCGCCACGAAGTATAGCAGCCAAGAGAGGAGCAGCGCCGCTCCGGCTATCAATAAAGTAGCACAGGTGTGGAGCAGGCTTTCGCCCACTCCCCACCTGTCAAAAGTATCAGTGGCCCATTCAAGGTAGCCCCGTATTAGCTCAGCTTCCACTCGGCTCCGTCTTTGGTGTCCTTAACAGTGAATCCGATAGCCGCGAGGCGGTCGCGGATGAGGTCGGAGGTGGCCCAGTCCTTGTCGGCCTTGGCCTTGGCCCTCATTTCGAGAAGGAGGTCGACGGCCTGTTCGAATGGACGTAGCGCTCCGGCATTGTCGCCGCTGCCGGCCATCTCGGTGCGGACGCCGAGGATGTCGACAAGGAATATGTCGAACACCTGGCGCAGCTCGTCGATATCGGCCTGAGTGGCCTTGGCGTGGCCGTCCTTGACCTGGTTGACGAGGCGGAGGGCATCGAAGAGGTTGGCGATGACCACGGGGGTGTTCATGTCGTCATCCATAGCCTCGTAGCACTTGCGGCGGATGTCGCTGACGTCAATCGTCGACTCGGCCGATGGTGTCAGTTCCTGGAGTCGGCGATAGCCTTCGAGCATACGGCCGAGGGCTTTCTCGGAGGCTTTGAGGGCTTCGTTGGAGAAGTCGACGGTGCCGCGGTAGTGGGCCTGGAGGATGAAGAAACGTATCGTCATCGGCGAGTAGGCCTGCTCGAGGAGGGGGTGGGTGCCGTTGAAGAACTCGTCGAGGGTGATGAAGTTGCCGAGCGACTTGCCCATCTTCTTGCCGTTGATGGTAATCATGTTGTTGTGCATCCAGTAGTGGACGGTCTCGTGGCCATTGTGGGCCACAGACTGGGCAATCTCACACTCGTGGTGGGGGAACATGAGGTCCATGCCGCCGCCGTGGATGTCGAAGGTCTCGCCGAGGTATTTTTCACCCATCGTCGAGCACTCGAGATGCCAGCCGGGGAAGCCCTCGCTCCAGGGTGAGGGCCAGTGCATGATGTGTTCCGGCGCAGCCTTCTTCCACAGGGCGAAGTCGGCCGGGTGGCGCTTCTGGTCCTGCCCGTCGAGGGTGCGTGTGTTGGCATACAGCTCGTCGATGTTGCGGCCTGAGAGCTTGCCGTAGGGGTGCTCTTGGTTGAACTTGGGCACGTCGAAGTAGACGGAGCCGTCGGAGATGTAGGCGTAGCCGCTGTCGATTATCTTCTTGATATATTCAATCTGCTCGATGATGTGGCCCGAGGCGTGGGGCTCGATTGAGGGTGGGAGGACGTTGAGGGACTCCATAGCCTTGTGGTAGCGTGTGAGGTAGTGCTGCACGACCTCCATAGGTTCGAGCTGCTCGAGGCGGGCTTTCTTGGCAATCTTGTCCTCTCCGTCGTCGGCGTCGTGCTCGAGGTGGCCTACGTCGGTGATGTTGCGGACGTAGCGCACCTTGTAGCCGAGGTGGGTGAGGTAGCGGAACAGGATGTCGAAGGTGATGGCCGGGCGTGCGTGGCCGAGGTGTCCGTCGCCGTAGACGGTCGGACCGCAGACATACATTCCCACCTTTCCCTCATGTATCGGCTTGAAAAGCTGCTTCGTGCGGGTGAGGGTGTTGTATATGGTGAAGTTGTTGGGAATCATTATGCTTTCCCTCCCATGATGAAAGGGTTGGGGATTTCGCCGCCGCCGTTGTTTCCGCCCTGGTTGACTGGACGCTTGGGGCGAATTTCGCCGAAGGTGGCTTCGTATTTCTTTACATTCTCCATGAGGGCGCCGAGGAGGTTTTTGGCGTTCTCAGGGGTCATGACGATGCGTGACTGCACCTTGGCCTGGGGCATGTTGGGGGCCATTGTGATGAAGTCGATGAAGAATTCATTGGCTCCGTGGGAGATGACGGCGAGGTTGGAGTAGATGCCGCGGGCCACTTCGGGTGTGAGTTCGATTTTTATTTCGTTGGGGTTGTTTGCCATTTTGGTTTAAGGTTTAGGGTTGGGGTTTAAGGGTTTGGTTTTTGCTATGTAGATTGTGCAGGTGCCGAAGGTGAGGGAGATGAAGCGGCAGTCGTCGAAGCCGGCGTCGCTCATGACGGCGCACATTGATTCGCGCTGCGGAACGGCGGCGATTGACTCCGGAAGATAGCTGTAGGCCCTGACATCCTTCGATACCATACGCCCGACTGCGGGGATGATGCAGCCGGTGTAGAGGCGGTAGAGGGGCTTGACGAGCGGTGAGGCGGGTGTCGACAGCTCGAGCACCACAAGCGTGCCGCCGGGGCGGAGCACGCGCCGCATCTCACGGTAGCCGGCGAGGAGGTCCTCGAAGTTTCTTACCCCGTAGGCGCAGGTGATGCAGTCAAACGTCGCGTCGGCGAAGGGGAGTTTCAGACAGTCACCCTTCTCGAGCCTGACGCGCTCCGAGAGGCCGCGCGCGGCCACCTTGCGGCGCCCTATCTCAATCATCTTTTCCGAAAGGTCGACGCCGGTGATTTTCGAGCCTTCGAGCCGGTCGGCAAGGAGTATGGCGAGGTCGCCGGTGCCGGTGGCAATGTCGAGCACCTCGTCATGCGGCAGGTCGCGCAACAGCCCCACGGCCCGACGACGCCAAAGGCGGTCGATGCCGAAGGTCATCGCGCGGTTCATAAAATCGTAGGCCGGGGCGATGGAGTCGAACATCTCGCGGACCTGTTCGGTCTTGTGGCGCGAATCGTCGGAGTAAGGGGTGATTTTTTCTACCTGCATTTATCTGTGGATAGGGCTAATGGGAGTGATAGGGGCAATATGCCTTTGCTTAGAGGCTGTTGAGGCAGTCGAGGACGTTTTTGGCTATGCGGTCTTCGAGATGCTCTTCGGGAGCCTTGACAAATTTCTTGCCTGTGATGTGCTCGTAAAGCTCGATGTAGCGGTCGGACACCTCCTCGCAGAAGGCATCGGTCATCTCGGGCACTGTTTGGCCGGCCTTGCCCATGAAGTCGTGGGCCATGAGCCACTCGCGCACGAATTCCTTCGAGAGCTGTCGCTGGGGTTCGCCGTTTTTGAGACGCTCCTCGTAGCCGTCGGCATAGAAGTAGCGCGACGAGTCGGGGGTATGGATTTCGTCGATAAGGATTACCTTGCCGTCGCGCAGGCCGAACTCATATTTGGTGTCGACGAGGATGAGGCCCTTCTCGGCAGCCATCTCCGAGCCGCGTTTGAAGAGGGCGCGGGTGTAGGCGGCCATAGTGTCAAACTGCTCGGCAGTGACGATGCCCTGGGCTATAGCCTCCTCGCGTGAGATGTTCTCGTCGTGTCCGGCGTCGGCCTTGGTGGTCGGGGTGATTATAGGCTCGGGGAAACGCTGGTTTTCAACCATACCTTCGGGAAGCTTGACGCCGCAGATTTCGCGCATGCCGTTCTTGTAGTCTCTCCAGGCGCTTCCGGCGAGGTAGCCGCGGATAATCATCTCGAGGCGCAGGCCCTCGCAGCGGTAGCCGACGGTGACCATCGGGTCGGGGACTGCAATCTTCCAGTTGGGGACGATGTCGGCGGTGGCGTCAAGGAACGTTGCCGCAATTTGGTTGAGCGCCTGTCCCTTGTAGGGTATGCCTTTGGGGAGGATTACGTCGAAAGCCGAAATGCGGTCTGTGGCGACCATGACGAGGATATCGTCGTTGACGGTGTATACGTCACGGACCTTTCCGTGATAGACCCCTGTCTGACCGGGAAAATGAAAGTCGGTGTTAACCAAAGTTGTAGCCATGATTTGAAAATTGGTGTTGAAGGTTATATATGGAGGCAAAATTACAAAAAATTCATCATAGCGTCAAACAATATAATCTAAGGTGTATAGAATTTGGCCAATTTGTAAACGTAATAATATTTCTAACAAGAAAAGTCCCCTCTGCCGGGGCAGGGGGGACTTGGATTATGGGAGTTTGTGTAAGTTTCAGTGCTTACTTAACTTCGGGAGCGGGCTCTACACCCCACTGCTGCTGCGCGAGGCGGCGGTAGTTGTTGTAGCGCCACTGGGCGTTGGCCTTGGCTGCCTCGAAGAGCTCGGCTGCCTCGGCGGGATACTGCTTCATTACGGAAGCGTAGCGCACCTCGCCCTTGAGGAAGTCGATGAACTTGTCCCACTGCGGCTCCTTGGAGTCGAGTGTGAAGGGGTTCTTGCCTTCTTCTTCGAGTGCGGGATTGTAGCGCCAGAGGTGCCAGTAGCCACACTCTACAGCCTTCTGCTGCTCTTCCTGTGCGTGACCCATGCCGGTGCGGATACCGTGGTTGATACAGGGCGAGTAGGCGATGATGAGCGAGGGACCGTCGTAAGCCTCTGCCTCGCGGATTGCCTTGAGGGTCTGGGCATTGTCGGCACCCATAGCTACCTGTGCGACGTAGACGTAGCCGTAGGTCGATGCGATGAGGCCGAGGTCCTTCTTGCGGATGCGCTTGCCTGAAGCGGCAAACTTGGCGATTGCGCCGAGCGGGGTAGCCTTTGAAGACTGGCCGCCGGTGTTGGAGTAAACCTCGGTGTCGAGCACGAGCACGTTGACGTTCTTGTTGGAAGCGAGGACGTGGTCGAGACCGCCGAAACCGATGTCGTAGGCAGCACCGTCGCCGGCGATAATCCACTGTGAGCGCTTGGCGATGTGCTCCTTGTTGGCGATGATGCCCTTGCAGATGTCGCAGCCGCAAGCCTCGCAGAGGGGGATGAGCTTCTCGGCAACCTCGGAGGTGACGGCGAAGTCAGTGCGGTTGGCGAGCCACTTGGCGGCGAGTTCCTTGATTTCCGCGCCGCAGGTGGGGCAGTCGATAGCCTGCTGCATGAGACCGGCGATGCGTGCCTGGAGTTTCTCATGAGCGAGGGTCATACCGAGGCCGAATTCAGCGAAGTCCTCGAAGAGCGAGTTGGCCCATGCGATACCCTGGCCCTTGGCGTTGGTGGTGTAGGGGGTTGAGGGCACGGAGCCTGAGTAGATTGAAGAACAGCCGGTGGCGTTGGCAACGATTTCGTGGTCGCCGTATAGCTGGCTGATGAGTTTGACGTAGGGAGTTTCGCCGCAACCAGAGCATGCGCCGGAGAATTCGAAGAGCGGGGTGGCGAACTGTGAGTTCTTGACGTTGCTCTTGATGTCGACGAGGTCCTGCTTGGAGGCTACTTCCTTCACGCAGTAATCCCATTCCTTCTGCACTTCGAGCTGTGTTTCGAGAGGCTTCATGGCGAGAGCCTTCACGCCCTTCTTGCCGGGACATACAGCGACGCAGTTGCCGCAGCCGAGACAGTCGAGGACGTCGACGCTCTGGATGAAGGTCATGCCTGCGAACTGCTTGCCGATAGCGGGGATACCTGCCTTGACGGGGAGGTTGGCCATCTCGTTGGCGTCGAGGACGAAGGGACGGATAGAGGCGTGGGGGCAGACGTAGGCACACTTGTTACACTGGATACAGTTCTCTTCAATCCACTCGGGGACGAAGGCTGCCACACCGCGCTTCTCGTAAGCGGCAGTGCCCTGCTCCCAGGTGCCGTCTTCGCGGCCTGCGAAGGCGCTCACCTTGAGGAGGTCGCCGTCCTGTGCGTTGATGGGGCGGACAACTTCGTTGATGAAGGCGGGATCGTTGTTGGCTGCGGGTGCCTCGGGCTCGAGGTTGCTCCATGCCTTGTCGACGGGGAGCTGCTTGTATTCGCCGCCGCGGTCAACTGCTGCATAGTTCTTGTCGACCACGTCCTGGCCCTTCTTGCCGTAGCTCTTGACGATGAACTTCTTCATCTGCTCAACGGCGAGGTCCACGGGGATTACTTCGGTGATGCGGAAGAAGGCGCTCTGGAGGATGGTGTTGGTGCGGTTACCGAGACCGATTTCCTGGGCAATCTTGGTCGCGTTGATATAGTAGACAGTGATGTCGTTGTCAGCGAAGTACTTCTTAATCTTGTTGGGGAGGTTCTTTGCAAGCTCCTCGCCTTCCCAGATAGTGTTGAGAAGGAATGTGCCGCCCTTGCGGAGACCGCGGGTCACGTCATACATGTGGAGGTAGGCCTGGACATGGCAAGCGACGAAGTTAGGAGTGGTCACAAGGTAGGTCGAGCGGATGGGATCGTCGCCGAAGCGGAGGTGCGAGCAGGTGAAGCCGCCTGACTTCTTGGAGTCGTAGGCGAAGTATGCCTGGCAGTACTTGTTGGTGTTGTCGCCGATGATCTTCACCGAGTTCTTGTTGGCACCTACAGTACCGTCAGCACCGAGGCCGTAGAACTTGGCTTCGAATGTGCCTTCGCCGCCGAGGGCGATTTCTTCCTTCTGGGGAAGCGATGTGAAGGTGACGTCGTCCACGATGCCGACAGTGAAGTGGTCCTTCGGCATGGGAAGGGCGAGGTTCTCGAACACTGCGAGAATCTGGGCGGGAGTGGTGTCCTTCGAAGCGAGACCGTAGCGGCCGCCGACGATGACGGGGGCGTTCTCCTGGCCGTAGAAGCAGTCCTTGACGTCGAGATAGAGAGGCTCGCCGTTTGCGCCCGGCTCCTTGGTGCGGTCAAGCACAGCGATTGTCTTGGCAGTCTTGGGGACTGCTGCAAGGAAGTGCTTTGCGGAGAAGGGGCGGTAGAGGTGCACGGCTACGAGACCTACCTTCTCGCCCTTGGCGCGGAGATAGTCGATAGCTTCCTGTGCGGCCTGGGTAACTGAACCCATAGCGATGATGACGCGCTCTGCCTCGGGATCGCCGTAGTAGTTGAAGAGACCGTACTCACGACCGGTGATACGGGTGATTTCCTTCATGTAGTTCTCGACGATTTCGGGAACGCGGTTATAATATTCGTTGCAAGCCTCGCGGTGCTGGAAGAAGACGTCGCCGTTCTCAGCCATGCCGCGTGCCACGGGCTTGTTGGGGTTGAGTGCGCGTGCGCGGAACTCGGCAAGAGCTTCCTGGTCGATGAGCGGGGCGAGGTCGTTCTGATCCATCTCCTCGATTTTCTGGATTTCGTGTGAAGTGCGGAATCCGTCGAAGAAGTTGATGAAGGGGACGCGGCTCTTGATGGTTGCGAGGTGTGCGACACCTGCGAGGTCCATCACTTCCTGCACGGAACCCTCGGCGAGCATTGCGAAGCCGGTCTGACGGCAGGACATTACGTCCTGGTGGTCGCCGAAAATCGACAGTGCGTGAGAGGCGAGTGTACGGGCCGAAACATGGAATACGCTGGGGAGGAGCTCGCCGGCGATTTTATACATGTTGGGAATCATGAGCAGGAGGCCCTGCGAAGCAGTGTAGGTGGTAGTGAGTGCGCCTGCCTGGAGAGAACCGTGAACGGCTCCGGCAGCTCCACCTTCAGATTGCATTTCCTGTACCAGCACGGTTTCGCCAAAGATGTTTTTGCGACCGGCGGCAGCCCATTCGTCCACATATTCAGCCATAGTTGACGAGGGAGTGATGGGGTAGATAGCTGCTACTTCAGAGAACATGTAGCTCACATGGGCAGCGGCCTGGTTACCATCACAGGTCAAGAATTTTTTTTCTTTACTCATAGTGGTTTTGGTAATCTATTTAAAGAATTGATATTGAGTTTTCAATGGTATCCTCCAATTGTACCCGCAAAGATACAAAAAACTTTTTCAAAAAAATCATTGCGAGTGCGAAAAAAGCCTAATAAGCGCCCTTATTTTCTGGGATGGGCGAGCATGTATTGGGCAATCTGCACGGCATTGAGCGCGGCGCCTTTCTTAATCTGGTCGCCGACGAGCCAGAATGTAAGTCCGTTGGGGTTGGCGATGTCCTTGCGCAGGCGTCCGGCATAGACGGGGTCCTTGCCGGCTGCGTCGAGGGGCATTGGATACTTCTTGGCGGCCGGCTCGTCGACCACCACGAGTCCCTCGGCGTGCTCGAAGGCCTTGCGTGCGGCCTCGACGCTCACAGGCTCCTCTGTCTCTACCCATACGGCCTCGCTGTGGGCGCGCATGACGGGGACGCGGATACAGGTGGCGCTCACCTCCAGCCCGGGGGCGTGCATGATTTTCTTGGTCTCGTTATACATCTTCATTTCCTCCTTGGTGTAGTCGTTGTCAAGGAATACGTCGATGTGGGGGATGAGGTTGTAGGCAAGCTGGTAGGCAAATTTTTCGACTGTCGGCTCCTTGCCCTCGGCAAGCTCCGCATACTGCTTCTCAAGCTCGGCCATAGCTACGGCTCCGGCGCCTGAGGCGGCCTGGTAGGTGGCCACATGGACGCGCCTGATGGGGGAGATGTCGTTGATGGGCTTCAGGGCCACGACCATTATCGCCGTGGTGCAGTTGGGGTTGGCGATGATGCCGCGGGGGGTGTCGAAGGCGTCCTCGCCGTTGACCTCGGGGACCACGAGGGGCACATCCTTGTCCATGCGGAAGGCGCTGGAGTTGTCAATCATGATGGCGCCATGCTTGGTGATGGTCTCGGCGAACTCGCGCGACACACCGGCACCCGCCGACACGAAGGCGAAGTCCACGCCCTTGAAATCGTCATTGTGCTGCAGGAGCTTGACGCTGTAGTCCTTCCCGCGGAATGTGTAAGTCTTACCCGCGCTGCGCTCCGAACCGAAGAGCAGAAGTTCGTCGATAGGAAAGTTTTGTTCGTCAAGGACACGGAGGAATTCCTGGCCTACGGCGCCACTGACGCCTACAATTGCTACTTTCATACTTGTGTACTGTTTGTTTTATTATGTTGAATTATTTGTTTCGTTTGGTGCCGGGTGGTGGGCCTACTGCTCATACATGGCGTCGATTTCCTTGGCATAGATGCGGTTGATGGCGTGGCGCTTGACCTTTAGGGTATTGGTCAGCTCGCCGTTCTCCATGCTGAAGGGGGCGGGGAGTATGGTGAAGCGCTTGACGCGCTCGTAGGATGCGAGCCCTTTCTGCTTCTCCTCGATGCGGTCGGTCAGCAGTTCGACGACGCGGCGGTTGCCGACGAGTTCCTTCATCGAGTGATAGGAGATGCGCTCGCGGGCGGCGAAATCTTTCAGTGCCGTGTAGTCGGGGACGATGAGGGCGGAGACATACTTGCGCCTGTCGCCGATAATGGCAATCTGGTCGATGTATTTGTCCTCCCCGAGCAGGGTCTCGATGGCCTGGGGGGCGATATACTTGCCGTTGGAGGTCTTGAAGAGGTCCTTGATGCGGTCGGTGAGGAAGAGGGCGCCCTTCTCGTCGATATAGCCGGCATCACCCGTGCGGAACCATCCGTCCTCCGTGAAGGCTTCCTTCGTGGCTTCGGGTTTGTTGTAGTAACCGCGCATGACCATCGGGCTTTTGACGAGGACCTCGTTGTCCTTGCCGATGCGCAGCTCCACGAAGGGGATAGGTGTGCCGACAGAGCCTATTTCCCAGCCGGTCTGCGGGAAGCAGGTGACCGTGGCGGTGGTCTCGGAGAGTCCGTAGCCGACCACTATGTCTATGCCGCAGGTGTGGAAGAATTCTACAATCTTCGGCGACACCGGCGCTCCGGCTGTCGGGAAGATATTGGCGTTGTCGATGCCTATGGCGTGGCGCAGGAGTGCGAACACTTTGGCGTTGAAAAATTTGTAGCGTGTCTCGAGCCACCAGGGAGCCTTGCGCCCTATGCGGGCGTAGTCGATGTTGCGCCGGCGTCCGACTTTGAGTGCCATGTTGACGAGCATCCGCATGGCGGGGTTCATGGAGGCTATCTTTTCGTTGACAGCCGTGTAGACCTTCTCCCAGAAGCGCGGGACGGCACACATGCACGTCGGTCTCACCTGCTGTATGGTCTCCTGGATGAGGTGGGGGTCACGGTTGACGGCAATCTTGATGCCCTTGACGAGGCAGAAGTATGTCCATCCCTTCTCGAAGATGTGGCTGAGGGGGAGGAAGGCCATAGATACGTCCTCCTCGCTGACCATCGTGAGCCTCCTGAGGTGGCTCTCCATAGCGGCGTCATAGTTGGCGTGGGTGAGGATTGCCCCCTTGGGTTCGCCGGTGGTGCCGGAGGTGTAGACGAGGGTGGCTATGTCGTCAGGCCTGGCCTCGGCGCTTCGCCTGCTGACCTCGGCCCTGGTCTTGTTGGAGGCCTCGGCCCCGAGTTTCATGAAGTCGGTCCACAGCATTGCCTCCGTGCGCTCTCCATCCTCGAATTCGATAGGCTTGATGACCACTATGTGTTTGAGCGAGGGGCAGAGGGGCATAGCTTCGCGGGCTATGCGGTACTGCGTGGTGTTGCCGACGAAGAGCAGCGGGCAGGAGGCGTCGTTGATTATGTAGACGAGCTGTTCGAGCGAGCTTGTCGCATAGATTGATACGGAGACTGCGCGGTTGAGAAAACAGGCGTAATCCGTGACGAGGTTTTCAGGCCTGTTGGCCGAGAATGTTGCCACATTGTCGGTTTCCTTTATTCCGAGCGCGGCCATAGCTGCCGCCGCCGTGTCGACATCGGCTGCAAACCTATCCCATGCGATGTCGTGCCATTTTCCTTCTGCATCCGGCGCGCTCAGGGCGGCGCGGGTTCCGTAGCGTTTGGCCTGACGCGCGATCAGGCCCGTGAGTATATTTGTTTCCATGAGTCGGGCTACTTTGGGCTGCAAAGTTAACCAAAAAATTTGATAGCGGCTTATCATAGAGGTATAAAACATGGATTTAGAGGGAAATTCGGGCCGTTTCTGCATTTTTGCAGGCTCATATTTTCGACTCTTGGGGAATTTTAGTAATTTTACCGATTAATTTGAGGACAATAGGCTCTTGTGTTTACAAACAGACCTTTGGGCCGTTTTTTCATTCTAAAAACAAGCAATGGAACAAGATAAAAAAATACGGGTCGGAATCACCCACGGTGATGTCAACGGTATCGGTTACGAGGTGCTTCTCAAGGCCCTCGGCGACACCCGCATCACCGAGCTATGCACCCCTGTGATCTATGGCTCGGCCAAGATTGCGGCCTTCTACCGCAAGGGCATAGAGCTGCCGGATTTCAAACTCTTCCAGATTGACAGCGCCGACAGGGCTGCTGCCGACCAGGTCAATATCATTAACGTCGTCGGCGAGGACTGCAAGGTGGAGCCGGGTCAGGCCACCGCTTCAGCCGGCAAGGCTGCCCTTACCGCCCTCGAGCGCGCCACGGCCGACCTCCGCGAGGGGCTGATTGACGTCCTCGTCACAGCGCCTATCAACAAGCAGACCATCCACAGCGAGGAGTTTGACTTCCCCGGCCACACGGAGTATCTCCAGGAGAAGGTGGGCGAGGGGCAGACTGCCATGATGATAATGTGTGCCGAAGGGCTGCGCGTCGCGCTCGTGACCATCCACGAACCGGTGGGCAAAATCACCGAGGTGCTCAACTCGAAGCTCGTCACGGACCGCATCATCGCGCTCAACCGCTCACTCGTCGAGGACTTTGGCATCCACGGCCCGCGCATAGCGGTGCTCGCGCTCAATCCACATGCGGGCGACGCCGGCGTCATCGGCTCGGAGGAGACCGACATCATCTCGCCTGCCATCGCCGAGGCCTCGAAGCGCAAGGTACTCGCTTTCGGACCCTATCCGGCCGACGGATTCTTCGGAAGCGGCGCCTATAAGAAGTTTGACGGCATCCTGGCCATGTATCACGACCAGGGTCTAATCCCCTTCAAGTTGCTCGCGTCGGAAAACGGTGTGAACTTCACCGCCGGTCTCCCATACGTCCGCACCTCCCCCGACCACGGCACGGCCTACGACATCGCCGGCCAGGGTAAGGCCGACGGACAGTCGATGCGCGAGGCTATCTATGCCGCTATCGACATCTATCGCAACCGCCGCCGCGAGGCTGAGGCCACCGCCAATCCCCTGCGTCGGCAGAATTACGACAAGGGCAGCGACAAGCTCCCTGTCGAAAAGGAAAAAGCCTGATTCTAACCCCGGGAAAGCTCATCGTATGGACTATGCAATCATCGCTGCCGGACAAGGCTCGCGGCTGAGCGGGGATGGGGAGGCTCTTCCCAAGCCCCTCGTGCGCCTCGGCGACGAGCCTATGATAGGGCGCCTCGTCGGGATTCTCGCGTCGGCGGATGCCGGGAGGATAAGTGTGATTGTCAACGAGCAGATGGCCGACGTCGCCTCCTGTCTCGAAGCGCTCTCCGTCCGCTTCCCGCTCGATGTGACTATAAAGAGCACCGGCGGGTCGATGGAGAGTTTCTACGAGCTTTCAAAGAGTATGGATCCGGCGAAAGACTTCTGTTTGATGACGGTCGATACCGTCTTTGACCCCGCGGAGTTCCGCTGCTTCATCGAGGAGTTCGAGGCCGACGACAGCGCCGACGGCTATATGGCTGTGACTGACTATGTGGCCGATGAGAAGCCCCTTTATGTCGGTGTGACCCCCGGATATGAGATTCTCGGCTTCCTCGACAGCCCTGTGCCGGGGGTGCGCTACGTCTCCGGGGGCATCTACGCCCTGCGCCCCTCCGCCCTCGCCATCCTCGCTGACTGCCACGAGGCGGGACTCAGCAGGATGCGTGACTTCCAGCGCGCCCTCGTGGCCGCCGGGATGAGGCTAAAGGCATGGCCCTTCTCAAAGATTATAGATGTGGACCATGTCGGCGACCTCGAGGACGCCCGACGATTCCTGGAGGATATAAAAAATGAAACACAGTGTCACTTTTGACCTTAACCGATAATATTATATAAAGCTAAGACATGGCTGACATAAAGATAGCCGGAATAATGAGGGCAGGCGTCTTCTCCCCGAACCATATCGGGAACGATGCCGCGATTCTCAACCTCACTGCCGAGCAGCTGCGAAAGCGTGGCTGCGAGGTCAGGATATATAATGAGGAGCAACTGTCCGGGGGCGCCGTGAACGAGGACATTATTATAAATATGTGTCGCCACCACCGCTCCTTCCCCGTGCTCCAGCAGAGGGAGGATGAGGGCGCCCTGGTCATAAACTCGGGCTACGGTGTGGAGAACTGCACCCGCGAGCGCCTGACGCGCATACTCATCGGGAGCAATATCCCCACGCCCGAAAGCATAATGGTCAACACCAACGAGACCGTCATCGAGCGCATGAAGCAGCTCGGCATGACAAAGTCATGGGTCAAGCGCGGCGACTTCCACACCATGCACAAGGAGGATGTCACCTTTGTCCGCCACCCCGAGGAGGCGCAGGAGGTGCTCCAGGAGTATTTCCTCCGCGGCATCAAGCGTGCCGTGGTCAGCCGCCACGTCGAGGGGGAGCTGCTGAAGTTCTACGGTGTCTACGGCACCCCCTGGTTCTACTGCTTCTACCACCACGGCTCGCGCGACAAGCAGGCTATGGACACGGACAAGCCCTCCTTTGACCACGAGGAGTTCAAGGCCGTCTGCAACCGTGCCGCCGAGGCGCTCGACATAAAAATCTATGGCGGCGACGCCATCATCCTCCCCGACGGCTCATATTCAATCATTGACTTCAACGACTGGCCCAGCTTCGCGCCCTGCCGCGTCGAGGCTTCGGGGGTGATTGCCCGAATGATTCTCTCCGAAATCAAGAAACATAACGCATCAAAAACCGCCAAGAGATGATGGAGAGCCAAAAATTTCCCTTCCTGCCCCGCTTCATAGCGACATCCTTCGGAGCGGGCTACTGGCCCTGGGGTCCGGGCACTGCCGGAGCCGTCGTAGGGCTCGCGCTGTGGCTCCCGCTCGCGCTGACAGGCAGTGTCACCGCCACCTTCCTTGCCACGCTCGGCCTTATCGTCGTCTTCACCATACTCGGTATATGGTCAGCCGGAATCGCCGAGAACTTCTGGGGGCCTGATCCCTCGCGCGTGGTCATGGACGAGACAGTAGGGCAGTGGATAGCCATGCTCCCGCTATCAGTGTTCGCCACCACCCCGTCGCCGCTCTCGTCCGGCTCATTCTGGCTGTGGGCGCTGGTGTCGCTGGCCCTGTTCCGATTTTTTGACATCGTGAAGCCCCTCGGAGTCCGCAGGATGGAGGACCTTCCGGGCGGCACAGGCATCATGGCCGATGATATTCTTGCCGGAACCTACAGCGCTGTGATTCTCGCGCTGACAATGTATTTTCTAAGCTGATTGCCGCGGCGTATAATAACGGAAACATGAACTTTAAAGAACTAAAAGAAAAATTCCTGCATGGTGGAGGGCTGCTGTCGACCTTCCTGCGCTCCTCCGTGTCATCGCAGATAGCCTCATGGACCGACCTCGGCATGAGTATGCTCTTTTACTCCTTTGTCTTCGTCGCCCTCGAGCCCTTCTACCGCTCCAATCTCTCGGTGGCGGTCGGAGCCATTGCCGGAGGCATAGTCAACTGCTGCATCAACTACCGCTTCACCTTCCACGCCCACGGCCAGAGCGTCAAGGCTGTCGGGGTTAAATACTTCATGGTGTGGACCGGCTCGCTGCTACTCAACATGTATGGCACCACCGGGCTTGCAACCCTGCTCTCCGAGTGGAAATGGCTGATTGACCTCGGCTTCCGCCCCGACGGCATCTTTGCCGCCGCACGCCTCGCCGCCTCGCTCGCGGTGTCGTGGGGCTGGAACTTCGTCCTGCAACGTAACTTCGTCTACCGCCCCACGTCCTTTGACCGCTATGCCATCAGGACTGTCGACTTCTTCCTGCATCATCCCGCCACTCCCCGTGAAAATACGGAAACACCTGATATAAACGATACCAACTCATAAAAATCTGCAAGTAAAATGCCCGAAAACGAAATAATAATCACACAGAAAACATCCATGTTCAAACGGTTTCGTGACAGCCTTCAGCAAGGCATCTATTTTGTGATAAATCCCTTTGTGCGCTTCCTCATCCGCATCGGTGTGACACCCAACATGGTCACCACCATAGGTCTGCTCGGCAACATCGCCGCGGCAATCATCTTTGTCTATGCCGGCTACAGCGCCACTCCCGGAAATCTCAACTACCCGCTGCTCACATGGGGCGGCGTGGTGATTATCCTCTTCTCGCTCTTCGACATGCTCGACGGCCAGGTGGCCCGCCTCGGCAACATGACTTCGACTTTCGGAGCCATGTATGACTCCGTGCTCGACAGATACTGCGAGCTCTTCACCCTCGGCGGCCTGAGCTATTATCTCATCCAGACCGGTTACATCATCGGCGCCCTCATCACCTTTGTGGCGCTCGTCGGCTCCGTCATGGTCAGTTATGTCCGTGCCCGTGCCGAGGGTCTCGGCCTCGAGTGCAAGGTGGGCTTCATGCAGCGCCCCGAGCGAGTGGTAGTGACCACTATCGGCGCGCTCGCCACGGGTATCACCGGCATGAATGTCGATCCGCGGCGCTTCGACGCTGTCATCATCCTCATCACCTGCATGGCCGTGATAGCCGTCTTCGCCAACATCACCGCCTTCGCCCGCATCAACCACTGTCGTCGTCTGCTCAAAAAGTAATGGCTATCTTCAATCCCCCCTCGCGCCGGGAGACGGCTGTCATCATCCCCGTCATACTCGTGTGGCTGCTCGTCACCTGCCTCTGTGTCGGCTTCCGTCCCGAGCATGTCTACATAGCCGTCATCCTCTCGCTGCTGCTCTTCGTCACCGCCACCACGCGGCGACTGGTGGTGGCCATGCTCCCCTTTGCAGTCTTCGGAATATCATACGACTGGATGAACATGCTTCCGAACTATGAGGTGAACCCCGTCGACATACAGGGACTTTATGAGAATGAGAAGAATCTATTTGGCATAGCCACAGCAGCCGGGACTCTCACGCCAAACGAGTTTTTTGCCATCCACACGAGCAAGGTCATGGATTTCTTCGCCGGAATCTTCTATCTCTGCTGGGTGCCTGTGCCTATTCTCTTCGGCCTTTGGCTCTATTTCAAGAAGCAGTACAAGGTCTACCTGCACTTCTCGCTGGTCTTCCTCTTCGTCAACCTCCTCGGCTTCGCCTACTACTATGTCCACCCGGCGGCTCCGCCGTGGTATGTGGCGTCCCACGGCTTCGACTTCCTTCTCGGTACTCCCGGGGAGGTGGCCGGTCTCGGCCGCTGGGACGAGATGACGGGGCTTAACATCTTCCACGGCCTCTACTCTCGCAACGCCAACGTCTTCGCGGCCCTCCCCTCGCTCCACTCGGCCTATATGCTCATCGCGTTCATCTATTCGCTGAAGGCCCGCTGCTCGTGGGGGCTGAGGGTGCTCTTCGCCATAATCTGCATGGGTATATGGTTTACAGCCGTCTACACCTCCCACCATTATATTATAGATGTGATGGCCGGAATCCTCTGTACACTGATAGGCTACATTATCTTCGAATACATACTCATGAAACTTCCCCCCTTCGAGAGGTTCATGAGGTCATACCAGAACTATATAACCGCACCAAAGGACCGTCTGAGATGAAAAAGTCGCAGGATGATGACTACCGCCGCTCTCTCAAGTCGCTCGACACGGAGGAAGGGATTGACCTGGCGTTCTACAGGCCTATCGGCTATCGCTGGGCCTGCCTCGCCGCGCGCATCGGCGTCAGCCCCAACGTCATAACCATCGCTGCAATCTTTCTCGGTGTCGGGGCAGGGGTGCTCTTCTACTTCCCCGACCTATGGCTCAACGTGGCGGGTATGCTTCTGCTCATCTGGGCCAATTCCTTCGACAGCGCCGACGGCCAGCTGGCGCGACTGACCAAGCAGTATTCGCGCATCGGGCGTATACTCGACGGGCTCTGCGGCGACTTTTGGTTCACGACAATCTATCTTGCAATCATCTTCCGCGAAAACATATTCTCACCCTTCTTTTCCCTCCACCCCTGGCTTATATGGACCATAGCCGTGGTCACCGCCGTCTGCCACGCCAAGCAGGCCGCTATGGCCGACTACTACCGCCAGTTCCACCTCTATTTTCTGAAGGGGGAGGATGGGAGCGAGCTTGACAATGCCGACGAGCTTCAGCGTCAGCTCTCCGAGGGTGACATCACATGGAAACATTGCTTTTGGAAGCGCCTGACATTGACATTCTACCTCGGCTACACCCGCCAGCAGGAGGCCACATCCCCGGCCATGCAGGAACTGCGCCGCGAGCTGCGCCGCCGCTTCCCCGACGGGGTGATTCCACAAAGCTTCCGCGACGATTTCCGCCGCGCGTCGTTGCCGCTGATGAAGTATACGAATATACTCTCGTTCAACTGGCGCGTGATCACGCTCTTCACTACGCTCATCATCGGCCAGCCCTGGCTTTACTTCGTGGCCGAGCTGACGGTGTTCAACGTCTTGCTTGTCTACATGATTGTGCGCCACGAGCGCCTGTGCCGACGCCTGCTCCTGCGCCTCAAAGAGGGGGAATACTGAATGGATATAAGGCTCGACGACTCGATAAAGGGTATTATCTTCGACTACGGGGGCACCATTGACTCGCGCGGTGACCACTGGAGCCATATCATCCTCGACGCCTACCGCCGCGAGGGGATTGATATAGACATCGAGCGCTTCAAGGAGGCATATGTCTACGGTGAGCGCGCCCTGGCCCGTGAGGGTGCTGTCGGGGCGCAGGATACTTTCAGGGATTTGATGATTAAGAAGTGCCGGGCGGAGTTCGATTGCGCCGGCCTGAACCTCTCCGACGGCCGCTGTGAGGCCGTGGCGCGGCGCTGCTATGATTATGCGCGCGAGTGTGTCGACGAGCTGCGCCCGACGCTTGAAATGCTCTCCGCGCGGCTCCCACTGGTGCTTGTTTCGAACTTCTACGGCAATCTCAATGCCGTGCTGCGCGACTTCCGGCTCTCGCATTGCTTCAAGGCTGTCATAGAGAGCGCCGTCGTAGGTGTGCGCAAGCCTGACCCGGCAATATTCCGCCTCGGCCTGGAAGCTTTGGGCCTGGAGGCTGAAAATGTGCTCGTGGTGGGCGACAGCTATTCCAAGGACATAGTTCCGGCCCGCTCGCTCGGCTGCCGGACGCTGCAAATCGAGGGGCGTCAGTGGCCTCCTGCGGAGTGAAAGCGCCTACTGGAGGAATTTCGGGGCGAGGATAAAGGCTCCGATTGATATGCCGAAGTTCCAGTTGCTGTCGTGCGACGAGGTGTAGTTGCCGTAGGCGCTGATTGTGCCGAAGGGGAGGCTGAACAGGGCCTGGAGCTCGCCGAAAAATTCAGGGTCATGAAACCATTTTCCGTAGCAGGGGAGGACCCTGCGGCTCTCTGTCGCCGAATCGTCGACAAATTTATAGGATATTTTCCTAAGCGGGAGGAAGCAGTGGAATGAGCCTCTGAGTTGGAAGGAACCTGAGATTTTCCATATGGGTATCATGCCGGCGGTCATGAAGGAGTTGGCGCGGAGCTTCTGGTTGAAGTAATTGTAGCTCGACGGGGTGGGGTGGAAGGCCGTAGCCGAGACGATGGACGCATCGTAGGTCGGGAGGAGCTTGCGGGTGGAGAGCAGGGCCCGTCCGGCAAGCCCGAGCGAGAAGTGGCGGTTTATGTCAATGTAGTCCGAGGCATTGATGTCGGCCTGTAGCCAGTGGACATCCTTCTTGATAGCCTGCTGTGAGGGGGAGGAGGGGTAATATTTGTAATTTCCCGTAGTCGCGAGCAGGGCGGCGCTGAGATTGTAGCCTGAGGTGGGGCTGTATTGGTTGTCGAGTGAGTTTCTGCGCCATGATAGGAAGATTTCACCGAGGTTGAAGATGCCCTTGTCATTCTCTTCGGAGGCTGAGAGGTCGAGAAGGTCGGCGTGATATTTGTCGGTGAGGTGGCCGAAGCCGGCTCCGGCTATGAATTCCGTGCGGAGGTCGGGTGCGGTCCCGTAGAAAGCCTGGACGAAGGATTCGGACTTGCGGATGAAGTTCGGCTCGTGGATTTGGTAGAAGAGCCTCTCGGTCTCGTGATAGTTCTGACGTGAGGTCACGAGGCGGACTGAGAAGGCCGAGGGGCGGCGTGTGTTGAGCGTAACGCTGAAGTTGCCCTCCGCAGCCATGTAGCTTTGGCCGAGCCACGCGTTGACATTTGCCTTGATTGATTTGAAGCTCAGGGTGTTGTAGCCGGTGTTGAAGAAGAGCATACTGTTGGTCGACGATGAGATGTAGCCTCCGATTCCCACTGTGAATGGGTCGCGGACTATTGCCTTGAAGTCGAGTGTCAGCATGGAGTCGCGCAGGTTGTACATCGGGGTGGGGACGAAGTTCTGGAGCTTGCCGGTGCTTATGGCCCGGTAATATGCGTCGCGCCCCTCGGTGAGGGTCATGAGGTCGCTGCGGTAGTTGAAGAACGATTGCAGGTAGGCGTTCTCGGTGGGCGTGCCGCCGCTGACATTAACCTTGTTGATTAGTACTTCGGGAGAGGTCCGCTTGAACTCCTTGCGGGCGGCCGTCACCTGCTCGCTGCTGACGCGGGCGTGGACCTTCATCTTGATAGAATCAATAGCTGCGAGGGCATGTTTGTAGCCGATGTCGTAGATGGCCCGGTACTGGTCAAAGGCGAGCAGTCCGAACTCGTCGAGATCGATGCGTATGTTGACCCCCTTGTCAGTCGGGAAGGGGTAGGAGTTTGGTTGCATGATCATCTCCTCGAGCTGGTCCATCATGTTGCGCGTATCGGGTTTCGACTTCCCGGATCCGACATTGATGCCTATGATGACGTCGGGGTCAAACTCCTCGACCATGACGTCGACGGGATAGTTGTCATAGATACCCCCGTCATACATCGGGACCCCGTCGAGCAGTATAGGCTCGAAAATCATGGGGAATGACATCGACATCCTTACAGCGTCGCTGAGGGAGCCGCGTCCGAGGACTACCTTGTGTTTGGCATAGACGTCGGAGGTGACTGTGCGCAGCGGGACGAAGAGCTTGTTGAAATCCGCCTCACACTTGATTGTCGCCGGCCCGAATATCTCCATGAAGGCATAGTTCATCGGGATAGGGTTGATAAGGCTTATAGGGAGCACGGAGGTGATCTGTGTCGAATCCTTGCCGAGGTTGAGCGTCACGAAGGAGGGTGTGTTGTGGCGCATGGTGAAGAAATAGGTGTAGTCCGGGTTAATCTTGCCGGTGCTCCACGATGCGAAGCCCTTGGAGGCGATGAGGTCGATCATCTCTTTTGGCGAGTAGCCCGCGGCATAGAGTCCGCCGACAATAGAGCCCATAGACGTACCGGTGATATAGTCGATGGGTATTCCGTTTTCCTCGAAGGCCTGTATGGCGCCGATGTGGGCGATGCCTTTCGCACCACCTCCGCTTAGCACCAGCCCGACGCTCTGGCGGTCGGGTCGGGGAGGAGTGCCGAAGCCTCCTCCCGGCGTGACGTAGCCCTCGGGCGTGACTATTGGTGTGCCGATTGTGTCTGTGCTGTCTGCCGAAAGTGTCGGGCTGGCTATTATGGCTGTGAGCAGTAGGAAAATAATGCGGAATCTCATAAATCGAATTGTTGCAATGTGGTGGGAGGGCAGTTAATATGATACCGCCTATATTTTTAACAACTCAATTATGAAAAATGATTAATATTTGCTACATTTGTTGAAAACAACGCAAAAACATTACTCCAGACATGGCTGAATTCAATCAAATGCAGGAAATCAAGCGCCGCTTCTTCGCGCTTCGCAACGGTATCATAGCCGACACCATGCGTCGCGGCGGCCTTCCCTATAAAATGGTTTTCGGACTGAATCTTCCGCAGATAGCGGAGGTGGCCGAGGGGCTGCAACCTTCCAAGGAGCTTGCCGAGGAGCTGTGGGCCGACCGGCGCACCCGCGAGAGCATGCTCCTCGCCCCGATGCTCTATCCGCGCGAGGAACTGGGCCGGGAGCGTGCGGCCGAGATGCTGCGCGAGGCCTCGACATGCGAGGTGGCCGACATACTCTGCCACCGCCTGTTGCGCCATCTCCCCTTTGCCATCGACCTGGCTATGGAGGCGGCTACAGATTCAGACGAAATGGTTCGTTATGGTGCTTTCAGGCTCATGTTTAACCTCGTCTACACATATCCGTCGGAAATCCGCCCCTTCGCAGAGGCGGAGCTGGCTGCTGACTGTAAGCTCACGGCGCGCCTCTGCTCCTCCATGCTCGACGAAATCCGCTTCATGGCAGGGGAGGAGTAGTTAGATAGTATAGAGTTTAAAGTATAGAGTATAGAGGTTTGTAGGGACGTTGTGAGCAACGTCCGTCGGGGGCAGGCCGGGAATCATGCTGGTGTATTCATTATTATTTTACAAACAGCAGCGAGGGGGCGGGTGAGGCCTGGCGTTTGAAGCCTTTCGACTGAAGGGTGTTGGCTGTCACCTCGTAGCTGTTGGAGTCATAGTCCGGGTTGGTGAGGATGATGACCGCATCGGCCTTCGAAAGCTCGCCGACGGCGCGGTTGAGGTCGGCGAGACGGGTCTCGTCGTAGTGGTACATCTGCAACAGCGCCGGAGTCTCGTCGGAAAAGATATAGTAGAGATGATATTTCAGGAGTCCGAGATAGCCTACGCTCTTCTCCTTGGCATGGAGGGAGTCGATGGTCTGTCCGACGGGCATGAGCCAGGAATAGGCATTATTGCTGAGCCTGATTCCGTCGAGTGCGGGGGCATCTATCGAGTAAGTCTGATCTCTGTAGAGATGGACGAAGCGCCCGATGTTGATTTTGAGCGAGAGGCAGAAGGCGAGGATGAAGAGCCACTTCAACATCCCGTTTCGACAGGGGTAGACAGCCGTCGCGGCTATCGGTATGAGCGGCAGGGCGAGCGGGCGCTCAACTATGCCGTTGGAACCTACGGCTGCCAGGAGGGAGAAGAGTACGACTGTCCATAGGAGTGACGAGGGGCAGGGGATGCCGGCCCCGAAGCAGATGTTTTTAACCGGGATGTAGAGCAGCACGGCGAGCAGGAGGCCCTGGGCGAGCCCGAAGTCCGCAGTGGTGGAGTTGATTTCCCTGACGGCTATTATCGCGCCGGCGAGCGCACCGGCGAATATTATGAATTTTAGCGCAGTGAGCGCCTTGCCGCCGCTGAGGTGGGCTATGATGAACCCGGCCAGGGCCATGAGAAGCACGACACCCCAAAGCTTGAGTGCTGCCGGAGCGAGGGTCAGGATGCGCTCGAGGTAGTCATGGATGTCGGAATGGCCGGTGATTATGTTGTCAGGCTTCCATGCATTGATATAGTTCTCGATGCCGAAGGTGAGGTGGGCGATGAGGACTGTCGCTATTATTATTGAGAGGAAGAGAGTCAGCATGTCCCTGAACTCGCGCATTGTCTTGTTGACATAGCTGCGTCCTTTGAGGCGGACGTTGCGGTTGCGCCACACGATTATGAGCAGATAGAAGGGGAGGATGGCAGCTGTCGGGACGCGGGCCAGTATCATCAGCGACGTGGATAAGCCGAGGAGGATGAGGCTCACGATGTTGCCCCGGCTGATATAAAATAAGGTGGCTATAAGCGTCAGTACTATGAATGGGTAGGCTCCCGTGTCCCAGCCGTAGATTGTCATTGTGCAGTGGGTCGACAGCGCGCTCATGACCATGAAGAGGAAGGAACTTACGAGCGCGTCGCGGCTCTTGGAGTAGAGATAGGCACATCCGAGTCCTATCGAGAGGAGGTGGCATGCTGCCATTAGCCGCCGGAGGGTTAGGAGACTGTCGCCAAATAGGCTACAGGCAAGGTTGCCGATATAGAAGGTGAGCATGGCTAAGGGGGAGGACTCGTAGCCGCGCACACTCAGTGCCTGATAACACTCGTCCTGTCCCGGGTCAATCAGACCGAGCGGTGCGAAGGGGAGGATGATTCCTACGGCGAGGAAGAGAAGTGTCAGTGCTATGTTAGTGGGATTGTTACTATATTTACTTTTGTGGTAGTCGCTCCGAATTCTACCTGCGAAGTGTGTCATGTGAATGGAGAGTGTGAAAAAATGACGGGCGCCCTTTCGCTGAAGGACGCCCGTCGGTGAATCTTCTTGTCCGGGGGATTTTTTAATCCTCTTCCTTCATGTTGTGGAATACATTCTGGACGTCTTCGTCTTCTTCAATCTTCTCAAGGAGTTTCTCGATTGCCGCACGCTGGTCGGGGGTGACCTCCTTCAGATCGTTGGGGATGCGCTCGAACTCGGAGGAGATTATTTCGAAGCCATTGTCCTCGAGATATTTCTGGATATTGGAGTATTCCTCGAAGGCTCCGTAGAGGACAATCTGCTCGTTGCCGTCCTCGTCCTCGTCGTGGCCGAGTTCGTCGACGCCGTAGTCAATCAGTTCGAGCTCGAGGTCTTCGAGACTTACGCCCTCCTTGGGCTGGATTTTGAAGACGCTCTTGTGGTCGAAGAGGAAGGTGAGCGAGCCCTGGGTGCCGAGGGTGCCGCCGTGCTTGGTGAAGTATGAGCGGACATTGGCCACGGTGCGGGTGTTGTTGTCGGTGGCAGCCTCTACGAAGATAGCGATGCCGTGGGGGCCGTATCCCTCGTAGGTGATTTCCTTATAGTCGCCGGCATCCTTGTCGGTGGCCTTCTTGATGGCGCGCTCGACGGTGTCCTTGGGCATGTTGGCAGCCTTGGCGTTCTGCATGAGTGCGCGGAGGCGGGGGTTGGTGGAGGGGTCGGGACCGCCGGCCTTGGCGGCGATAGTGATTTCCTTGCCTATGCGGGTAAATGTGCGCGACATGTTACCCCAACGTTTCAGTTTTCGTGCTTTGCGGTATTCAAACGCTCTTCCCATAATGGTAGATAGTGGGTGTTACAGTTGTTTTATTTATTTGTTTTCTTATTATTGTGCCGGAGCAGTGTGCAGGGTACTTAGCGGAGCTCTGCACCGAGCTTTTTGGTGAGGTTGGTGATGATTTTGCTCATCACGGCCTCGATCTGCTTGTCCTGGAGGGTCTTCTCGGCGTCCTGGAGGGTGATTGCGATTGCATAGGATTTCTTGCCCTCGGGGAGGTTCTTGCCCTCGTAGACGTCAAAGAGGGTGATGTCCCTGAGCAGACGGCGCTCGCTTTCGCGGACGGTGGCCTCGACCTGCTCCATAGTGACGTTGCTGTCGAGCAGGAGGGCGAGGTCGCGCTTGACGGGCATTGTCTTGGCCAGGGGTGAGTAGCTGACGCTCTTGCGGAGCGAGAGGTTGACGAGAGCGTGCCAGTCGAGCTCGCAGTAGGTCACTTCCTGCTTGATGTCGAGCTTGGCGGCGAGCTTCTTGGCAATCAGACCCATCGAGCCGAGCTGTTTGCCGGAGCGGGTGGCGATGTCGATCCCAGCGGCATAAAGCTCCGACTTGGAGGCGGAGAGCTTGATTTCGGCAGGGTTGATGCCGAGGCGGGAGAAGATGTTGGCCACTACGGCCTTGAGGTCGTAGATAGTGGCCTTCTGCTCGTGGCGTGCCCAGTTGCCGGGACGGAGGGCGCCTGTGAGCCAGATTGCGAGGCGCGACTGCTCGCGGTAGGGGGCAAGGATGTTTTCGGCCGTTGCCTCGGTCGAGGGGTTGAAGAAGTATACGTTGCCGAACTCAAACATGGCGAGGTCGGACATCTTGCGGTTGATGTTGTGGCTGAGCGATTCGAGGCCTCCGAAGAGGAGGGTCTGGCGCATGACGTTGAGGTCGTTGCTCAGGGGATTGAGTAGTTTGACGCAGTGGTCGGCGGGATATTCGGCCATACCCTCGTAATATGCCTCGGCGGTGAGGGAGTTGTTGAGAATCTCGTTGAAGCCCTCGGCGCAGAGCTGCTCGCTGACGAGGTTGCGGAGTTTGTTGTCCTGGTCCTCGAAGGTCTGCGAGGAGAGCGCGGAGCGCACGGAGGTGGAGATTTCCACGTTGTTGTAGCCGTAGATACGGAGTATGTCCTCGACCACGTCGCAGGGACGGGTGACGTCGACGCGGTAGGTCGGCACCTTCATGTCGGCCTTCTTGTCGGTGACCTCTGTAAGTTCCATTTCGAGGCTTTTGAGGATTGAGACGATTGTGTCGGCGGGGATGTGCTTGCCCACGAGGCTGTCCACATAGCCGAAGTCGAGGCTGACCTCTGCCGGGTTTATGCGCACGGGGTAGTTGTCGCAGAGCGGGCCGCAGATTTCACCTCCGGCAAGCTCCTTGACCATGAGGGCGGCGAGCTTGAGGACATAGAGGGTGGTGTTGGGGTCCACGCCGCGCTCGAAGCGGAATGATGAGTCGGTGTTGAGGCCGTGGCGGCGCGCTGTCTTGCGCACCGAGGTGGGGTTGAAGTAGGCACTTTCGAGGAAGACGTCGGTCGTTGCCTCGGTGACTCCTGAGTCAAGGCCGCCGAAGACGCCGGCTATGCACATGGGCTGCTCGGTGTTGCAGATCATGAGGTCGCGGGAGTCGAGAGTGTGCTCGACACCGTCGAGAGTCACGAATTTCTCACCCTCGCGGGCGTTCTTGACCACGATTTCCCCGCCGGCGATTTTTGCCACGTCGAAGCAGTGGAGGGGCTGGCCCATGCCGTGGAGGAGGTAGTTGGTGATGTCGACCACATTATTAATCGGGCGCAGACCTATGGTCGAGAGGGCGTCCTTGAGCCACTTGGGCGACTCCTTGACCGTGACGCCGCGGACTGTCACGCCTGTGTAGCGCGGGCAGGCGTCGGTGTTCTCGACCCTGACGCCAACGCCACCCTCGGCCTTGTCGATGGCGAAGGCCTCGACGGAGGGGCGGTACAGCTCGGCAGCCTGGGAGTGGACGCTCATCCAAGCGGCGAGGTCGCGGGCTACGCCGAAGTGCGAGGCGGCGTCGATGCGGTTGGGGGTGAGGTCGACTTCGAGGAGCCAGTCGGATGTGAGTCCGAAATATTCGGCGGCGGGAGTGCCCGGCTTCACATCCTCGTTGATGACGATGATGCCGTCGTGGGAGGAGCCTACGCCTATCTCGTCCTCGGCGCATATCATGCCGAAGGACTCGACGCCGCGGATTTTTGATTTCTTGATTGCGAATTCGTTGTCGCCGTCATAGAGGGTGGTGCCGACAGTGGCAACCACGACGGTCTGGCCTGCCGCCACGTTGGGCGCGCCGCAGACAATCTGGGTCTCGGCACCGTCGCCGAGGTCTACGGTGGTGATGTGGAGGTGGTCGCTGTTGGGGTGCTCGACGCAGGTGAGCACCTTGCCTATGACGATGCCGCGGAGGCCGCCGCGGATTGATTCAACTTCCTCGACGGAGCCGGTCTCGAGGCCTATCGAGGTGAGCGCGGCCGCCAGTTCGTCGGGGCTGAGCTTGAAGTCAAGGTATTTCTTTAGCCAGTTATATGATATATTCATGACAATGGTTGGAATTTTCTGTCTGTTGATAATCTGCAAAAGATGTGCAAATTTACGAAATATCGTCAAACTATGGGCAAATTCGTGTCGAAAAGATAGCGAAACTGCTAAATCTTACCCTTTTGCGGCTTATTTTGTGGCGTAATCAGTCTCGAGAGCGTGAATCTCCGGCTCATATTTTACGCTTTTGATAGGGGTGAGGACCTTTATCTTTCCCTCCGACTGCGTGTTTATGATGCTTTCGCGGTTGTTCTGGTAATAATCCTCGTTGGCCAGGGCTTCGAGGCGCTTGACTTTGTCGTATGTATCCGTCTGGTAGACAAATGGCATTGTGCCCTCATATTTTTCGATGCCGACAGCCTCGAACCGGATTTCCGGGCCGCTTTCAGCCCGCATCACCAGGCCGGGAAGTCCGGCGAGCTTCCAGGGACCGTCGCCCAGGGGGATTTCGGGGGCGAACCATGCCGTCCAGCGCCGTCCGTGGTAGTCGGTGAAGGCCTGTATGCACTCGTAGCCGAGTATGGTGGTGATAGAGTCGCCCACGGTCCATGAGATTTCGTCGAGAGGCTCGTCATAGTAACCGTTCTCCTGCATCCACTTGCCGTAGACGCGCTCCGTCCCGGCCTTGAAGTCCTTGGCGACGTAGGTGTAGACGTTCTTCAACGGGGCGTTCCCCTTGCCGTAATCTATGACCACGCTGCCGTCGGGGTTGACCGTCCTGAATGCTGCCCACTGGATTTTCCTGAGCTGCCTCTTCCCCTCCGGGGTGGAGGTCATGGAGTCGCAGTAGAGGCTCATGTCGTTGAAGTAGAGCGAGCGGTCGGGGCTGCTGACGAGCGACATCTTATTGGTCTTCGTGTAGGTACCCTTGGCGAGTGATATGACGGGCTTGGAGGCTTCATATTGCACCTTTATCATCGGGCTTTGTGCCGATGCGGCGAGAGCGACCGTGATTGCCGCCAGTAGCATGGATAGTCTGTTCATTTTCAGTAGTAAGGTTAAGTGAATTATGTATATGCAGACAAAAATACGGAAATATTTTAGTATGTTTGTCACAAAATTAAAGAGATAGGTGTCATATATGTAAAAAAACAGCATAAACTTAATCAATGGACGCCTCAGAATTCAAGAGTCTCTTCCTTCCGCTCGGACGTATGATGTATGCCGAGGCCTTTCGCATCCTCGGGAGTGCCGAGGATGCGGAGGATGCCGTCCAGGATGTCTACACGAAGCTTTGGGAGCGACGCGGGAGTCTCGCCGGGGTCGACAATCCGAGGGCCTACTCAATGGCTATGGTCAGAAACCGCTGCCTGGTTCTCGCAGCCGGCAGGCCGCAGCCTCCCCCTCCCGAAGGCGCGACGGAGACGGGGAGCGTCGACCTGGGTGCCGAAATCGAGGTCCGCGACAGTGCCGAGAGGATTATTGGGATAATCAATACCCTCCCCGAGCGCCAGCGACAAGTGGTGATGATGCACGACGTCGAGGGCTGCAAGAATTCCGAAATCGAAGAGGCCACGGGGCTTTCGGCCGACAATGTGCGCCAGCTCCTCAGCCGTGCCCGACGCCTCATCAGAGAATGTTTTGCCAGATATTGAATATAACAAGTCAAATATATGAATACAAATGATATAAACCGACTCCGCGTCCTGCTCGAGGGCTACTATGCCGCCACTCTCTCCGACGGTGAGAGGGCCGAGTTGCGCCGGCTGCTCGACGAGCCGGAGCAGCCTGCCGGGTTCGCCCCTGACCGGGAGGCGGTCCGCAGCCTCGATAGCTTCATCCCCCCGGAGGGATTCGACGAGCGCCTCGAGGCGCATATTGAGTCCCTCGCAGCCTCCGGGAGCGCAAAGGGAAGGATGAGGCCGCTCAGCCTCAGGTGGCAGTTCTGGGGCGCGGCTGCGGCTGTCGCAGTTCTTCTCGGTGTCGGGTTGACACTTAATCGTCCGCATAAGCACCCCTCCCGCGAGATGACTCCCGAGGAGGCATACGCGCATGTCGACAAGGCTCTCACCATCTTCGCCGACGCTCTCAACAAGGGTTATGAATCCATCGAGAAGGCAGAAGATACCACCGGGAAGGCCACGGCAAAGGCTTTCGCCGCCCTGTCGAGGCTTTCAGAAAATAGTGAAACCAATAATTCAGAACAAATATGAGACAGAAACTTATGATTTTCGCCATAGCCATGATAACGGCAGTGGCAGCGAGTGCGCAGACCCCGTTTTTCAAAAAATGTGAGGATGCCAAGGGAATCACTACGGTCCTTGTCACCAAGGCCATGCTTAAAATGGCGGGTAAGATGGGTGGCAATGCCCAAATGGACAGTTTTGCCAAGTCGCTTGTCGGCGAGAAGCTTGACTGTGTCGAAGTCATCACGAGCGACAATGCCGAGGGCTTCAAATTCCTCAGCAAGCAGATAAAGATGTTTGATAAGAAGAACGGCTACAATATGCTAATGAAGGTCAACGACGACGGCGATGATGTCAAAATCCTCAGCTCCGATCTCGGAGACGGAAAGAGTCGCTATGTGGTCATAGCCGCAGAGCCGTCCGAAATGTCAGTCATAATAATGGAGGGAACCCTGACCCTCGAGGACGTGACCAGGTGCACTAAGAAATAGTCAGGCGTCTTTCGCGCAGACGCCGGCTGCCAAAGATGAGTGGTATCATCTCTATTTCCGTTTCTTCAATCGGTCGTTGTGGACTTTAATCCCGAAGACTATGATTGAGGAAACGGTCGTTATGAGATTGGTGATAATCAGGGGCCAGTTGCCGAGCATGAAGCCCTGGATTACGAAAAATATGCTTCCGAAGCCGAGGAGCAGGAATGTCGGCATGGCTATGCCGTCGGTGTCGCGGGTGCGGATGGTGTAGACGGCCTGGGGGAGGTAGCCACAGACCATGCAGATGGCGGCAGCATAGCCGACGATATTGACGATGAGGGGTGACATGGTTGAAAATGGTTTTTATGGTGGGTGATATGATATTTTAACGCCACCGCTCCCATTTATGTTGTAAAAAATCTCTAATTTTGTGACTTTAAACAAGCTCTTACAAACTCACGATTCCCTATGCGCTCAGATTCGGCCCTAAGGCTGCTTTTCATATTTGTCGTCACCGCCTTGCTGGCTGCATGTGCGAGCATGCAGCGCCCCGAAGGGGGACCGCGCGACGAGGCTCCCCCCGTATTCGTCCGTTCAAATCCCCGTCCGGGACAGCTCAATGTCACCGGCAACAAGGTTACTGTCGAGTTTGACGAGAATGTCACCCTCGATGATGCCATGAACAAGGTTGTCGTCTCCCCGGCGCAGCGCACCACGCCGGTGGTCAGCGCTGTCGGGCGCCGAGTGACGGTGGAGCTGCGCGACACGATGAAGAAGGATGTGACCTACACGATTGATTTCGCCGACGCTGTCAAGGACCTTAACGAGGGCAACGTCCTCGACGGTTTCGCGCTCGACTTCTCGACCGGTGACACTATCGACACCCTCCGCATCTCCGGCATGCTCTTCGAGGCGCGCAATCTCGAGCCGGCTCAGGGTATGGTGGTCGGCGTCTACTCCAATCTCTCCGACACGGCCATAAAGACCCTCCCACTCGACCGAATCACCAAGACCAACCAGTATGGCCAGTTCACCCTGCGCGGTCTCAAGGAGGGGAAATACCGCATCTACGCACTCAATGATGTCAACCGCGACTACCACTGGGACCGCTCGGAGGATGTGGCCTTCTATGATGTCACTGTCTCCCCCTCGAGCGAGCCGGCAGTGTTTACCGACACCCTTGTCAACGTCGCCGGCGAGGATTCCGTGGTCACCCGTGACGGCACCCGCTTCCTCCCCGACGATATATTGCTGACGTGGTTCAACGAGGGCTACGTCTCGCAATATCTGCGCAACAACGGCCGCCCCACCCAGCGCACCATCGAGTTTGAGTTTGCGGCCAAGGCCGACACCCTCCCGATTATCAAGCTCCTCAACACCTACCGTGCCGGGGAGGACATATCAAAATGGACTGTCCTCCAGGCCAACCCGACGCTCGACACCCTCCGCTACTGGATTACCGACACCTCGCTCATCGCCCTCGACACCCTCCTCGTCGAGGCCCGCTATCTCATGACCGACACCCTCGAGCAGCTGTCGATGACCGTCGACACCCTCCGCCTCGTCGACAAGAACGCCAAAAGCCGCCGCCGACAGCTCGAGAAGGAGGCCAAGGAGCGCGAGAAGCAGCGTGAGAAAGAGCGTAAGGAGTTGGAGAAGCAGGGTGTGAACCTCGACTCGCTCGATGCGGCCGACACAATCCCCCCGCGACCGAAAGCGCTCGACTTCAAGGTCAGCTCCGGGGGCACGCAGGATGTCCACCTGCCGCTCCTCTTCTCTTCGGAGACCCCGGTGGCGAGGCTCGACACCGTCGCCGTCACCCTCGAGCAGCTTGTTGACACTATATGGTATCCCGTAGCTCCCCCGGTGATCCGCCAGACCGACTCGCTCAACCCCTTGAACTTCTATGCGGACTATAAATGGGAACCCGGCTCGAAATACAAGCTCGTCATAGACTCTGCCGCTATCTATGACATCTACGGACTCACCAACGACTCCATAGCCCACGAGTTTACGGTCAAGCGGCTCGACGATTACTCGTCGCTCTCCTTCAACATCCAAGGGCTCGACGGTATGCCCGCAGTGGTCGAGGTACTCGACGGCTCCGACAAGGTTGTCTCCGCAGCCCCCGTCAAAGACGGACATGTGAAGGTAGAATACCTGTCGCCCGGCACATACTATGCACGCCTCTTCATCGACCGCGACAGCAACGGTGTCTACACCAACGGCATCCTCGACTCTATACAGCCGGAGGAGGTCTACTATTACCCCAAAAAGGTCAACCTGAAGAAGAACTGGGGCATAGAGCAGAGCTGGAATATCAACGAGCTCCCTCTCGACATGCAGAAGCCCCAGGAAATCAAGAAGAACAAGCCTAAACGCAAGCGCGGCGAGCAGGAAGAGCCGGGCGAGGAAGAGGAGGAGGACGACTTCTTCGACGACCCATTCATGAACTCCGCGACCGGCAACCGCTTCAACAACACCGAGCGCTACGACGACCGCCGTAGGAATTATTAGAGGCGTGTATTTCCAAAATTTAATCGACTCTGTGCTTGTCTTAATCAAGTCGCAGAGTCGATATATTTTATGAGCAGGAATAACATTGGATAGATGTCTTTGAGCATTTCGCGCATACGCTGCTTGGCTCTCTGGCGGATGACTTTCACGGTGTTGACGCTTATGCCGAGTCGCTCTGCAATTTCATCATTTTTAAGGCCTTCGACGTATGCAAGCATGAATACCGACTTATAGCGTGGCGGGAGAGTGTCGATGGCTTCGCGTATCATCCTTATCATCTCTGCCCTTATTATAGCGCAGTCGGAGTCGCCATTGTCGGAAGGGATGTCTGCTGATGACTCCAAATCGTCATGGCTGTTTCGTCTTGACGACGAGAGGGCCGATAGGGAGGCATTGCGGACAGCATTGTATATATAGGAACGAAAATGGTCTTCTGATTCAAAGGCCACGCCTGTCGAGATAATGCGTGTGAAGACATGTTGGACCACATCCTCGCTTGTCTCCTCCACTCCGACTATTTCAAGCGCGAAGTAACAGAGTGAACGGTAATATTTTCTGAAATAGAAATCCATTTATTGACTTTTTCAATTTCAAAAGTAGGCAATAAAAAAATAAGATACAAATTTTGAGCCGGATTATGAATTATTTGTACAAGAGGTCCGGGCATAACAAATTTTTAGAAAAAATATGTAATATGAGTAATACTTTTTGTGTATATATGAGTATTCACTATAAAGACTGATTAGAAGACGGTCCTTCACTAAGTAAATCCATATCATTTATCACACTGGTTCAATGAAGCCTATAAAACTTGCGGATAGTCTGTATGCACGTCTGACAGGGAAACTGTCGGAACGGGAATGTATGGAGCTTGATGAGCTCATTGACAGGCACCCTGATCTCGCCCGCTTGTCAGAGAGTTTTAAGGATAAGGAATATATCCGGGAGCAAATCGAGATTATGAATCGTTTTGATGTGGAATCTGCATGGATGAAAGTGTCATCCGCTCTTCCGCAGTCAGATGAGGGTGTGCGTCGCCGGGTTTGGGCATGGTGGCTTGCAGTCGCCGCATCGCTGGTCTTTATCATTAGTATGGGTATAAGTTATTGGAATGATAGGATAGATGCCGTCAGCCCGATGGCGGCAGTTATTACCGATGATATTCGTCAGGCCATTACAGATAGCGAGGAACATGGTCTTTCCGGCGCTGTGGTTGAGAAGACCGTCGCCCCCGCTGCGTTTAAGGCAGCAAAACACGGAGCTTCGGAAAGGGAAGCGGGGGCTTCCGCCGGCCAGACTTATGAGGAAATGATGAAGGCCACCCGCATCACCACCTTCTATAATAAGGAGTACTGGCTGACTCTGTCAGACAGCACGGTCGTCCATCTTGCACGCAATACACGAATTGTTTTTCCCGAGCGTTTTGGCAAAGATTCCCGCGAGGTCTATCTGTCAGGGGAGGCTTATTTTATTGTCGCTCCTGATAAGAATCGTCGCTTTGTGATTCATACCGATGCGGCTGAGGCCATAGTCTACGGGACGGAGCTCAATGTCATCGCACGGGATGAGGCAACGTGCAGCGTGGCTCTCGTCAGCGGTTCGGCAGGAGTGAAGGCTGTCGCCGGAGGCCGGGAGCAGATGTTGGTGCCGGGTGAGCAGGCCACAGTTATTGGCGGGGCTATCACGGTCGGCGAGGCCGACCTGCCCGTGCTTAAAGCATGGAACAGTGGCCATGTCGATTTCAGTGACTGGCCTCTGAGCCGCCTGATGGAAGTAATCGGACGGTGGTACGGAAAGGAGCCTCGTTTCGAGTCCGTGTCATACTCCTCGGTGGAAGTTTCGGGCAGTTTCGACCGTTACGCTGAACTCTCGTCAACAATAGAATCGCTTGCGACTGTCACCGGCGCTGATATTGAGGTCACCGAGGGGACTATATGGATTAAGTGAGACATACAGATCCGCAAAAAAGCCAATATTGCATACACAATTATACAAATTACAAACGATATCTAAGCCAATCAACATGAAAAAATTCATCACAGCCGTGGCACTCGTTGTCATGTCACTGTTGGAAATCGGTGCCGCGCCCTTACCTCCGGCCGATTCCAAAGTGACTGTCAATTTTGTGGACAAACCGGCAGAACAGGTACTTAAAGAAGTCAGTAAACAATCAGGACTCAACATTGTCTATCGTAGTGAAAATGCCCGCAAATGGCCTAAAATTACAATTAAGGCGACAGATAAGCGGGCCGACGAGGTGATTGCAGAAATTGCCGGGAAGGTTGACACCCCTTTCAGCATCAAGGAAAACATCGTGACCTTCGGTAAGGAAGTCTCTCCGGCAAAAGGCTTTACGATTAGCGGTTATGTCTATGATGACACCGACGAACCGCTGACCGGCGCCTCTGTCTTTATCGAAGGTGCGAAGACCGGCACCGTTTCAGACTTGAACGGCTACTTTAAACTCAAAGTGACCGGCTCGAATCCGGTGTTGAAGGTGTCATATATCGGCATGAATCCATACACACAGCCTTTGACTCCCCGTAGCTCCGAGAAGGAGTTTAAAATCAGGCTCGAACCTAATTCAGTAGTCATGGATGAGGTGCTTGTGACAGGCTATCAGTCAATCTCGAAGGAACGCTCCACAGGTGCTTTCTCGAAAATAGATACCAAAAGCCTTGAAAACCAGCGTGTGAGCAGTATCGACAACATACTGGAGGGTCATGTGGCCGGATATAGCGACGGGCTTCTCCGAGGAGTTACCACTATGAACGCCGTCACTACCCCGCTCTATGTCATAGACGGTTTCCCGGTTGAGAAGACACAGAATGACGGCTGGGGCCATTGGAACGAGAGTGTCCCTGACATCAATGTCGAGGATATCGAGAGCATCACAGTGCTGAAAGATGCTGCTGCCACATCTATTTATGGTGCTCGTGCGGCCAACGGAGTCATTGTCATAAATACCAAGAAAGCCAGTCAGGGCAAGGTCGACGTGTCATTCTCTGCCAACCTTACCGTGCATCCCTACCGCACCTATACGGGGCATCTGCTTGATTCGGAGGCCTACGTCGCAATGGAACGTGAATATGTGTCCCTCATACCCGGTTTGCAGGGCGAAGGGGCGGCTGAATATGCTGCCGGTTATCTTAATGACCGGGAATATACCTCTCCGGGTGTTGTAGCCATGCTTAAAGGGATTGCAGGACATATGTCGCAGGGTGAGGTAGAAGAGACCCTGCGGAAATATGCCTCCGCCGGCAACCGTTACTATAAGGATGTAGACAAATACGGTAAGCGTAACCCATTCTATCAGCAGTATAATCTTCGCGTGGCCTCGGGCAATGACAAGAACCGTTTCAATGCGTCGTTCTCCTACCGTCACAACCAGCATGAGGACAAATATACCCATGACCAGAGTTTCGGAATCTCGCTCCAGGACCAGCTCGACCTCACCAAGTGGCTGAGACTTGATGTCGGCTCCTATATCAATTATGGCGACGGAAAGACCCAGACCTATACTCTCGACCAGGCATCATACGGTAATAACACAGGCAGTTATACAATTGCTCCATATTTCAGCCTCGGAACACCGGCCAACCCTACGGTCATTACTGATGAAGAGCGTTATGAGCAGTATTATCTTGACCTCCTCTCAGGCACTTTCGGCGGAAAGCGTATGGATCTCATTCCGATGGAAGAAATGGGCATGGGTATCAAGAAAAGAAAGGATTTCAGTACACGCACCTATGCCCGCCTGAACATAAGCTTTACCGACTGGCTGAAACTGACCACCCAGTTCCAGTATGAGGCAGCCGAATATAAGACCAATACTTTCAATGAGAAGGAGCGTTTCGAGACGCGCAACATGGTGCTTGCCTATGCCAATCCAAACGCAGACGGTTCTGTGAAATACAATCTGCCGGAAGGCAATATCTACAAACAGGCCCAGAACAGTACCCGTGCATACAATTTCCGCTCGCAGCTCGATTTCAACAAGACTTTTGCAGGAGTACATGACCTTACGGCGATAGCCGGTTTTGAGGTCCGCGAGAACAAGCTGAATTATTCCGACATGACGCTCTATAACTACGACCCGGAGCTTTTGACATATACTATGGTCGATGCCGCCGCGATGAAAAATGCGGGTGGATGGTGGCCTAAAGGGGCTGTCTGGTCCGACACCGACATGGCTTCTGTCAGGGAACTGACCAATCGTTTCGTGTCGATGTATGCCAACGCGGCTTATACATACGATGACCGCTATATGCTGACAGGTTCCTTGCGTTGGGACCGCACCAATCTGTTCGGGACGAGTTCGAAGTATCAGAGCAAGCCTATATGGTCGGTCGGAGCCGGCTGGCGTGTCGACAAGGAGTCCTTTATGAAAGACATAAGCTGGATTAATATGCTCAAACTCAGGGCCAGTTACGGCATCGGCGGTAACATAGCCAAAAACACCGCCCCTTATCTGACCGTCAAGTACCAGGCCAACAATAATGTAGGCGGCATCCAGGGCAGCATCCAGTCGCGTCCCAATCCCAAACTCAGGTGGGAGAAGACTACGACGACAAACGTCGGTCTCGACTTCGCCCTCCTGCGCAACAGGCTCAACGGCTCATTCGAATACTACTATAAGAAAGGTACCGACCTTCTATGCCAGATTGACGGTGTGGCGTGGGAAGGATTCGGTCTCGGCGTCCCGCCATGTGTGATCAACAATGCGGCTATGGACAACCGCGGAGTCGAACTCTCACTCAACGGTATCGTCTTCACCAATCGTGACTGGAGTGTCACCCTGAACGGCGTATTCGGCTATAACCATAACGAAGTCAAGTCAGTAGGCATCACGGCTCCGAACCTCACCTATCTTCTGATGAATCCTGCATCATATCCGCAGGAAGGCAATCCCTATACGGCGATTTATGCCTATCGTTGGGCCGGCCTTGACGAGAACGGCGTCCCGCAGATTTACAACAGCGACGGTGAGATTATAAAGCGCGAGGCTCTCACGAGCATTGACGATGTGGAATGTCTCGGCTCGACAGTTCCGAAATGGAACGGTTCATTCGGTGCCAACATACGTTACCGCAATTTCGAGCTATCGGCCTTGTTCCTTTATGCCGGAGGCCACAAGCTACGCAACACAAATGCCGCATACATGAGCGGCGGCATCTACATGGGGCCGGCTTCAATGTCGGGCCGCTGGCAGAAGCCGGGTGACGAGCTGCACACCAATATTCCCCGCTATCTCCCCTGGGAGCATCCCGACTATAATGATATGGACGGAAATTACTTCACCAACTCGTCATACAATGTCCTCGATGCCGACAATCTCCGTCTGCGCAATCTCTCGCTTTCCTACATGCTGCCCAAATCAGTCACACGGAAGGCATATATGAGCAACGCACGTCTGATAATCGGTATGGAGAATGTCTTTACAATCTGCGGCAACAAGGATGTGAAGTATCTGCTCGGAGGCTATGACAGGCCTAACTATACTTTCGGTATCAATGTAAACTTTTAATGACAGACCTCGCTATGATTAATAAAATATTATCCTGCATGATAATCTGCTGTGCCGCATTGCTTGCCTCGTCATGCGACAGCTATCTCGACATAAAGCCCAAAGGTGACAAGATTCCCACGACCCTTGCCGACTATGAGGCTCTCCTCAGAGGGGAGACTATCCTCAACCCGATAACCCACATGCCGTCGACCAACGCGCTGCTGCTTCTCAATGACATGCAGCGCAACAAATCGCTGCTCAATACCCACAATCTCGCATGGGCCAACTACATGTGGCAGGAGGATGCCGACCGCATAAAACTCAACAATGCCGATGAGAACTTCCTGCTGTATACATACGGCGGCATTGCTTCCTGCAACCTTATACTCGACGGCGCCCCTTCGGCCACCGACTGCACACCCGAGGAGCGCAACGAGGTGATGGCCTACGCCCGCACTATCCGCGCCTATAATTATTTTATGCTCGTCAATTACTATGCCGACACATATACGGAGGCCACGGCCTCCACAAAGCTTGGTGTCCCGGTAGTGCTCTCGTCGGAACCCAACGCACGCCACTCGCAGTGGACTGTCGGGGAAATTTATGATTTTGTAATCTCCGAAATAAAGGAATGTCTTGACAATGGCTATCTCCCGAAAGAGGCGATGACCATACTGCATCCGGGTCGTGCGGCTGCTCACGCTATCCTGGCCCGCGCCTACCTCATGATGTCGCGTTTCTCCGAAGCCAAGATAGAGGCGGAAGCCGCGCTTGCAGACAACGACGCCCTCTATGACTGGAATGAATTCTATGACGCCAATAAGGCAAAAATAGAGACTCCGACCAACTTCGCTCTCCTTCCCACTCCGGCGAGCTACACTTATCCTGAAAATCTCTTTTTCCGCCAGGGTGAATGTCTTGCCCCAGGGGCGCAGCTCGGAGAACCCAACATGAGTCTGGAGCGCGGAACACGCTTCGAGGAAGGGGACGCCCGCTTCATGGCCCGGTGGAAGAAGCGCACTCTCGGTCTTGACACTTACTATAACGGTATGCTTCGCGGATTCCATAACCTTGCAGGCATAACGACGGTGGAGATGTATCTCATCAAGGCTGAATGTCTTGCCCGCGAAGGAAATACCGCTGAAGCTATGGATATTCTCAACAAGGTCCGCAAGACCCGTATACGTCCCGAGGTCTATCAGGCCATGACCGCGTCGGGAATAGAGGATGCCGTCAATAAGATTCGTGACCGCAAGGACAATGAGCTTGTGATGACCCTCGTGCCCTTCCTTGACGCAAGGCGCCTTAACGCGGAGGGAACCTATGCACGAACCATGACAAAGACTGTCGACGGAGTGACCTATACGCTCCGCCCCGATTCCCACCTGTGGACTATGACTTTCCCCGCTAATGCTATGAACAACAGTGGAAACGGTTCCGTAATCCAAAATTCCAAATAGATAGCAGATTGGTATAAATTTGATAATCTTGAGCCGCAGGGAGCCTGGCCGTGTGTTGGTCAGGCTCCTTGATTTTTCATATCTACAGGGTAAATTCTTATTGATTTTCGGCTGTTATGGGCATGATTTGGAAAAATATATGTCATAATGGGGCCTTGCTTTTGCAGTTCGGTGAATTTTCGTAACTTTGCACCTTAGTTATGAGTGCCATTGAAGACATAAGGCAATCTTTAGAGCCGGAATTTGAGAGGCTTGACGCCCTCATCAGCAAGTCGCTTGATTCGTCAAACACCTTGATGAACCAGGTCATCGGCAACTATTTAAGCCATAAGGGCAAGCAGTTGCGCCCGATGCTCGTCATGCTCACTGCCGAACTTTTCGGCGGTGTGAACGACAATACGCTTACCGCTGCCGCCTCTGTCGAGATTCTCCACAATGCGTCGCTCATCCATGACGACGTGGTCGATGATTCAGACTGTCGCCACGGCCACAAGACCATCAACGCAGTCTGGGACAACCATGTGGCTGTCCTCGTTGGCGATTTCTTTGTATCCAATGCGCTCCAGCTTGCCACGGTCACTGGTGACCTCCGCGTGATTCGTGCCATTGCCGACCTCGGCAAGCTCCTCTCGCTTGGCGAGATGGACCAGATCTACAACGCCCGCTTCCACGAGCTTGACGAGGAGGCCTACTTCAAGGTCATATCCCACAAGACGGCCTCACTCTTCGTGACCTGCGTGTCGATGGGTGCCTACTGCCGCGGTGTGGACGACGAGCGCCTCGACGCCATCCGCCGCTTCGCGGAACTGTTTGGCCGCTGCTTTCAAATTAAGGACGACATTTTTGACTACTTCGACTCGAAGGCCATCGGCAAGCCTACCGGCAACGATCTCCGCGAGGGCAAGGTGACCCTCCCGCTGCTCCATGCTCTGACGAGTGCTCCCGACGAGGAGCGCCGCCGGGAAATGGCGGCCATGCTCCGCTCTGAGTCCTCGCTGACCGACGCGCAGATACGCGAGCTCATCCTCTTTGCCCGCGAGAACGGTGGAGTTGACTACGCCTACAGCCTCATGGAGCGTATGCGCGACGAGGCTGCCGTCATCCTCGACCGCTTCGACTCACCCGTCACCTCCCGCCTGCTCGCCCTGCTCGACTTCGTCATAGCCAGGGAGAAATAAGCATAGTTCCTATGGCTCTTATCGACAAAAAACTGTCACCGCTTGGGCAGAATTCCAATCTTGATGTTCTGAAATTTATAATGGCCTTGGTGATTGTGTGGCTGCACAGCGGTTTCTATCCTCCCTGCCTGTCGCCACTGCTGCGCATCCCGGTCCCGGTCTTTTTCATCATTAGCGCCTATCTGTTTTTCAGGAAATTATATACCGTAGAGGCTGAGGGCGCGGCTTCCGGGAGGCGCCGGTTGGCCAAATTTGTGAAAAGGAGCCTGATTCTGTATGCCTTTTGGTTCGTAGTCACCTTTCCTGTCACCTATGTGAACCGTCACTATGGCGGCATGGGCCTTGGCGACATGATTTCCAATATCATTTATGGTATTTTCTTGCAGAGCACCTTCGTGGCATCATGGTATATCACGGCCCTGGTGATTTCTGTGATAATTGTTTACGCTCTGAGGCGTCATCTGCTTGTGGCGTTGGCGATTGGCGGGGCGATGTATGTCGTGTGCTGCATCGAGACCAATTACTACTATGCTTTCCCGGCCTTCGTCGGGCGTTACTCTTCCGTCTTTGGCTCCTATGATATATTCACGAGCTTCCCTGCCGGCATTTTTTGGGTGGCGGTTGGTGCCGTTATTGCCAAATGCGGGACTTGCAGGCTTAATGTGCTCCCCTGGCTTCTCCTTTCACTGTTAATTCTTGCTGCAGAGTATGTCGTGACCAGATATTTTAATTTTTCAAAGGCTGACGACTGCTATCTGTCGCTCATGCTTGTGGCTCCGCTGCTGTTTCTCTATGTCAACAGTATGGTAGTCAGGGAGCTGCCATTCGCGCTCGGCCTTCGCAAGGCGGCTACGATTTTCTACTGCTCTCATGGTTCGCTCCTGATGATTGTGCAGAAGGCCAACAAGCTAATCTTTGCCCCGGAGTCGGTCATGACCCTCAGGGGACTGTGTCTGTTGGCGGCCTTGGTGGCGTGCACCGTCGTCAGCCTTATCATCATCCGCCTCGCCTCCCAGCCGAAATTCAAGTGGCTTAAATATTCGTATTAAATTTTAGTTATCGGCTTGCATGTTAGTCTATACTGCATTTTGCAGGTGGATGTAAAACCTCCTACCCCTTAGCTAATAGGTCGAAGACCTTAGGCGGGAGAAACCCCAGGGTAAGCGAAGGCCATAGGCCGTAGCGGTGCCTGGGGTAGGCAAAAAAACAATAAGGTTCATGGCTCGGAGAGCCTGGTCATTCTGATTCTGATGATTAGCATCTTCGATGCAAACAATTCTACTTGGGTGTCAATCACCCCAGGCACCGCTACGGCCTGTGGCCTTCGCTTACCCTGGGGTTTCTCTTGTCCAGGCTCTCCGAGCCATTGAAAGAATGCCTTTTCGGCTTGAACCGTTTGAGTCCCTTTTTCGCGCTCTCCGAGCCATTGAAAGAATGTCTGCTGTAAATGTTTTGACATTATAAAGCATCCCCGGACGACCGTGTCGTCAGGGGATGCCGGTATGTTGTTGTCGATAGTACTTATCGGATGATGACCTTGCTTACGGTCGAGCCCTGGCGGCGGATGAAGAGGCCGTTTTCAGGGTTGGCTACGCGGATGCCCTGGAGGTTGTAGTACTCAACGGGAGCATTGGCGTCAGTGGCAATGTTGTCAATAGCTGATGATCCGGCGGGAGCATAGCTTACGACGTAGAGTGAGGGTGCGTGGTTGTAGATAGTAACTACCACAGTCACGTCATACTTGCCTGCCTCTACAGAGGGGACGGTATAGTTGTTGCGGAATGAAAGCTCAGTCTCGCCAACCTTGCCGGTGAAGTTGACTTTTTCAGCGGGGGTAGCAGCGTCAAAGACCACGTTCTTTACAACAATCACGTTGTTGACAAGGGCGGTAGTGATGTCGGCTGCGGCTACTTCTTTAGCTTCAAACTTGCCCTCTGTAGCAGCGGGGAGTGTGCCGGTAGGCTTGAATTCAGGGGTGTCATCTCTGTATAGTTCATATTTAGCTTCCCAGCCGGCGGGAATTATGTCTCCGGGCTTGTATTCGTTGATTCCATAGATTTGGATGAAGTCACCTGCGGCGTCTGTAGCATAGACATTGTATCTGTTGGCAAATCCTACTGTAAGATTGAAGTCGACAATGGCAATGGTGTTATTGGCCAAAGCGATAGCTTCTTTGACGCTTGCCACCTTGGTCTTTTCAGGCTCGGATGCTTCAGGATTAACAATGATTGAGCTCATCTGTACGGTCTTGGCTGTGCTTCCTACAGTAAATGTTACTGATTTAACACCTGCTGCATCGGCTTTCCATATAGCTTCATTAGCTGTGCCCGAAAATGCACCTGCGCTTGCGGTGATATTTTTGTTAGCATCGGCATCGCTGATGACAAAGCTGCCGTTGGATGACGAGAATATAATCTCGCTAAGATCAGATGTTGATGTTACGGTAAAAGTATTGTTTTTGTAGACGCGGAGAGTGCGGGTACCGTTGGTGTTATAGTAGATAGGGCCGTTATTTTGGTTTGTCCCAATGACAAAGTTGATTGAGACAGACTTATCGGTCGAAGTGAGAGTGATTCCTTCCTCTTTGAAGTCGATAGAGTTTTTTACATCACCTTCGGCCTTGCCTGGGAGGTCTTTTATTTGTTGTTCGGTTACTTTGTCTGTGTATTTCCAGAGGTCAGCAAGCTCGAATTTTGATTCGGCTGCCTTTGCGAGTCCGCTGAGTCCTAACAATAAGGTTAGAGTGAGTAGAGTTTTCTTCATAAGCTTTTTGGTTTTTTAGATTGTGAATTGTTTATATGTTTTAATGATATGTAGGCAAAGATATGACATTATTGGATAACATTATACAACAGTAATGTTAAAAAAAGAATAAAATTATATGTAGCGAGAAAAAGAAGCAGGATGAAAACCAAATGTCTTCATCCTGCATGATTTTTCTTTCCTTGGCGCTTCAGGATGGGCTTGAACCAACGACCCCCTGATTAACAGTCAGGTGC
>CAJUIX010000012.1 GCA_910586665.1 uncultured Duncaniella sp.
CAACAAACAAATGACATGCCTCATTATGTTAATTAATTTTTAAATCGTACTTAGATGAACGAAGATAAGCTAAACAGTACTGGTTCTGCTCCCGGGGCGGCTAAGAGGCGGCTGGGGGGCTATCTGCTGAAATACGGCGTCCCGCTCGTGATTTCGGTTGGGCTGTGCTGGCTGCTTTTCCGTGGCGACGAGATGAATCCCGCGAGGATGTGGGAGATTATCCGGAATGAGTGTGACTTCGGCTGGATATGGCTCAATATACTGTTCGGACTGCTGGCCCAGGTGGTGCGTGCCGCCCGCTGGCGCATACAGCTGCGCGCGCTCGACATCCGTCCCTCCTTCAGTGAGCTTGTCCTTAGTATCTTCGGGACATATTCGGTCAATCTCGTGTTTCCCCGCCTCGGCGAGGTGTGGCGCACGGGCTATATCGCCGCGAGGGAGAAGGCTCCGTTCACTACTGTCTTCGGCTCTATGGTGGCCGACCGCCTCGCCGACACTCTCACGGTGCTGCTCATACTGCTGCTTACCTTCATTCCCGCCGGGGCGCAACTGAGCCAGTACCTCGGGCAGAACGGGGGCGTCTTCGCCAAATTCGGAGCCTTCATAAGCTCGCCGATTCTCTGGGGTGCCGTCATAGCCGCGTTGCTGCTCTGCGTGTGGATTTTCGTGAGCTTCCCTGAGAATAAGATAATCAGAAAGTTACGCGAGATACTCCACGGTCTCTGGAAGGGCTTCGCCGTGGTGGTCAAGATGCCCGGCAAGGGGATGTGGCTGCTCTACACCGTCCTTCTCTGGGGCTGCTACATCATGAGCCTCTACTGTGCCTTCCGCTCCTTCCCGCTGACTGCGGAGCTGCTGGAAGTCCACGGGCTTACGGCGCTCATGGTCTGCTTCGTGTTCACGAGCGTGTCGATGGGAGTGCCCTCCAACGGCGGCATCGGCCCCTATCAGTGGGCGCTGATATTCGGAATAGCCCTTTTCTCAGCCGACATCCCCGGCCTGACCCACGAATACGCGCTGACATTCGCCAACCTTGTGATGGGAGTGCAGACGCTCGTACTTATACTCCAGGGACTTCTTACCTTCGGGTGCATAGCCATCCTTAACCGTAAAAACAAGCTTTGAAATATGAAATTTGACGATAGCGACAAGGATTATTTCCTCCACGACTTCCAGTCGGACAACGAAAACAAGGATAGCGGCCTGAACACCGGCGCTGCCGCCAATCAACCGGCCTCCACAGAGCCGTCGGGGGTCTCCCCTTCCTTCGACTTCACAGGCGGGGGTGAGAATCAGACAGTACTTCCCGCGAAGAAGAAGCGCCGCCACGGCTGGCTGTGGTTCTTCCTGGCGCTCTTCGTCATCCTTGCTGTGACAGTAGGTATACGCTACTTCGTCCCCTACATAACCGAATCGCAGGTCACGGGCTACGTCACCCTTGTCGAGAAGCGCGGCATCATCTTCCGCACTTTCGAGGGGGAGATGGTCAGCGAGCAGCAGCTTGCCGACAGCGGGCGCCTTTATTCGCGCGACGTCTATTTCAGCATACCGAATGACTCGGTGGCGCGCCGGCTGCAGCAGTACCAGGGGAGCGGCCAGCCAGTCACCATAACCTGCAAGCGTTACTACGGTACCCTCCCCTGGCGCGGCGCCTCCAACAATATCCTCGTCTCATTCACCCCGAAGTGATGTTGTAGCAACATTTCCTCACATTTAAAAATGAATCCCTATTGAATAACAAATAAAAAAATCAAATAGACTTGAATCTAAGAATCCTTCCCCCCGATAGTTTTTTGGAAGCGAGGGTCACTCTCCCGCTTTCCAAGAGTATGAGCAACAGGGCGCTCATCATCAACGCGCTGACTCCCGGAGCAGCACCTCTGACAGAACTGGCCGTGTGCAACGACACCGCCGCTATGCTACAGGCCCTGACATCGCAGGACTCCGACTCTATCAACGTCGGTGCCGCCGGAACGACTATGCGCTTCCTCACGGCCTACTTTGCCGCCAAAGAGGGGTGCGACCTCCTGCTCGACGGCAGTGAGCGTATGCGCCAGCGCCCTATCGGGGTGCTCGTCGACGCACTGCGCGCCCTCGGAGCCGAGATTGACTATGCAGGCGAGGAGGGCTTCCCACCGCTCCGCATCCGAGGCCACCGTCTGAAGGGTGGCGAGCTCAGCCTCGATGCCACCGTGAGCTCGCAATATATCTCCGCGCTTCTGATGATTGCCCCCCTCATGAGCGAGGGACTGAAGCTGACTCTCGAAGGGGAGACCGTCTCGCGCCCATACATCCTCATGACTCTCAAGATGATGGAGGATGCAGGAGTGGAGAGTGACTATTTCAATGATGTCGTGACCATCAAGCCGCAGACCTACCGCCCCTACAATTTCAAAATCGAGGGCGACTGGAGCGCCGCCGCAGCATGGTATGAGATCGAGGCCATATCCTCTGGGGCAGTCACTATCGATAATCTCACCCAGGATTCATGCCAGGGCGACCGCAAGCTTGCCGATATATTTGCCAAGCTCGGAGTCCACACCGAGTGGGAGGGGGAAAACGGGGGTACCGACCTCGTCCCCGCGCCCGATCAGGATGCCCGTCTGCGTGTCGATTTTTCGGAGACACCCGACCTCGCCCTCTACGCCATTGTCACCTGCGCCATGCTCGGTATACCCTTCCACTTCACGGGCCTTTCGACCCTTGCTATCAAGGAGACTGACCGCGTGAGCGCTATCACGACAGAGCTTGCAAAGGTGGGCATACTCCTGCAGCCCGAAGGGAAGGACATACTCGCCTGGGAGGGACAGCGCTGCCCCTTCACGACCCTCCCGCGTTTCGACACCTACGAGGATCACCGCATGGCCATGTGCCTGGCGCCTATAGCTATCTTCATCCCCGGCATTATTATCAACGATATGGAGGTTGTGGCCAAGTCCTACCCCACTTTCTGGACCGAGCTTCACAACGCGGGCTTCATCCTGCTCGACGGCGACGCTCCACTCCCCGGATAAAACTAAAAAAAATTTTTAAAATTGACAGGTGCATTAATAATTTTAGCCGTAACGCTGCTCACCGGGCTTGTGCTCTATCTGACCCACAAGCCCGGCGAGGAGGCGTCAGGCTCCGGGACCGCGCAGCCACTGGAATCGGAATCCGAGGAGTGCTGCGGGCTCCATGCCGTCTGCGAGAAGGGCCTCTCCCCTACTCTCGAGCCCCAATATTTTGACGACGAGGAGCTTGACCGCTTCGCCGGACGCGAGCCGGGCAGCTACAGCTCCGAGGAGGAGGAGGAATTCCGCGAGGTTCTCTACACCCTCCTGCCCTCCGACGTCTACCCCTGGGGTGTGGCCTTGACGCAGCGCGGCGTGGCCATGCCGCTGACTCTGCGCGACGAGTGGACGATGCTCGTCGACGATGCCGCGCGGCAGGCGGCGACTGGCAAATAATTATAAAAATCTCTTATAATCATCAGTTTGGAAGGTGGAAATATTCGGCTATGATTTCTTTCGCAATGCCTTCATAGGCATAGTGCTTCTGAGCCTCGCCTCGGCAGTAATAGGCACCTACATAGTCACCCGGAGGCTCGTCTCCATATCGGGTGGCGTCACCCATGCCTGTTTCGGCGGTCTGGGGCTCGGTTACTTCCTCGGGTGGAACCCTGTGGTCATGGCCACGGTCTTCGCTGTGGCCTCATCCCTTGGCGTGCAGTGGATGTCGGAGCGCCATCGCGTCCGCGAGGACTCGGCAATAGCCGTGGTCTGGGCGCTTGGCATGGCGCTCGGCACGCTCTTCATCTTCCTGACCCCCGGCTATGTCCCGGAGCTCAACGCCTTCCTCTTCGGCAACGTGCTGACTATCACCAAGGCCGACTTATGGTCATTCGCTATCTTCACCCTCGTGCTGCTGCTCTTCTTCGGGCTGTATTTCCGCAAGATCGTGATATGCGCCTTTGACCCCGACTTCGCGACTGTGAGACACCTGCCGGTGAAGTTCATCACGACCGCCATGACGGTGCTCATTGCCGTCTGCATCGTGCTGACCATACGCCTTGTCGGAGTGATGCTGCTCATGTCGATGCTCGCGCTGCCACAGATGATTGCCGAGAGCTTCTGCCACAGGTTCGGGTCGATGATGCTGCTGTCGGTGGCGGTGTCGCTGCTGTGCAGCATAGCGGGGCTGATGTTGGCGACGGTGATTGATGTCCCCTGTTCGGCACTTATTGTGCTGACAATGACTGGCGCCTATGTCGTGACGCGCCTCTGCGTCCTCTGCCGCCGCAGGTGAGCGGCCCGCAGAGGGTGGATTTTAACCTTTTGACAGCGCGGGGTGTTTATATATAGACTGAATTATAAAAACATCTCGACTATGAAAAATAAACACACAGCCCGGATCCTCCTTGCCTCGCTCGCGGTGACAGCTTTTGCGGGGCTGACGAGTTCGTGCGCGGGGATGTGGCTCGGCACCGAGACTGATTTCAGCTACACCAACCCCGGAGGCTTCGGCATAGACGTGGGTGTATCGACACCCATAGGACTTCCTGTGGCTCCCCCGCCGCCCCCCGGCCCTTATGGACCACCTTACGGCCCTCCCGGATGGGGACCCTATTGGTGAGCCGTGTGCGGGGGTGTAAAAATAGTGGGACAGTATGTACAATGGGTTTGGTCGACATATAGATTTTTAGTACTTTTGTGAATCAATCCACAGACAACATCTGAAACTTATGCCCCAATATTCATATCTGCATATAGCACTTAGAGGCGAGGTCGGGGGAACCACTCGGACCATCTACTCATATCCGGCATCGGGGAGCAGCGTCGATCCACGCTGGAACTCCAACACGGTGGAGCCGGGAGCAGCTATCAAGCGCTTCCTCAACGCGTCGGAGTGCTATGTGCTCCAGACAACACCACTCGGACACTATTTCTCACTCATTACCCGCAATACAATCAATCCCGAGCAGGGCTATCTGATGATAGCCATCCTCGTCGAAAACGGCTGTGCCCTCACGGGACGCCAGCTTATGAACGCCTTTACCAATCTCAAGAAGGTGCTCATCGAAGAGGAGGCCCATACCGACGAAGCGGTCGAGGAAGCTCTCGGGCAGGCAATGATTCCGACGGAGCCGCTGTGCCTTGAGGCCTGGGAATACCAGGCTCCCGCGCCCGAAGTGACTGTCTCGGAGGCTGCCTACCGTACCTACATCTCGCAGCAGGAGCTTGAATCAATCTTCTCCTTCCCCTGCCAGCCCGACCACGAGGAATACAGGTGTATAATCGTGGTGTCGGCCACGACATCGCTCCGCCCGGGGGTGAAGATGCCCCGGCTGACGGCCCCGATACGCAAGCTCTACTCTGTTGTGTGCCCCGAAGGGGTGACGGCCTCGAGCACGCAGGTCTATGACGGCGACAGACTCGAGCTGTCGTTCAACAAGAAGGGCTTCAACACCCATAAGGAGACTGTCATCATCGGGACTCCCTCGGCCTACACCAAGTATGACGGTTCGACCATCCTCATCCGCTCCGCGGCGCAGACCGGCATCAGGTTCGAGCGCAGAATCTCGGTTAAGGTCATATCGGCCAAGGGCATGGCGCTCAATGGCTACACTATCACTCTCAACGGACGCCCCGTCAATACGATGGACCCCTATATCGAGCTATTGGAGAAGGACGTAGTGCCCGGCGGAGAGGTCGACATAGTGGTGCAGTCCAACAACTACCAGCCTCTGAAGCTCAAAAAGAAGTCGGAGGACATGCTCGTCATCGAGGAGCTGGAGTTTGTGATGCAGCCAGTGGAGCAGGGAGTGACCCTGCGCCTCGATTTCGGCGACGGAAGAGTCTTCGAGCAGCAGATTTCTATCGAAAAGAACAATCCCGAATATAACCGCCTTCATTCGGGCAACTTCCACGGCTTCCGTGCCAACCGCCAGGTGACGCAGGACAATTCCGAGCTTTACAATGTGGACGTGCGTCCCGGAAGCAGGAGCTACTTCGGCACCGACGGTGAGGAGGGAGCAGCCGAGACGAAGCAGAAGAAGGCCCCGGTCTTCGAGAACCTCGTCGAGGAGGATAAGCCTGAGCGCCGTCGCATCGAGAAGCTCATACCCAAGTTTGAGCGCAAGCGTAAGGATGCCTCGGAGGAGGCCGTGCCCGACGGGGGCCATGACGCGGATGTCGACGACGACAGCGATGACTCGGCTCCCCGCTCGAAACGCAAGTATGTCTATCTTGGTGTAGGCATAGCCGTTATACTCGCCGTGGTTTGTCTGACGGTCTTCCTGCCGCAATATATCGGCGATGCCGACGACCCCGCGCCCGCCGAGGAGCTTGCAGCCGAAGCCGGCGGCGAGCAGGCTGTGGCGGTGGTCCCCATGACCCCCGAGGAGAGTGCCGACGTCGAATATCTCAACTCCTATCCCGTCTGGGAAGTGGAGAAGCTTCAAAGCCCGATGGGTCGCTCGCTCATAGAGGCCATCACCGCGGGCGATATCGACGCCACTGTCAACAATGACTACTTTGCCGTCAAGGGGCGCGCGACCAACGAGAAGGCCATCCTCTTTGCCGACCTCATCTGGCGTGCCAAGGGCTCCTACAGCGAGTCGAGCAACAAGCGGGTGATGCGCTCGGCGGTCAAAAACGGTGTCATAGACCTCAAAGTCTTCTCCGACAACCTCGCCAAGCGCCGTCCGGCCGATAAGGCCAACGAGCAGCCCCGCCCGACGAAATGATGTGAAATATATAATTATCAATTCTAAAACCCGAAAGAATCATGAGACTACGCGCATTGACCATTGCAGGCGCCGCAGCGCTTGTAGCCTTGAGCGGATGTGTAAGCAACAAGAAGTTTGCCGCTCTCCAGACCGAACATGAGGCCCTGAAGAAGGACTACAACGCCTCGCAGGTGGCTCTCGCCGAGAGCCGCGCCAACGGTAAGAGCCTCGAGACCCTCCTCGCCGAGGCAAAGGCCAACAATGAGGAACTGAAACGCAACTATGCTTCCCTGCAAAAGTCGCTCGACAACAGTATTAGCCAGAACACGCAGGGCAATGTCAACATCTCCAAGCTCGTCGACGAGATCAATGCCTCCAACCGCTACATCAAGCAGCTCGTGGAGGCCAAATCCAAGTCCGACTCGCTCAATCTCGCCCTGACCACCAACCTTACTCGCTCTCTTGACGCCAGCGAGCTACAGGAGGTCAACATCAAGGTGCTTAAGGGTGTGGTCTATATCTCCCTTGCCGACAATATGCTCTTCAAGTCCGGCAGCTACGATGTCAACTCGCGCGCTATGGAGACTCTCGGCAAGATTGCCAAGATTATCAAGGATTATGGCGACTATGACGTGCTCGTCGAGGGCAACACCGACCCTGTGCCCATCAACCGCACCAATATCCGCAACAACTGGGACCTCAGTGCTCTGCGTGCAAGCTCAATCGTGCAGGTTCTTCAGAATGATTTCGGCATCAATCCCTCGCGCCTGACGGCTGCCGGACGTGGCGAGTTTAACCCGATTGCCGACAACTCCACCGAGATGGGGCGCCAGCGCAACCGCCGCACCGAAATCATCATCACTCCGAAGCTCGACCAGTTCCTTGAGCTGATCGACAAGGCTCCCGAGTCGTCGCAGAACTGACAGCGACCCGCCGCCTGACCACAATATAGACCAATCCCGGACATCGGGGAGGATTCCAAAGACCTCCGCAATGTCCGGGATTGGTTTTGATAATAATTTCCCTTGAAGTCAGGTATATTTATGGCCCGTAGAGCCTATGCAGGAGAAGCCCCAGAGTAAGCGAAGGCCGCAGGCCGTAGCGATGCCTGGGGTTCCTCTTGCCTAAGGTCTTCGACCTATTCTAATTGCCGCGTCCCTACAAAGGGATATATGGATGTTAGCTGTGTCAGCGATGCCGGTAGCCGGCGGGGCGGGGGTCGGTGATGCTGATGTTTCCGTCCATTTTTGAAAACAAGGCCGAGAGGGTGCCAACGGCCGAGGCGCGGGCGCGTGCGACGTAGCCCTTGTCATAGAACGAGTCCCTGTAGCGGCGGGCCATGCGCTCCTTGATGGCCGTCTCCTCGTCGGAGCTGAGGGGGCGGAAGTCGAGCAGGGCCTGGTTCCATGTGTCGATGACCTGGTAGGAATTTTCGCGTTCCGACTCGTAGATTTCGATTTCCTCCGGGGGGAGGGATATGATGATAGAGTCGTTGCGGACCTCGTAGTCAAGCTTTTCGAGGTCGAAGCGGATGTAGCCGTTAACGGTGTTTTTGGCGAAGATCCATTTGCCGTTTATGGAATCCTTGATTGCCACGTCGTCGCGTACCTCGAGCGAGCAGAGCTTGACCATGCTTTTGATTTCGGAGAGCTTGCTCTCGGAGATGTCGGGCTCGGTCGGGCGCGAGGCATGGCGCAGGAGGATGTAGCAGCCGGCTATGATGATGAGCGAGAGGACGATAATCGTCGTTATATGGCGTCGTATAATATTCATATGTGAAATTGGTTAGAAATATAGTATCTATTAATTTCTGAAATTGATTTCGCTGTCGTATCCCCAGTCTTTGAGGAGGATTGAGAAATAACCGCGGGCTTTGGCGCGGGCCTCGTCGACGAGGATGCGGCGATATTCGTCGTTGGCGTCCACCTCCTCTTTGAGCGACTTGCTCATTCGGTCCTTCAGCTCGGCGCGCTCCTCGGCGGTGATTTGCGAGCGGAGGCCGCTGACACGGTAGTGCTCCTCGGTTACGCCTATGTCGCGGCCGAGATAGCGGGTGTGGACGGGTGGGAGGGTGAGGCTGACGAGCTTGCGGTCGTGGTCGACGGTGATGTCCTCGTCGCGAAGCTCGGCCAGGTCGATATAGGCCTCGATGTAGGTATGAAACGAGTAGGCGGCTATCCTTTTGCCGACTTTCAGACCGTTGACAAAGGCGTCTATGCCCTTGGCGCCGTTGTCGCTGATAGTCCCTACCTTGTTGACGGTCATCTCGGCGAGTGAGAGCTTCTGCACATCCTGAAGCTCGTGAAGGAGTGCGGGGGACTGCTTGTGGGCGCAGCCGGCAGAAAAGACGAGGGGGAGAGAAAATGTGATATTTCGGAGTGTCTTGTTCATAGTCTTGTTTTGGTGTCGGATTGATGAGAAGTTTTTACAAAGATACGCAATTAATCGGTGAAAAAAGGTGCGATAAAGCAAAAGCAGCAGCCTATTTATGAATTTTTATGGAAGGGAATCTTTTGGAAAACCGGGGAATTGTATGTAAATTTGTGGATATGGAAAACTATATTGTCTCGGCAAGGAAATATCGTCCGTCGACCTTCGACAGTGTCGTCGGACAGAAGGCGCTGACTGCCACGCTTAAAAATGCGATAGCGACCCACCGTCTGGCCCATAGCTACCTCTTCTGCGGCTCGCGAGGGGTGGGGAAGACCTCGTGTGCGCGAATCTTTGCCAAGACAATCAACTGTGCCAATCCCCGTCCCGACGGTGAGGCCTGCAACGAGTGCGATAGCTGCCGCGCCTTCAACGAGGGTAACTCGCTGAATATCATCGAACTCGACGCTGCGTCCAACAACGGTGTCGACGACATCCGCCAGCTCGTCGAGCAGGTGCAGATTCCGCCGTCGCAGGGAAGCTACAGGGTGTTTATCGTCGATGAGGTCCACATGCTCTCCGCCGCGGCTTTCAATGCCTTCCTGAAGACTCTCGAGGAGCCGCCGTCATACGTCATCTTCATCCTGGCCACCACCGAGAAGCACAAGATTATCCCGACAATCCTCTCGCGCTGCCAGATTTATGACTTCAAGCGCATCACGGTGCGTGACATGATAGAGCATTTGTCATACGTCGCCTCGCAGGAGGGGATTACCGCCGAGCCGTCGGCGCTCAACGTCATCGCGCGCAAGGCTGACGGCGCGATGCGCGACGCGCTCTCGATTTTCGACCAGGTGGCGGCATCGTCGCGCGGCAATATAACATATCAGAGCGCCATTGAGAACCTCAATGTGCTCGACTATAACTATTACAACAGACTCCTCGACTGCTTCCTCGAAGGAAAGGTGCTGGAGACTTGGTTGATATACAAGGAGATACGCGACAGAGGATTTGACTCGCACTTTTTCATCAACGGCCTGGCCGACTATATGCGCGACCTCATGGTGGCCGCCGACCCATCGACAATAGTGCTCCTCGAGGCTGACGACGAGGCGCGAAAGGCTATGGCGCAGACCGCCGCCAAGTGCCGCCCGGAGTTTATCTACCGTGTGATGAACCTCTGCAACGAGGCCGACCTGAATTACCGCACGGCTTCCAACAAGCAGTTCCTTATAGAGCTTACGCTGGCAAAGATATGCCAATTGTTAAGCCCCTCCCCCGATGAAAGTGGCGCCGGGGAGGGGCGGTTACAGAAAATCCAGCCCGCCACATCTCCCGCTCCGGCCTCGCCGACCTCTCCCGCTCCGCAGCCGCTCCAACAGCCCTCGGCGGCTCCCGCGCGGACCGCGGTGCAGCAGCCACAACAGCCGTCAGCCGTCCCACAACCGCCAGTAAGCCCGGCTACGCAGCAGCCGGCGGTGCATACATACACGCAGGCGGCTCCTGCGGTGCCCATGACGGCCTCTTCGCCCGCCGCGCCCTATAACAGCCCCGCGGCTCCTGTAGGCGCGCCCAAGCGGCCTATAAAGCGCCTTGCGTCGACCTTCTCAATCAACAATGCCCGCGGCGGAGTGGCTGACCCGTCGGCTTCGGCCCAGGCGTCCCACATGCAGCAGGAGATTCGCGAGACCCCCTACACCCGCGAGCAGCTAAACAAGGCCTGGCAGGCCTACATGACAGCCCATCCGACGGAGCATATACTCGTCAATACGATGAGGGCTTCATTTCCGGCACCGGTCGAGGGCGACAGCTATAAAATCATGGTTGAGAACGAGATGCAGCGCAATGTTTTCGACCAGGCGGCTCCCGAGCTGTTGCGCTTTGTCCGCGACGCAATCAAGAATGACCGTTTTTCAATCAGCGTGGAGATAAACCAGGGCGAGGCATCACCCCACACATGGAACGAGCGCGAGGTGCTCGGTCACATGATTGACAACATCCCCGAACTGCGCAGCTTCATCGACGACCTCGGCCTGACACTGGGCTGAGGATGTATATAGAGATGTATATATAGAATGAATTGTAGGGACACGTCAAATATAGGTCGAAGACCTTAGGCAAGAGGAACCCCAGGGTAAGCGAAGGCCGCAGGCCGTAGCGATGCCTGGGGTAGGAAGAAATCATAATATCTCATGGCTCGGAGAGCCTGGTCATTATTATGTTTAGCATCTTCGATGCAGGATTCTATTTCTACATTCTATTTACCACAGGCATCGCTACGGCCTGCGGCCTTCGCTAACCCTGGGGCTTCTCCTGGATAGGCTCTTCGAGCCATCGATTGCAAAACACGCCGGGTGTAATTATCGTATTGACAGAATGAAATCGGCCATGTCGGCGAGGACTTCCTCGGATATTGTCTCGCGGATTTCGAAATATTCGTCGGAATTCCCGGTCGTGCAGTGCTGGAATAGGTGGTTGAGCCCGGGATATTCCTTGACTTGCGCGCCCTTGACCTTCTCGCGGATGAGCGCGAGGTTGGGGGAGGACTTGACCTGCGTGTCCATGTCGCCGTTGAGGGCGAGGAGTGGGACGCGGATTTTCGCGAGCCACGCAGCCGGTTCGAGGCTGAGAAGACAGTCAAACTGACGTGTGCGGGTTTGTGAATTCGCCTTTATGCTTTGGAGCACAAGCGGAGGCACGCTTAACCCCTTCTCCTTGATGATTAGGTCGATGTCTATAGGCTCGCTTTTGCCGGCCTTGTATTGCTCCTTGATTTGGCGGAACATCTCGCTGACGAGGAGGATAGAATTGTCAAATTCGGTTCCCTTGATGCCTGCGATCTCGAGGGAGTGCCTGTTTTGCTCGATAAGAGTCTCTGTAGCGGGTAGAGACATCCCCGCGAGACTGATGATAAAATCCGGTTTCTGCTCCGATGCGAGCAGAATGGCTATGGTGCCACCCTCGGAGTGGCCTATGATGCCGGTCTTCCCTGTCTGCGGGAGGCTTTTGACGAATGACAGGGCAGCCGAAGCGTCGGCGGCGAAGTCATAGAATGTCGATTCGGCAAAATTGCCCCCTGACTTGGCCGTGCCCCTGTCGTCATAGCGGAATGAGGCTATCCCTTTGGCCGCGAGACGGTCGGCTATTACAGCAATGGGTTTGTGGTCGAAGAGCTCCTCGTCGCGGTTCTGCGGCCCGCTGCCGCTGACGAGCACCACTGCCGGCATCTTGGCCGAGGAAGTGGTTCGCGGGAGCACGAGGGTGCCGCTCAGGAGGGTGCCGTCGGTGGAGCGGAACACTGTGTCGACACTCTCGTAAGCGTGTGGCTGCCTTGGCGTCTGCGGGCGCCGCTCCTCAATTGATAGCTCCTTCGAGAGGCACAGGGGGAAGCTATAGCCGCGCTGGGAGAAGGTACCGTTGATAATATTTGCCTCCACCTTGCCCTGATATGTGGCACCTATTGCCGGACAGCTGAGGCTCAGTGAGTCATTGGTGCAGAGGAGGACATCTACGGGAATACCCTTGGCTCCCTGGTTGGGAGAATCCATCGTGCACCCCTGCGAGCCGTCGGCGCCGCGGGTGAAATTGAACACGAGGGGCAGTTTCATTTGCATTATTTCCAGTTCGCCGCGCCAGGAGCCGTCGAGAGAGTGGGCGAGGGGAGTACTGACGAGGGCTGCGAGCAGCAGCGCGAGGGAGCGGAGTATCTTCATAGTCGAAATGTGTGTTATGAGTGAATTTTAAATAAACACAGACGGGCAAGTGCCGTTTTGCGGCATTGCCCGTCTGTGAGATGTTTAAGATTATAGTTTGTAAGCCTTCGCGGAGGGAGGATTACTTATAGAAAGCGTTGATGTTGTTGGTGACTTCCTTGTTGCCGAGGAGGATGCGGTCGAGGACGTTCATCATGCGGCCTGCGCCACGCTGCTGGTTGTAGCGGAGCGAGCTTTCCTGGAAGTCGTATGGGCGGCCCTCCTTGTCAAGTTCGGTCACCTGGAGCACGATTACGGAGTTGTTGGCCTTCATGGGACCTACGAGCGCTCCCTTCTGTGCGTTGGCAATCTTGCCCTGGACAGCGCTCTCGTTCATGCCGAGGCCGGGGACCATATACTGTCCGAAGTTGACGGTGGTAGTGTCGACCGAGACGTTCATCACGCTTGCATAGCCGGCCACGTCCTTGGCCTTGCCTTCATAGTCGGCGAGGAGCTTGGCAGCCTTCTTCTCGTTGCGGGCCTCGTTGGTGAGCATGGCGTGGAGCTGGTTGTCGCGGGCGGGGACATAGCCGTCGTCATAGATGTCGTTGAGAGCCACGGCGAGGAAGCGGCCTGTCTGCACGTCGCCATATACGGGCGATACCTGGCCTTTTTTAGCGTCCATCACCCATGCCACAGCCGAGTGGGAGTCGTTGAGGTTGCCGATGATGGGAGTAGAGGCGCTGACAGTGGCGGGGAAGGTGGTGTAGCCGGCTTCCTGGGCGTTGTCGGCAAACTCCTGAGCGGTCTTGTTCTCGTCGACATATTTGCGGAGGGCTGCGTCAAGCTCGTTGACGGTAGCGTTTGAGGGCTCGGTGGTGAAGGTCACGCTTGCGAGGTCGTAGACAGTGACGGGGGCCTTGCGCTCGCTCACACGGAAGATGCGGCCACCCTCGGCGATAGTGTCGGGAGTGAAGTAGACGCCTGTTGCGCGGTCAGCGATGATTTCCTTGACCGGGCCGAAGTTGGCGTCGAGGAGCGAAACCTCCATATCCTTCTGCGATTGTGCCACCAGGGGTGAGGCGGCGATGCTGTCGAAGGCCACGCCTGAGTTGAGGGCGCCGACGAGGGAGTCGACCTGGGCCTTGCTGCCCTGGATTGCCATGAAGTCAATCTTGACGTCGGCCACCTCCTGGCTCTTGCCGAGGAGTTTGGCGAGGGTGTAGTCGTTGCCGATCTTGCTGACGAGCGCTGCGCGGCCCACCGACATTGAGTCGAGAGCGGCTTTGAGACGTGCCTGCTTGTCGACGTCGGTCTGGGTCATCTTGCGGCGGTCAACCACGAATTCGGGCATGTCGGCGAGACCCTGGAGCTCGGGAGTGGAGTTGAGGGCTGCGAGAGCGTCCTCGACCTTCTTCTGACCGGCAAGCATGTCGGCCTCGGAGGGGACGATGTTGACAGCGATATAGTTGACCACGCGGCTGGGCTCGCTGAGGATGTAGCGGTTCTTTTCCTTATTATATATGGCGTTGATGTCGCTCTCGCTCACTTCGAAGTCCTCGTCCTTGAGGCTCGAGAAGTCCTTCTTGGCATAGATGATGTGGGCGGTGGCGGCGTTGTCGTCATAGAGAGCCTTTGCGTCAAGCTCGTTGGCCACGAGGGTACCGGCGAAGAGGTTCTGGAACTTCTGCTGGAGGAGCATGCGCTCTACCGACTTCTCAAGGTCGAGCCAGTAGGCCTGGAGCTGCTGTGCCTGTGCCTGCTGCATGCCGTATTTTGTCGGGTTGAAGGCCATGTCGTGAGCAGTCTTCGCGTCGGGCACACCGAGCTGCTGCTGGACCATACGGTCTACATATTGCGAGTTTTTGCCTACCATCATGTCGGTAAGTTCCTGGTCGGTCACTGTGAGGCCGAGGTCTTTGATTTCCTGGTCGAAGAGCTTCTCGGCAATCATGGCGTTGAGCACCTGCTGCTGGAGCACGGCGTTGTCCATTCGCTGGCTCTGGTTCTGTGCCTGCTGTGAGGCCTCCTGGACGCGGCGCTGGAATTCCTGAATGTCGATTTTGGTTCCGTCGACTTTTGCAATGGTAGTACCGGTGCCGAACAGTGTGCGGCCGGAAGTAAAGAAGTCACCGATGATAAAAGCCAGCAGACCGGCTCCCACGATGATGAGCAAGAGGGCTGACTTGCTACGGATTTTTTCTAAAGTTGCCATTTAGTATGTTTAGATGATTTTTGATTTTTGAGGTTAATTATGGTCAATAGGCGTCAATGTGCCCCGCGTCGCACGGGGCTACACGGAATTAACGCACAAAAGTACTATAAATTTTATTTAATTCAAAATGAGCGCCTTGAAAATGCTGTGTCGAAAAAGGAAAAATGAGTGAAAAATCACCAAAAAAAGTATTTAAATGAAATGCTCGTTTTGTTGGCATAAAGTGATTTTTGATGATAAACTGAATCCTTTTTAGTCATATTCAATAGGCCGAAATGACCCATAATACTGATTGACATGCTGTTGCGTATGAATTCAACGCCTATTCCCCAGGAGATATTGACAGGATTCCAGCTGTGTCCCCCTCCACTGTGACTTTGGGTATGGCTGCCGGACAGCTTATCGCTTAACATATAGGAAATATCCATTCCAAGTAATGGAGCCATGTCGAAACCGTCGGTCACATTAAAGGCATATCCGGCGGTCACAGGGGCGGATACAGACCATCTTGACAGCTCTAAATCATGCTCACTTACCATGTCAAGCTTTAAATTATCATAATCCAATGCAATCCCGGATTCTATAAAAAAGTTTGAAGGCCGGTTTATGCGTATCAGACCACCGATTTCTCCTCCGTAACCAAGCTTTATGTCCCCGTCTGTTGAAGTCCAGTCTCCGGGTATGTTTAGATTTATCGAAGCCTTGGCTCCCCATCTGACTAAAGGCTTCCGCACCTGTTCCACGTCACGGCCCTGCCCAAGACCGACAAGAGGAAATAGAAGCACTATATAGAGAAATATGTATCGCATATGGGGCTTATTAGATTATAAGTATAGGTCAAATCATAAGGTTCTCGCGTCCGAGGCTCACCAGGGCGTAAATCTTGTTCTTTCTTCGAATTAGAACCTGCTCGCCGTTGTCTGCCCTGTCAAACGAGGCGGCGAGGTTGCTTCTATAGTCTCTTACTGATAATGCTTCCATATAATATTTAATTGTTTATGCAAATATAACTATTTTTTAATAGATTGAGGGTTTTGCAGAATCCTGTGCCCGTCATTGGATAGGTCGGAGACCTTAGGCAAGAGAAACCCTAGGGTAAGCGAAGGCCGCAGGCCGTAGCGATGCCTGGGGTATACAAAAGCAAAAATATACAATTTGCATCGTAGATGCTAATCATAAGGATAACAAGCATCTTCGATGCAAACTATCATATCAAATATCACATAACCCCAGGCATCGCTACGGCCTGCGGCCTTCGCTTACCCTGGGGCTTCTATAGTTCAGGCTCTCCGAGCCATTTAGGATATTTTCATAATGTATCCCTACAATCAATGATTTTGCAATACCCTCCTCTTTCCTGCGCCGCGTGCCGTCATTATTTTTGCTTTGCGGGTGACGTTTTAATTATTACTTTTGCATTACGAATAATTTTCATCAATCACATTATCACAATGCGCGTTTTTTTCAGCACTCTTATCTTTATCGTCGCGTCGGTCTTCTGTTCGGCTCCGGCGCTGTCGCCGCGGGCATCGGTGTCGATTCTCGGTGACTCATATTCCACTTTCGAGGGCCATGTAAGCCCTGACACAAACTATGTGTGGTATTTCAAGGCTCCCAATCCAGGGCAGACCGATGTCAATAGCGTAGACCAGACCTGGTGGCAGCAGCTGATCCGCGACAAGGGGCTGCGCCTGGAGGTCAACAATTCGTTTTCAGGCTCGACTATCTCCCATCGCGGCTACAAGGGTGCCGACTACTCCGACCGCTCCTTCCTGACCCGTGCGAAGAAGCTCGGCTCGCCCGATGTGATTCTCGTGTTCGGCGCCACAAATGACTCCTGGGCCGGCGTCGAGGTGGGTGAGTATGCCCCGGCTGACGCAAAGGTCGAGGCTGACTATGGCGACCTCTACACCTTCCGCCCCGCGCTCGACCTTATGCTGGCCACAATGAAGGATTACTATCCCGGCACGGAAATCTACTTCATCGTCAACACCGAGCTGCGCCCGGAGATAACGGAGTCAATCGCCACGCTCTGCAAGCGTCACGGCGTGGAGACAATCATGCTTGAGAACATCGACAAGATGTCGGGCCACCCCTCGGTCAAGGGCATGGGGCAGATTGCGGCCCAGGTGGGCGCGAGACTGAAATAGCGCGGAGCGACTATTTCTTGTCGCGGCGTCGGGGGTTTTCAGGAAACCACCCGCGCTCCACCCGTTTGCGCTGTTCGAAAATCTCCCCTATCGTCCAGAATGAGGAGAAGGAGAACACTCCGAGCAGCGACGACCAGAAGACGTCCTCGACCATGACCGAGCCGGCTATTCCGGCGATGCCGAGCAGCAGGAACCACCACCAGCACGAGGTCCCGAAATAGTATTCACATTTGATTGTCACCGGGTGGAAGATTCCGATAATGAGAAAGGTGCAGATGCCTATAGCGAGGCCGAGGATGTGGTATTCCGATAGGATTTCGTTCATAATTTTGGATTTTTAGCAGGATTTCAGTCAGCAGGTGCGATGTATGAGAGCACCTCGCATGTGACTTTGAAGGGTGTGACGTTGCGGGTGCGCGGCGCGCGTCCTTTGTGGTAGTAAAATGTATTCTGCCTGTCCCACGAGGGAAATTCCACTCTTCGTGTCTCCCCGGCGGGGACAATAGCCCTTATGCGCCTTACGGCCTTGTGGAGCATACGGCCTTTCAGGTCGCTGTAAGTGATGCGCAGCTCTATCTCGGTGATGTCGCGGTCGAGGCGGTTGCTGACAAAGAGGCTCTCGACGCGCGAGTTGAGGGTCTTGTCGTAGCCCGACAGCCTAAGGTCGTCACGACCGACGTTGCGGACGGTGTCGAAAGCCGCCGTCGGGCGCGCCGTGCTGTCGGCTACCGTCGTCACCGCCGGTCGCGGGTGCAGCTTGCCGCGCAGGGTCTTGTCGGCCGAGGTGCTCTGCGGGAGGAGCAGCGCGGTGCCGGGCAGGAGGAGGGCGGTGAGCAGGCGTAGGGCTTTCATATTATTATAGATAGCGCGGTTCTGAGGGGATGGCAGGGGCGGGGAATACCCGCAGACAGCCGCTGATGTCTCCTGGGCTTTTCTCCTTGCGGGTGAAAATGTAGCGGTACATGTAGGGCAGCAGCCTCCACCAGTTGAATCTGAGCGAGCTCCCGTAGCTGCTTATGGCCAGGCGGCTGTCGGAGTCGGCGAGGGTCAGTGTGAATTTTTTCGGGGAGTGTAGGGACGTGCCGCTGTCGCTCTGCCCTGTATAGATGCGGGCGTCGTAGACCCCGCGTTTGGCTGTCGGGGTGAGATAGCCCATGACTGTGCCGGGGCGGAGGGATGAATCGGCTGCGCGGACGACAATCAACCTGTATATGGTCGTCCCGGCGTCGTCGGTCCGCAGTGGGCGGTCGTCGCCGCGCTCGATAGCCATGAGGGTGCCCTCGGAAGCGAAGCGCCACAGCCCCTCGACGGCGTGGAGCGGCAGTGTGGCCAGCCGCTCTGTGACCTCGGCGGCGGAGTCGTAGCCACTGAGAGTCTCCGACATGCGCGGCACCCGGTCAAGCACCTTGTCCTCCACCCCTCTGGGGCTTGCGGTGGAGAAGGTGAGCAGGAACAGAAGCGCTGTCAGCAGTCGGTGGCTATGGATGAGCATGAGGGAGAGGTATATGCTGGTTTACAGCGTTAGATGCTGGCGAACTTGTAGGCGAAGCCGAATGAGAGGATTTCCTTCAGCTGGAGCTTGTGCCAGTCGCCGTCGTCGCTGCGCGGGCCGGAGGTGTCGTAGCGCAGGTGGACGAAAATCTGGGTCGAAAGGAAGCGGTTGATGTTGAACGAGATTGTGTTTTCCCAGTCGCCGTAGGCATAGTCATAGTCCGTGAAGACGAAGAGCCTCGATCGGAGGTTGATGTTCTCGCTGAGCGCCCAATAGAGCTTGCCCTCGGCGTTGGAACCATACTGGCTCTCGGTCTTGCGCCCCTCCTTGATGCCGAATGATGTCTCGTTGATGCGGTGGTTGTAACATGTCTTCATGTTCCACGAGAAGGGGGAGATTGAGGCGTCGAGAGTGAAGGTCTTCTTCGGGTTGGCATAGTTGTAGGTCATACCGACACCGACGTTGAGCTCGCCAGGGGCGAGGAAAGCGCTCTTCAGGTCGCGCGAGTTGGACTTGTAGTTGTTCAGGAACTGTGTCTTGAACATCACGTTGGTCGAGTAGTACCAGTGCTTCGAAGCCTTGTAGCCGGCGAGCATGTTGAGCTGGAAGAGGTCTTCCGATATCGAGTAGTTGCGGATAGAGTCGTCCGGGGCGTCATTGAGGCCGAGTTTGTATTGGAAAGTGGTCTCGAAGAGGAGCTTCTTGTGGAAGGCGGGGTTGAGTTTGACGTTGTAGAAGGCGTTGATGAGTACGTTGAGGTTCTTGTTGCCACCCTTATACCAGTTGGGGGAGACGTAGGCCTGCGAGAACTGCACAGAGCCGTTGAAAGTGCGCAGCCAGTGGCGGCGCTTGAACTGGACATCCATCTTCTTCTCTGGAGCCACCGTCGCCGGGATCACCTCTGCGAGCACGATTTTGGCCGTGTTGGGGTCGACAGTGGCCTCGAACTTGCGCGGCACCTCGGGGAGGTCGGCCTCGTTGTAGCGCACGAAGCCGGGGAGGTTGACGATGAACGACTGCTTGGCGCGGCGCATGAGGTTGGAGTGGTAGGCGTCGGTGGCGAGCCAGCCGTAGATTGAGTCGTTGAGCGACACGTTGTTCTTCGACTTGAGAGGTATAGAGTCGAGGAGCTGGTATGAGTCAAAGACCACGGGGCGGAAATAGTAGGCCGGCAGCGGTGTTGTCGGGACATACATCGTCATGAGCAGGCTGTCGGTCGGGAGGGCCCTGGCCACAAGCGAGTCCGTCTCTGACGTATCGGCCGGCGTCAGGTCGGTCGAGAAGATGTCCTGGATTGTCACGTCGGTTTCCGGGATGGTGTAGTTGTAGAACTCAGAACGCGCTGAGGGCGTCCCAAAAAGGCTGGCTGTCTGGCCGTAGAGTTGCGAAATTCCGGCGACTGTTACGAATAATCCTGTTAGAAATGTCCTGAAGCTCATAATGATTGGTTGTCCTTGCGTGAGGTGGTTTGCAGACTTTGCTGTCTGATATGTTATTATTTGCAAAATTACACAAAATATTGCTCAGTAACAAATATTATTCCACGCAGGGACATGAAAATATATGGACGCGGCGTGCCCGGCGTGCCGCGTCCATACAAAGGTATCAGTGATGTCGGTATCCGGCGGAGTTATTCTTCGTATTTATAAATCAGCTTGCAGCCTGGGAGACCAGCCTCAATTAGTTCATTGCAGCGTTCTTCCAATAAATCAGGCTCGCATAGAGTAATGTAGAATGGCATTTCATATGCTTCTGTGATGCGGGCATCTTTAATAATGTTTTTTTGAAACTCTTCAATTGATGGTTCTTTTGGCATCGCTGCATATTCTTCATAGGTCCATTTTGTAAACGCCGTAAGATTACCAACCACGCTCCAACCGCCGACAACAAAGCCGTTTTTAAGTTTTATTCCCTTGTGGAACAAGGCATTATTTGTGCCAGGAAAACCGCAAACCTCATTGTTTACATATAGAATGGACACATTATTAGAATAATCTCCATTAATTTTGTATATTATACTATGAATTTCATCTCCAAAAACTTTATCATCAGGCTCATCATTTTTATCATTACTACATGCTGTGACAAATAAAGCGGCCAACATCAAAATAAAAGCAAATTTTTTCATAATAAAAAGGTATTGGTTATATTATAAACTAACTGTAAAAAATTGTACATCTTTATTGTAATTACTATTTCCAGTGTTCCACACTTTATCACCGAAATATCCGTTATAGTTACCATCCCAACCCCAGTTAAACCAGTTTTGTATGGTTTCCTCTTGATGTCTGTCTGCCGTTGAGCATACCTTTGGCTTCGTTGGCTATGCTTATAGCTTCCTCGAGAGTACGGTTGACAGAAGACGCAGAATAAATGGTCACTCTGCTTTCGGGGATTGCAGACTGTGGTTCCTCAATAGCATCATTACTGCACGATGCCGTTAGTAAGCAGAAGGTTGCAAATGCGATAGATTTTAGTTTCATGGTTACGTTTTAATTTTTATGAATTACTAAAGTGTGAGGTTATCCAGTTTATTTGGGGTAAAAAATGTTACAAAGGGAAATTATTTAGCGTATGAGGCGTGTACTTAAAAATCTTTCACAAGATAGGTTGTTTTTATGAAAAATAAAAGTTTTTTATGTTAAAAATACAAAAAGTGGCTGTGGTAATGCAGCGTGCCGCGTATGCCGGATGAAGATTACCTCCGCCTATGTCAGGCTTTTGTGTATTCAATCCGGCATACGCGGCACGCCGCGTTCCCAACAAGGGGAAATTTCCTTAGAAGCTGTAGCTTATGCCTATAGAGGGGATGAAGGCATGGAGCTTATAGTCGGCGGTAAACTTGCCTGTGGGCTTGAAGCCGAGGCTTTCGATGGTCTGCGCCGGGATGCCCATAGCGGTGAGCTTGCCGATCATGGTTTTGCCGAGGAGGTCGGTGTATTCGCATGACGCGTTGTCGATGCCGAGGCCGGCTACATACATGAAGGCGAGGTCAATCGAGAGCTCGGGGATCGGACGGAAGGAGAGGCCGACGGTCGGCTCAATCTTCGTCATGCCCGGAGTCTCGGGATTGTAATAGTTCTTGTTGACGGGCGAAGTGTCAATCATCAGGCCGAGACGGGCGTCGAAGCGATCGGTGACGGCATACTGAGCGCCCACGGAGTAGCACCACGAGTTCTTGTACTTCTTGGGGATGTTCTGGTTGTAGTCCTGGAGCTGCTCGGCGAGAAATTCGATGTCGAGCTGCTTGTAGGCATGCCAGCCGGTCAGGCGTGCGTCGGCAGCGAGGGTGAGGCGGTCGACGGGCTTGTAGGACAGGCCGAGACCGAGCACCCACGGGCAGGGCATCTCTGCCTTGAAGTTGGCCTCGTTGATGAGGTCGAGACTCTCGCCGAGGATACCGCTGGCCACCTGGTTGGCATACTTCACGCTTGCGTCGCCGGCCTTGACCTTCATCTTCATCTGCGAGCGGTAGGAGGCGCCGACAGTGAGCTGGTCAGTGATGTTGTACATGGCGCCGACATTGAATCCGACGACCATGTCAGCCTTGCCGTTTAGATTTACCGATGCGGGCGTCGTCCCTCCGAACTCGGGAGTCTCCGCGGGGAGCTGCCCGATCATTTTGAGGGCGGCGATAGCCTTGTCGGTGGTGGAGGCTGTCACGAGACCCTTGTTGAGGTCGACCGTTCCCCACGAAATCATCGCTCCCGCTCCGATTGAGAACTTGGGTGTGACGGCCCAGGCGAGGGTGGGCTGTATGGTGAACACTTTGAGGTTGACATTCTGGTTGAGCACTGAGCCGGGCCAGTTGTCGGTCCAGTTGATTGAGGAGCCGTAGGGGGTGTAGAAAGAGATACCTCCCTTGAGATTATCATAGATTGAAAATGCGGCGTGGACACCGATAGGGGTCGAGACACCGTTGTCGGTCTCGTAATCCTTGCCGTCGACAGTGGCGGTGCAGGTGGGCATGATGCCTGTCACAGAGCCGGAGAGGTCAAGCGTCTTGTCCATGTAGGCCATGCCTGCGGGGTTGAAAAACATGCTTTCCGCGCCGAGTTTCAGGGCTATACCCGTGTGGCCCATGCCGATTTGCTTGGCTGATAATGAATTGATTTGATAGCCTTCGGCCTTGGCGTGGCCACACACGGCTGCCACGGCGAGGGCCGATACAAGAAATTTCTTCATAGGTAGAAAGTTAATGATTGGAGACAAAGGCAATTATGTCAGCATAATATCCTTTTCTCAGATTAAAAATCGCCGGCAAAGGTAGCCTTATACGCTGACATACCCAAGCAAATATACATCTTTTAACACAAAAATATATCTATAACACATCTTTTTTGGTCAGTTTGGGATGGTAACGCAATCTTTCCCCTACCTATTCCACCCATTCGACAGCCACAACTTGAACAGCGGGTCGCTAATCTCATAGGGAGTTCTGCGCTTTGGCTTTTCAGTTTTTCTAATAATTTTATTTTTAATCATTTGTCTTATATAGGTAGACAATATTCCTCCGGGAGTCATTGTCTGTTGGCTTATGTCGGTGAGAGTCATTGGTCCGTCGGACTGTGCGAGACACATAATTATCTTTTGTGAATTGACAGGCAACTTTTCCAATTTTTCCCTATATGAGGAAGAATACATATCTATAAGTCTGTTGATGTCTGTATCTGATTTATCTGACGAGTTTACTATTTCGAGAGCGGTTGACAGGGAATGTGCCACACGGGGTAGGTATTTCATGATTATTTCTACCCGCTGGCGTTTATAAGGGCTTAAAGACAGAGAATTTAGATAGTCTATGTTAAATTCGGGCAGATATATTGTCTTGAATCCTTCGAAAAAAGGTGCATTATAATCAGTGATTGCTTTTTGGATGCTTGACACGCTTGCAATCAGTAGAGGGGATTTCGGACTGTTAAGATAATTTCTGAGCAGATATTGGTCATCATATTGACTTCTCTCAAAATAAAAATCCATATCGTCAATGACAATGATAGAAGAGGACATATCATTATTGCTTTGATTTTCTGCTGAACAGCAGTTTACGCTCTCAATATATTCTATGATGTATGTCGAATTAAAAACAAGCCGTCCGTCAATTTTGATGAATTTTATTTTATCATTAGAATATGTGCGTATGATTTCATTTAGCAAAGTTGATTTCCCGGATCCTCTTTCACCTGCAATTAATATGGGTTGGTGTATGGTTGTCTTGGCCATTTCATTATCTATATGTGAAATAACCTCGGTTAACTGGGCTTTATTTAAAATCATATCCATTAAAGCTGGCTCTTAGTCGACAAATTTGTACTTCCACCATTGTTTTAGAAGCGGAGATCTGAATTTTCGTCTGTTATCATTAGTACGCATAATATACCCGTCATGTTCAAGCATATTAAGGACTTTTGTAAGCTGTTTACTTACTTCATCAAATTTTGACGGTTCAATCCCGGTCATGACTATATCATTCAAACTTTCTTTTGACAGTCCTTCAGCCGATGCCGAAAGATTGTCGAGAATATTGCGGGCGTAGCTTTGAAGTTCATCGTATTCGTCAAGTCTTTCATACCATGTTTTGAAGTAATCAAGGCGTGTAAGCTGATTATATGCTTCATCAACATCCTCGTGGCTGATAATGCGGTTGTCTCTATCGGAAACCATTGATAACAATCGGCTTATGAGAAGCTGTATGAAGTATGGGATAGGCCATTGGAGGGTGGTGATTATATGTCTTGTGGTTTCCTCATCAATTACAATGTTGTATGACTGAGCCAAAGATGAAATTAGTCCGGCAGCCTCAGTTTCGGAAAATTCACCGAGGTCGAAATCAACAAGGTCATTGATTGATTTTGATAAGTGATAGTGATTTGTGAAATTTCTCAGACCCACAGACCCACAGAATATCCAGCGAATATTTGAATTTTCCCTTTGTCTTATACTCCTGAACCAGTTCAATAAAAAGTCAACCTCCTCGATATTATTGCCATCTTTTATAAGTTTTCCGAGGAAGATAGATAGTTCGTCTATGACGATTAGCACATTATTCTCATAGTCAAACAATTCCGATAAGCGATTGAACAGGCTTTGGGTCACGTCGATATTATTCAAATCTATCTTTGTGCCGCTTAGATTTATTTCTTTGATAGATCCGAATATGAAGTTCTTGATATCTATAAATTTGTCGAGAGCCTTTTCCAAAAGTCCTGCATCCTCGAAGGAGGACATTATTTTCTTAAGAAAGTTCTCTTTGGTGGCTATTCCTTCGAGGTCTATATAGATGCAATGCCATCCTTCCGCCTTCTTGTCGTTCAAAAGTCTGTGGGCGAAGGAAGACTTTCCAATTCTTCGTGGTGCTGAAAGCAATAGCGATTGTTTTTCGGTTAGATATCTGTGCGCTTCTTCAAGCTCTCGCCTACGCCCGTAGAAGTCTTCTCCTATGACCGGTGGGCCGATTTTGTTTGTAATAGCCATTGTTTTATATATTTTGAGGATAGATATATGTTTTCAATTGCAAATATAGAAAAAAACTTCTATAGAAAAAAACTTCTATAGAAAAAAACTTCTATATATTGGATATTAGTGTTTTATGTGTTTTTGATGTTTAAAATAGTATAAAAAATACAGGGAGAACAGCTTGACTGTCTCCCTGTAATATTATGAAGTAGTGGGGTGTGTTGATGGATAATCTTACCTCCTGCCCTGGCGTTTCTGCTGTTCGCGGAGCATCTGCTGCTGCTTGCGCTGGGCTTCTTCGAGACGGGCCATGAAGCCTGACTTCTTCTTGGGCTTCTTGGCTGCCGCGGCCATCTTGGCACGCATCTTTTCCTCGGAGACTACTTTGCGGAAGATGTAAGTCTGCACGATGGTGATGAGCAGCGAGAGGAAGTAATAGTAGCTGAGGCCGGCAGCGTAGTTATTGAAGATGAAGAGGAACATCACCGGCATCAGATACATCATCCATTTCATGCCCGGCATGCCCGACGAGGCCTGTGTCTGCATGGTCACGCGGGTATAGATGATGTTGGTGACCGTCATCAGCAAGCAGAAGAGGCTTATATGGTTGCCGAAGGTGCTCGAGATGAAGGGAATCGTGGCGTTCCACGAGATGATGGCGTCGGGAGCCGAGAGGTCCTTGGCCCAGAGGAAGGGCTCGCCGCGAAGCTCGATGGCCGAAGGGAAGAACCAGAACATGGCCACGAGTATAGGCATCTGCAGCAGCATCGGCAGGCAGCCCGAGAGCGGGTTGGCCCCGGCGCGGGAGTAGAGTGCCATAGTCTCCTGTTGGCGCTTCATGGCGTTCTCGTTGCCGGGATACTTATCGTTGATAGCCTTGATTTCCGGGGCGAGCAGGCGCATGCGTGCCTGCGACATGAGGCTCTTGTAGGTGAAGGGGAAGAGGATGAGCTTGATGAAGATTGTCAGCAGCAGGATGATGATGCCGTAGTTGGAGATGAAGCTGCCCAGGAGGGTGAACACCGGGATGACGATGAGCGTGTTGATCCAGCGGAATATCGGCCAGCCGAGGGGGATGAGCTTGGTCAGGTGCATGTTCTCCTCGGGGAAGATCTCCTTCTCGAGCGAGTTCATGACGGGATAGGAGTTCGGGCCGAGATACATCACGAAGGATGCGGGATTGGCTGCCGCGGCGCTATATTCGAGCGTCATGTCGAGATTCATCTCCTTGATGAAGTCGGGGTTGTCCTTAAGCTCGGTGCTGCTTAGGTTGCCGCCGCTGAAATTGGTGCGGGCCATAAGCACGGCGGAGAAGAACTGGTTCTTGCAGCTCACCCACTTGAGGCGCTGGTTGATTTCCTCGCTGTCGTCGCCGTTCTCGCTGAGGTTGTCGACGTCACCGTCGATATACATATAGTATAGTGCCGAGTTTCGCTCCTCAAACACTCGTCCGGCCTCGTTGCGGCGCATCTTCTGGTGCCATGTGAAGTCCATAGAGGCCACCGACGAGGGTATGATGCTCTGCATACCTTCCTGGACGATGTCGATGTTGACCAGGTAGCTGTCCTCGGGGAGGGTATATCTGATGCCCCACGAGGCTCCGTCGCCGAGGTCGAGCCTCATGAGCACGGAGCTGTCGCTGAGCTGCACGGGGGTGAAGTAGAACTCGCGTGTCTCAAATCGTTGGTTGGCCGAGGTGAGGGTGAAGCTGTAGAGGTCGGTCTCCGGCGAGAGGAGCATGACTTTGGTCGAGTCATAGCTGTCATAGTCGCGCAGTGTGGCGCGCGAGATGACGCCACCCTTGTTGGAAAGCTCGAGGCTCAGGAACTTGTTCTCGAGCTTGACGGTGGTGCTGTCGCCTGAGATGTGGCGGGCGAAGCCGCGATAGCGGGCCACGGTGGCGAGGGCCTTGCGGAGATTCTCGGTCGCGGGGATGCCCACGGTGACGGGGAGTGCTGCCGAGTTGCTGATGATGTCGGCCACGGGGACTATGCGCCCGTCGGCATCCACTGTGCCCTCGAGCCGCCCGTCGGCTGTGAGGCGGATATCGGCCTTGTCGACCTTGAGGGTCGAGACGCCGGTGAGGGAGTCGGTCACTCCGAGCTCGCGCACGGTGCTCTTGATTGTGGCTACTTCCGCGGCGGTGATTGAGTCAAATTTCAAGGCTCCGGGGGCGGCGGCCTTTTCGGCTTCCTGGGCCTGCATCTGCTCGCGCTCTATGCGCTGGCGCTCCAGCTCCTCGGGCGAAGGGCGGTTGATGTAGGTGAAGCCAAAGATGATGAGGCCCATCAATAGGAGCCCGATGATTGAGTTTCTGTCCATGAGTGGGGTTTATGGGTAGAATTACATGTTGATTTTCAGCTTTTGGACCGCTCTTCCTGATATTTGATAGCTGCTCTGACAAAGTCCATGAAGAGCGGGGAGGGGGAGAGCACCGTCGAGGAGTACTCGGGGTGGTACTGGGTGCCTATAAACCAGCGGTGGTCCGGCAGTTCGACCACCTCGACAAGATGTGTGGCGGGATTCTCGCCCACACACTTCATGCCGGCCGACTCGAAGCGGGCGCGGTAGTCATTGTTAAACTCGAAGCGGTGGCGGTGGCGCTCCCTGACGTGTATGCTGCCGTATGCCTTGGCCGCGTGCGAGCCGGGGAGGAGTTCGCAGTCGTAGGCGCCGAGGCGCATCGTGCCCCCCATATTGGAGATTGACTTCTGCTCCTCCATGAGGTCGATGACATTGTCGGGCGTGTGAGGCTGCATCTCGGTGGAGTTTGCCTCGGGAAGTCCGAGGACGTTGCGGGCAAACTCGATGACCATGCACTGCATGCCCAGGCAGATGCCGAAGGTCGGGACGTCGTGGGTGCGGCACCATTCGAGCGCCACAAACTTGCCCTCGATACCGCGCTGGCCGAAGCCGGGGGCTATGATGACTCCGTCGAGGTCGCGCAGCTGCTCGTCGACATTGTCTGGAGTGACGCGCTCGGAGTGGATATATCGCAGGTCGAGGATGTGGTCGGAGTAGGTCGCGGCCTGGAAGAGTGCTTCGGAGATTGACTTGTAGGCATCCTGGAGTTCGACGTACTTCCCGACGAGCCCTATGCGCACCTTCTTCTCCGCGGAGCGCATCTTGGTCAGGAATTCCTTCCAGGGACCCATGTCGGGCTGCCCCTCGGGCTTCATGTCGAGCTTGCGCATCACGATTTCGTCGAGATGCTGCTCGTGCATGAGCACCGGCACGTCATATATGCTCCTCGCGTCGATGCTCTGGATGACGGCATTGGGAGCCACATTGCAGAACTGGGCGATTTTCTTGCGCATCGAGGCGGGGATGTCGTGCTCGGTGCGGAGGATGAGCACGTCGGGCTGTATGCCGAGCTGCTGGAGCTGCTTGACGGAGTGCTGCGTCGGTTTGGTCTTCAGCTCCTTGGCGGCAGCGATGTAGGGGACGTAGGTCAGGTGGACGCAGATGCAGTCGTCCTCGAGCTCCCAGCGCAGCTGGCGGACAGCTTCGAGGAAGGGGAGCGACTCGATGTCGCCGACCACGCCGCCGATTTCGGTGATTACGAAGTCGAAATCGCCCGTCTTGCCGAGGGCCATGACGTTGCGCTTTATTTCGTCGGTGATGTGGGGGATGATCTGGACGGTCTTGCCGAGATAGTCGCCGCGGCGCTCCTTCTCGATGACGCTCTTGTAGATACGCCCTGTGGTCACATTGTTGGCGCGGGTGGTCTGGATGTTGGTGAATCGCTCGTAGTGGCCGAGGTCGAGGTCGGCTTCGTGGCCGTCGACGGTCACATAGCACTCCCCGTGCTCGTAGGGGTTGAGCGTGCCGGGGTCGATGTTGATGTAGGGGTCAAATTTTTGGATTGTGACCCTGAAACCGCGTGCCTTGAGCAGGCATGCCAATGATGAGGAGATGATTCCTTTGCCGAGTGACGACACCACGCCGCCCGTCACAAAAATGTATTTAGTTTCCACGCTTTATGATATGATAGGGATACTTAAATATGTGACCGATATAAATTAAGCCGCAAATTTACAAAAAAATCGGGGATATTTTCTTAAATTTGCCTACAGTAAACGAAAAAACAACCTCTAAATGATAAAGAATTTGCTTTTCGACCTCGGAGGAGTCATTATGGATCTCGACCGTGACCGCTGCGTCAGGGCTTTCGAGAAGCTCGGCATGAAGGATGCCGACGACTTTCTCGGTGTCTACGGACAGAAGGGTGATTTCCTCGCCCTCGAGTCAGGCGAGATTGGTGCCGACGAGTTCCACACCCGTGTCCGCGGGATGTTTGACCGCCCCGGAGTGACCGACGGCGAGATTGACGACGCTTTCAATGAATTCCTGGTCGGCATACCCGTCAGCCGCCTCGAGGCCCTGCGCGAGCTGCGCCGGTACTATAAAATCTACCTCCTTTCCAACACCAACCCTATCATGGTCGACGGCAGGATTGCCGAAGAGTTTCGCAAGGAGGGGCGCGAGATGGCCGACTACTTCGACGAAATCTTTACCTCCTACGAAGCCAAATGCTGCAAGCCCGGAAAGGCCATATTTGACTACAGCCTTGAGCGCGGGGGCATCAAGGCGGAGGAGACCCTCTTCTTCGACGACTCGCAGTCCAACGTCGACGCCGCCCGCTCTTTCGGCTTCAAGGCAGTACTCGTGAGGCCCGGCGACGAGTTCGCACGCCTCCTTGAAGAGTTTGAATCGAATCTATAATCCGGAATATCCTACAGCTATGAAAATAATCACGAAAAGCGACACCTCGCGCCGGCGCATTGCGGCCGTCGGCATGTATGACGGCGTCCACCTCGGCCACAAGTTTCTGATTGACTATCTGCGCCTTGAGGCCGGCAGCCGTGGGCTCACCCCCTCGGTCATCACCTTCACGCGTCATCCTCTGTCGGTGGTGCGCCCCCTGGAGGCTCCCGGTTTGCTGACCACCCTTGAGGACCGTCTCTGCCGCCTCGACGCTGCCGGTGCCGAGGACATCATCATTCTCCCCTTCAATGACCGCCTGCGCTACAAGAGTGCTCGCGAGTTCCTCCGCATGCTCAACAGGTCCTACGGCATTGACACCCTCGTCCTGGGCTTCAACAACCGTTTCGGCCATGACAGCCCGCAGTCCTTCGAGGACTACTGCACGATAGGCCGCGAGGTGGGTGTAGAGGTCATTCCCGCCCCCGAATATCGCGGCGCGGGCGCCCCGGTCAGCTCCTCTATGGTCCGCCACCACCTGCTTTCGGGCAATCCCGCGAAGGCTGCCGAGGCCCTGGGGCATAACTACGGGCTGCGCGGACTCGTGATTCACGGCTGCGAGTTTGGCCGCGAGCTTGGCTTCCCGACGGCCAACCTGTCGCCTGTCGACAAGGAGCTTCTCATCCCGAAGCCGGGTGTCTATGCCGCCCGTGTCGTCACCCCCGACGGTGTGCGCCGCCCGGCGATGGTCAACATCGGTTTCCGCCCCACTGTCAGCGAGACCGACGGCCACGGCGCCCTCTCAATCGAGGCACATATCTTTGATTTCAAGGGCTATCTCTACGACGAGGAGGTGACTGTCGAATTCGTCGAATTCCTCCGCCCTGAGCGCCGCTTCGAGTCCACCGACAAGCTCCGCGAGCAGCTCGCCCGCGACGCCGTCAAAGCCCGCAAAATCCTCACCGACAAATAAATCCGTATAATATCTTTAATACCTTTGTAGGTAATATCTTTGTAGGGACGCTGCGTGCAAATTCCTTCTATGGCTCGAAGAGCCTAAGAAAGAGAAGCCCCAGGGTAAGCGAAGGCCGCAGGCCGTAGCGATGCCTGGGGTAGACAAACGTAAAATATAGAATGTGCATCGGAGATGCTAATTATCACAATGATAAGCATCTCCGATGCATATTCTTCATTTATTAAAAATTAATTTTGCGGCGCGGCTACTTCCCGTAGCGCTTCTTTTTCGGCTGGATGTTCATTCGATACTGCACCGACAGCATCATATAGCGCGGCAGGGCGTTGGAATAGGTCACAGTGCGTCCCGAGGCATTGACAGCATAGTTGACATTGGATAGCTGGTGGAGCATATCGAAACCGTCGGCCATAAACACCCACCTGCCACCCTTCGGAGCGTAGGTGAGGCGCAGGTTCCAGATAGCGTCCGTCGTGTCGAGCTCCTTCATCCCGTAGCCGTGGCGTGAGTAGAGGGTGAAGTCCGTGCTGATGCCGAAGCCCGCGGGGAGTGCAAACTCACCTGTGATGCCATAATTGTAATGAAGTGCATCTATAGTCTTGAAATCCTCGCGCGAGGATGTGGTGTGACGGTTGTTCACCTCTGCCGCCAGCCTCAGGCTCTGCTTCCCTATCTGCCAGCTGAGTCCGAGTCTCTCGCTCAGCGTGCTGGATCTCACCTTCGACTTCTCAGGTTCCCGGCTGTCTATTCCTATCATGTCGGCCGAGTTGATTATGCCGAAATTGGTAGAGGACCCTAACATGAATTGCTTCTTTGACCCGAATTGCATTTTGAAATAATTCTCGGCACTCATTGAGTTGTTGCCGTCGACGTTATATGTGCGGTTGCGGCGCACGCCGGTCTTCGTGTCGTAGGTATAGCCGCGGACGAGCGCATTGGTCGTCATCTCATAGCGCAGCGTGACATTGTTTGTCAGTGTCCTGTCCTTGGGACTGAATTCCCACAGAAGCGAGGGGTTGAAGACGCGGGCCACTTTCAGGTCAGGATTGCCCATAGAGATGTTGAGCGGGTCGGCATCATTCACGATGTCCACTCTGTGGAGCGGGTCGGGCACCTTCGTGTCAAGTTTGAGTCTGAATTCAATATTGTTGATAAATTCTATCCTCCTTCCCGGATCCCCCTTAGGGCCGAAAGAATACCTGGCCATTAATCCCATACCGCGCGATTCTGTCAGGAAGGAGGTGCTTTTCACGAGATATGAGCGGTTGGCGCGCCAGTAGTCGAGGTGCTGGTGCATAAGCGAGAACTCCGGGTATAGGAGAATCATCAGATAATGGTTTGCAGAGCCACTGCCCCATCTGAGACGTGGGCTGATGGTGTGCACGTTGTCCATCTGCCGAGACGTGTAGCTGTTGTTCGGGTCGAATGAGTCGAGATAGCCGGCGGGGAGAGTGCCGTATATGCCCATGTCCGTAAGCTGGTCGAGGGCATACATATAGGAGTCCTTGTCGTGGTTCATAAAACGGTAGCTGTATACCAGGTCTGCCCCGACTCTGCCAATCTGGGTCCTATAGGTGACAGTACCGTCGAAAGTGAACGTGCGGTTGGGACTGTTGTCGAAATACTGTCTCCTGACCACCGCAGGCACCGGGTTGGCGCCGTAGTTGATATTGTAGTCGCGCCAGCGTTCCTCCTTGTTATCCTTGTACTTCGCGCCCACCTGCACCTCGATCATGTCGTTGCTTTTCGGAATTTTATAAGTGAAGGTCGGATAGGCCTGCACCTCATATTCGCGGCTGCTGCCGTCGGAGCGGGTAATCGAGCGGTTGATGACCGCGTCGAGCCTTTCGGGAGAGCCGTCGCTGTAGAGAGCCTCGAGGACCTTGGCGGTGATGTCGGTCTGCTCCTTGTTAAAGGTGGCCGAAATCTGGTTGTCGTAATTGTCACGCTTGATATAGCGCCCGAGGAGCATGGTCCAGAAGCCGTATCTTTTCGTATAGAAATTAAGGTAGTTGCGCGTCTCGAGTTTCAGGCGCCTGTCCTTGTTGCGGCTGAATATGTTGTCGTATGTGTTGCCGCTGCTGAGGAAGTTGGTGCGGGCGGTCGTCGAGCGGTTATTCTGACGGCTGTCCTCCATTTCAACGTATCCTTGGAAGTCTTTCGACTCGTCGAGGCTCTCATAGTTATAGTTAAATGCTGCTGTAGTGTTGCGTCGAGTTCCGGAGGGCATCATCTCCGGGCGCCAAGTGTCGCTCTTGCCGGGCTTGCGGTTGTCGTTGAGGTTGTTGGCGTTTGCGATTAGTGTGAGCTTGGTCGTCGGACTGAACCATGAGGCGAACAGCCGGCCCGAATAGCGGTCCTCGGTGCCTACACCCCCTTGGGCGTTGATGATCCACCCCATGTTGTACTCCTTTTTGAGCTTCACGTCCATAGTCAGATGCTTGGGAGCCGTGGGATCGTCGGGCCGGTAGCTCCACTTCTCCTGCTTGGTCTGCCCTTCGTAGACCTCGACGTTCTTCACCGTGTAGGCGCCGATGTTTTCGAGCATCAGCTGATTGTTGCCGTCGAGAAACTGCTTGCCGTTGAGCAGGAGCGACTCGACATACTGTCCGTTGACCTTTATCTGTCCCCCCTCGTCAAGCTCCACGCCCGGAAGCTGGGCTATGAGCGCGTCGAGCATCGACCCCTCGGCGAGCTGGAAGGCGTCGGCATTGTAGACTATGGTGTCACCCTTGTGGTAAAACTTGATTTTCGAGGCCGTGACCGTCACCTCTCCGAGATTGTGGGGCGCACGCTCCAGATAGACCGTGGGAATGGATCTGTAGCTCTCTCGCTTGCCGATTTTGTCAAGCGTGTAGACCACGGTCTGCGTCGTGTAACCCGGATAGCTGACATCAAAGTTTATAGTCGTGTCCTTTTTGGTCACAGGTATGGTGAAATATGCCATCGTGATTCTTCCCTCCTCGCGGGAGTACTTTGCACCTTGGTCGGCCTTTATCGTGTCGACAGGATTGCCCTTGGCGTCATATGTGATGATTTCCGCCCCGACGAGGTCAAATTTGGTCACCGCGTCCTTGACACGGCTTGTGAGGGCGAAAAATTTCTTGGTTTCGGCTGAGGCAGCCATGCAGATTAGAGCCGGGAGGATGACGGCGAGAACCTTGCGCACTGTCTTGTTCATGATCATATAGATTTATGATTATATAGATTTAAAATCGGGCATAGTCATTGCAAATTCCCTCATTGGCGTTGCACGCAGCGTCCCTACAATCGGCATATCTTGCAACACCTTCCCTATATGGCTCGAAGAGCCATTAGCCATATTACTTTTCTTACCCCAGGCATCGCTACGGCCTGCGGCCTTCGCTAACCCTGGGGTTTCTCTTGCCTAAGGTCTTCGACCTATTCGCTGGCGGGTATTTTCCAACTACCTTGTCCCGAAAAGATGAAACGTGAATGATTGATGCACAAATTTATTAATTAGTCTGAGCTTATACAAAATAGTTATGTGAAAAAAGCTTAAAATTCAACTAAAATTTTAGAGGTGGGATAATTTGTTGATTATAATCGTATTATAAATCCACTATAAACCACTGAAAAACGACGCTATTTCTTCCGTATAAGCGTCAGCCCGTCGCGCAGGGGCAGAATCACAGTCTCCAAGTCGTAGCGCGAGGCTATGTATGTGTTGAAGCGGTCGAGAGCCAGGGTCTGGGCGTCGTGGTTGGCGGCGGTGTCGGTCACCTTGCCGTCCCAGAGGGTATTGTCGGCTATGACGAAGCCCCCCGGACGCAGCCGCGGCAGCACGAGGTCGAGATATTCGACATAGCGGCGCTTGTTGGCGTCGATATAGACGAGGTCCCACGTCTCGTCGATTATCCCTATCAGCTCCTCGGCGTCCCCGATGTGGAGCGTGATTTTGTCGCCCCCCGGAGCGGTGGCGAAGAGCTGCAGCAGCTCGTCCTCCATCTCGTCGTCGACCTCTATCGTGTGGAGCCGTCCCCCCTCGGCCAGTCCCTCGGCTAAGCAGAGGGCCGAATAGCCAGTGTAGGCACCGAGTTCGAGTATGCGCTGCGGCCTGATCATGGCCGAGAGCATACTCAGCAGACGCCCTTGCAGGTGGCCGGAGCACATGCGCGGGTAGAGATGCCGCAGGTGCGTGCGTCGGTAGAGGAGCCGCAGGTGTTCCGGCTCCGGGCTGATGTGGCCGAGGATATAGCTGTCGAGTTCCTTATCTGACATGGCCCATTATGAAGGCTTGTGCGGCGAGGAAATATGAGTTGAGGCCGAAGCCGGTGATTGTGCCGCGGCACACCGGGGCTATGAGCGACGTGTGGCGGATCTGCTCGCGCGAGGCCGTGTTGGAGATGTGGACCTCGATTACAGGGGTGGAGATTGCCGAGATAGCGTCGGCTATGGCGAGCGAGGTGTGGGTGTAGGCGCCCGCGTTGAGTATCACCCCGTCGGCGTCGGTATTGTGGAGGAAGTCGATGATGTCACCCTCATGGTTTGACTGGAGGTACTCCACCTCGTCGCCGTCGAGCATCTCGCGCAGCTCTATGAGGTATGACTCGAAAGTCTGCGAACCGTAGATGTCAGGCTCGCGTGTGCCGAGGAGGTTGAGGTTGGGACCGTTGATTATCAGAAGTTTCATATCGTCACGTTATGTATATGTTGTAATGTGTATATATCAAAATTACACCTCGACCGGGTGCAGGACCAGCGTCCAGACTGCCGCCGTCGACAGCGCCATGAGCGTGAGCAGTATCCAGCTGACGTAGGAGCGTCTTGTGTAGCCGCTCCATGCCAGCCAGGCCGACAGGAGCATGTAGAACGGATAGATCCACACGAAGGTCTTCGCCCCCTCGTCGCCAGCGGGGATGTTGGCGAGCAGCATCGGGAAGGAAAACACGGGTAGGATGAAGACCAGCACTAAGACTGTCATCCATAGAGGCGGCTTGCGTTGCATGGCGGTGGCTATTTATGTTTTTTCTGTTCTTTCAGCCTGCGCTGTTCCTCGCGGTAGGCCTCGACCGTGCGGCGGATGCCCTCCTCGAGGTCGGTCTGCGCGCGGAAGCCGAAGTCGCGCTCGGCGTCGGAGGTGTCGCAGTTCCAGTTGCGCTGGGCCATGATGTTATACTTGTCGGAGTTGAGGGTGACGGCCTGGAGCTTGGCCGCGCCATACTTCTCCGAAACTTTGCAGGCGATTTTGAGCATCCACAGCGGGAGGCGCACCGGCACCACGAGGCTGCGGCGCAGCGCCCGCGCCACGATGCGGCGGAACTCCTTCTGCGAGTAGGCCCGCGGCTCGGAGATGATATACTTCCGATGCAGCGGCGCGCGCTCGAGGGCGTCGAATATGGCCCTGGCCAGGTCCTCGACATAGATGAAGGTGAGCATCTGGCGGCGGAAGCCGACACCGAAGTCAAAGTGCGAGTCGATGCTCTTGATCATCATCAGGTAGTCGCGCTCGTGAGGGCCGTAGACCCCCGTCGGGCGCAGGATAATCCAGGGGAATGAGGCCGGGAGTGTCTCGAGCAGCGTCTCGGCTTTGATTTTAGAGAGACCGTAGCGGGTGTTGGGCTGCGGGATCATCTTGCCGTGGAGCGGGCTGTAGCCCTTCTCGTCGCCCGGCCCTATGGCCGAGAGCGACGACATGTAGACGAATCGCTCGGGTATCTGACCGTTGTCCGTCAGCGCCTTGCAGAAATTGCGCAGGTATGTGAAATTTATATGGTTGAAGTCGCTGAAATTCACGCACTTCGTTGCCCCGAGGTTGTAGACTATATAGTCCCACTCATGCCCGGCGAGGCTTTCGCGGAGCTTGTCGGGGTCCTCATAGTCGAGAGTGATGAAGCGGAGGGCCTCGTCGGTCAGATAGCGCCGCGAGGTCGACTCGCGCACCGCGCACCATGTCTCGTAGCCCCGCGAGAGCGCCTCACGGGCTATGAAGCCTCCGATGAAGCCTCCCGCACCGACTATCAGTACTTTCTTTCTCATTTTTTTAACAAATCTGAAAACAATGTCGCATATTTATGGGCAATCACTGTCGACGAGAATCGCTCCCTGACTGTCTGGTTGAGATAGTCGCGGGGGATTTTTGAATCAAGTGCCCAGAGTATGCCCTCGGCTATGTCGCGCGAGTCCTTGTAGCGGGCTATGTAGCCGGTTTTTTTGTGCTCGACCACGTCGGCGCGCCCGTCGTTGCCGAAAGTCACTGGTATCGCGCCCCCGGCCTGTCCCTCGACGAGGGTTCCACCCAGGGTTTCGTAGAGCGACGTCGACACGACAACCTTCGCCACCGAGTAGAGGTAGCGCAGTATCTTGAAGTCGGTGATGAGTCCGAGGTGCCGGTGCGAGAAGCGCAGGCCGTCAAGCGCCTGGGGATTCTTCATGCTGCCGAAGAAATAGATAGCCGTCTTGCTGGCTATCTCGGGGTGGTAGTCGAAGATATAGTTGAGCGCGTCGACCGTGTATTCGAGTCCCTTGATAGGGTCGTCGATGCGCGCGGCTCCGAAGAGGAGTATGTTGGGCTTCTCCGGGGTTATCAGCGAGTAGAGGTCGCGCGGCGGCTTGGTGTAGAACTGGTCGATAGGGAAGGGATTGCCTATTGTCTGGATGCTGCTGTTGCACAGGAGCGACGAGCGGGCCGCCTGGCGCTCGAGCCAGTTGCTGACGGCGACGTAATGGATAGGCACCTCGTCGTTCAGACTCTTCTTCTTCTTCCAGTATTTGTGTGAGAGGTCATTGGGGTTTCCTCCTCCTGCGAGGAAGGGGCAGTTGCCGCACCGGTCGAGGTAGTGGTCACACTCGTAGGCGTGGTGGCAGATGCCGGTCAGGGCCCACATGTCGTGGAGTGTCCACACGATTTTCTTCCTCATGCGGTGGAGTTTCTTGATGCCGTTGATACCCATGAGTCCCTGATTGATCCAGTTGAGGCATACTATGTCTGCCTCCTTGACCCAGGGGTGGTGGTGGACATTGAGGGCGAAGTTGCCGGTCGAGACCTTGTAGAGGTCCGCATATTTGAATCCTACTGCCGGAAGGATTCGCAGGCGCTCTAGGCAGAAGGTGACCGCCCTGATGAAGCGGGAGTAGACGGCGTCGACACATTCCTCCTCGGAGGTCTTGGTGTAGACCACCATGCGTGCGTCGACGCCTATGCGCCGGAGGGCTTGTAAAAGCCTGAAAGTTACTATGGCAGCTCCTCCGAGAGTGTCGGAGTGGTTGACGAGCACCACCTTCTTCCCTCTCAGGTTGTCGGGGAGCGTGAGACTGCTGCCGCCCGGGGTGACAGCCTGTGGTGTTCCTGTGTTTGCGATGCCGCTCATTTTTTGTGGGTTGTGTTTTCTGTGTTTTTACTGAATGTGACCTGGTTGCCGATATTCACAAGTTGTAGGGATCTATGCTGTAGGCGGGCTTCAAGGTATTTAAGGAATTCGCGCTGCTTGGCGTTGGGTAGCGGCGAGGAGTATTTGACCAGGACGGTGTTGACAGTGTCGAGCACACCGCTGTTGATGTTGCCGAAGATGGCGCGCGACACCGCGATCTCCTCCACCTGCGGGAAGAGCACCTTGATTTCGGGAGCTATGCGTCCGGCAATCGTATCGTTGATCTGTGTGATGGCTATCATGCTCTTGAGCGAGTCTATCGTCACCTGCTGTGCCGATATTGATGTGCGGGCGAGCTCATAGATGTCGCTCATGGTCGGCAGTCCGTTTTTGAGCTGCGAGAGGTCGGGCGAGTCACCCTGTATGATGTTGAGGTGCGCTCCTTCGAGTCCGTAGTTCTTCAGTTGCGAGCTCATGGCGAGCTGGAGGGAGTCGGCGGGGAGGATGCGCCCGATGAGCGTGACGGTGATGATACGCTCCCCGTGCTCGATGGTGCCGCTCTTGCTGAGCACCTGCGTGGCGGGGAAGTTGAACTGCTGCGCGACAAAGCGGTCCACATTGGCCGAGAAGCGCGACTGTCGCAGCATGTTGTAGGTCAGATAGAGCGAGGGGAGGAGGGTCAGGATAGCCACGGTGTAGACGATATGTCGTACCTTGCGCGAGCGCTCGGGATTGACGGAGACCACCGGCTTGTAGTGCATCAGCTTCACGCCGATGAAAGTCGACAGGCCGATGAAGATTGAGTTGATGAGGAAGAGGTAGGTCGCGCCGAAGAAGTAGTTCATCTGAAGGGTGGCCAGTCCGTAGCCCGCGGTGCATAGCGGGGGCATGAGGGCGGTCGCGATTGCCACGCCGGGAATCACGTTGCCCTTCGACTTGGAACCTATGGCCACGATGCCGGCGCCTCCGCCGAAGAAGCCGATGAGGACGTCGTAGATTGTCGGCGACGTGCGCGCAAGCAGTTCGCTGTGGCCCTCGCTGACGGGGGAGATGATGAAGTAGATTGTCGAGGTGAGCATACTGAAGGCCGCCGCCATGATGAGGTTGCGCAGAGCGCGCTTGAGCAGCTCGAAGTCCTGTACACCGACGCCGAGACCTATGCCGATGATAGGACCCATGAGAGGCGATATGAGCATCGCGCCGATGATTACCGCCGTTGAGTTGGTGTTGAGTCCCAGCGACGCTATGAATATCGCCAGGATGAGGATGAGCATGTTCGTCCCCTTGAACGACACCCCCTCGCGGATAGTGCTCTCCGCGTCGGCCTGAGGGATGAGGTCGTCGGTCAGCGTGAAGTATTGTACGAGGTAGTTCTTCAGTGATGACATGGCTTGCGATATTTTTTTACACCGCTACTTTCTGGCGATAGAGGTCCTTCACCTCGTCGACGACGTTGATGATATAGTCACCGATTTTCTCGAGCGAGCCGATGATGTCCATATAGTAGATACCGGCCTGGTACTCGTAGTGGTGGTTGTTGATATTCTCGACATTGGCCGTGCGCAGCTGGTTGCGCAGGTTGTTGATTTCGCGCTCGTAGTTATACGAGGTGATGATGTCGGCCTGGTCTGCCCCCTCGAAGTTGCGCAGGAGCAGGAGCATGTTGGTCATGGCCGCCTCGACGGAGATAAACATCGAGTCGATATTGTTTGAAATCTCGTCGTTGAAGCTGACGTGGCTCTCCTGCTTGCGGATGAGGATTTTCGCCACGCCGTAGCAGCAGTCGGCTATGCTCTCGATTTCGCTGACGATGCGGAGCATGGCCGCGATGCGGTGCTTGCCCTCGTTGGAGAGGCGTCCCTCCGAACAGCGGTTGAGATAGTTGGCTATCTCGATTTCCATGCGGTCGGAAATCTCCTCATACTTCTCGATGCGTGAGAACTGCTTGGTAAATTCGTTGCCCGTGGAGTTGTGGACGATGTTCTGCGACATGGCTATCATCCGCTGCACCCTCTGCGCGAAGACCACGATTTCCTTCTCGGCCTGGGCTATGTTGAGCTCGGAGGCGCTCATGAGACCGCCGGAGATAAACTTGAGCTGGAACTCCTCGTCGCCCGTGTGCTTGGCGGGCACTAACTTCTCGACCACCTTGACATAGAACCCCGTGAGCCATATCATGATGACTACGTTGACCAGGTTGAAGACTGTGTGGAACATCGACAGGCCGAATGACACGCTGAACTGCATCTGCGCTATCTTGGCGAGTACCGGGTGGCCCGCCGGGAGGGAGTTGTCGAAGATACTGTTGTAGAGCGCGGGGTCGTTGGCTTCGAGGTTGTTGACAAAGGTGAAGATACTGTTGGGATTCCCCTGGCCGAGCCATTCGGTGATGTGGACGTTGAGTCTGACGAAGGGATAGAAGACAGCCAGGGTCCAGACGATGCCGAAGAGGTTGAAGAGCAGGTGGCCCATAGCGGTTCGCTTGGCCGCCACGTTACCGCTCATCGACGCCAATAGCGGGGTGACTGTCGTACCGATATTGCTGCCGAGGATGACGGCGCAGGCAAGGTCGAAGGAAATCCATCCCTTCGTACACATGATGAGCACGATTGCGAAGGTTGCCGCCGACGACTGGATGATTGCCGTCAGGATTATGCCGACCAGTACGAACAGCAGAACCGACGCCACACCCATCGAGGCATAGCGCTCGAGGAAGGCAAACATCTCGGGATTGCTCTGGAGGTCGGGGACATAGTCGCTGATGAGGTCGAGGCCCATAAACATGAGCGCGAAGCCTATCATGAACTCGCCTATCGACTTCTTGCGGCTCGCACTCGCGAAAAGCAGCGGCACCGCGCAGGCAATAAGTGGCAGGATGAAGGCCGACGTGTCGACCTTGAAGCCGAAGAGAGCGATAATCCACGCCGTGAACGTCGTACCGACATTGGCGCCGAAGATGACTGCCATTGACTGTCCGAGGGTCATGAGGCCGGCGTTGACAAAGCTGACCACCATGACGGTCGAGGCTGACGAACTCTGTATGAGGGCGGTAATGACGATACCCGTGAGCATGCCGGTGAAGCGGTTTCGGGTCATGGCCGAGAGAATGTTGCGCAGGCGGTCGCCGGCGGCTTTCTGCAGGCCCTCACTCATAACTTTCATTCCGTAAAGGAACATGGCGACTGATCCCAGTAGGCACAGGAGGTCGAGGAAGCTGTAAGTCATCTTCAGTAGTATAAACGTGAGAAATCGGAGAAGCTCCTGACAGTGTTGCTATCCCGGCAACACTGTCGCGCGCTTTCTCCGACTGCAAATATACAGAGAAATTTTTAAATTTCCTGCAAGGCTTTCTGCATTTTTCCAACCATGTCGGCATACTCCTCCTCGGTCAGATAGACTTCGCCGGGATTCATGCGGAAAGTGCCCCCGTAGTCAGGTCCGTCGACATACTTGGGGGCCAGGTGGAAGTGCAGGTGCGAGAGTTTGTCGCTGTAGGCGCCGTAGTTGATTTTCTCGGGGTGGAACACCCTGTCCATAGCGCGCGTCACGCGGGTGACGTCCTTCATGAAAGCATCGCGCTCCTCGTCGCTAAGCTCGAAGAGGTCGTTGACATGGTCCTTGTAGGCCACCAAGCAGCGCCCCCTGTAGGTCTGCTCCTTGAAGAGAAACACTCTCGACACGTCGAGCTTCGCAATTTCGATCATAAGGTTGTGGAGGGTCTCGTTGTTCGTGCAGTAGAGACAGTCTTTCGGATCACTTTTCATCTTGTCTGGATTTCGTTGGGGTTAAAGTTATTTCTTGGTTAATAGATTTGCGACAAAGTTACATAAAAAGCTCGATTTTTTCCGTATCTTTGTCCCAAAACACAAAATAGCATGATAAACAAGGAAATAAACAGGCTCATTCCCGCAATCAGGACATTTCTATCCACCCAGCCGGTCACAAAGGCATGGTTGTTTGGCTCATGCTCGCGTGGCGAGGAGACTGCCGGCAGTGATTTGGATTTGCTTGTCAGCTATGACCCGGATTACAACGTCTCCCTCATGTCGATAGCGCGGATGATATGCTCCTTATCCAAGATAGCCGGACGTAAAGTTGACCTTGTCGAGGAAGGACGCCTCAAAAGTTTCGCCATCCCATCCGTCAACAACGACAAAATACTGATTTATGAGAGATAAGTTAAAGGATAAGGATAGATTGGAGCATATACTTGCTGCAATAAGGGTAATCATGGATAATAAGGATAAGTATTCTTATGAAACCGTTGTCAATGAGCCTATTATATTCTATGGTTTTGTTAAACAGATTGAAATTATAGGAGAGGCTGTATATAAACTGACCAAAGAGTTTCGTTCTCTGCATCCTGAAATAGAATGGGATGTGATAGAGGGGATGAGGCATGTGTTGGTTCATGGATACTATACAATTCGTCCGAAGCAATTATGGACTACCGTTTTGGAGGACATACCTCTGCTTGAAATTCAGGTTAAAAAACTTTATGAACAAAGCAGATTGAATTATGAAAATAACGGCAGTTGTTGAAAAAAATGATAATAATTTCTACGCGATTACATCCGATGATGTGATTGCAGGTTGCCATTTCGGTGGCTATAGCTATTCTGTGCAGGAAGCCAAGGCTGACTTTATGGAAGGAATAAAGGAGTCGCTGGTGACTGCAAAGGAATTGGGAAAGGATGTCGCTGTGCTCCCGGAAGAAATCGAAGTGGAGTTCTATACATGATGTTAATGCTTTTGTCTCATCCAAACCTTTGCCGGTTGAAATAAACTTAATAACTTTGCCCGGCCAATTGGATTTTTGGCGCAAACAAGCTGAAATAAAATTTTTAATACATAAATCATGTCGACATATACTGTTGAAGATCCGCGCAAGGTGACCACCCGCCGCCTCGCGGAGATGAAGGCCAAGGGCGAGAAGATAGCCATGCTGACTGCCTACGACTATTCTATGGCAAAACTCATCGACGAGGCCGGAATGGATGTCATTCTCGTCGGCGACTCGGCCTCAAATGTCATGGCCGGTAACATGACCACCCTCCCCATGACCCTTGACCAGATGATATACCACGCCAAGAGCGTCGTCAAGGGTGTCAAGCGTGCCCTCGTGGTCTGCGATATGCCCTTCGGCACCTATCAGGGCAATCCCCTCGAGGCCCTCGCATCAGCCATCCGAATCATGAAGGAGAGCCACGCCGAGGCTGTCAAAATGGAAGGCGGAGCCGAGATTATCGAGTCGGTCGAGCGCATCCTTAGCGCCGGGATTCCCGTCATGGGCCACCTCGGACTCACCCCTCAGAGCATCAATAAGTTCGGTACCTACAACGTGCGCGCCCGCGAGGAGGCCGAGGCCGAGAAACTCGTCGCCGACGCCAAGCTCCTCGAGCAGGCCGGCTGCTTCGCCGTGGTGCTCGAGAAAATCCCTGCCACGCTCGCCACGAGAGTGTCCGAAAGCCTCTCGATACCCACAATCGGCATCGGCGCCGGTGCCGGCTGCGACGGCCAGGTGCTCGTGATGCACGACATGCTCGGCATCAACAAGGGTTTCTCCCCCCGCTTCCTCCGCCGCTACGCCGATCTCGGCACAGTCATCGAGGACGCCGTCGGCAACTACATCTCCGACGTCAAGAGCAAGGATTTCCCCAACGAATCCGAACAATATTAAAAAACAAACAGATAGATCTGTGTAGGGACGCTTTGAAAAGCGTCCCTACACCCCAATCGGGCAATCCAATAACATGACAGCGACGCCGAAACGATAGTTCCGGCGTTGTTTGTTATAATATTTTCCGTTTACCTCGCTATGACCTTCACGGGCGTCCCGTGTTGTGCGGTCACAATCAGATATACACCGTATGGGAGGCTCACCTCCATACCGTCGGTGATTTCGGGCAGCGTCATGACCACGCGTCCCGTGCTGTCATAGATTCGTCCATCCGTGTGGTGCTCGCCGCAGCGGAAGCGGACAGTCCCCGGATAGCTCTCGACGCTGAGAGCCTCATCCTCGTCGATACCACTGATGCCTGAGTGCGAGACAGATATGACGTTGGACGGGTCCGAGAGATAGCCGAGCCTGCTGCTCTGCACAAAGTAATTCTCGTTGTCGCTACCGTTGAAATCGTCGATGATGACCGAATTTTCGTCACACTCGATAGTCTCCTCGACCATGTTGCCGTTGACGAAGCGCTGGCGTGTCAGCAGATAGAAGTCGACCACCTCTGGAGCCTCCGACCATGAGGCTTTATATGACGTCTCGGTGATGTCCGATGCCTCGTAGGCCGTCAGGCGGCTGAGCGTCGGCACCTCCAGGGCCTCGCCGATGAGGTTGACGTATGTACTTCCTGTCAGATTACCGTCGTAGATAGAGATTTTGGCCTCGTGGCGACCAATCTCTGTGGGCTTATAGGTCACTTGCAGCTCGAAGCCCGACGCCGCGTTGATGAGTCCCGCCGGGATAGTGGTCTTCAGCGTCGGAGTCGATGCCGCCGGGTCGAGGGTGAACATATTTTTGTCAGTGCCGGAAATGAGCACCGAGATATCGCCTGTGAGATGCTCACCCTTGATGTAGAGCAGCGATGTCACCTTGTTGCCGGCAGCCACCTCGCCGAAATCAAGCGATGTATTGTTGACCGGATTGATGAGCGACGGCTCACCCGGCTCACCGGCATTGCCCGGCGAGAAACTCTCCCCCACCTTGTTGCCCCAGATATATTCCGCGAGTTCGGGGAAGTCGATGAAGGGGTTGCGGTTGTTCTGATAGCTGTAGACAACCTCGTTGCGCTCCACCTCCTTCTGGCTCACGGGGTCGCGGCGGCTCCAGTCGAGCAGCAGGTTGAGCGCCCAGGAGCTGAGGGTGGGGTAGTCGTTCTGCTGGAGCATCCATGTGCTGTTCCATGTGAGATTCTGATAGCAGGTGACGATATAGAAATATGCGCGGGCGAAATCACCCTTATACTCGTCGGCCGGCTCGAACACATACTGCGCGCCGCCACCCTGCCCCGACACCGGGTAGCCGATTTTGCACACACCGTTGTCAAACTTAGGGTTGGGCGCCGTCACGCCGAGCGGATAATTGCTCTTGGCCTGGTTGGCCGGCCCGTCAGCCGGGTAGAGGTGGTTGAGGTCGACATAGGCGGGTGTATACTCCACGCTCCCGTTCTGCTTCCACCAGCTCTTGGGGAAGGCATGTTCGCGGTTAAGCCCTGAGAACGATGGCGCATAGCGGGCTATGTCGGAATACATGTCCCACCACCTCCGCGACTCGGGGTACACGTCGGTATGCTCGAAGTAGCGCGGCAGATTGCTGTAGCTTGACACCTGCGTGTGCGGGTTGATGACTTCGAAAACGGCTGTTTTCAGCTCCGCGCCCGTCTTGCCGTCGAGTCGCGAGTAATAGCCGGCCGGAATCTCCGCCACGGCATAATTCACACTCATGGCCGTCATCGCCATGACCGAAAAGAAAAAGCGTAAATATAATCTCATATGATATAGTTGAAGTGAAGCGTGGAGGGGTGGGATGGTTTAAGGTTTAGGTTTAAGGTTTAGATAATACTTGGTTTAAGGTTTGGGTTTAAAGTTTAGATAATAGAGTGGAGGGATGTGTAGTTTAGTAATTTTTTTGGAGGAGGCGATTGGGATAAAGTATAAACCTAACAATTATCTAAACCTTAAACCTAAACCTTAAACTATTTAATCTCCACCCGATGCGTCGGCGGGAGTTCGCGGTTGCGCTCGGCCACTGCGTCGATGACCTCGTGGGCCAGGTGGGCAAAGGCATGGCCGGTGATGCTCTCGGTGAGGGCCACGGGCTTGCCCGAATCCCCGCCGTCGGAGATTGATGCCACGAGGGGTATCTGCGCGAGCAGGCGCACACCGAGCTTGTCGGCCAGGCGCACGCCACCCTCCTTGCCGAAGATATAGTAGCGCTCGTCGGGATGCTCGGCAGGGGTGAAATAGGCCATATTCTCTACTAAGCCGAGGATAGGCACATTGATTTTGTCCTCCTGAAACATCGCTATACCCTTGCGCGCGTCGGCGAGGGCCACCTCCTGCGGAGTAGTGACCACCACCACACCAGTAATCGGGAGGGTCTGCACGAGAGTCAGGTGTATGTCGCTCGTTCCCGGGGGCATGTCGATAACGAAGTAGTCAAGTTCCCCCCAGTCAGCGTCGACTATCAGCTGCTTCAGGGCGTTGGAAGCCATTGAGCCGCGCCAGAGCACGGCCTTCTCCTTGTCGACCACGAAGCCTATCGAGAGGAGTTTCACGCCGTAGCGCTCCACCGGGAGTATCAGCTGGCGTCCGTCGACCTCGTGGATATAGAGCTGTTCGTTCTCGATTCCGAACATCTTGGGCATCGAGGGGCCGAAGATGTCGGCATCGAGGAGTCCCACCTTGTAGCCCTCGGCTGCGAGAGCCACGGCAAGGTTGGAGGCGACGGTCGACTTGCCTACACCACCCTTGCCGGAGGAGACACCGATGATGTTCTTGACTCCGGGGAGCACGGGCGCGTTCTTGGGCACCGCCGGCTGGCGGGAGGCCACCTTGATGTCCACCTTCACCTCTGGTGAGATATAGGTGTGGATAGCTGTCTCGGCAGCCTTCACCATTGATTTGATAAATGGGTCGGTGGGCTTGTCGAAAACAAGTGAGAAGCTGACCGAGTCCCCCTCGATGCGGATGTCGTCTTCGACCATTCCGGCCTCGACGAGGGTTTTGCCGTTGCCGGGATAGCGCACGGTCTGTAGGGCGTCGGTGATGAGTGCGGGATATAGTTGCATGGGTGTGAATTATTGTGTAATGGTGTCTCTGATGTTTTAACAAAAATTTAGCATCCGGGGTTCAGGACTGCTGCTGAAATTCGGACGACGACTGGAGTATGCCCCTTCCGAAGGATCGGTAGGTGTCAGGCTCGATTTCTATCTCAGGCTCGGAGAGCTTGACGCCGGCCCCGGGCAGGCGCCATGCCACATACTTGCTCGGTATGCCCCGTCCGAGCCACTGCTGCTCGTAATATGTGCGTATCGGGGGCACAATGGCATTGGCCTCGGAGTTGTAGAGGTCGGCCGTCGCGTGGAGCGGGGTGATGCCGTTGTGGCGCAGCATCTCCGTGGTGTAGGTGAATAGGAAGGGGCTGTCGGTCTTGAGGTGTATGATTCCTCCGGGCGCGAGCACTTGGCGGTAGATGTCGAGGAAGTGGGTGCCTGTCAGGCGCTTGTTCACCTTCTTCATCTGCGGGTCGGGGAAGGTGATCCATATCTCCGCCACCTCTCCGGGGGCGAAGAAGGAGGGGAGGAGGTGGATTGACGTGCGGAGGAAGGCCACGTTGGTCATGCCGAGCGAGTCGGCCTCCTTGGCGCCTGTCCACATGCGCGCCCCCTTGATGTCGATGCCGATGAAGTTCCTGTCGGGGTAGAGCTTACCCATGCCCACGGCATACTCCCCCTTGCCGCACCCTAACTCGAGGATGATAGGGTTGGAGTTGCCGAAGACCTTCTCGCCCCACCTGCCGCGCAGGGGGCATCCCCCCTCGGCGTCGAGCACCTGCTTCGGATATTGGTAGACGCGCTCGAGCGTCTCCATCTCGGCAAATTTTTTAAGCTTGTTTTTTCCCATCGCTGCTTCTTGGGTGGGTGGTTACTGCATATTCTGTTTGGCCTGGAAGGCGAGCGCGTAGAGCCGCATCTGCTTCACCATAGCGAGAAGGCCGTTGGAGCGGGTGGGGGAGAGGTGCTCCGACAGGCCTATGTCGTCGATGAAGTGGAGGTCGGCTTTGAGGATGTCGTCGGGGGTCTGGTTGTCGAGCACCTGGATCAGGAGCGAGATGATACCCTTGACGATGATTGCGTCGGAGTCGGCGGTGTAGTGTATCTTCCCCTCCGGGGTCAGATCGGCGTTGAGCCACACACGGCTCTGGCACCCCTCGATGAGGTGGTCGGGTGTCTTGTACTTCTCCTCGATTTCAGGCAGGCTGTTGCCGAGGTCGATGATCATGCCGTAGCGGTCCATCCAGTCGTCGACGTCGGAAAATTCGTCGACGATGTCATTCTGTATCTCGTCTATTGTCATAATTGTCCTTTGTGCTGATTAAAAGATGTGGATTTATTGTCGCAAAGTTACAAAATTACGCAAGAAGTGACTTGAAGTTATTAAATGTTAACATTTATCCCCTCCTCCCTGCCGCTCCCGCCCCTAAATGCCCTTCCAAGGTCAGAAATACCCCTCTTAGCCCCTAAAAAGCCACTGTTGTTACATAGTGACAAGTAAATGCAACGAGAGTGAATCCCTCTTCGGCCCAATAAATATAACTTTGCAACAGTGACAGACCTTCCCTGTCGGCAATAGTAAGCCATAACCAATCACCCCCATGCAAGACATGATGCAGAAGACATCAATTCTATTCCTCCTGTCCCTCTTCTCACTCTTCGGTCTTTCCCGGCTGGAGGCCGCGGAGCGCACCCCGTCCGTAAGCTTCATCACACCCTCCATAGTCAGGGTGCAGTGGGCCGCGTCCGACAGCCTGCGCGACAATGCCACCGGCGTCTGCGTCTACACCCCCGGCAAGGTCGACGTTAAGGTAAGCCGCTCCGGGGACAAGACTATCTATCTCAGCCAGGAGTTATGCGTGGAGATGGATGATGCCGGCGCGCTGACCTTCAGGGACGCCGTGAGTGGCAGGGTGCTCCTCGCCGAGAAGCGGGAGCGTCCCAGGTGGAGCGAGCAGGGTGTGCGCGAGCGCATCGTCTACGATGAGGCCTCGGCCCGCATCGAGGAGACCGCCAACGGCAAGGTGACTGTCAAGGACATCGTCCGCCGCGACACCCTCGGCCACTACACCCGCTTCGGCAACAGCTTCGACTTCCGTCCCGACGAGGGTCTCTACGGCCTCGGCGCCCACATGGAGGACTACATGGACCTTAACGGCAAGACTCTCTATCTGACTCAGCACAATCTGAAGGCCACTGTCCCCGTGCTCCTCTCGACCGCGGGCTACGGGCTCCTCTTCGACGCCGGCTGCGCGATGAAGTTCGACGCCGGCACCATAATCTACGATGCGGCCAACTCCCTCGACTACTATTTCATGAAGGGCGCGGACTTTGATGCCGTGATAAGCAAGTACCGCTACCTGACCGGCTCCGTCCCGATGCTCCCGCGCTATGCCTTCGGCTATATCCAGTCGAAGGAGCGCTACGTCAGCAGCGACGACATCCTCTCGACCCTCGCGGAGTATCGCCGCCGCCACGTCCCTATCGACATGATTGTCCAGGACTGGAACTACTGGCCCGAGGGGTGGGGCTACATGAAGATGAACCGCAAGTACTATCCCGACCCCGGAGCCCTGGCCGACTCGGTCCATGCGCTCAACGCCCGCCTCATGGTCAGCATCTGGCCCAACCCGCAATACTGCCCCCAGGAGAGGGACTTCCGAGAGAAGGGCTTCATGCTCGAGCACTCGGTCTACGATGCCTTCAATCCCGATGCGCGCCGCTACTACTGGGGCTATGCCGACCGCGAGTTTTTCGCCAACGGCTTCGATGCCTGGTGGTGCGACAGTAGCGAGCCACTCGACGGCGACTGGAACAAGATGCCCGACCCGGTCGACGGCCACCCCTACTCCCGCACCGACCATGAGCGCCGCTGGGAGCTCAACAAGGAAATCCTCGCCGACGCCCTCGGCGCAGAGCGCGGCAATCTCTACTCGCTCTATCACTCTATGGGCATTTATGAGAATCAGAGGGCTGCGACCGGGGCCAAGCGTGTCCTCAACCTCACGCGCTCCTCCTACGCCGGGCAGCAGCGCTATGGGACGGTGGTCTGGAACGGCGACACCTACGCCTCGTGGGAGTCGTTCAGGCAGCAGATTCCTGCCGGACTCAATTTCATGGCCACAGGCTGCCCCTACTGGACGGTCGACGTCGGCTCCTTCTTCATCCGCAGCGACAGCCGCTGGTTCTACAAGGGGGAGTTTCCCGACGGGGTCGCCGATGACGGCTATAAGGAGTATTACACCCGCATGTTCCAGTGGGCTGCCTTCCTCCCCATGCTCCGCAGCCACGGCACCGATACCCCCCGCGAAATCTGGCGCTTCGGCGAGCCCGGCACGCCCTACTACGACGCCATCCTCCGCATGATCCGCCTGCGCTACTCCCTCCTCCCCTACATCTATAGCATGGCGGCTGCCCAGACCTTCAGTGACTACACTATGGCCCGCATGCTCACCTTCGACTTCGCCGCCGACACCGCCGTGCGCGACATAAAGGACCAGTATATGTTTGGCGACATCCTCGTCTGCCCAGTCACCTCCCCCGGAGCCGCCTCACGCAGGGTCTACCTCCCGCGTGCCGATGAGAATGACGGGTGGTTTGACTACTGGAGCGGCGAGCGCCACGATGCCGGCAGGTGGATTGAGGCTGCCGCGCCGATTGACCGCCTCCCCCTCTTCGTAAGAGCCGGAAGTATTATAGCCACCGGCGAGGTGACCGAGTATGCCGACGCGCAGCTCGGCCGGCCGCTGACCGTCAGCGTCTATCCCGGCAGGGATGCCGAATTCCTGTTCTACGAGGACGCGGGCGACGGCTACGGCTATGAGTCGGGCGAGTACATCACCGTCCCCCTCCGCTGGGACGACAGCTCCCGCCGTCTTACCATAGGCGCCCGTAGCGGTGCCTACCCCGGCTTGAACGCTTCGCGCCGCATCACCGTCAGGATTCCCGGCGGCGAGAGGAGCATAGATTACGACGGCACCCCCGCTGTCGTCGACATGTCGGCCCTCTGAGCCCGCTTGCAACAACGGACATTAACGAATTAACATTATTATTATATATAAAACCACATTATGAACCTAAGGAATATCATCTCAGGAAAGACAGTGCTTATGGCCGCCCTCCTCGCGGCTGCGGCCCTCCCGCAGGGTCTTGAGGCTGCAGGGAAGGGTGACAAAGGGAAGTTTGTCCACACCGCCCCCGGAAACCCCTATCTCCCGCTGTGGGAACACCTCCCCGACGGCGAGCCGCGTGTGTTCGAGGACCCCGACAGACCCGGAAAGTACAGGGCCTACATCGTCGGCTCGCACGACGTGAGCTATAAGGGCTACTGCGGCTCCGACATCCGCATCTGGTCGGCCCCGGTGGAGGACCTCTCGAGCTGGCGCGACGAAGGTCCCGCCTTCACCTTCAAGCACGACGGCAAGTGGGACATCATGTTTGCCCCCGACCTTGTCGAAGTGCGTGAGAAGGACGGCTCCAAGACCTACTATCTCTACCCCCACAGCCGCGGCGCGGGCCGCGAGGCGCTCGTCACCAAGGGCAAGCGTCCCGACGGGCCTTTCGAGCCGGTCAACCTTGACGAGGCGACGGGCCGCGCCCTCCACGGAAGCATACTCGGCTTCGACCCCTCGATATATGTGGAGCAGATTACCGACCCGGCTGATCCCGACTATGCCACCGGCTACCGCGCCTACGGCTTCTGGGGCTTCCAGCGCTCCTTGGCGGCGCAGCTCGACCCGAAGACCATGTATTCGCTCCGTCCCGGCACCGAGCTTATCCCCTATCTCCTCCCCGCCGGCAAGAACTACGGCACCCTCCGCCAGCCCGAGCAGGAGTATCCCTGCATCTACCCCGGCGAGGACCTCGGCAAGTTCAACTTCTTCGAGGCTTCGTCAATCAGAAAGGTCGGCAACAAGTATGTCACCGTCTACAGCGGTTATTCCGGCCCTGACTACGGCCTCGGCAGCAGCAACTCCACCCTGCGCTATGCATACGCCGACTCCCCCCTCGGCCCCTGGAAGATAGGCGGCGTGGTGGTTGACTCCCGCGCTCCCGAACTCGGCACTGACGGCATGGTCCTCCGCACCACCAACGGCGGCCACAACACACACGGCAGTATCGAGCAGATCAACGGCCAGTGGTATGTGTTCTACCACCGCCCGCCGCGCAACTTCGGCTTCGCCCGCCAGGCAATGGTGGCCCCGATCAAGGTCGAGTACGACGAAAAGTCTGTGGCCGACGGCGGCAAGGTGCGCATCACCGGTTTCGACCCCTACACCTCCGACAAGTCTTGGTCTGTCAAGGACTCCAAGGGCAACCACTACACTGGCGCCGAGGTGACTTCCGAAGGTTTCCACTTCTACGGCCTCGACCCCTACCGCTACTATCCCGCAGGCATCGCCTGCTATCTCACCAACGTCGGGATGCAGCAGGATTCGTGGGACATCTGGGATAATAACGCACCCGTGGCCGGCTTTGGCAACGGTGACGCTGCCGGTTTCAAATACTTCGGCTTCGGCGGCCTCGACAAGGCTCAGTATGGTCTCAAGCCTTTCAAGGGCTCGCGCAAGGGTGACCGCTCCACGCTCAACCTCTTCGTGAAGCCCCGCACCGACCGCGAGTTCAAAATCAATGTATGGCTCGACGCCCCCGGCGACAAGGGTGCATGGAAGGGCACACGCATCGCGCAGATTGCCGTCCCCGCCTCGTCGGCACAGGAAGTGACCAATTTCAAGGCCGACGTCTCCGCCTTCGTCGACAATCTCGACAAGAAGCACTCCCTCTATGTCGTGGCCGAGGGTGCCGAGGGGCAGCCCCTCTTCGACCTCGTCGGTCTCGGCTTCAGCCGTAAGGGTAAGTCGCTCGAGCGTCCCTGCGCACCGAAAGTCTTTATCCAGGTTAACGGCAAGGACCTTGCAGTGCCCGAGCTCCCCGTGCGCATGACCCCTGAGAACGGCATCACCGGCTATGACATCTACGAGCTTGACTGCGCGGCCTCCCCTTCGGGCAAGCACATCATCACTGCCGGCGCCGACAATAAGGATGTGAAGGTAGAGGTGGTCCAGCCCTCTGCCCCCGGCCAGCCCACAGAGGTGAAGTTTGACTACAAGGGCGTCGTCAAGACCTATCGCATCAATTTCAAGGCTTCTTAAGCAAGATGGCTCGGAGAGCCTGAACTATAGAAGCCCCAGGGTAAGCGAAGGCCGCAGGCCGTAGCGATGCCTGGGGTTATGTGATATTTGATATGATAGTTTGCATCGGAGATGCTAATTATCATAATGATAAGCATCTCCGATGCACATTCTACATTTTACGTTTGTCTACCCCAGGCATCGCTACGGCCTGCGGCCTTCGCTTACCCTGGGGTTTCTCTTGCCTAAGGTCTCCGACCTATTCACTGACGGGCACAGGATTTTGAACGCCCTCATTGTTAATATGTGTTAAACAAATCAGGCATTTAATCCCCGCTGCCGGCCAAGTTCTGCGGAAAAGCTATACTTTTGCGTTCTGTAACAGAAAAAACTTTGACAGCGATGAAGAAGATAGCCATATTTGCATCGGGGAGCGGCAGCAATGCCGAGAATATAATCCGCTATTTCCGCGACGGAGAGCGCGGGGCCGAGGTGGCGCTCGTGGTCTGCAACAAGCCCGACGCCGGCGTCATCAGCCGCAGCCGTGCCCTCGGAGTGGAGACAGCCGTGCTCAGCCGCAGTCAGATTAACGACCGGGAGCTTATGCTCGGGTTGCTCGGTGAGCGCGGGGTCGACCTGATAGTCCTCGCTGGCTTTCTGCTGATGATTCCGGGCTTTCTCATCGAGACATATAGCGACAGAATTGTCAACATCCACCCCTCGCTGCTTCCGAAATTCGGTGGTAAAGGGATGTATGGCCGCCATGTGCATGAGGCGGTGGTTGCCGCGCGAGAGAGTGAGACCGGCATTACTATCCACTATGTCAGCGAGAAGTGCGACGAAGGTCGGATCATCTTCCAGGCAGTGACAGCAGTCAGCGAGACTGACACCGCCGCCGACGTAGAAGCCAAAGTCCACGCCCTCGAATGGAAACACTTCCCGGAAGTCATAGCCGAGCTGCTCTAAAGACCTTAGTCTTTAACATCTTAAAGAGTCCTTAAAGTCTTTAAAGTCCTTAAGGTCCTTAACGACCCTATAAACCCAAACCTTAAACCAACTCTATACTCTATACTTTAAACTCTATACTAAAAAATAAACCTTAAACCCAAACCTTCAACCCTATGAATCCCCCCTACATGCCCCGTGTGTTTGACTTTCTTGACCGCCTGTCGCGCAACAACAACCGTGAATGGTTCAAGGAGCACAAGAATGAGTATGACGAGCTTCGCGCCCTCTGGCTCGAGGACCTCGACCGACTCATAGCAATGGTGGCCCAGTGGATGCCCTCGGTTGCCGCGCAGACAGCGCGCCGGGCGGCCTACCGCATCTATCGCGACACGAGATTTTCAGCCGACAAGACCCCTTACAAGACATATTTCTCATCCTTCATTTCGCCCCACGGACGCGAGAAGGACTATGCCGGCTTCTATATCCACCAGGACATCGACAGCAAGGAGTGCTGCCTCTACGGAGGCATCTGGTGTCCCCCGGCGCCGATACTCAACAAGCTCCGCCGCGCTATCGTCGACAATATCGAGGAGTGGGAGGAGATTATGAATTCCCCCGCCATAGTGAAGGACTACAGGGTCATATCAATCAATCCGCTGAAGACCGTCCCGCGCGCCTATCCCAAGGACCATCCCCAGGCACAATGGCTTCGGATGCGTGACTACGGCCTCGCGCACGACACCGGCCGGAAATTCTTCGAAGACCCCGCCTGGCCTGAGAAATCAGCCGAACTCCTCCGCCCTATGGCCCCCTTCGTCGAATTTCTCAACTATTCGATTGACGAATAGCGCCCCCTTGTCAGAAAAGCTCTGAGTGGGAGCCGAAGCGCACGAGGGTGATTATCCCCGCTTCCTTGTCAAACCAAATGAGCAACGTGTCATTCTCGATATGACATTCCATGTGCCCCTTGTAGTTGCCGGTGAGGGGATGCGGCCTGTTTTCGTCGGGAATTGCATTGCCCGACGCCAGCAAATTGAGGATATTCTCCAGTTTTTTCAGCATTTCAGGCTGATGCTTATATCGTTTGAGATCCTTTTTAAACTGTGTGGTCAGTTTTAGGATGTTCATAGGGAGTCGACGAAGTTTCGAAAGTTGGAAAGGTCAAGCGTCTCGAGATTTTTGGCTTCCTCCGCCTCTTTCATTGCTGCCAATGTTGTCTTGTTGGGTCGTTCTGCGACAAAGGCCATCAGCACGCTCTCGACGAGATTGTTCAGGCTGCGGTTATGGCGCTTCGCCTCGGCTTGCAGACGGGCCAATAAGTCCTCGCTGAGACGGAAAGAGGTCTGTTTTCTTACGGATAGAGTATTCATAGATGTGTGGTATTATGTGTCGCAAAGATAGTGCATTTGTATAACACTTGCAATTCCTTCATTGTTTTTCATGATGTCATTTCCCTCTTCGGTTGGGGCTTCCGGGGCGGGAGATTCGGGGGTGGGGGTTTCCTGTGCGGCCTCGCGGCGGAGGGCGGCACGTCGACGGGCGGCTGCCGAGCGCTCTATGGCCGCGTCTATCTCGGGACGTAGAGTAATGAATATGACGAAGGGGGAATAGCGTAAATACGGGGGTAAAAATGAAATGTGATTATTGAGTTTTTGTTAGTGCGTTTGTTTGTAGGGAGTTAGGGAGTTGGAGGTTAAAAACGAAATGTGTAAAAAGTTTACGAGGAGTTTATATGGGCGTTACATTTTGAACGGTGGATGTAAAGTTTTTCTTTACATTGGAGGTTGCGGGGTGTCAAAGCTTTTACATCATCGGGGCTGCATGGCTGATTTTTGAGGCTGTGAGGCTCCGTTTTTCGCGTTGTGCCTGCGCGGATAAGGTTTTATCAGATTGGGAGAATGAGGGCGACAGAGGGGTTTATTTTGGCTCTATGGCGGGGTGCTTCCGCCGGTTCTGAGGGTGGAGTCTGAGGGGCCGCCGGTTGAGACTTGGCGCGTCATCAGCGCGAGCATGGCGACGGATCGCATTGCGCCGGTGGTCGTGGTTTTTGTGTTATTATTTTATGAAAATATTCCAAATAAGTACTATTTGGAATATTTATTGGCTGATAATAGTTATATTTGCGGGGAATTTATAAAACGCTGCATCATGATCAAGATTATACACGTCCACCTGAAGGGAAAGCGCAAGGATTACTACTTTGGAAGTATCTCTGCGGTGTTTGAAACGCTGTCGGCAGAGACGGTAGGAGTGACCAAGAGTTATCTTCAGCACGCCGGCTTGTCGGGTGGTGGGACGGTTGTCACCAGGACTGCTATTATCAAGCAGGCTGCTTTGATAAGGGGTTCGAGGGATAAGGGTTTTAGTGACTGATTGAACGGCGTTTAAATGATATTCGAGGGGCTTTAAACGGTCTTTAAACGATTTTGCCTCCTGTCCGGGATAAATCGGGCGGGAGACAATGTTATTTTATATTCGTAAATACTTGATTTATCAATACTTGAATACTTAAACGGTGACTTGAGCGGTTTGGAATGGATTTTGAGGACTTTTGTGGATAGGCCGAATAGGTCAAACAGGCCGAATATGGCTAATGGGGGGTCAAATGGGGGGTCAAATGGGGAGTCATAATTAATTGTTTAGTGCTGTGGCTTGGAAGCGACTAAATACGACATTTAGGATATATTTTGGACCTAATGGAGGGTCAAATTTAACAGACTTTAAATGTGGATTGTGTTATCACTCAAATATGACTGAGGTGTCATTTGGTATAATATTATATCGGATTCAAGGGGGTGTAATACCCGATAAAACCACTATTAAATTTAATTTATGCAAAGTAGTAATATCTACTATATCAATAAATTATCTCTTCTGCTATATGCGTGCATTTGTGAATGGGTATACCCGGCAGGATTTTGGCTATTCTATACGCACAAATCCGACAACAATTGCAATCCTATATATCTCTGTTTTAGGTATTGAAAAATCGTGATACTGTGGGTTATTTGATTTGCATAATATAGAATCTCCATTATCAAATATGCGCTTGATTACGATTCCTTGGGCGGTGTCGAGGACATGGGCGCGTCCCCACTGTATAAAAGAGGAGTCTTTGACATAGAGGCAGGCAAGCTCATCGCCTGAAAAATACTGGGGGAGCATGGAGTCTCCTCGAGCAAAGATTGTGAAATCATATCGAGGTAGGTTTGGTATTATAGGTATTTGTTCGCAATCTCTCAACATGGCCGATCCTACCGGGTGCGACAGACTGCCGGCGGCTGCGTCAAAGGGTATGCGAGGACGAGTCTCTGTATGTGCGGCCACTTGGATTGAGGACTTATCGGCCAATATGTTTTGTTTTGTCATCTCGCCTCTTCCTGTGATAAGCCAATCGAGATTGATTGATTCACAAATTGAAAACAAAAGTGGTAAATCAATAGAGTTCCGGCTTCTCCAATTTGAAAGGGTAGCTCGTTTGATACCAAGTTCGTTAGCGAGTTCACTATCAGTGTCAATCTTCAAGGCGTATTTAAGCCTATCCAATACCTCATCCGATGAAAAAGTTTTCATTTTGTGAATATTTTCTTCAAAAAAGTTTTCATGTTTACAAAATGTGTATTACCTTTGCAACGCATACAGCGATGCACGCCGTCAAAGATACGGAAAATTTACGAAAATTCACAAAATATAAAATTATGAGCAAGCCAAAACTAATCCCTAATGCGGAAAAGAAAGCCGAGATGAAGGGGCTGATGAAAAAAGCTATCAACTGTCATCTCCAGTCAATAAGAAATCAGGCGAACATCCTCTCAAGAGTGATAGATCAGGCAGAGGAGGTTATGACCGAGGGGGAGTGTTTCCGCTCTAATGAATATTCCGCTGTGGCAATGATGGTCTGCCGAATGGAGCGCCTCGTTGAACGTGTGACAGAAATTATGAACAAAGCAAAATAATAAAAATGGCCGGAGACCGCAAGAAGTTTTCATAATAAGATTTAAAAATTGGCACCTTGGTTTCCGGCCATTTATAAAAAGATTAGTAATAAACTCAAAATAACCCACAATGAAAAGATTTATCTCGACAACAGTAGAGCAGCGCGAATTTATAAAGAAGACATTCGGTGTCAAAGACCGTATTGTGTTCGGCGCCTTATCCTATGAAAAGGACTCGGATCTCGCCAAGCGCATCCGCAAGCTCGCCCTCGAAAGAGGTGCGGTGAAAATGGTGACAAGTAAGGAGATCGAGACAATCCATGACGCTGACGGTGTCATGACGCAACTCCTGCCTAATGGCGCGGTGATACAGGCCGACAAACTCTCCGGCATCCTCACGGTCTATTTCAAGGGTGTGCCTATGATAACTGTTGATAATCCGCGCCTGTCCGAGATTCCAGCCATACAAAGATCCGCGCTCGTTCTCAAGTAAAAAATCGGGGGGGTAATTATGGAATATTACAATCGGATAATCTGCGTGACCTATGAGGATTTGACCTCTGGAGAAAATGCGATAATGACTCGGGGAGGTCTGAAGTCTCTTCTCCGTCGCAACCCTAAGTGGCAGATCCAACAAGGCTGTCGTGGCAAATATGTGCTTATAGATTATTACGCCCTCCCCCTACGCTATCGTCAAAAATTCGAGGCTCAGTATGGCAAGCCTGAACAGATACTAAAAGAAAAGGAAGTGAAAGCAACGCTGGTGTTTGATGAAGCAGCCCGTACGGTTTATGCCGGCTACCGCTATGACAAGGGCACTGAAAAGGATGTGTCGCTCCCGGAAGAACTTATCGAGGAGTACACAATCAATGCCTCGGTGCTCAATATACTCCTGGAGCGATATAACGACTGCAGGGCTTATCGCAAAGCCCGCGGAGGAAGCACGAGGGGTGTATGGGATATTGTGGTCGAGACAAGCGAGAACCTGCGCGAGACATACCGCCACACGCTCCCGGCTAATCCGGCGCGTCTGAGGGAAAAGATGAACCTCTATAAGAAAGAGGGTTATATGAGCCTCATCAGCGGCAAGGTCGGCAACCGTAGCGCCACAATCATTACCGAGGAGGCAGGACGGCTCATCATTGCACTCAAGCGCTGCAAGACCCCGGTCTACACCAACCGGCAGCTGCTCGAGGAGTTCAACCGCCGTGCCATCGAGAAGGGATGGAAGCCGTTAAAGAGCCAGCTGGCCCTGACGCAGTTCTTAGACCGTCCCGAAATCAAGCCGCTTTGGCTTGATGCTGTTATAGGCGAGCTGGCCGCACATCAGTTGTACAGCCGCAAAAACACCACCGTCCCGGCCTCGGTGAGAGACGCGCTTTGGTATGGCGACGGCACAAAGCTCAACCTATACTACAAGGCACTCGAGGGTGGCAGGACTGTTATCAGGACGCTCAATGTCTACGAGGTCATGGACGCGTATTCCGAAGTCTTCCTCGGGTTCCACATCTCCGAGACCGAGGACTACGAGGCCCAGTATCACGCCTACCGCATGGCCGTGCAGACAGCCGGTTGCAAGCCCTACGAGCTTGTGTCGGACAACCAGGGAGGCCATAAAAAGCTCCAGTCGCAGGACTTTTTCAAAAAGATCTGCCGCGTCTACCGCACCACGGCGCCATATAGCGGCCAGTCAAAGACAATAGAGAGCGCCTTCGGGCGCTTCCAAGCCGAGGTGCTACACCAGGACTGGCGCTTTACCGGCTGCAATATCACCGCCAAAGGACCCTACGCGCGCCCCGACATGGAGTTCATCAGGGCCAATGTCGACAAGCTCTACACGCTCGAGGAACTGAAACAGGCCTATATCGAGGCCCGCAATACATGGAACGAGGCAAAACATCCTCTTACCGGGGTTAGCCGCATGGAGATGTATCAGACGAGTGTCAACCCGCAGACCGAGCCGATAACGCCCGAGGAGATGGCCGACGTCTTTTGGCTCTACACCGACAAGCCCTCGACCTATACGAGCAGCGGCCTGAAGGTGACAATCAAGGGACGCACGCTCGTGTACGAGGTCTACGGCGGCAATGGCCGTCCCGACCATGAGTTCCTGCGCAACAATAACGGTCGCCAGTTTTTGGTCCAGTATGATCCGTATGATGACCGGGCAGTCAATCTCTATACTGTCGACGCCTCGGGAGGAAGACGTTTTGCGAGGGTGGCCAAACCCAAATTCAAGGTCCACAGGGCGCTACAGGACCAGGTGGCCGGCGACCAGGCATTTATCCGTGCTGAAATCGAGGCCAACCGCCAGGACCGCCTCGAGCGCCAGGCCGCGGCCCGCGCGATAGAGCTTGAGTTTGGCATGACGCCGGAGCAAATGGGACTCAACCGCCCGAAGCTCGCCGGCATCAACATGCGGGACGAGGAGGTCAGGCGCGAGGTCGACCGCAGAGTTGAAAAGTACAGCCGCAGCCCCATACCCCTGACCCCGGGAGCTATCGGCAAGGCTATCAGCCAGGCGATGTATGACCCCACGACGGGCAAGGTCGAGTTTGACGAGCGCAGGGCCGTGGGAAAACTGTAACGGTTGAAGGTTCAGGTTGAAGGTTTAAGTTTAGAGCATAGAATTTAAAGTTTAAAAAATTAAAGATCATGACACAAGAGGAACGCAATAAGATAATAGAGGCCCTGAGGGTCTATGTGGCCAAATATCCGAGCCAAAACAAGGCCGCGGCCAGTCTCAACGGGGTATCCCCGGCGACAGTGAGCGCGATGATCAACGGTCGCCATGAAAGTATCAGCGACGACATGTGGCGCAACGTGGCCTCGCAGATCATGGCTCCCTCGGCGACTTCGGAGTGGCAGATTGTCGAGACCCGCGCCTTCCAGGAGATTTTCTTAGCCCTACAGGATGCACAAGACAACAAGAGCGTGAGGTGGATTACGGGCGATGCCGGTTGCGGCAAGACCACCACTGCCGGCATCTATGCCTCGGAGCACAGGGAGGTGTTCACGGTCCTCTGCGACGAGGATATGCGCAAGGGGGACTTTGTCCGCGAGATAGCCCGCAAGGTGGGCTTTAGGAGCGCCGGCATGAGGATACGCGACATCCTCGACACCGCCATTGAGCGCATCATGCAGATGGACTCGCCCCTGCTGGTGTTTGACGAGGGGGACAAGCTCAATGACAACGTGTTCCACTACTTCATCAACATATACAACCGGCTCGAGGGGAAGTGCGGCATAGTCTTCATGTCGACCTCCTACATACGCCACCGCATCGAGCGCGGGGTGAGCGCCAACCGCAAGGGTTATAACGAGATCTACTCGCGCATAGGGCGCCGATTTTTTGAACTCGACCCCACGGGCAGGGCTGACGTGGCGGCTATCTGCCAGGCCAACGGGCTGACAGAGGAGAGGCACGTCAAAAACGTGATCACGGCAGCCGAGAAGTCAGATTTTGACCTGCGCTGCGTCAAGGGTGCAATCCATAGAGAGAAAAAGCTTATCGAGACAAAGGCTGCCAACCGCCGCTCGAAAGCCAGTTGAACAGCATTTAAATAATAATCAAACAATAATCAAATATGAAAAGAGCATTATCTGTAAGTGAAGTACTAAGTAAAAAGAAGCATGTTTTAAAACTTAGCGACAAATGGGCCGCGGCTTTCGGTGAACCCAGCAAGCGTGGGGTGTGGTTTATTTGGGGTGACAGTGGCAATGGTAAGACCGATTTTGCTATACAGCTCTGCAAAGAGCTGGCGAGGTTTGGCAAGGTAATATACAACAGTTTCGAGGAGGGTGCGAGTCTCGCAATGCGCAATGCTATTGTGCGAGCAGGTATGACCGACGTCAAAAGTCGATTCGGGTTGCTTGAGGGTGAGTCGATGTATGAGCTTGAGGAACGTATGCAGAAACACAAAAGCCCTGATTTTTATATAATCGACAGCTTCCAGTATGCAAATATGAGCTTTGATGAATACCGAAGGTTTAAGGATGCCAATCCCAAAAAGCTCATAATCTTTATAAGCCAAGGCGAAAACAAGATTCCCAGAGGGGCACCGGCGAAAAGAGTGATGTTTGACGCTTCTCTCAAGATATACGTCGAGGGTTTCCGGGCCTTTTCAAAGGGGCGCTCTGTCGGTCCCAAAGGTTATTACACCATTTGGGAGGAAGGTGCCGAGAGATACTGGGGCAAAGAAAAAACAATCCTACAACGCTAAACGACGATGAGCAGGAAGACACAGATGATTGAGCTAATCCCGCCGGTGCGGGCAGGCAGGGAAGTGATAGTCGGGCACCCGCAGCAGTGCGGACGCTGCAAGGGCAACGGCTGGCTGTGGAGACGTACTCCCGGCGACCTGGTCAAGACAGAGTGCCCGGACTGCGGCGGAACCGGCGAGGTCAGGGCGATTATAACTATCGACTGGGAGGCAGCAGGAAAGTAAGTATTAACCATATAAAATGTATAATTATGAACAGCAAAGAAATCGAAATTTTGAACGGAAGCCTGAATGTATTAATCGAAGTGATAGGCAATATCAATGCGCAGATAAAGGCCTTAGAGCCGTTGACTCCGACGCGTAATGTCTCGATAGCCAGGACCAAGCTCGAGGAGGCGGCCATGTGGCTTGAAAAAGAACAGGCGGATCTATCAGTTATGCTCGCGAGGGCCACATGTCGATAAGGATAGCGGTATGGCACATCCATTTCTATTTGTAAGAGGCGAAATCCGCACTATCAAGGATTTTGCGGACATGGAGATCCCGGTCATGATCCCTAACCAATCAGGAATATTTGTCGACGCGGTATGCGTAGGGATCCCGGTCCCCAAGGGATATGGCGCTGTGGTTGAAATCGCCCGGGATAGCGAAGATAGATATTACGCTTCATGCTACTACGCGACTCCGACAGGAGGTGGTGGTTTCACTCCCTCTGCCAAATGGAATACGCTCCACGGCAAAGAGGAGGCCTTTTTGGAAGGAATCAAGCTCCTTGGGAGGTGTGATTCGATGCGGAAGTTCCAGAGGGAGTTTCGCGACGCCAAACACGAATACTTCAAACGCAGTCACAAACAACTAACACTCTTTTGATATGGCACAGAAAAGAAGAGACTACAGACGGTTTTGGGCGGTGTTCAACCGCCTTACAATCCGCGGCGACCGGGAGGAGTGCCGCCGGCAGATAGTGTCACAGTACACCGCCGGGCGCACCGACTCCCTCAGGGAGATGACCGAGGCCGAGTATGACGACTGCGTGGCCGGTATGCAGAGGCTTGTCAGCGACGTCGCCGAGCTCAAGAAAAAGCGTAGCGCCTGTCTGAGGCTCATGCAGCAACTCGGGGTCGACACGACCGACTGGGACAAGGTGGACGCCTTCTGCGGCGACTCCAGGATTGCCGGCAGACGCTTCGCGCATCTCGACATCCCGGCGCTCGGGGAGCTGCAACGCAAACTGCACTCCATGCGTCGCAAGGGAGGACTCAGCCCCAGGACGGCACAGACGGAGGGCGGGGTCAAATACAAGATAAGGATTGTCCCCGGCAATATGGCACAGGCATAAATTATTAACCCTATAAATATTTTAAAATTATGACAGACAACATCAAGGACGCCATTAAAGGCATGAGTGCCGACGAGCGTAAAAAGTTATTAGAGGAGCTCAGGAATGAGGAGCAGCAGGCAAGCCGCGAGCGCCGCGACGCCTACGAGGCCATACGCGCCGAATTCATGCTCGAGGTCAAAAACAAGCTGTTCCCGGTCGTGGAGGAGGTAAAAGGCTTCCGCGAATGGATCGAGAGGGAGACCGACAGCTTCCGGGCGCTCATGCGCGAGTACGGACAGCTGCGCAAGGACGGCCAGTCGAGCCTCACGCTCACCGACGGCGACCTCAAGATAGAGGTGCGCAGCAACAAGGTCAAGACCTTTGACGAGCGCGCCGACATGGCGGCCGAGCGACTGGTCGAGTATCTCAAGGCGTGGGTGAGCCGCAGCGACAAGGGGCAAGACGACCCGATGTACCAGCTCGCGATGACCCTGCTCGAGCGCAACCGCCAGGGGGACCTCGACTACAAGAGCATCAGCAAGCTCTACGAGATGGAGGACCGCTTTGACGACGAGTACCGCGCGATCATGGACCTCTTCCGCGAGAGCAACACCGTGAGCAAGACGGCGGTCAATTTTTATTTTTGGCACCGCGACACCAACGGCGTATGGCACCGTGTCGAGCCGAGCTTTTGCAGGATGTGACTATGGAGGCAGCGCTGTATAAGATGACCGTCGACATCAAGCGCTACGGGCATCGGCTGGCGACGGTTACAGGAGTCGCGATAACAGACCGAAACGACCCGCTCCGGGTCAAAAAGCAGAAAGCCCTCGAGCCGCTTGTCAACGCCTACTGCGAGGCGGCACCCGGGGCCAGGGTGACAATCAGGTCCTTCAGGCCTATCAAGGCCAAGTTCATAGTATGAACTGACAGGCAATATTAATGAAAATCCGCTGATTCCGATTGGGTCAGCGGATTTTTTTAGTATTTTTGCAGTATGAGCGGATTACTGGAGAATATGGGCATACTGCCGTTTTTTGACCTGCCTGAGCCACAGCCGGCGAAAGCGCGCCGGCAGATGCGCACACCGGGCAGATCCGGCCTGGATATATGCAGCCGTCGCGAGCGGGTCGAGCAGCGCAACCGGGTCATGATTGCCAGGTACTATTATTGGACGGAGTTAAAGCGCCGGCGATTTGACGACGTGCTGAAAATTTTGGCGGACAGGGAGTTCTTTATCGACGAGCGCACGGTGAGCAACGCCATACTCGACAATACGGAGCTATTTAACAGGTTGCTCGACGAGGGGGCTGATAGCAAAAGCCTCCGGCGGGACTATCCCGGTTTTGACTGGGACTAATCCATAAACTCCGTCTCGTACGTCATAGTGTACACCCTCAGTCCGTCCGAGCGTTTTTCGGGGACGCAGCGCAGGCGCCGTATCGGGTTGCACAGGCCTCCGCCTCCCCACCACTGTAGGGCCTTATGAATCTTTTGCAGCGTGTCCAGCCTGGCGAGTGCCTGGCGTCGCACGCTGACCGGCGCCGCGGTGTTTGTCGCCCCGGCTCGGGTGAAGGCCACGCGCAGGGTGATACCGGCCCTCACGCGCTGCGACCCGGCAAGGTGGTTTTTACAGTCGACATAGGCCATGTCGACAAGCGCGCACGGGAAGGCCACAGCCGGGCGCTCGGAAGAGTTGAGCTGTCCCTCCTCCAGGTCTATCCAGCGCAGGTCCGGGACCTCGGTCTCGAGACGGTCGCAGACCGCTATAACAAGCTCCTTATCCATAATCAATATTATTTATCGGTTTTTGACCGTATCATACCCTCTATACGGTCATGTATCATATCATTAAGCTCGGCAGAGTCCCCCATGAAGCGGCGCTGCACGATGTCGGCCATGCGGGTGTGCGCCCCCACATCATACGTCTTGCCGTTGCGGGTGCGCTGATGGGCCGGGACAGAGACCGGCCCGGAATAGCCCTCGTTATGCACGGCGGCATAGCCGACCTTGCTGTTGCCGGCGGAGATCACAACGCGCTCGGGTGTGATGACGGCAGGACGTATGCTGTTGACGAGGTTGCCAGAGTTGACGAGCAGCGAGCCGGTCTTCTTGGGCACCCTGGCCGGCTCCCAAGGATTGCCGTCAAAGCCCTTGGCCGTAAATGTCGACTTGTAATACTCGGCAGCCGTTTCCGCCACGACCTCCGCGGCATCGGCCATGATGTCGTCGGGGAGGGAGCATAAATAATCTGATAATTCGGTGATGTTCATAAAAATAATTGTTATATTTGCAGACGAATCGCAGTCTGCCGGGGGTGAATCGGCCATGCCAACACCTCGCGGGTGACGGGGGCATGGAAAGACTGGGCGCGATACAGCGGCAGGCTGCGTAACCCGAAGCAGGGGCAGAAACACCGGCTATCCAACCGTATGAAGCGGAACCGCCACGGGCTGGCGTTTCCAATAATTAGGACGGCGGACGCGAGGATCTGTCCCTACGATTTTTTTATAAGCAATCCCCGTCTGTAACGCCAGCGCGGGTCAATGTGCCTGCTTCCGCGCCCCTTATCTTTTATCTTGGGGTCAGAGCATATCTCAAACCATGTCGTAATCCTATATACTGTCCCTTCGTCCACCTCGCAAATCACATTGACGGCCCTCTCCTCGTAAAACTTGATGAAATTCAGATTGCGGAAAGAGCCTGTATAGTCATTCAGCCACACCTCGTCGGGGTTTGCGAGCACATCGGCGATACAGCCGAGCAGGGGGACGCGTGTCTTGATGTATTTTTTTGACGTATGCGTCGAGAAGACCTTGTCGTCCATTAATACCCTGCGACCCATGTAATCCGTCAGGACGTGGTTTGCCGAAAGCCATGAGGACGGGTCTCCTGAAAAAGCCGGAGGCAGTGGTTCCTTTGCCGAGTCGAGTTTCTTGCGGAACGAGTCAAGGCCGTAGTCGTTATAATACAGCCTGCCGAGATATTTTGCCGCCTTGTCGGGGAACTTGCGGATGTACTGCTGGTTTTTGTCAAATATCTCCGCGGTATCACCCCTGTTGACATCCCAGCCCTGGGCCTTGCACTGCGCCCATTCCGTGGTACCGAGGTAGTCGTCAACAATACGCTGCATGGCCTTTATGTCGACACCTTCCGCCTCATGGCGCATGAGCGGGGCCACGCGGCAGCGGCATTTCCACCCGTTTGGCGGGAATATCTTTTTCCAGCGCGGGTCCGAGGCCTCGAGTATGACCCCGTCAAGCTTGCGGTGCTCCTCCCTGACCCTCTCATCCCCCACCGTGACGTATTTCCAGTAGGGGAAAAGCCCGGTCTTGCCCCTGAGCCGGCGGTAGTTGCTTGCAGACTCCGCGGTGAGCACGGCGGTCTCATACTCCGTGCGCTGCCATGTGCGGTTGAACGTCGTGCATATCCCCCGCGCCCTCTTTTCAAAGTCCGTATATGAGGAGCTGTCGCGGAAGGCCTTGTTGAGCGCCTGTATCTCGGCAAGGGTCTTCCCGGCAGAGAAGTGGAAGAGATTCATCTCCAGGGCGGTTATGAAGGCGTCATCCCGCAGGCCGTAGGAATACGACAGGTCGGCATTGGCCAGGGTGCGTCTGAACGACGTTCTGACGGCGTTTAAAAGGTCGTCGGAGATGAATTTGAACAACTCCGGCGAGAATGTCGCCGCCGACCCCGATGCCACCCCGGCTATCAGACGCCCCTCCAGGGAGGTATCGTCAGACAGGGTCGTGGGGAGATTTCCAGTCGGCGCCCCGTCCCGCGGGGCCTTGACGAAAAAATCCCACATGCGCCGGAATATGTTGCGGTCCGAGTTTTCCACATGGCCGTCATACGCGCCGCCCGGGCCAAACGCAGCATCCTGCCGCGCGTCCCTGCGGGCTACGGGCTCCCCGTCCTTTGGCATGGGTATGGAATATTTTTCATGCAGGAAGCTCTGCGGGATCTCGATGATGTCCGAAAGCCGCAGGACATCGTCGACGGTGAGCTGCTCGGCGGCCTTCGGAAATACAAACTTGCCGCCGGCCACCGGGTAGCCGCGGGCCTCGAGCACGGGGAGGACGCGCTGGTTCAGGACGCGCTGCACATAGCGCAGATCCGACATGTTCTTGCCTTCCTCGACCTCCTTGTGGACCTCGCCGAGGGACCTCGCCCCCCTGTCACCCTGGACGGTGGTCAGGGTCTGCCCGAGGATTGTTATGAGGATCTCCTCGTTGTTGGCCCTGCGGAACTCGTCATACGATGTGCCGGAGCCGGAACCCGACTCCTTTGTCTCGACCTCCGCCTCCTTAGGTATGACGACGTATGGTGCCGACCCGGCCTTTTCAAAGGCCTCCTCGAGCAGCCTGCGGCTCTCGGGGTCGTAGGTGTTGTACTTGCCGATGCGCTGGGGCATGCCGAAGAGCTCCACCCACTGGGACCAGTCGCCGAAGCCGCCGCGCTTGTATATGGCGTATGGTGCCGCCCTGAGCAGGAGTCCGAAGTCCCTGTCCTCGCCGAGGACGAGCAGGAAGCTGTCGCCGTCAAAGGGGATGCCGGTATCGTCGCCCGTCTCGAGCAGTATGGCCCGGCTCCGCAGGTCTATATGCTTGGGAGGTATGGGATGGACGTCGAAGCCGTCGCGGAAGTCAAACTCGATACCCGAGCGCCCGTAGATCCTCTTTTTGGCAATCTCCGTGAGGAGTGTCTCCCAGGCCACGGTGTCCATGAGCCCGGAAATCTCCTCCACCTCCTCGCCGGTGGCGCTCTGGAAGGTCAGCTCCGAATTTGTCACCGCGTCAATCCTCTTCTGCACGGCGTCCGACAGCACGCCGTCGATCATGATGTCGTCAAAGAGGTCGTAGAGCTGCTTGACGCGCCCGTTGTCAGCCGACTTGAGCGCGGTACGCCAATCGCCCACGTCGTAGGGCTTGCGGACGGGCGCCTTGATCACGAGCTGCTGCACCACCACCGGCTGTCTGCCGTTATTTTGTTTTTTAGCCATAATATGCGGATAATTAATAATGTTGTTGTCTTTTGGGATTGCTGCCGTATATGTACTCACCGGCTGTGTCGGGCTTGCCGTCGCCGTCTTCGTCCACCACGGGGAGCGCGGGGGTCACATCCCCCTTTTGGACCTGGCGGAGCCATGCCACGGCGCGCTCGTACCTGTCCTGTCTGAGTTGCAGGTCGGTGCCGGCGTTGCAGAGGTTGACAAAATGCCATACGGCAATATCCTTGACAAAGACCAGCAGCAGGGCGTTGCGCTCCTTGCCCCTGGCGCCGAAAATCTTGTCACGGTCGTAGGAGCCGAGATAGCCGTATGCCTCCTGTATGGCGGCGTCAATGGCCGCCATGAGGTTTGTCTCGTCCTCCCGGCTTATCACGTCGATGTTTTCCCGGTAGAGGTGGGTTTCAAGTTCCCGGGGCGAGATGTAAGAGTCCATAGTCAAAATCTTTTTTTGTTTGCCGCCCTGGAGCCTATCGTGTATGACCCGGCCTCGAGCGTCGATATTTTTTGGTTGATGATCCACACGGCACCCTCGACGCAGTCCACGCCGTCAGCAGGTGACTTCATGGCCCGGTTGACGAGCAGGAACTGCTCCTCGAGACGTACCATGTGCGGGTTGTCCCTCTCGGCGATGTTGAGCACGAGCCTCCCCTGGCGGTTGAGCGGCTCGAGGTTGCCCTCGATGCGGTCAAACTTCTCGGGCTTCTTGCGCGTGTCCGGGATTATGCCGATATGCCCCCTGGAGGACGCCTTGTCCGCAAACAGGGGGATGAAGACCTGCTCGTAGAACGGGTCCTGGAGCTTGTTGTTTTCTATATAATTGTATACCTGCGTCTTGTCGCCGGCATAGTCCCGGAGGTAGTAGTACCAGTTGACAAACTCGTCGTTGACGACGTGGTCGAGGTAGCCGGTATAGACGTAAAAGACACCGTCGTAATACCCCACGAGGAAGGCGGCCTTGAAGGACGTAGCCTTGTTTTTAGAGTTGGAGGGAGCCGGGTCGCCGTATGCCACGGCGAAACGTAGTTTTGAAAGCGGCGGGCACTTTCCCCAGCGGATCTCTTTGAAAGTCTCCCCCTCGGCGAGCGGGTTGTTCATGTACTCCTGCTGGAAAGACCGGGTGCTGATTTTTGACTCGATACGGGCTATGCGGGCCTCGGTGTTTTTCTCGGGCCATGTGGAGCGCCCGTCCTTGTCGCGGATGTTGACAACGTCCCAGTGGTCGGCCCTCTCGCCGGCGCGCCTCACGCAGCAGTCGAGGGCTATGATGTTGCCGCAGAATACCACCAGCAGGTCCTCGCTGACGGAGCGCGTCGGAAACAGGGCCTGCTCGAACCAGTCCCACTTCTTTTTAAGCGTGTCGGGGTTGCGGCAGTCCTGGTCGGTGTCAAAGTCGTCGACCAGGGCCACGTCGGGACGCACGGCGTCCTTGCGCGTGCCTCGCGGGGACTCCAGGGCGCCGAGGGCGCGGAACGAGGCACCGTTGTTAAGGGAGAATTCGTCGGCGGTCCACGAGCCGTACTCGCGCAGGTCCCCGTAATACGCCTTGAGCAGCGAGTTTGACTCGAAGGCCTTTTTGTAGGGCTCGAGGAGGCGCGCCGCGTTGTCGTGCGAGTTGGATATAAGCAGTATGTTGCGCTTGCGCCCGGTGCAGACCAGGTACGTCACGGTCATAAACACGATGGTCGACTTTGCGAGCTCACGCGACCAGGAGAGCACCTCGTACCACTCGGGATTGGATGTGATGCGCCTGATCGCGCGCTTGTGGAAGGTAGTGAAAGGGTAGCGGGCATACTCGGAAAAGAAAAACGTGATCCACCCCACGGGGTCTGTCTCGAGCTTCTCGAGCTTGCGCCGGCGCTCCGCCGGCGACAGGTTGTCGACAGCCTTGTCACGCTTGAGCGCGCGGTAAAACTCGCCCCACTCCCTGTAGGCCTGGATGTCGTCTATTTTACCCATTTCATCTTTTCCTTAATATATGAGTCAAGATAGTCGCTCAGCTCCTTGGCCTTGTCAAGGTCGACCTTGCGGACAAACTCGAGGATGCCGCGCGACACATTATATATATCGCGTATCGATGCGTCCTGCTCGAGGGCCTCGAGGTCGGCTGTGAGCTTGCGCCGGATGTCGGCCTCGGCGGTGGTCGGAAACCGCTTGCCCTCCTCCTTGGACGCGATGGAGCGGTCGAGCTCGTCGAGCTGTGACAGTGTCGAGGCTATGCGCTCCTCCCGTGTCTGTAGGAGGTTGAGCTTGAGTCCCTCCCATTCTTTAGCCCATTTGTTGATTGTGGCACGCGAGACGCCGACCCTGTCGGCAATCTCCTGCTGGGTCAGGCTCTCCTTGAGATATATGAGCTTGGCCCACTCCTTGCGCTGGTTTGGTTTGAGATTATCGGTCATAACGGTCAAAATTACGGTCCAAAGGTAGCTATGCCAGGGCTTTTAAAAAATCCGTGTTGTATCAAACTGCAATCAAACGCAGTTTAACTGCAAACAATCGCAGACGGCTGCAACCCGATTTGCCGGAGGACGCGGAATCCCCGAATTTTGCGACAAAATCACAGTGCAAAAATGAGTAAGAAGACATTTGTCCTGCATGACGAGACAGTCAACACCTACGGATTCCGCATGCTAACGTCGGGGGCCGACCTCACGGAGTTTAGGAAGAATCCCGTGATGCTGCTCAACCATAACGACTACGACCTGCCCATAGGCCGCTGGGAGGACATACGCGTCGAGGACGGCAGGATCCTTGCCGACGCGGTGTTTGACATGGGTGACCCCCGCGCGGCCGCGGTGGCCCGCAAGGTCGAGGAGGGCTTTATACGCATGGCATCCGTCGGCGCGTGGCCCCCGGAGGAAAAGAGCGACGCCTACGACCTCATGCTCCCCAACCAAAAATACCCCACGGTCACAAAGTGGACCATGCGCGAGGCGAGCATAGTGACTATCGGCGCCAATCATAACGCGCTCGTCTTTTACGACAGGGACAGCAACCAACTCATCGACCCGGCCAAGGGGGACAACCTTGTCAGGCTGATGGATAATAATAACCAACCAAAAACAACCAAGAAAATGAGTGTATTAACCGGATTACTCAACCTACAGGACTCGGCAAGCGAGGCACAGATCACGGAGGCCGTGCAGTCAGTCCTCAGAGACCGTGACCGTATCAAGGCTGAGAACGAGAGTCTCACCGCCGAGATCGACCGGCACAACAACGAGAAACGCGAGGCGCAGAAGGTGCAGGCCGTCAGCCTAACCGACGCGGCCATAAAGGACGGACGCCTCGACGCCAGGGGGCGCGACGGTATGCTGGCCCTCTTCGACAAGGATTTCGACAGCGCCAAGGCGATGCTCGAGTCAATCCCGCAGCGGCAGTCCGTGAGCGCCATGCTCGGCCAGCAGCACGACACCGCGCTCTCCGACATCAGGGACAAGAGCTGGGACGAGCTCGACAAGGCCGGACGCCTCCTCGAGCTGAAAGACAAGGCCCCGGACCTCTACAAGGAAAAATTCAAGGCGCGCTTCGGCGTGGAGCCTAAACTCTAACCAATTACAAATACCAGACATGGCAATACAGAAAGAAATTTGGACCGCGGCAATAGTCGAGGGCCTGTTTGCATCAAACAGCTTTCTGAGCAAGGCGTTTAATGCCGACGAATACGTCAACCAGGGCAAGACCGTGCATATCCCGCAGGCCGGCGCCCCCTCCGGCGTGGAGAAGAACCGCTCCAAGCTACCCGCGAGCGTGAGCCAGCGCGCGGACAGTGACATAACCTTCGTGCTCGACGAATACACGACCAACCCGGTCCACATAGCGCACGCCGACACGGTCGAGCTCAGCTACAACAAGCGCGAGAGCATCCTGCGCCAGGACAAGCTCAAGCTCCAGGACGAGGTGGCACTGAGCTTCCTCTTCAACTGGTCCCCCGCGGCGGCAGCGTGCGTCGAGACCACCGGCGCGGCAGTCACAGCATACACCCCCGCCGCGACCGGCCAGCGCAGGGCTATCTGCAAGGAGGACGTCCTGGCGCTGATGACCAAGTTTGACGCCGATGACATCCCCCAGGAGGGGCGCTACCTGCTGCTCGACGCGCAGATGTACTCGCAGCTCCTCAAGGACCTCACGACCAACGAAAACACCGCCTTTCTCGCTTCCGCCGACGCACAAAACGGCGTCCTCGGCAAACTCTTCAGCTTTAATATCATGATGCGCAGCCGCGCGCTCCGCTACGGTGCTGACAAGGCCCCGAAGGCGTGGGGTGCCGCGGGTGCTGCCACCGACCTTGCCGGAGCCCTTGCATGGCACGAGCAGAGCGTGTGCCGCGCCCTCGGCCAGGTGGAGGCCTTTGAAAACGAGGGGGACCCGACCTACTACGGCGACATTTATTCCTTCCTGGTCCGCGCCGGAGGCCGTATCATGCGTAGTGATCTCAAAGGCATCGCGGCCCTCGTGCAGGGCAGCGTGGCCGCAGCACCCGCACAAGGCAATGGCGAGGCTTAAGTATCTCGTGATCCACTGCACGGCCACGCCCGAGGGACGCGAGGTCACGGCAGCCGACATACGCCGGATGCACTGCTCCCCGGTGGCAGCCGGGGGGCGTGGCTGGAAGCAGGTCGGATACACCGACATCATACACCTCGACGGCACGGTCGAGCGCCTTGTCGACAACAACGAGGATGCCAACGTGGACCCCTGGGAGATTACCAACGGAGCCAGGGGCTACAATTCCGTCAGTCGCCACGTCGTCTACGCGGGCGGCATGAGCCGGGATATGTCGGCCCCGAAGGACACGAGGACCCCGGCGCAGAAAAGGGCGCTCGAGGCCTATGTGTCGGACTTCCACCGCCGCTTCCCCGGCGTGAGGATCATAGGCCACAACGAGGTGGCCGCAAAGGCGTGCCCGAGCTTCGACGTTCAGGCATGGCTCAGGACAATAGGTATCAATCAATAATCAGTCATTAACAAAACCGCAAGGGCTACAGTAGGTTATGGAGCGTCTTTTAGACTTTCTTATGTTCGGCCTCCCGTCGGGGTTTGTGGCCACGCTTATAACGTGGCTCGCCAACCGCCGCCAGCGGGATAATGACATGCTGTCGAAACTACAGGCCTCCATCAACCTGCTCTCCGACGAAAATAGCAAGATCCTGGCCGAGAACGTCCAGTTGCGCCGGGAAAATGCCAATCTACAGGCCAACCAGGAGCAGATGTTGATAGAACTGCAATCCCTCCGGCTGGAAGTCGAGCACCTGCGGAAAGAAATCAACAAACAATCAATAAGCAATGAAAGCAACAATCAGAGGGGTGCTGCTCCTCGCAATAATGGCAATTACGGCCGTGGGTCTTACGGGATGCGCGGCGCAAAAGCAGCAATCGGTAACCCGGATAGTGGATGCAGACTCCCTGCAAAGTATGCGCACAGACAGCGTGGAGATGCTGGACGCGGGGATGCAGTCGGCGACGAGCTCGACACGGCTGTCGCAGGGGGCCGTGACGTACTCCCTGCACTCGCAGGGGATCCCGCAGGAGGCGGCGAGCCTGGAGCTGGGGATGACCGCCCTCCGTGACCTGCCCGAGGGCTCGGGCTACAGGGCGCAGAGCGGGCGTGCCTCGGTCGATGTGAGACGCGCGGGCGACGCCATAGAGGTGACGGCGACGTGTGACTCCGTAAGCAGGATGCTCGAGTATTATTACGACCTGAGCTACGAGCAATATCTCGCCCTGGACTCGATCAACTGGGAGCTGTGCCGACAACGCGAGTATTCCGCCGAGGCCGATGACAGGGTGCAATTTTATCGCGAGCAATGCGAGGATTTACGCAAAAATCCTCCCAACTCAATCAAGGCGGCAGCCTCGGGTTTTCTTCTCGGGGCGATAGCCACCCCGGGTATCATCTATATGTTTAACTACAAAAAACAAGAGTAATGTCAAAAGCATACCTTAATGACGGCTACATCATGCTGCTGGACGCGCTGGTGTTTGACGGTAAAAAGATAGGCAATATCTCCGACGCCGGTATAGACTGGGGAGGTGACGCCGCCGAGTATATAAGGCTGTGGGCCGCGCAGGTCCGCGGATGCCCGGTCAAAAAGCTCAAGAAAAAAGAGGGTACCAACGTGCTCAAATTCACACTCATCGAGCTACTCCCGCAGAACTGCGCGGCCGTCATGGGCGGCACTGTTACCGGCGAGCGCTGGGACGCGCCGGCAGAAAGCGTGTCTCTTTCGGGCCCGCTCAAAATCCTTGCCGGCACAGGCCAGACAATCGAGATTCACAAGATGACACTTGACGGACTTGTCCGCGGCACTATAGGCGGTGACAACCCGCTCGGCATCGAGTGCGAGCTCGAGATGGTCAAGAGTAACGGGGGCTCCCCCTTCGCGATGTATCCGACGGTGCCGTTTATCTCGTCGGACAGCACGGAGCTCTCCTTTGGCAGGGAGGGCGGCAGCAAGACCCTCGACATCGACGCGTCGGGTCCGTTCTCTGCCGGAGTGATGCCTGCCGGTTTCGATCTCGACATTGTCGGAGGGCGTATCACCGTGACGGCTTCCGCCAACAGCGGCGCGGCCCGCGGCGGGACCGTGGAGTTTGTCCTGGCGTCGGACCCTGCCAAAAAGGTAAGTATCACACTCAGCCAGGCCGCGGGTAATGAGTAACGACCGTGCCGTGGAGATAGAGGCGGCAGAGGCCCTGCTCGACATCGGGGTGTCGCTGCCGCTCCTATCCTTCAGGCCCCCGTTCCGCCGGCGCCCGGTCGAGCTCAGGCTGACGATGCGCCGCCCCTGCCTGGGGAGTCTCATCCGCATAGCGAGGCTCTACATGGAGACGGGCGTGACCCATGAGGAGATGGAGCATTTTAACCGGCATGAGGAGCTCGCGTTCCTGGCGCTCCACGGCAGGAGGGTCAGCGAGATGATCGCGCTGACAATCTGCCGGGGGAGGCTGAGCGGATGGTTGCTTACCCCGTTTGTGGCATGGCTGCTGCGGCGCGTGGCCGACGACCGCTGGCTGCTCGGGGCGAGCGCGAGGTTTGTCTGCCTCATGGGCTCAAAATCTTTTATGACCATTATCGGATCGGTGGAGAGGGTCAATCCGCTCAGGCCGAGGACGAGCCAAAAAGAGAGGGGGAGTTAAGGACCGAATATGTCGGCTCCCATAGCCCCTTCGGCGTGATATGGCAGATTGCCGCGGCCACCGGCTGGAGCGTGCGCCATATCATGTGGACCGTAAACTATCAGACCCTGCGCATGATGCTCGCGGATGCCCCGCGCTATGTGAGCACCGGGGGCAAGGCTGATGCCGGGGACAAAAAGGGTGACAAGCCCCGCAGTGTCGCCGGATTTTTCCAAACAAGACTTAACAAAAACGAATAGTGAAACCCGTTGAGATTGAATTTCTGATGCGTGACAAGCTGACTCCCGGCCTCGAGAAGGCCGGGAAGTCGGCCGAGTCGCTTGGTGGTACGGCCGAGAAGGTTGCCAGGAGTATCACCGAGCGCATATCCGCGCAAAAGGAACAGATCAAGTACGTCGAGAACAATCTCAAGGAGTTAAAGAAACAGTATGACAAGCTGGCGCCCGGCAAGGCGCAGCTCGAGCTGCGCGCCGAAATCGAGGCGTGCACCAAGGCCCTCCAGGAGGACAAGGCAATACTCGCCGCCCTGGAGGAGCAGCACAAAAAGACCGAGACCTCCACAAAGCGTCTGTCGGCGGAGCTGCGGGGGTTGCTCGACAGTATGGCCCGGATGCGCCTCGAGGGCAAGCAAAACACGGCCGAGTACCGGGAGATGGCATCCAAGGCTGCCACGCTATCCGACACCATAGGGGACCTGCGCACGCAGACCAACATCCTCGCCCATGACGATGCCGGGCTTCAGGGCGTCATAAGCGCCGTGGGCGGCCTGTCGGGAGCGGTCACTGCCGCGACAGGCATAATGGGGGTCTTTGCCTCGGAAAACGAGGACCTTGCAAAGATACAGACCAGGGTGCAGAGCGTGATGGCCGTCACTATGGGGCTCCAGCAGGTGTTCAACACGCTCAACAAGGATTCGGCCTTCCGCCTGGTGACCGTGCGCAAGGCCAAGGAGCTGCTTACAGCGGCCAATACGAGACTCGCCACCTCCCTGCGCATATCCAACGCGGCCGCCTCCGCGCTAATGGGGACGCTCACGCTGGGCCTGTCCGTGGCGGTCGCTCTCGCGGTAAGCGCGTGGGACAAATACTCAGAGGCCCAGGAGAAGGCCGCGGAGAAGGCGCGCGAGCTCCGCGAGATAGAGAACGACGGCATGGCACAGATGCTCAGGACGCGCGTGGAAATCGACAATACAATCGAGGCTCTCGGGAACTTTGTCGGCACCAAGGAACAGGAGCGCGCCAAGGTCGACGAGCTCAACCGCAAATACGGCGAGAGTTTTGGTTACTACGACACCGTGGCCAAGTGGTATGACACCCTGACGTCCAAGGCTGAGTCATACATACAGATAATGTATCTACAGGCCAAGTCCCAAAGCCTGCTCAACAAGGCGGTCGAGGCTGATGAAAAGGTTCGTGATGTGGAATCGACGGATGCCGGCGAAGTGGACGGCGCCCTGGGCTGGTGGGGCAAGGCGTGGCGCTATGCCGCCCAGGTTGCTTCCGGCGGCCAGTTGGACGCGGCCGCGCAGATTGAAAAGTACAACAACAATATCAAGGAGTCGGCCATAAAGGCTGCCAGGGACAGCCGGGACGCCTTTTTGAACGAGATACAGGATATAAATAACGAGATAGCCAAAATCGGGCGCGAGTCCGGCATTGGCAACCACGCCGACCCGGGCAGGGGCGCCTCCGGCACCGATACCTGGAAGACCCTCGCCGAAATGGAGCTTGCCGCCGCGCGCCGCATCGAGGATATGCGCGTCGACATAATCCGCGACGGCTATGAGCGCCAGCGCGCCGAAGCAGAGCTCAATTTTGAGCGCGAGAAGCAGCGTATCGCCCAGGAGGAGCAAAAGCGCGTGGAGTTGTACAACAAGCTTGAGGCCGCCGGCGGCAAGGTGTCGCCGGGGCAGCTCGCCACCATACACGCCCAGGCCGCGACCCAAAAGATCATGGCGGCCCAGGCCTACAGCCAGGCCCTCGAGGCGATAAACGGCAAGGAGGACAAGGAGGCCGGCGAGCGCCGCAAGAGGCAGGAGCAGGAGCTCAGGGACCTGCTTGCCAAATACCGGGACTACGAGGCCCGGCGTGCTGAGGTCAAGAGGCAGGGTGATGATGACATAGCCGCCCTCGAGTCAAAACGCACGGAGGCCAACAGCACAGAGATCGACCGCGCCATAGCCATCGCGCGCGACAAAGTCCGCGAGGGATTGCAGGTCATAAATGACGAGGAGGCCCGCGCCGCGCGCGAGGGCAACGACTTCATGCGCCGCCTTTTCGGGGACTATGCAGCGATGAACCTCGAGTCCCTGCAAAAGCTGGTCGGCGAGGCGAGGCAGCTGCGTGACTATCTGTCCGGGACCGGCGACCGCGCCGGGGGGCTGACCTTTATCAGCGACGACCAGCTTGAAAAAATAGAGGCGAGCCCGGCGGAACTGGACAAGCTTAAAAAAGCCCTTGACAGGCTGCTGGACGGCGGCAAGGACAAAAACAACAAGTGGGTCAAGATATTTGAGGATATGCGTGTCGGCATCGCCGGACTGCGCGGAGGCAGGGATCTCAAGGATGTAGCCTCCTCTGCCGGGGCTATAGCCGAGTCCGCATCCCTCGCCGCCACCGAGCTGTCTGCCATGCTCGAGAGCGTGGGGGCCGACGCTGTCGGGGAGGCCGTCGGCAATATCGCCATGCTGAGTACCTCCGTCGCCAATATCGGCAAGGGCTTTGCACAGGGCGGCACCATTGGCGGCATCGGCGCGGCTCTCGAGACAGCCGCAAACATCGCATCCTCCATACTCGAGGCGGAGTCCCGTCACCGGGAGGCTCTCAAGGAGATCGAGCGCTCGCGCATTGATTTCCAGCGGCAGTACAACCTCCTGCTCATAGAGCAAAAACTGCTCATGGAGGAGGCCGCGAATGTCTTTGGCGACAAGGAGATAGCCAGGGCCGCAAACGCGGTCGACGTCTACCGCGAGGTCCTGTCAAAATTTAAGGCCGAGCTCGGCAAGGGCGATGCGCCCAGGATGACGCTCAAGGAGCGCGCCACCGGCGATGCCGCGGGGACGTATCGCCGCAGGCTCGAGGCTTATGAGTCGGGACTCGGCGGCATAGCCGGGGCAAGGATTGTCACCGGGCACAAAAAGACCGGGCTCTTCGGCTGGGGCAAGGGTAAGGACACATACAGCGGCCTCCTGGAGGTCTACCCGGAGCTTGTCAAGGCCAACGGCGAGCTCGACACCGAGATGCTGCGCGTCATCCTCGACACCCGCAAGATGAGCGACGAGACCCGCTCGTACCTTGAAAACCTGCTCGAGCTCAGGGATGCTATGGAGGAGGCCGAGGACGCCCTCGAGAGCTACCTGGGCGAGACTTTCGGCTCGCTCGGCGAGGGTATCATGGATGCCGTCACCGCCGCGTTATCCGGGAGTGGTGACGCGCTCGAGATATTTGCCGGCGACGCCGCCAGGGTGCTTGAGAGACTGGGCGAGCAGGTGGCCTACTCCCTGTTTTTTGCCGACAGGTTTGAGGAGTTGCAGGAGCAGCTCAAGGGAATCTACGGCAGCGGCAGGAGCGAGGAGGATATTGGCGGGGACGCCATGCGTCTGCTGGATGATTTTTACGGCAGCATAGGCAAAAATGTCGAGGAGGCCCGGGGCTGGATGCAGGCCTGGAAGGATAAGGCCGCCGCGCTCGGTTACGACCTCTGGGGCACCGACAACGCCGGAACCTCACAGAGCGGGCGCGCCGGCGTCTACACGGCACTCAGTCAGGACCAGGGCACCAAGCTCGAGGGGCTTTTTACGTCGGTGCAGATGCACGCAGCGCATATAGACGAGACTCTCGACGGGTTTATGGAAGCCTTCGGCGGCCTCTGTGATACCATTAACAAGATATTAAAAAATACCGACTGCCTTAAACAGATCGCGGATGACATCCACGATGTCAGAACGGACGGAGTCAAATTAAGAGAGTGATTATGACAAACAAGACCGACATAATGAGCGGCCTGCTGCTGATCAACGGCAGGGATGCGTGGGAGGACTTTGGCGCGTGGCTCACCGAGGACAAGGAGGGCGACACCAGGAATTACTCGGCCCTCCAGCGCATACCCGGCACCAAGAAGCCGGCGGCCGTGTCCTTTGAAGAGGAGGATGGCGAGAACCTCCCGGCTAAGCTTGCGAGGAGCTGGGAGCCGCGCGACATAACACTCCGCTTTGCCATTGCCGCGGACAACGCCGCGCAGTTCCGGGCAAGGCGCGAGGCCTTTGTCTCCTACCTCAAGGAGGGGGAGGACGGATGGCTCGAGCTCGAGGTCCCGGAACTTGGCAAGACCTACAGGGTGTATTATGATGACTGCTCCGACTACGAGCATCTCGTCGACCTTAACGGGGGTGTGGCCGCTCGCTTCTCGGTCAGATTCCGGGAGCCAAAGCCGGTTGTCTAACAGTGTTCAAACAGTAATCAAACAGTGGTTATGAAGCTCGATATATACTCACAAGACGGACAAGTAAAGGCAACTATTGACCCCGGGACCGGCAGCACGCAGACCGAGGGCATCCAGGCGGGCGACGTGCTGTCGCTCCGCTTCACGCTGCCGGAGCGCGTGGATCTCGGTGTCAACGACTACGCCGACTTCCTCGGGCGGCGCTATGTCTTTACCGAGCGCTACCGTCCCTTGCAGAGGTCGACGGCAAGGTGGGAGTACTCTGTCAATTTTTACGGCGCGGAGAGCCTGATCGGGCGTTTTTTGGTGCTTGATACGACCGACGGCGGCTCGGAGCCGGTGTTCGAGCTGACGGCATCCCCCCGGGAGCATGTGGCACTGGTTGTCGCGTCGATTAATGCGGGGTTCGGGACGCAGGACTGGAAGGTAGGCACGGTCGAGGGAGGCACGAATATCACTGTCAGCTACAATGGCAGGTACTGCGACGAGGCCCTCGCGGAGATTGCCAAGGCTGTCGGTACCGAGTATTGGACGGAGGGGACCACTGTCAACCTCTGCCGATGCGAGCACGGCGACCGCGTCACCCTCGGCTACCGTAAGGGCCTTACGCAGATCCGCCCGGATGTGGCCGACAATGCCAGGGTGTACACCCGTCTCTATCCCACAGGCAGCTCCCGTAATATCGACCCCGCCAGATACGGCCACAGCCGCCTGCAACTGCCCGGAGGAGCCAAATACGTTGACATCAACACGGACAAGTACGGTGTGGTACACCATTACGAGGCGGATGCCTTTGCCGACATCTATCCGCGGCGCACAGGTACTGTGAGCTCTGTCAGGAGCGAGGAGCGGACCGGCAGGGACGGAAGTAAGTTTACCGTCTACTACTTTAAGGATGACGGCCTTGGTTTTGACCCCAACGATTACGAGATTGCGGGCAGGGTCAAGCGTGTGAGCTTCCAGGAGCCGTCCGAGCTCGCCGGACTCGGCTCGGAGGAGGACGGCAGCCATTATTTCGAGGTCAATTACGACAGCGATACCGGGGAGTTTGAGATTATAACCGTCTTTCCCAGCGCGGATATGCAGCTTCCAAACGACATCCTCGCGCCCAAGGTAGGGGATAAGTATATATTGTGGCATATCAGTATGCCGGACGAATATTACGCTCTTGCGGAGCAGGAGTTCCTCGAGGCTGTCAACGCCTATAACGAGCAGCACGCGCTCGATGTGTCCGTCTACAAGGCCCCGACAGATTATATTTGGATCCGGGAGCATGGCGTCGAGCTGCGAGCAGGGCGACGCGTGAGGCTCGAGAGCGGGGAGTATTTCCCGGGCGCCGGCTACCGGGACAGCCGCATAACGAAAATAACCCGCAAGGTGGCTCTGCCGGAGCAGATGGACATTGAGATAAGCGACGCGCTGTCGACAGGCGTTATCACCAAGTTGCGCAACGAAATCGGAGAAATCCGCTCGCATATAGAGACGGGTGCCGGTCTGCCGGATATTATCAGGACCGGCGACAAGACACCCTGGACTGACAACAACCTGCTTTCGGCCCTGCGCTCGATGCGCGAGTTTTTGAGCAAGACAAAGGACGACACCGCCGAGGGGCTGATAACGTTTCTGCGCGGCCTGGTCTCCAGGGAGCTTGCCAAGCTCGACGGCGGGGCGACATTTGGCGAGACTGTCGACTCGATGCTTGCCGGTAAGGGCACGCTTATCTCAAAGGACGGCAGGGTGCAGACCGACCGTCTCGAGGTCAGGGGCTCGGCGATGTTTACGGAGCTTATCGTCAACCGCCTCATGGCCCAGGAGAGCGACATGATGCTGTCCGAGTCCGGCCACATCGAGTCCGCCGAGGAGCAGCCGGACGGCACATGGCTGCTGACAATGCGCAAGCGCTGGGACTTTGACTGGACCGCCATAGCGGAGCATGACATCGTCTACGGCGACATCAACACCCTGCTCGCCGACGGCAGCTATGTGACCTCGTGGATGCGCGTGCTCTCTGTCAACCGGGCGGCCAACACCCTGAGCGTCCTGCTATACCCCGACGCGGAGGTGCCCGGTGGCGCCAACCACGCCCCGGTGCCGGGCATGAACATCGTCCACCGCGGCAACACGGTTGACGAGACGCGCCAGTCATGCTGGTACCTCTCGAGCCGCGAGGGGTGCATCGTCTACCTCGAGGGGGTGACAAAGCCTGTGCTGGAGCAGGACAACTACCACATCATCATCGGCAGGCTCAAGCGCCTCGACATATTCAATGACTTCCCGATCAACTACAACCACCCCTACATCTATGTGCGGGGCCTCCTCGCCAAGGAGCTGTACCAGGTGGACTACCAGGGGAGCCCGGTCTACGGGCGGCGCTACCGCGGCGCCTGGGACCCGGCGGGGGTGTATATCCGGGACTATGTGGCCGCCGACAACCGCCACTGGCAGGACACTGTGACCTACCTTGGCTGCGTGTGGATATGCGTCGTGGACGCTGCCACTGTCGGGCGTCCTCCCGCATACAACAACCCGGACTGGGACCTCTGCGAGGGCAACCCGGACTTTTTGGTGGAGATACTCGGCGCGCCGCGCGCCGTCAACCCGCGCAAGTTTAAGGCGACACTCGGCATCCGGGCTGTCATCCACAACCAGGACGTCACCGACGACATCCTGCCGCAGGACATAGAGTGGACGCGCTACTCGGAGGACTCATCCGGGGCGCAGCGCGTGGCCTCGGACAGCGTGTGGGCCTCAAAGCACGCCTCCGCGGGCGGCACGCTGACTATCACGGAGGCCGACCTTGACAAGGAGTCGGGACTGCCCCCGGTGGTGATATTTACAGTCTCGGTAATCCTGCGCGACGGTACCTCGGAGCCTCGGACGGCAAAGGCGAGACTAAGGATTAGATAACCAAAGATACGATACAGAGCATGGACAATATATTTGTAGACCAGGATGTGGATTTTATATACTCCCCTTTGGCGACCTGCTGCGGCATCGACGCCGAGGGCAACGTTGCCCCGTCGCAGCAGTTTGACGCAACGGACGGCAGCTATATGCCGGACTGGACGCTCGTCTACCCGCGGCTGCGCCCCTGGCTCGAGGTGTCGGACCCCGACGGCATCATACCCGCGGGGCGCGTGGAAATCGCCAACCCAAAGTGGACGGCCTACGAGGACGGGGTGGCAACCGCTGTGACGGAGGGCACGAGATACTCGCTGGTCACTACCGGCGCCGACGCGGGACTGCTCACGGTCAGGCGCAACGCCTTGCCCGACCACCCGCTCACCCTGCAATTTGAGGGTGAATACATGGACCCCCGCACGGGGGAGGTGCACAGGGTCATGGCCTCGAGGCAGCTACTGTGCGAGAGCGTGGCGCCCATGCCGGTGCTCACCCTCGACCCGCACGGCACCCTGGGCTACTACCCCATACGAGAGACGGTACACGACATCAGGGTCAGGGCCTCGCTCCGCAGCGGGCAGACCGAGATCGCGGCGTCCAGGCGGCGCTTTGTGTGGGAGCGGCGCGAGGGCGCGATATGGCGCGACATTGTCGCCAGCCCGTCGAAGCTCGACTACGACATCGACATATCGGCTGACGGCACCGAGGCGACCATACACCGCGACCTCATGGGCGACATCCTGGAGCTGAGATGCCGCGCGGCCTACTCCGCCGACGGCAACCCCTCGGCGGTCACTCCGGGAGCGGATGCCCCGACCGACACTCTCACCATTGCCCGGCGCATGCCGCAGCTCACGGCGGCCATTATCTCCGCCTCGCAGAGGTTTAAGGCGGGCACGCAGTATATCTACCCCGAGGCACGGGTCCGGGACCCGCACGGTGACATTACCGACCCGGAGCTGTGGCTCTCGCTCAACTGGTACACATCGCAGGGCAACGCCTCCGGCTCCGTGGGCTACACGGCACAGCCTGTGGCCACCGGGCGCGCTCCCAAAATATCGACCGCGCAGGTGCAGCGCCGCTACGGCGGCAAGCTCCGCCTCGGCATAAGCGACAGAGGCCCGCTTAAGTCAATCACGCTCGATGACGGGTCGATATTGACAACCGACCAGGGTATAATCCTGATACATAACTGACACAACCAACCACAAAAACAGATACAGATATGGACGATAACAAGACATTGGAGATTCCCGGGTATCGCACACTCGTGTTTTCCGACGGCACCAAATTGGCTGACGAGCAGGGCCGCATCCTGATTGCGGCCGAAGATTGTTTCAACCCCAAAAACTTGTATGGATATGGACAGTAACAAGACTTATGCCAAGGTAGGCCGCAAGGTGATTGAGCATCTCGGCCTCGAGGGACAGCGCCGCCAGTTTGCCGACGGCAGCTATATGATATGGTTCAGGGACATCCGAGCCATAGACCGCGACTGGCTCGCACACCCGGAGGAGACTATGGCTGCTATCGGCGGTGTGCTCCTGAGCCACACCGAGGCCTACGAGGAGCAGCAGGGCATCGTGTGTCGACCGCTCCCGGTGCCGACCGATCCGCGCTTTGTTGACGACGAGCCTGTGGAGGCAGAGGACTCCGAGCCCGTGGAGGATGCCGATGCAGGGACGGAGGACGGACAGGATGCCGGGACCTCCGAGATGCCCGGCAGTGACAACGATACTGATGCCGTCCCCGAGGATAATGCAGATGCCGGGATCGCCGCGCCGGAGGAAGGGGGCGAGTCATGAGCCTCGCGTCCGCATCATACCAGGTAATCTATGTGTCGGATGGTGTCACATACACTGTCTTCCTACAGGGTGCGCAGGGCGACATCTACCAGCGCTACTCAGGACCCGCGTCTGCGCCCTCCTCGGTGGAGCCGGCATGGACGGGTATAACGACGGTGGCCGACAAGCCGCTGCTCAAGGTGGTGCTCATGTCGTCCGACCCGGATGACACGGCAGCCGCCCTGGCCGACAAGGTCAACGACTCGGCCACAAAGTGGTTTGCCAACGACGACGAGCTGACCTTTGACAACGCCGGCATCTGCAACAGCGGTGACTGGGCGGGCGTGTTCCGCCGCGTCAAGGCCTCCGACAACGACCCCGAGGCTCCCTTCGGCGGCCTCAGAATGAACAAGGACATCGTGGCCGCGTCGGGCGGCGTGCCGGTCAATATACGCGTGCAGCTGGCGATAAACCATGTCAACAAGGTGAGCCACGGGGGCGCGGCCTACGCTATCCGCGTGCTCCCGATACTCGGCGAGGGCGCCCTGGCCGACATTTACTGCGACGCATCGCAGAGCATGACGCTGTCATCGGCCAATACGTCGGTGACTCTCAAGGCGCGATGCTGGCGCGGAGGGGCGATGCTTGCCGACAGTGCCTTCAGTCGCAAGTGGTATTTAATGGTTGCCGGACAGTGGGTGCTCAAGAGCTCGGCTGACAGCTACACCGTATCGCGTGATGACATCAACACCTTCGGCGAGGTCAAGGTGGAGTGCTACAGCAAGGACTCCGGGCAGCTCATCGCGGCAGACACGCAGACGGTCGCCGACGTCTCCGACCCGTACGTCATCCACCCCAACCCGAACCCGGCCGACGGACGCATCTACCAAAACCCGGCGCTCAACGGCTCTGTGACCCTTACTCCGATACTCAAGCGCACGTCGGGTGAGACTCTCTCGGGGACGCTGTTTCTTTTCGCGGTGCTCGACCCCGCGGGCACTATCCAAAACACCGACAACACAGTGCCTAAGTCGTCCTATACCGTCACCCGCGCAATGGCAGAGAATATGAACGCCTCGCCGCTTGTCAACATAACGGCGGTACAACCCGCATGACGCTATGGCTATGAGGGAGATTGCAACAGCGAGCATACAGCTTGACTACGTCGTGGACGGCCGGGGCATCAAGTCTCAGACGCAGTATTATATGTTTAATACGGGCTGGGAGCCGACAGAGAATGAGTCCGACTGGCGCACTATGGCCGACCGCAAGGCGTCGGGCATGCTCACGGCGCCCACCGACACATATCCCTACATGTGGTGCAAGACCGTCTCGCTATGGACTACCGGCGAGTCGACCGTCGTCATCGAGCTCAAGACTGTCAAGGGCGGTGCCGGCCCTGCGGGTCCGACAGGTCCATACGTCCCGTTTCCGCGCTTTTGGGACGATTATCCCTCGACCTATATGTTTGAGTCCGGGGCGTCCGGCGAGTCCAAAAAGGACATGGTGCTCGTAAAGTCCGGCAGCAAGGTCTATGCCTACGCCTGTAAGAGCCGGCACGTCAAGTCATCCACTAAAAAGCCGGGTGTGTCCTCGGGCTGGGAGACCTACTGGGAGTCGGGCGCGCAGTGGGACATCATAGCCACGCAGCTGCTGTTTAGCGAGCTGGCCTTTGTCAACAACCTCTGCGCCCAGTATATCCGCATGTGCGACGCCTCGGGCAATGTCATATTCGAGGCGCTCGGCGGCAATGTCACCTGCAACCGGGGCACGTTTAACGACGTGAGGGTGTCGGGGACGGTCATCGCCGGCGACGAGTCGGGCAGGCACATACTCCTCGACCCCGACGACAGGGCCATGAGGATATTTGATGCCGCCGGCAACCAGTGCGCGGTAATGGACGGCACGTCCTACTCGCTCGGCTCCGTACTGCCCTCCGGCTCGGCTGTCTCGATCACCAAAAAGACCCTCGGCAGTATATCGGCTGTAGGCACGGCCACCAAGACCGCGACAAACACGGTCGACGCGACAAACAGCTTTACGCTCTCTTCGCCCGGCAGTCTCAAGATAACTGTTGCCGGGTCTGTGTCAATGGGCGCGGCTGACACGTCGACATCGTCCGACACAATATCGGCCATGCGCTCGGCCTCGCTCGCGGTGCTCGTCAAAAAGGGTGCCGCGGTAGTTGCCCGCGTCAATGCAGGTGGCTGGGCGGAGCCGGCAACAGGGGCGTCGACGGGGGCGCAGTCCTTCTCACGCACCTTCTCGGTCGCACTCCCCGCGGGGACTTACACCGTGGCCTTCGAACTGAGTGCCCGGGGCGCGACGGCGACGGCCAATGTCAGCTCCTTCACCCCGTCGGTCGTGGTGGACCAGTTTTTGATGCGCGTCTTTAGCAACGGCGCGGCATGGACCAAGGATAGCAATAACTACTTGGTCATCATCCACGAGGCATCGGGGCGCATGAGGCTCCTGCTCGGAGGGGATATGATAGTCGACAATGTCAGGCAGCCCAAGGTGGTCTATGCCGGGCGAGTGACGGACTCGACCAAGACCGGCTCTACAGGGGCGACAAAGACCGACATACTCTATCCCGGCTCGTCGTCGGGGGTGACTATGAGCAAGGGCGCCAATGCGGCGGCCGGCTATACTCTGACCTTTCCGGCCTCATACGGGCTGACCCCCGCCAACGCGATTATCGACCTGGCGGGCTTCGGCGGCGTGGCCGACAATGCGGACTGCCCGGCCAAGGCCACGGTCAAGTCAATATCGGCCGGGGCCGGCGGCTCGCTATCGATAGTCGTGTGGGTCTCCGACGACAGCAGCCCCAATTTCGGGGGATTCCAAATCAAGGTTTCAAAATAACATTATATCTAACTTAAATATTTAAGATTATGAGCACCGAAAAAACTCACAGACTCGGCACGGAGGCGACGACGTCATCCCCGGCTGATACCGACAGGGTCATGGTATATGACTCCTCAGGGTCACTACGCCCGGTGACTTTTGACGACCTCAAACGGCTCGTTAGGGAGTCGATACTGGTAGGAGGACGTAATCTGCTGACCGGGACAAGGACGTTTGCGGGGTATCTGACGGCTGGCGGACAGGGCGGTAAAAAAGAGGATTCCGCCGAGCTTGGTATGAAAATGTACACTCCAAACGACTCATGGGGTAAGATTTACAAAGAGGTAGTAATTAAAGCCGGTGAAACTTATACCTTTTCTGCGGCAGTCAAGACCGACAATGATTACTGTAGGCCTCATTGGGAGAACAAAGGGGATGCCACCCACTCCAAGACCACGGCGGAAGCGCAGATTCTTGCGCAGGAAGTTTCAGGACCCACGGGAGAGTGGAATAGGGTTTCATTGACAATCAAATGCACAAAGACCGGCACCGCCCATTTTAGGGTCGAGTCTGCGTCGCCTTACTCATGCGGGGCTTATAAGCTCGAGCGCGGCAATATCCCGACTGACTGGACTCCGGCCCCGGAGGATATAATCGGGGGGGGTAATTTGCAGTGTATTAAAGAGTTGCGAGTCTTTGAAGCTGCCATACCCCCCCACGTCGACGCAGACCCGCAGGCGCCACCGCCGCAAAATATCATTTAACCACTGTTTAAACTAATGGATTATGGCAAACGAAAAGACTACAAAACTCAGCGACGTGCTCAAAGGCTCTCAGGAGGTCAGCTCCCTCGGTGGAAATGACAGGCTGGTTGCGATTGATGCTGACGGCTCGACCAAAAAAATCAAGAAGGAGAGACTTTTTGAAGAAGGGAGGCTGGTGCAAAATGTACTCAATACAGAAGGCTGGTATAATATAGCTAAATTCAGAAGCAATGCGACACACTTTGTTACTTTCCAAGTAGGTACACAATGGAACCATACTCAGCCAATGTCCGCGCTCATCCACATGATGATTTGTGGGAATAACGTTGGCGGAGTGTCACTTGGCGTAGTATCAACCCTCAGAATCTCGACTAAAACTATACAGAAAGTTAGAGTTGTGTATACCGGCTCCGAAATGCTTTTAGATTTTTATTATGGCGTATCGGTTAACAATAATGTTGTCATACAGGGTATAGCCGGCATCGAGCTCAATAGCGAGATTAAAAAGGCCGAATTGCTTGACGGATGGACAACCAAAGAGTTTGACATATCAAATTCGGGGGGGGTAATTTCTTGCAATTCAATGTGTTACCCCTTCAAGAAAGGAGGAGTGCCGCATGAGCGAGAAAACAGTCAAGCTGACAGATGTGTTAGCGACAATCGGCCCGTTTATGCGCTGTCTCAAATATGGCACGGTTTCCGACCTGAACGATATGAACCAGTTCTGCATTGCACATACGACAACGGAAGTTCTCAATCTTCCTCCGGGTGTAAGCGTCGGGCTCGCGTGTCCCGTAATCTATCTGGCTTTCGATCATCATTCCGGGACGCAGATATTTATTCATTGGGGACGCCTCGATATTTATATCAGGAGGAAGCAGTCCGGGACTTGGAGCAGTTGGTCAAAAGTCAACACAACCACATTGACTTAAGCAGCGGAAAGGAGGTGGTTGCCGCATGAGTAACAAGACAACCAAGCTGTCGGCTCTGCCGGCAACCACCACCCCTGCCGATGATACGAGCATCATCCTGACCGATGCCGCCGGCTCTGCGCAGCGCGTCAAAATATCCGACCTGCTCAGGCTTGTGAGAGACTCCATACAGATTGGCGGACGCAACTTGCTGAAAGAGACATCAGCTCCGATTGCGGTAGGCAATAATTCGACTGTTGCCTTTTACGAATGCGCCGAACCGCTGGAGGCAAATGTCCCGCACATGTTATCGTTTTATTTTGCAAAATCCGGGGAAGGTCGTAATTATATAGAGGTTTATCTGCATACTAAGCTTGCAGATGCGATAGCAAATAGAGACGTAATAATACCTATGGGCATTATCAAGGAGGGGCATAACGAAATAGCTGTTACACCTAAAAAAGCAGACACTTTATTTGCTATATACAGTGACTCCAAAGTGGAATTCCGTCTCTCAAGGGTGAAGCTCGAGCGAGGCAACATTGCTACCGATTGGACGCCCGCACCCGAAGACTTAATTGGAAATCGGGGGGGGTAAAATACAGTCTCTCAATGCATTATCCTTTAGAGAAAGGAGGGCGGCATGAGCGAGAAGACAACACTACTCAAAGACGCCCTGACTCCCGAGCTGCTAAGGCAGGTGCTCTCAAACTCCCTGCTCAAGGAGATTATGACGGATGCAATGACGTACAAAGGCTTGTTTCGGGCCTTGGACGAGACGAAAGATTTTGGACTGTATACCGGCGCGGGGGATGCTGCGACAGGAACGACACCCACCAAGGATCCCAAATGGCTGTTTGGAGCCTTGATTGTCTTTCAAAGCAGACAAGGCATCATCCAAATACTCTTTTCAAACGCACTGGATGTCGCACTGAGGGAGTACAAGCATTACGACCTGTCCTGGCATCCCTGGCGCATACTCCAGTTTGCAACATAGCCAGTGGAGAGGAGGTGGTTGCGGCATGAGTGATAAGACAACCATATTGACAACCGCCATACTTGAATCATTGCTACCCGACGCACTGGTGAGGCGGTCATCAATAGGTGATGATGTCGACAACTGCACGGAGACAGGCATTTATCGCGTTGAGTCAATGTTTAAAAACAATCCAACAAGAGGTTCCGCATTATTGATAGTCTGTAGGCTTGGCCTGGAGGCGATAGCCTTTCAGATTTTGTTTGGTCATCATGACGGCAGTATGCAATTTCGCTCATCGTGGACGCGCCCTGATTTTGTTTGGTCTAATTGGCATGTAATACGCTAAGGCTCAAAGCCAACAAAAAAAGCCCTCCGGCGCATCGCTGCGGCAGAGGGTCAATGAACAAAGTTCTAATTGTGATTAGAATACCACAAATTTAATCATTTTCTAAAACAGTGCAAAATGATTAAGCCTTAACCGGGGAGCGGGCATAATAAAAGCCCCCGGCCTGTTAGTAGTCCTCTTACCTACATACTAACAAAATGCGAGACACCGCACAGCCGGAGGCTAAAGCCTTTGACTGCGGTGTCTCGTTTTTATCATGTAGGTAAGAGTAACACAAAATTATAAAATTAATATTAAAATGACAGCATTTGAAGTATTAAATCTCAATCGAGGACTGCTATATTGTCTCAAGGATGCCGGACTGAGGGTTGCCGACGTCGATTATGTCGACCTGTATATGGATTATAGGGATATGGCCGCGAAGGGAGAGAAAGTGTCATATATAGTGGCTGTGCTCGCTGAAAAATACGCCGTGAGCGAGCGGACGGTATACTCAAGTATAAAGCGGCTGGGAGCCGACTGCAACTGCCTTACAGTCGCTCGGGGGGGTAAAATTTAGATTTGTCCCGGGTGGGACTGTATATTTGGCGTATGTTTAGTCTAATAAAATAGCGATATGAATAAGTATCATCACATCCTTAACAAAATCCTTAACGAGGGCAGGAGGCAGGACAATAAAAAGGGTGGCATCGTCTATCTGCTTAACGAGCATATCACGCTCGAGCCGGCAGATTTGCTCGAGATATTTGAGAGCCACGGGATAGCCCGTAAAAAGCTTAAAAGCGAGTTGTCGCTCTTCATGGCGGGCGAGCGCTCGGTGGAGCGTTACCGCCAGGAGGGTATCGGCTGGTGGGATTATTGCGGGCAGAGCCTTGTCAACAGCTATCCCACATATATGGCCAAGCTGCCCGGTCTTATCCGCCGTATCAATACCGAGCGTCGCAACTCCAAAAATTATGTGCTGTTTCTCGGGGCGACCGATGCGGAGACCAACCAGGCGCCATGCCTGAGCCTGGTGCAGTTCCAAGTCGATGCCGGCGCCCTCGTGGTGTCGGCCTACCAACGCAGTTCTGACGCGAGCCTCGGGCTTCCGTCGGACATATATCATCTCTACCTAATATCGAGGATGATCGACATGCCTCTCAAGTCAATCACTATCAACCTCGGAAACGTCCACATATATGACAACAATATCGAGCCTACGCGCAGACTCCTTGCCGGTGAGGAGGGTGTCAGGTTTAGCCTTAATGTTTAGGCGCCATACGGGTGGAGTTTGATGCGGCGGGTTTGCAGCGGTCGACGGCAGACCCGTTGCTTGTTTTTGGAGGCGACAGCCTACCTTTGCGGCTCTAATCTACAGTAATAATGAGCAAGGTATTTATGTCGGCCCCGCTGCCGTTTGTGGGCCAAAAACGCATGTTTGCAGGTGAGTACAAAAGGCTACTCGGTAACTATGATGACGCGACAGTCTTTGTGGACCTCTTTGGCGGGTCAGGCCTGTTGTCGCACATAACAAAGCGCCAGCGCCCGAATGCCACCGTCGTGTATAATGACTATGACAACTACCGTCGACGGATTGATAATATCGACAATACCAACCGTATCCTCGATAATTTGCGCGAGCTCCTTGCCGGGCAGCCACGCCTGAAGGCCGTGCCCGCGGATATTAAGGCCGCCATATTGTCGATGCTCGAGCGGGAGGAGGCTGAGACCGGCTTTGTCGATTATATCACCCTGTCGAGCTCTCTTTTGTTCTCGGGCAAGCGTGCGGCATCGCTGGGCCAACTGCGCAGGCAGACTATGTATAACTGCGTGAGGCGCGGATATTATGACGCAGAGGGCTACCTCGAGGGACTCGAGATTGTAAGCTGTGACTATCGCGAGCTGTTTGACAGGTATAAGGGATGCCCGGATGTGGTGTTTTTGGTTGATCCTCCATATCTCAGTACCGATGTCGGTAACTACAATATGTCCTGGAGGCTGTCGGACTACCTCGATGTGCTCACCGTCCTTAAGGACAGCAGGTATGTGTATTTTACATCTGACAAGTCCGATATTATCGAGCTTTGCGAGTGGCTCGGCCGCAACCGGGGACTGGGTAACCCGTTTGAGGGAGCCGGGCGTGTAGATTTCAAGGCGTCACTAAACTATAATTCCCGCTACACCGACATTATGCTATATTCAAAGGGTATAAGTATCTTTAAAAAATTAGTTAATACATTCGATTATGTTACGCCGCAGGC
>CAJUIX010000013.1 GCA_910586665.1 uncultured Duncaniella sp.
GCCTAAAGATTAGATGTTTAACAGCATAAATTCAATTTTTGTCATCTACTGAATATTTATTGACAAGATGCTGCTGCCAAAATGGCGTGAAACATTATTTTTTGCTAAATTGGGTGGGAGATTGGGATTTTAGTAGTATTTTTGTGGAAAATAGTCACATTTCTTCATTCATCCCTCTTTTTTATGTCACTATCACGAAATCTAAGCTATGCCCTTATGACTGCAACAGTCCTCGGCTCACTGGCCGGATGCTCAGGCAGCAAGACCACTGCCTATCCGACCGCCCCTTCTGACGGTACGGTCGACACCATTTTCGGAATGGCTGTCAGCGACAACTACCGCCCCCTCGAAAACGATACCGCAGCCGAGACCCTCAAATGGGTCGAGGCCGAAAACAAGGTCACCGAGGCCTATCTGTCGAAAATCCCCTTCCGCTCGAAAATCAACAAGCGTCTCACCGAGCTGAACGACTTCGTCAAGCGCGGACTCACCTACCGTGAGAACGACGGCATGTTCTACTTCTACGAGAACGACGGACTCAAGAACCAGTCCATCCTCTACCGTAAGCCGACTCTCGACTCCACCGAGCGCGAGGTCTTCCTCGACCCCAACACCCTGAGCGACGACGGCACCGTGGCTCTCACAGGCGTATTCCAGTCGAAGGACGGCAAATATACAGCCTACACCATCAGCCGCAGCGGCTCTGACTGGATCGAAATCTACGTCATGGACACCAAGACCAAGGAGCTGCTTCCCGACCACATCAAGTGGGCCAAGTTCACCGGCGCTGCCTGGGACGGCGACGGCTTCTACTACAGCGCCTATCCCGCACCCGAGGAGGGCAAGGAATACTCCAACGCCAACCAGAACCACCTCGTCTACTATCACAAGATCGGCACACCGCAGAGCGAGGACACAGTGGTGTTCAGCGACCCCGCACATCCCTTCCACTTCCATTCGGCAGACGTGGCTGAGTCATCGCCCGTCCTCTTCGTCAGCGTGGGCGGCGCAGGTGTCGGCAACGAACTCAAGGTGCGCAAGAACGGCGCATGGGTGACTATGGCCCCCACTCAGGACTACACTACCGGCGTCATCGACGTCATCGACGGCAAAATCTATATGCTTACCTCCTACGGCGCTCCCAAAAACCGCCTCATGGTGGCCGACCTCGCCAACCCGCAGATTGAAAACTGGAAGGAACTCGTCCCCGAGGCTGAGGGCGTGCTGACCGGCGCCCAGTTTGCCGGCGACAAGCTCTTCCTCACCTACGAGAAGGACGCCGCCAACCAGGTGGCCGTCTACGACATGGATGGCAAGAAGCTCTCCGACGTCAAGCTCCCCGGCTACGGCTCCGTAGGGCTCTACACCGAGCGCAAGTATCCCGAGGATGTGTTCTACACCTTCTCGTCCTTTACCTCCCCCTCCGCACAGTATGCCTACGACGTCAAGACCGGCGAGAGCCGCCTCCTCTTCCAGCCCGAAATCAAGGGTGTGGACCTTGGCGAATATGTGACCGAGCAGGTATTCTATCCCTCGGCCGACGGTACGAAGGTGCCGATGTTCCTTACCTACAAGAAGGGTCTTGAGCGCAACGGCAAGAACCCCGTCTACCTCTACGGCTACGGAGGCTTCAACGTCTCGCTCACTCCCGGCTTCTCGGCCAACCGCATGTTCCTGCTCGAGAACGGTGTCATCTACGCCCAGGCCAACCTCCGCGGCGGCTCCGAGTATGGCGAGGCATGGCACGAGGCCGGCACGAAAATGAACAAGCTCAACGTCTTCAACGACTTCATCGGCGCAGCCGAATATCTCATCAAGGAGGGCTGGACTTCGCCCGACTATCTGACTATCGAGGGCGGCAGCAACGGCGGCCTCCTCGTCGGCGCGACTGTCAATCTCCGTCCCGACCTCTTCAAGGTGGCCATCCCCCGCGTGGGCGTCATGGACATGATGCGCTACCACCTCTTCACCATCGGCTGGAACTGGGCTTCGGACTACGGCACCAGCGCCGACTCACCCGAAATGGCCAAGTATCTGCTCGACTACTCGCCGATTCACAACATCAAGAACGACGGCACTCCCTATCCGGCCATACTCGTGACCACGGCTGACCATGACGACCGCGTCGTGCCCGCCCACTCCTTCAAGTATGCCGCCACCCTCCAGGCATCCGACACGGGCGACGCTCCCAAGCTCATCCGCATCGACTCGAAGGCCGGCCACGGTGCTGGCAAGCCCATTGCCAAGGTGCTCGAAGAGTACACCGACATGTACTCCTTCATGTTTGAGAACCTCGGCATCGAACCCAAGTAAACCATAGTCTGAAAAGGCTGGCGCGGCGTGGCTCCCGGTCCCGGGACACCACGCCGCGTCAACTCAATCTTTACCACACAGACATCTCTCCACCCCACGCACACACATTATATTGAAAATGAAATCCTCTACCCGGCTCGGACTACTCCCACTGCTGTTCATGTTGCTGCTCAGCGGCTGCTTCACGGGGGTGGAGTACACCCCTATGGTCAGCCAGCGCGATGTGAAGAAAGAAAATATCATCGTCACTCCCGAGGACACCTTCCTGACAGGTATCACCGATCAGGGACTGTCGGAGTGGAAGCCGGGCAAGCGCTTCCGCGTCACTGACGACAAGATCCGCCTCATATTCGGCGCCACGGCCTCGCCGCTCGACTCGCTCGGCGGGAGCACGCTCGTATTCACCGGCGCCAAGGAATCCCCCTCGATTACCGGCACCTCCGTCACCGACATCAGCTTTGCCGGCCCGGAGGGGCGCACGCTCGTCTATCGCATCAACCGCCCGATAGCCCGCGTCGAGGCGCAGGGCCCGCTGTCGATACCCTTCACCATCCAGGAGAGCCTCGTCGACTCCGCCCGCGCGCTCATTGACGGCAAGCGCCTCTATGTCCTGACGCGCACCTGGCGCGACGACAATGACAATTCGGTCAACGGCCACCAGTTTGTGGCCGTCAACGTCGACTCCGTAACTCCCGGCAACGACATCTATCCCATAAAGGTGTCATTCACGGACGACGAGGGTACCTCTGCCCGCATCTTCCTCCACCCCGGCCCGAAGGGCTACACGCCACGTTCCTTTTCGGCTCTTTTCTCCTTTACCGACCCGCGCCTGCGCTACCCCTCGATTACCGATGCCACCTGGGACAACATCGTCAGGGGCCGCGTGGCCCTCGACATGACCCGCGAGGAGTGCCGTCTGGCCCTCGGTGCGCCACGCGAGGTGGACCGCGGAGCCGACAACTCCTTTGTACGTGAGGTGTGGCTCTATGAGAACGGCATCTACCTCGTCTTTGAGGACGGCATCCTCAAACTTTACCGCCACTAAGGGTATTGTTGTTTAAAAGCATCCTCTAAAGCACTCTATAACGTGCTCCGGGCTGAACCTGCCGCCGTGGATTTGTGTTAGATATATATGCAGGCGTCCCCGCGGACGCCGCATCGTCTCCGCAGGGACACTAATAACATATATCTACATAAACTCACAGAACTATGATTACCGTTACATATCTTGACCACAGCGGTTTCGCCATCACCACTCCGGGTGCAGTCATGGTGTTCGACTATTACAAAGATCCCGACAAGAAACTCGAAAAAGTCCTGAAGGACCACCCCTCGAAGGACGTGGTCTTCTTCGTCTCGCATCATCATCCCGACCATTTCAACGCCTCCATATTCGAGCTGGCGCAGGAGCGCAAGCGCATCTATGTTCTCTCCAACGATATTTTCTCGAAAATCGTCCCGCAGAAGGGCCTTTCGGTCGCATGGATGTCGGCTGGCGACGTTATAGACCAGATTCCCGGCACGACGCAGGTGAAGGCCTACGGTTCGACCGACGAGGGCGTGAGCTTCGCCATAACTCTTGAGGACGGCAGCGTAATCTTCCACGCAGGTGACCTCAACGACTGGCACTGGAGCGAGGAGTCGACCAAGCGCGAGGTTGAGCAGGCCGACGCCAAGTTTGAGAAGATACTCAACCGCATCGCCGAGGAGGTGCCCGAAATGAAGGTGGCCATGTTCCCGGTCGACGCCCGCATGGGGGCCGGCTTCGCCAAGGGCGCCCAGGAGTTCCTCAAGAAAATCAAGGTCGACAATTTCTTCCCGATGCACTTCTGGGGCGAGCCGCAGAAGGCATGCGATTTCAATTCCTACGTCCCCGCCGGCATCCCCACCCGCTGCTACTGCCTCGACAAACCCGGCATGAACGTCGAAATCGCCTGATTTCCCCCCATTCCCTATAGGCAATCCACAACTACACAATAAACGCCGCGTGGCGCGCGTATACATCAAGTATACCCGCCCCATGCGGCGTTTTGATTGTGAATAGATAGGATTGTTATGTATCCGTAATAGGGAGATAAAATTAATTTCTGTGGAGGTGCGGTGTCTATATGGCTCGAAGAGCCTATGCAGGAGAAACCCCAGGGTAAGCGGAGGCCGCAGGCCGTAGCGATGCCTGGGGTACATGATGCCCGTATAGAACCAATGCATCGAAGATGCTGATCATCATAATGATTAGGCTCTCCGAGCCATAGAAATACCTCTCCATTCGCCGGCGGACGTTGCACGCAACATACCCTACAGCTTGCCGAGGGCTTTTTTGCGGATGTGGCGCAGGCGGCGGTTGAGGAGGTCGCGGCGGTCGAGGGCAGGGGATTTCGCTGTAAGGTTCTCTTTGGCTGTTTCTTTTGCTTCGTTGACAGCCTGATGTGATTCTTTGGTGTTTTTCTTTGTGGCTTCCCTTTTGATTTCTTTGCAGACGTCCTCTCTGAGCGCTATCGGGGTATTATCTTTGGCTTCGTTGGAGGACTTCTCGGGAACTTCTTCCCGGGCTTTTTCTATGGTGCTTTCGTTGGTTTCCTGTCTGGCTTTTCTTTGGGCGGCGCGGCGTCGTGCGGCTGAGGAGCGGGATATGGCGCGGTCGATCTCGGGGCGCAGGAGTGAGAAGATGAGCATGACAGTGGTGTCGGTTTCCTTGGCGGGAACCGTCGAGTCGAGGATATAGCCGTGGATGGAGGCCATCGCTGCCATGAAAACAGCTTCGTCGGCACCGACGGCGCAGCATGCCTCGAGGATGCGCTCCTCGACGTAGCTGTAGAATCTTTTCGACACGGGCATGGGGGCGTTTTGGCTCTTCGTGGTTGGTTTTGCTGCGGATTTTTCCTGCTTATTCATGGCGTTGGTTGTTATTGGGTTATTAATGCCACAAAGTTAACCCCTGTCTGCGCCTGAAATAGTGCGATAAAGTAAAAGGGTGGTGAAAAAAACGCGCATCCGCGGGGGTGCGGATGCGCTTGGTTCGTTGGAGTGATGTGCCGGTCGGGGCCTTATGCCTGGGTAGGCATGGCTACGGGCGAGGGAGCGGTATTGGCCTTTCCTGCCTCCCAGCCGAGGGCGCTGGCGCCGAGCACTGCAGCGTCGGCCTCTTTAAGCTCTGAGAGGATTACTTTGACCTTTCCCTTGAACATCTTCATCATGTTCTTCTCCATCGACTCGCGGAGCGGGCGGAGGAGGAGGTCGCCCGAGCGGGCGAGGCCGCCGAAGAGCACGAAGGCTTCGGGCGAGGAAAAGGCTGTGAAGTCGGCAAATGCCTCGCCGAGGATGTTGCCGGTGTATTCGAAGATCTCGTTGGCAATCTTATCGCCTTTGACGGCTGCGTCGTAGACATCCTTTGATGTTATCGAGTCGAGGGGGAGCTGGCGCAGGAGGGAGTCGTCACTGCGTATTTCGAGGAATTCGCGGGCGGTGCGGGCCACGCCGGTGGCCGAGCAGTAGGCTTCGAGGCAGCCGGTGCGACCGCAGCCGCAGAGACGGCCGTTGTTGCGCTTCATGATGACGTGGCCGAGCTCGCCGGCGAAACCGTCGTGGCCGTAGACGAGCTGCCCGTTGATGACGATGCCGCTGCCGACGCCGGTGCCGAGGGTAATCATGATGAAGTCACGGAGTCCGCGGGCGGCACCGTAGGTCATCTCGCCGATAGCGGCAGCATTGGCGTCGTTGGTGATTGCGACGGGTATGCCGAACTTCTCGCTGACTGTCTGAGCCAGGGGGACCGGCATCGGCCAGGGGAGATTGACGCAGGCCTCGATGCGGCCGGTGTAGTAATTGGCGTTGGGGGCGCCGATGCCGATTCCGAGAATCTTGTCCTCGGCGTCGTTGGCTTTCAGAAGACGTGTCACCTCCGTGTGCAATTCGTCGATATAGTCGTTGAAGTCAGCATGTTTGAGTGTCTTGATTGAAGAACTTGCGATGACTACGCCGCGCGCGTCGACTATGCCGAACACGGTGTTGGTCCCACCGATGTCGATACCTAAAACATAAGGTTTATTCATTGGAATTTTGACTTTTGAGATTTTTTGGTTTATTTATGAGAAAAGTATTTTTATTGTCTATCTAGATTCGATGTCTTGAGGTCGGGTCAGGGGTGGTGGGACTTGGGTGGGAGGATTTGTTCGACTTTGTCTACGAGTTTTGAGTCGACAAAGAAGAGCTCGGTCCTGATTTCGCGCCACTCACCGGAGACGTAGACCGATTTGACGTAGGTCAGCGCGTTGTATTGCTTCCCGTTCTGCTCGGATAGGTTCTCGAGGAGCGGTTTGCCATACTTCTTGACCACTTCCTGCTTTGTCATGCCTATGGTGACGTCGCCGAAGCCGGAATTCGAGGGGGCAATGGTCGAGCACGACGCCGCGAGGAGCATGAGTGCTGCCGAAGCAGGGGCGATGAGGGTGCGGAGGATGGATTTAGTCATATTTAGAGAGATTTTGACTGCGGAGCGCGTCGGGGAATCAGATTGTACGTCCGGGATATTCGCGGAGTGCGGCTGCGAGCACCTTCATGGCGCGGGCGAGATCCTCTTTTTTGAGGACGTAGGCCATGCGGACCTCGTCGCGCCCCATGCCGGGCGAGGTGTAGAAACCCGAGGCGGGAGCCATGAATACGGTCTCGCCGTCGAGGTCGAAGTCGCGCAGACACCACTGGCAGAACTTGTCGGCATCGTCGACCGGGAGCTTCACGACTGTGTAGAAGGCGCCCATAGGTATCGGGGTGTAGCAGCCGGGGATTTTGTTAAGCTCGTCGATGAGGAATTTTCGGCGCTCGACATACTCGTTGTAGGTCGCCAGCATGTATTCCTTCGGGGTGTCGATTGACGCCTCGGCCACAATCTGGCCCAGCAGCGGGGGGCTGAGGCGCGCCTGGCAGAACTTCATCACGTTGGTCTTCAGCTCCGGGTGCTTGGTGATGAGGGCGCCGACGCGGATGCCGCACTCGTTGTAGCGCTTCGACACGGAGTCGATCAGCACCACCTGCTCCTCGATGCCGGGGAGGTGGAAGGCGGAGATGTAGGGCGCGCCTGTATAGCAGAACTCGCGATATACCTCGTCGGAGAAGAGGAAGAGGTCATATTTCTTCACCAGGTCGCGGATCTGGAGCATCTCCTTCATCGTGTAGAGGTAGCCCGTCGGGTTATTGGGGTTGCAGATGAGGATGCCCTTGGTGCGGGGAGTGATTAGCTTCTCGAACTCCTCAACCGGGGGTAGGGCGAAGCCCTGGTCGATATTGGAGGGGACGGTGACAATCTTGGCGCCGGCAGAGATGGCGAAGGCCATGTAGTTGGCATAGGCCGGTTCGGGGACAATGATTTCGTCGCCCGGGTCGAGGCAGGCCATAAAGGCGAAGAGCACCGCCTCGGAGCCGCCGGTGGTGACGATGATGTCGTCGACCTCGACCTCGATGTTGAAGCGGTGGTAATATTCCTTGAGCTTCTTGCGGAGAGACATGAGTCCGGCCGAGGGGCTGTACTCGAGGACGTCGCGGTCAATGTGTTTGAGCACTTCGAGTCCCGCCTTGGGGGTGGGGACGTCGGGCTGGCCGATGTTTAGGTGGTAGACCTTGATGCCGCGCTCCTTTGCTTCACTGGCGAGGGGGGCGAGACGTCGGATAGGGGAGGCCGGCATGAGGGTGCCGCGTTCTGATACGTTTGGCATCTTAGAGATTCTGGCTTTGTTCGTAAATATTGATGAAGATTTCCTTGTCGGCCGGCGTCAGCTCCTTGTGGCGGCGAGCCATCATGCGCGAGGCGGTGTCAAAGAATCTGTCGAGAATCACCGGCTTCATCCCCAGGGGGGAGCCTTCGGTGAACGAGGGGAGATAGGTGCGGGGGAAGCCCGCGCCGTAGAAGTTCACGCCCACACCGATGACGGTAGCGGTGTTGAACATCGTGTTGATGCCCGCCTTGGAGTGGTCGGCCATGATGAGTCCGCAGAATTGGAGGTCGGTCTTCACGAAGCGCCCTTCGGCCATGCTCCAGAGCTTGACGGGGGCGTAGGTGTTCTTGAGGTTCGAAGCCGTGCAGCCGGCGCCGAGGTTGCACCACTCGCCGACGACGGCGTTGCCGAGAAATCCGTCGTGGGCCTTGTTGGAGTAGCCGGTCATGACCACGTTGTTGAGCTCGCCTCCCACCTTGCAGTAGGGGCCGAGGGTGGTCGCGCCGTAGATTTTTCCGCCCATGTTGACCACAGCGTGCTCGCAGAGGGCTATCGGGCCGCGCAGGCAGGCTCCCTCCATGATTTCGGCGTCGCGCCCGACGTAGACCGGGCCTTTGGTGACGTTGATGATAGCGCCCTCGACCGTCGCCCCCTCCTCGATGAAGAGCTGCGAGGCTTCGCCGATGATTCGGCAGGTGTCGCTGAGGGGCTGCGAGCTGCGTCCGGCGGTCAGGCTCTCGAAGTCGCGGCGGAGAGCCTCGTCGTTGGTCATGAAGATGTCATAGACATGGTTGAGCGCGAGGGGGGCAGGGCCTTCGTAGCCGACGGTCTCTGTCGGGGTGCCGCTGCCGCGGCTTGCCAGCCGGCGTCCGTCGGCATCCGTCAGCTCCTGGCCCGGCCGGAGGGCGAGGATGGCGTCGACGAGCGTCGCGTCGGGGTGGATGTTGGCGGCGATGAAGAGGTTGTCGCCGTCGGCGGCCTCTATCATCGGATATTTGGTGGAGAGATAGTCCTGGGTCGAATATGAGTATGCGCCCGGGATGGCCTTCTGCCATTTTTCGGCCATCGTGGTGATGCCGTGGCGGATGAGGGCTACGGGACGCGTGAGGGTGAGGGGGAGGAGCGCCGCGCGCGCCTCGACGGGGTCAAAGAGTATGATATTTTTCATATTGTCACAACTTATGGTGTTCAAGACAACAAAAATACGGATATTTTTCTTTGCAACAAAAAATTTCTCCTCACCTCGCCAGATGTGCCGGGCGCAGGATGAAGGGCATTGGCGCCCGGAGCACTATCGACCGGTCGGACTTCACTCGCCCGAAGGCGGCAGCTGCCTCATCGGGGGTCTTGCATGCGGCGGTGCAGACATAGTAGAGAGGCTCGCGGGTGTGGACGATAAACGCGCTGTCATAGCCGCCCCCTTGCAGGCGCGCACGCATCTGGCGGGCGTTGAACACCTGCTTGAACTGCCCGACAACCACATTGTACTGCCCGATTGACTCACGCGACGAGCCGCCATCCTCCGTGTAGCCTATATACTCCGTGCGCATGGGCATGGTGTCGCCCGCGGCCACGAGGTCAGAGGTCTTGGCACTGTTGCGGATACGCGCATAGATAGTCGAGTCGACGCCCGACGACTCACGGTTCTTCTGGACCGCCGTCTCGTAGGCCTGACGATAGTTGCTTTCGGAAGTCTTACAGCCGACAGCCAGCAGCGAAAGCCCCGTCACGACGGGGAGCAGACGCATGAGAGAGGTACAATGTAGTTGTTTCATAAACTCTAAACTCTAAACCTTAAACTCTATACTCTATACTTTAAACTCTATACTGTAAACCTTAAACCACATGATACCCCTTCTCGGCCAAGGCGCTGCGGAGGATTTCGATATGCTCATTGTTGCGGGTCTCGACTTCGACGCGGATAAGGCAGCCGTTGATAGAGGTGATATGCGAGTTGCGCTCGTGGGTCACGGAGATTATGTTTGCACCATTCTCTCCGAGCACCTGGCATACGCCTGAGAGCTGGCCCGGCTGGTCGGTGAGGTCGAGAGTCAGAGTGCAGTTGCGGCCGCTCTTCACGAGGCCGCGGGTGATGACACGGTTGAGTATCGTCACGTCGATATTGCCGCCCGACACCACGCAGACAGTCTTCTTGCCCTTGATAGGCACCTTGTCAAACATGGCCGCAGCCACCGACACCGCTCCCGCGCCCTCGGCCACGAGCTTCTGCTGCTCGATGAGGGCGAGAATCGCTGCCGCAATCTCATCCTCGCTCACGGTGACAATCTCGTCGACATACTTCGAGCAGAACTCGAAGGTGTTCACGCCCGGTTCCTTCACGGCGATGCCGTCGGCAATCGTAGCCACCTTGTCGAGGCGCGTGCGCTCGCCGTCATGCACCGACTTGTACATCGAGGGAGCGCCCTCGGCCTGCACGCCGTAGACCTTCACGTCGGGGCGGAGCTGCTTGAGCGTGAAAGCGATGCCGGCAATCAGACCGCCGCCGCCGATTGGGACAATCACTGCGTCGACATCAGGCATCTCCTCGAGAATCTCGAGCGCGATAGTGCCCTGGCCGGCTATCACCTTCAGGTCGTCGAAGGGGTGGATAAACGTGTAACCGTGCTCCTTCTGAAGCTCCAGGGCCTTCTGATAGGCATCGTCATAGACACCCGGGACGAGGCATACCTCCGCTCCGAGACGCTTCGTGGCCTCGATTTTGGAGATAGGCGCACCCGCCGGGAGGCAGATGAGCGACTTGATGCCGTTGTGGGTCGCGGCGAGGGCCACACCCTGCGCATGGTTGCCGGCGGAGCAGGCAATGACGCCGTGGGCTTTCTCCTCGGGCGTCAGCTGCGAGATTTTATAGTAGGCACCGCGGAGCTTGAAGGCTCCCGTGTGCTGGAGGTTCTCAGGTTTCAGATATACCTCTGATTCGGGATTGATTTTCGGCACCCCGATGAGGCGGGGATGACGTGCGACATCGCGGAGCACCTGCGCGGCGCGATATACTTCTGAAATTTCCAATGTGTCACTCATGGCGATATGCGTGTAAAGTGTAATGTATATATTTGCGCAAATTTAAAAAATCCCTCCCGATTCACCAAAATAAAAATTCCCGCCCGGCATGATAAAGGCCCGCATCGCTTCCGACGCGGGCCTTTCGCTTATTCAGGTCTTGTTTTCGAGCTTAAAAATTGTCTGTGCCGCACGGGCTTCGGGACTATTTGCCCGGCTGCTCCTGGATGCGGAGCTTGTCCTCCAGGATTTCGAGCTGCTGAAGGCCCGACGCACGCCACTGCGGTTCACCGTTCTTGAAGATGATGAGGGTCGGGACGCTGCGGATCTGGTACTTGGCCGACAGGTCGGGATTGCGGTCGACGTCGACCTTGACGATGTTTGCCGTATCGCCCACTTTGTTTTTAAGCTCTTCCAGGATAGGGCCCTGCATCTTGCACGGGCCGCACCATGTGGCGAAGAAGTCCACGAGGGTGGGCTTGTCGCTGTTGATTATTTCATTGAAATCATTCATAATTCAGAAGTTTTTAAGTGCCTTTATAACACGACAGCCTCCGCGAATGTTTTCATAATAAAGATTCTTTAACCACCGCACTGATTTCCTTGAAGCGATATGAGCGCTCCTCGCCTGTGGTCAGCAGGAGGGTGATGACACCGTCGGGCGCCACGGAGCGTATACGGGCCTCGATCATCTCGCCGCGCAGGTTGTCGCGGTATGGGTAGAAGCCATCCGTGCGCCAGAGCGACGCGAAGTATAGCCGTCCGAGCCGCTCGACTCCCTCCTCACGACCTCTCACGACATCGTCAACCACCTCGTCGACCATGCTGAGAATCTCTGCGCCGATTTCAGTCATCAGATTATAAATCGGGAAGCAGCGGCCCGTAATCTGGCGCATCGACACCGGGTTTGGCGCATCGGAGAGGAAGCGCTCCTGGTTGACATTGATGCCTATGCCGACTATCGAATGGTTGATGCCGGTCGAAGTGATACTGTTTTCAATCAGTATGCCGCAGATTTTCCTGTCGCCGTAATAGATATCGTTGGGCCACTTGATGCTCACACACTCTCCGCAACGGCATGGGAGATAGGAGTGCAGCACCTTGACAATGGCCAGCGAGACAGCCTCGGAAATCACAAACTGGCGCGCCGGGTGAAGCCCCTTCGGGCGCAGCAGCAACGACATGGTTATATTCTCCCCGGGAGCCGCCTCCCAGGAGTTGCCCCTCTGCCCGCGCCCAGCCGTCTGACAGCGGGTGCTCACGACAGTTCCGTGGTCGCACTCCCCGGCCATAGCGGCAAGAGCCGAGTTGGTCGACACACACTCGTCAAGCTCGATAAAATTCATAGATAAATATAATCACAGTGTGCGTAGGGACGCTTTTAAAAGCGTCCACAACATACGATTGTAATTCACATGTATTATGACGATTGTAACATCATGCAGTGTGATGCGGACGCTTTTAAAAGCGTCCCTACAGTCCTCAACCGATAGTCAGGCAACGACCTCCGTCGGGCAGAACGTCGATTTTAACCCTGACGGTGTCGTCGGGCAGAATATCCTCCACGCGGTCAGGCCATTCTATCAGGCAGAGCGCGCCCGAATCGAGATAATCCTCGATACCTATGTCGAAAGCCTGCTCGAGATTCTCAATGCGGTAGAGATCGAAGTGATATATCAGCTCGGCAGTAGTGTCGGAGCGATACTCGTTGATTATCGAGAAAGTCGGGGAGCCGGTCGGGTCCTCCTCCACGCCCAAAGCGCGGCAGAGCGCATTGATAAACGTCGTCTTGCCCGCGCCCATCTCGCCGTCGAAGGCATAGACGGTCGCATCGTCCATGAGGCTTAGAAATTCATGAGCCGCCTCGGGCAGCGCCTCTATCGAGGGAATCATTATCTGTTTCTTCATAAATAATAATTGATTTAATCTGTCATAATTGTAATGTCTGTAGGGACGCGGCGTGCCGCGTATGCCGAATAAAAAACTTATTTATTCACCCCGAGATATGATTCGACAGTCCTAACGAGGCCGTCACCTCTCAACTGGCGTGCCAGGATAGTTCCGTCGGGGCCGAAAAGAATTATCATCGGGATTGAATCAAAACCATATAATTGCATCGGGGTATCTCCGCTACCAAGCATCTGAGGCCACGGCGTAGGAGTCTTGGCGAGCCAGCTTTTCATCTTATCTCTGTCCTCCCACACCTGCACTCCGAGGATTTCAAAATCTTCACGGTCCTTATATTTTTCATATAAAGGCGCAAGGACATCGGCCGCCTCTTTGCGACAGGGGCCACACCATGTAGCCCAGAAATCTACCAGGACATACTTCCCTTTACCGATATAATCAGAGAAACGCACCTTATTTCCTTCGATATTTTCAGCCTCGAAATCAGTGAAAGGTTTACCGACAGCCGACCGCTCCATGCTCTTATATTTACTATCGAATCTCCCAGCCATTCGCCTATCTTTAAGGTATTGCGGCAGGGAGGCATAGAAGTCGTTCCATAGCTTCGGAGTGAGGGTGTATGTTGAGCCATATTCCATTAATGCGGCCTCTCCGACTCCGTCAGGATTGTTCCAAGCGGTAGATTTGATATTTTCAAGATATGGTTTAAGCGCCATTCCCCCCGCTTTCCTAAACATGATTTCCTTCTCTGATTCCGGGATTTGCAATTTCCCAATAGAATCCCGCAGGATTTCAAGCCTGCCATACAGATTGTTCTTACTTTCCACCAACTTGACTATACCGTCATTCAAGTGTCCGTTAGGCTTGGAGAAGTGAGTTTCAAAATCGACCCATACAGTATCTTTTTCCAACACACAATTCGAGTATTGCTTCCCGGATTCAATGCGCACAAAGGCCTGTCGGTCATATTGTCCCTCAAATAGGAACTTCTTATTGACGACCATAGCCGAATCAATATTTTTCCTTATGTCATAGTCATACATATATACCTTCTCACCGTCCGGCACTTCCAATTCACCCACGACGACATAATCCGTCGCATTGGCACTGAGGCCATACGCGAGAGATAAAACTAATGTGACAAATAACTTCTCCATATCCAATTTATTTCATTTATTTCGCTGAAAGCGTAATCAGGGGCACGAGCATCTCCTCGGGCGAGATGCCGCCGTGCTGGAAGGTGCCGTCGTAATACTGCACATAGTAGTTATAGTTGTTCGGATAGGCGAAAAAGTCGCGCCCGGTCGCAAAAATGTATGTCGACGAGACGTTGGGCGCCGGAAGACCGAGCTTCGCGGGATTCTTCACCTCATAGACCTGCTTGGGGTTATAGGCGAGGTTCTTGCCGATCTTGTAGCGCAGGTTGGTATTGGTATTCTTGTCCCCCACGACCTTTACGGGGTTGTCGACTCGGACTGTGCCGTGGTCGGTGGTGAGGATAATCTTGTAGCCCTTCGCGGCGATGCGGCGGAAAATCTCTATAGCCGACGAATGGCGGAACCACGACTCCGACAGCGAGCGGTAGGCAGCGTTGGTCGAGGCCAGCTCGCGTATCATCTTCGACTCCGTGCGCGCATGGGAGAGCATGTCGATGAAGTTGAACACTATCACGTTCAGGTCATTCGACAGGAGGTTGGAAAACTCGCGCAACAGCTTCTCGCCGGCGGCAGAGTCGTTGATTTTCGTGTAGGAGAACTTGCACTGGCGGCGGTAGCGCTCAAACTGAGTGGCCACCAAGGGTGACTCGTTGAGATTCTTCCCCTCGGGAGAGTCCTCGTCGACCCACAGCTCGGGAAACATTGTGGCTATATCCTTCGGCATCAGCCCGGAGAAGATAGCGTTGCGGGCATACTGGGTCGCCGTCGGGAGTATCGAGCAGTAAAGCTCCTCGCGGAAGTTGAAACTGTCGGCAAGCAGGGGCTTCACCGCCGCCCACTGGTCGAGGCGGAAGTTATCAATCAGTATGAAGAACAGCTTCTCGCCCGCGTCGAGCATCGGGAAGACGTGGGTCTTGAAAATATCGGGCGACATGACCGGGCGCCCCTCCGACTGCGGCGCCGTGATCCAGCGCTCGTAGTTGTTCTTGACAAATTTTGCGAAGGCTACGCCCGCATCCTTGCGCTGCATTTCGAGAAGCTCATCCATCTGCGTGTCGGCAGCCGAGAGCTGCATCTCCCAGTGCACCAGCAGGCGGTAAAGCTCCATCCAGTCGGCCATAGTCGACGCGGAGTCAATCATCGAGGAGATGCGGGCGAACTCCTGGCGGTAGTCGCTGCCCGTCTGCGACGACACAAGCTCGTCGGAATGAAGATTTTTCTTGATTGAGAGCAGAATCTGCTTCGGATTCACGGGCTTTATGAGATAGTCGGCAATCTTGCTCCCGACAGCCTGGTCCATGATGTTTTCCTCCTCGCTCTTGGTAATCATGATTACCGGGATATGTGGAGCGACGAGCTTTATCCTCTGCAAGGTCTCCAGGCCGGTCAGACCCGGCATGTTCTCATCGAGAATGATAAGGTCAAAATCCTGTTCGTCCACGAGGGCGAGGGCATCGGCACCGCTGCACGCGGTCACCACGTCGTAGCCCTTCCCCTTCAGGAAAAGAATATGCGGTTTCAGCAGGTCGATTTCATCATCTGCCCAAAGTATAGTCGAGGCCATCTTAATATCGTATTACCAAATCTTAATCTACTAATTCTGTTTAATGCAGATATTAATTCTGTTTAATGCAAAAACTAATTCTGTTTAATGCAAATTTACTACTAAATTCCCAATAAACCACCCCTCACCACACATTTATACCAAGCTTAACGATTTTTTATATGATAGGTCGAAGACCGCAGGCAAGAGAAACCCCAGGGTAAGCGAAGGCCGCAGGCCGTAGCGATGCCTGGGGCCAGGAAAGAGCAGAGCCGCTCATGGCTCGGAGAGCCTGGTCATTCTGATGATTAGCATCTTCGATGCATGGCCATATCCATGCGCCCTAATACCCCAGGCATCGCTACGGCCTGCGGCCTTCGCTTACCCTGGGGTTTCTCCTGCATAGGCTCTTCGAGCCATTGAGAATATTTTCATAGCAGGTGTCTTTGTCTGATAATGAGTCATATCACTCCTCGTCGTCGCCTTCACTTCCGAGAGGGTAGTCGGGGAGTTTCGGCGTCATGGGATTAGGCTTGGGCTGCGGTTTGGGCACGGCAGGTTTGGCCTTGGGCGCGGGCTTCGGTTGCGGCTTCGGCACAGCGGGCTTCACGGGAAGTTTGGGCTTCGCTACCGAATCGGTCTTTGCGGGGATGACGGGCTTCGCCATTGAGTCGGTCTTGGCAGGCATAGTTTTTGGCTTAACCGGTATGAGCGGCTTTGCCACGGAGTCAGTCTTGACTTCGGGCTTGGTTTCCTCAACCGGGCGTGCGGGTGCAGCCGGCTTGGCTTCAGAATCAGACTTGACTTCAGGCTTGGTTTCCTCAACCGGGCGTGCGGGTGCTGCGGGTTTGGGTTCAGTCTCGACATCTGCCTCTCCCTCGGGGGCTGATTCCTCCTCCGAGTTATCAAACATCTCCTCGGCCGATGGATATTCGTCGGGCGGGAGCACAGACTCATGCGTTTTCTTGGCATCTTCCTCGCCGATGAAGCGGAAATAGTCATCGAAGGAACCGCCGCCCTGCAAAAGTTTCTCGAAATTACTCTTGCTGATCTGCACGGGGCGGACACCCTCGGGGATGATGACGCCATTGTCCTGCGCGAGGAGTGAGCGGTAGTGGTTCAGCTCGCGCTCGTTTTGGAAACCCTTCACGAGCAGCAGGCCGAGGCGTCCGAAGTTCATCACCTCCAGGTCGAAGTCGCGTACGACGTAGGTCGTGAAGTTGTGGCGCGCCACATCGAAGAGCAGCTGGTTGGGCGAAATGTTCTCGGTCGAGAAGAGCAGCACGAGATAGTGCGGCTCCTCAGGCTCGAGCACAAACTCAATCTCGGCTCCCCCGGTGGCGGTCGAGTCGTTGGTCAGACGTATGTCCCAGAGCATGCCGCGCATGTTGGAACTGCCGCTGCGCAGCTTGCGCCCCTGCGCCATGCCTTTGAGATAGGCCGAGGCCATAGGTGTGACGTCGGTCTCCGGGTAGCGCTCGAGCAGCTCCTTGAGAGTCGCGTTAAACTCGTCGGGCTTGTTGTCGGTGACATAGGCGAGCGCGTGGAGGAACATAAACTTGGGCATCAGCGGCGACAGCGGATAGTCAGTCGTCATCTTCTCGTAGGCCTTGTGGACCTCGGCATTGTTGTCGGCGAGGTAGTTCGAATAGGCATCCTCGTAGAGCTGCTCCTGGCGGGCGAACATCGAGCGCAGGTTCTCGATGTAGTTCGGGTCGGCCATCGCCTTGCCGTAGTCCGAGTCGGCGAAGTCGGTGAGTATCATCTGGCGGTAGCGCTCGGCCTCCACGGGGCGGTCGCGGCGCACGTTCATGAGATACTCGTTGTAATATATGTCGAGCCTGTAGATGTTGTCGGGGTAGCGGGTCAGCAGTCTCTGCCACTCGCCGTCGGCGGCATCGAAATCCTCCAGCTTGTCCTTCAAGATGAGGCCCGAATTGAACAGGCCCTCGCGGATCACATCCTCAGCCGTGGTCTTCTCGGCATCGGTCGAGGGTATCTGCTTCAGATAATACTCGCGGAAGTGCGGGTCGTTGGCCTTCGCTTCCTCCGAAGCCTGGGCCTTGGCCTCGGCGTCGGCCTCCGGGTTGTCGGACTCGGTCGGTTCCTCACCCTCCTCGGCCTCCTTGTCGTCGCCCGAACCGAAATCGTCGAGGCTGAACGAGGCCTTGTTCCTCCTTCGCCAGTCATTCTCGAGCTTTCGCGAGCCCCAGCGCTTCTGGAAGTCAGTCTTGCCCGCATTGCGGGTGGCGGTGTTGTAGAAATACCATGAATTGTCCGTGTTCATCACGAAGGTCGACGGCGCCTGGGCGTTTTCCTGCTTCAGATTCGAGCCGGCGGCCTCCTGCTCGGCCAGATATTCCTCGCGGCGGGCCTCCTCGGCCTCCTCCTTTTCCTTCTTCTTCAGGTCCTCGATGATTTTGTCGATGACGGCGAGGCGCGCCTCCTCGGGCATGGCCGCGAGTCGGAGCAGGGAGTCGTTGAGGACCACGTTCTGCGAGTAGACGGCCAGCTCGTCGAGCACGTCGGAGCGACGGCGCAGCGTAGTGATGTCGGGATAGTTGTCGGGGAGCTGCGGGACAGCCTCGGCATAGCATGGCTGCGCCAGGTCATAGCGGTGCTGCTCGAAGTAGAGCCCTCCGAGTGTAATCTGCGATATGGCTTTCTCGATACCCCCGCGGGTCGACTTCTCGGCGGCGAGCACATAGTTGGCTATGGCGTTGGCCGTGTCGCGGCGCGAGAGGTAGAGATTGCCTATGGCGTAGTAGATCTGGTCGAGATAATCCTTGTTGCGGTCATAGCGGGTCATGCGCCGCAGCGACTTCACCTCGGGTTCGATGTCGGCACCCTGGTAGACCTCGCTCTGCTTGATGCGTGCGTTGAACTTGGTGCGATACGATGCCGAGTTCGAGCCGCCTGCCTTCTTGAAGGCGCCGTAAGCCGCCCCCTTGTCGCCGACAGCGGCGTAGAGCTGCCCCAGGAGGAAGGTCATGCGCGTCTTCTGCGCCCCTGAGGCATAGCGTATGGCCTCTTTGAGCATGGGGATGGCCGCGGCATCGTCGCGCGAGCGGACATAGAAGTCGGCAAAGGTGAAATAATACAGCTCCTTGAGCCTTCCGCTGGTCAGCTCGTCCTCCTTGATGCGTGTCAGTATGGTCTCCGCCTCGAAAAGCCAGTCGAGCCCGCAATAGCTGCGCGCCTGCCAGAGCTTGGCCTCGGTGACAGTGGCCGGGAGCCAGGAGAAGTGTTTGGCGACATAATAGAAAGTCGAGGCCGCGCCGAGGAAGTCGCCGTTGAAGTACTGGCTGCGCCCCATGAGCATCCACGCGTTGTGGAGGAAGGGGTTATACTCCTCGCGCTTCAGCCACTTCTTGTATTCCGGGTCGGCCGAGCGTCCCGCCTTGCGCTTGGGGCGCTTCTTGATGCTTCGCAGCTGTATGGCTTTCTGCGCCTTCTCAATCGAGCGGGTGAATGAGCCCGAGGGCTGCGGAGCCTTGGGGTCGGAGTAAGCCTCGACGGGGTGCATGAAGAGCTGCGAGGAATAGTCGTCCTCGTAGGCGCGCTCCATCTCCTTGAGAGTCTCCTTGTAATGCTCGTCGCCGTTGAAGTAGATGTTGTAGCGGGTAATGAAAGCCTGGTAGTTGCGCGTGGCGGCTGTGTTTTTCTTCGGCGAACATGCAGAAAAGGACGCCACCGCGAGGGCAATGGCGACAACCGGCATAAGCTTCCACGGCAGGAAGCCCCAAGAAAAACGTTCTGACCATGTTTTCATCACATTTCCTTAACGGAAAAGCGCCCGTGATTATTGCATGGTTACAGCGCTTTAGGTGCCGGACGCCTCCCGCCGTCAGACAGGGACATAAAAAAGTCCGAAGGACTCCCGCTCTCCGGGAACCCTTCGGATTTATTAATTTTCAGCGCATCCGGCGCTGTATATCGAACTTATTCACCTACAGGATAAGCCATCGCGATGCGGGTACCTGTCTTGTAGTGTACGTTAGGCTGGGCAGTGATGCTCACATTTGATTCGCGCTGGAATACCATGACGATATCCGAGCCGCCGAACTGGAAGTAAGAAATCTCGTCGCCCTTTTTGAGCTTGGTGCCCTTCTCGGCGGTCACGACGATTGAAGATACCTGGGCCATACCCATAGGCAGGATGGCAACCTTACCGATTTCTGACTGGAGGACAATCAGGCCACGCATCTGCATGAACTCGTAGCCGGCCTCGTCAAGAGCGTTAAGTTTACGACGGACGATGTGTGTACGTCCCTTTTCGTCACCGTCGATAGGCACTGCCTCGACGCCGAGGTAGACGACGCCCTGAAGCTCGCGGGCCTCAAGAACCTTGCCACCCACAGGGGCATGCTGGCGGTGATAGTCGGTGGTGTTAAGGAACTGGTGAATCCAGATACCGCCGGCGAAGTCATCCTTATAATCCGAACCTTCGAGAAGCTCTTCGATGCTCCATTCGAGGCCCTTGATGTTAACCTTTGATTCAGCGTTTACCTCCCACTGGCCGTCGTTGGTAGAGTCGGCAGGCGATACAATCACATGGTCATCATTGATAGCGGCGATAGGCATGTAGCCCGGTTTCTTACGACGTGCGAAGAACTGGTTGAATGTCTTCCAGCCACCCTCGGGTTTCTCATAGTCACCCATGTTGTAACGGGGAGCGTCATAGTAGCTCTGTACGGCCTCGTCGCTAAGCGATTCGGGGGTATCCATCCATGCACCGAAGGAGATGATGTAACGACGCATCCACTCTGACAGAGGTGACAGCGGCGGAACCACGTTGCCCTTGAGCTGTGAAGGGATGATAGGAGTCTGGAGTTCCTTTACCGGGCTCTGGTCAAGAAGGAAGTAGAACATTGTGACATGCTCGTAGACGATTGTTCCCTCAGGATTCTCTACAGGAATCCAGTGAAGCTCGCCTTCAAGCCAGTCATAATAATCCTCAAGTGTCTTGATGTTCTCATACTCGATTGTGTTGAGTGCGTGGCACGAATCAAGTGCCTTCTGGAATTTGTCCTGCCAACCGTTCTTAGCGATCATGTCGATAAGTTCCTGCACGATAGGCGAATAGGTTTTTGTTGCCATAATAGTAATAAAGGCTTTAAAAATAAATAATTTGAGCCGGAGTTAGGTGGTAGACTTCTGTGCTGTTAAAAAACTGAATCAAATGTTTTCCAGGATTCCGGTATTTTCTTTTTCTCTTGACTCTCCGCGGGGGACCGCCCTTTGGTTGTTCACCCGGCGGAGCTGTCTTTCGGGAATAAAACATCATGCCGCGAAAAAAAGTTTGATTTCGGGTGAAAAAATTTTTTTATCTGCTAAATCCATGCCCCATAGAACTATCCGAACTCTGCCGGTGTTCTATTATCTGTATAAGAAACACGCAGAATGGCATGCCCTGAAAGATAAATTTTTTTAATTCTTACGAAAGCAACCATCCGGGAGTCAAAGAAAAAACACATCTTATAAACCTACATTGTATTATGTCAACTCAAAAATCCTCATCCGTTTCACCGGGGACTCCTCCGGCCGGAGTTGCAAAGCCCAAGAATAAAGCCGTGATAGGCATGTGGGCAATGACAATCCTGATTGTGACCAACATCGTCAGTATGCGAGGGCTGGCCTCACAAGCCGAATACGGCTACACTTCCATCTTCTACTACGTCTTTGCCGCGCTCGTCTTCCTCGTGCCCTACTCCCTGGTCTGCGCCGAGCTTGCATCCACATGGACCAAGAGCGGCGGCCTCTTCCGCTGGGTGAGCGAGGGCCTCGGCCCGAAATGGGGCTGGGCGGCCATGTATTATGACTGGCAGATGGTCGTGATATGGTTCCCGGCAGTCCTGATGTTCGGTGCCGTGACGCTGGCCTACATCTTCTGGCCCGAGACATTCGACTCCAAGCTTGCGTCAAACGTCATCTACACCCTTGTCGTCGTGCTCGGCGTCTACTGGATTGCCAACTTCAACTCCCTTCGAGGGCAGGCCTACGCCAACAAGCTTTCGACAATGGGCGGCCTCTTCGGCACCATAATCCCCGCCGGCGTGCTCATCGTGATGGGTATCATCTATCTCGCCACCGGCAACCACATCTATATCGACGCCCACCAGCCATTCTGGCCCGACTTCTCGAAGTTCAGCACAATCGTGCTCGCAGCCTCGATCTTCCTCTTCTTTGCAGGAATGGAGATGCAGGCAGTTCATGTGCCCTATATGAAGAATCCTGCCAAGTCCTTCCCGAAGGCTGTATTCTTCGCCGTGGTGATTATACTCGCGGTGTTCATCTTCGGGACACTCGCCATCGGCTTCGTCATCCCTCAGAAAGACATCTCGCTGCTGGCCTCGCTCCTAGTGGCCTATAACCAGCTCTTCGCCTCGATTCACTGTGAGTGGCTCGGCCACATAATAGCCGTCTTCCTGACATTCGGCGTCATCGGTCAGGTCAGCTGCGTCATCGTGGCCCCATCCTCGGGTATGCTTTCGGTCGGCAAGGCCGGCTATCTCCCCCGCAGCCTTCAGAAGACCAACAAGAACGGCGTCCAGACCTCTATCCTCTGGATACAGGGCATAATGGTGTCAATCCTCGCACTGGTGCTCGTCGTGCTCCCGAGCGTCCAGTCGGCTTACCAGATTCTGAGCCAGATGTCGACCATCATCTATCTGACTATGGTCTTCATCATCTACTTCGCCTTCATCCGCCTGCGCCGCACGGAGCCTAACGTCAAGCGTGGCTTCAGGGTGCCCGGCGGCAACTTCGGCAAGTGGCTCGTCACAGCCGTAGGACTCATCGGCGCGCTCCTCGCAATGGTGCTCAGCTTCGTCCCGCCGTCCCAGATCAACACCGGCAGCCCGGTGGTCTACGTCGTCATCCTCATCATCGGCTCGGCTTTCTTCATCGGGGTCCCCTTCGTGGTCTATGCAAAGCGTAAACCCTCATGGCGCGACAAGGGCACTGATTTCGAACCCTTCGACTGGGAAATCGAGGGTCGCAAACCGTCCGACGTCTCAAAATGGCCGGCAGGCTACGTCCCCACCCCCGAGCAGATACAGCGCGCCACCGAGTGGGAAGACGGCGAGCTCGGCCCGGTATCCCTCAAAACCATCGGTGAGGTCAACGATACATCTATCAAGCCCGCGGCATCCGACCAGGCCCCAACCTCCAACCCTGAAAAGTAGTTCCAATGAAAATCAATACCGGCAAGGGACAGATCTCCCTCCTGACGCTGATTGCCATTTGGTCAATCTCGCTTACCGTCAATCTTCCCGGACTCGCCATAACGCCGATGCTCGGAAATCTTGACAAAATTTTCCCGCATACGTCGGAACTGGAGATTCAGCTCCTTACCGTATTGCCCAATCTCTGCATCATACCCTTCGTCCTCCTGTCAGGACGTCTGTCACTCTCGAAAAGCAAGATAAGCATCGTAGTGGTTGCCCTCGCCATCTATCTGGCCGGGGGCATCCTCTACCTCTTTGCCCGCAGCATGGTCCAGCTCATCATCATCAGCTGCATACTCGGCATGGGCTGCGGCCTGCTCATCCCGCTCGCGGCGGGACTCCTCGCCGACACATTCGTGGGCAAGTACCGCATGCAGCAGCTCGGCATCAAGTCGGGCATATCCAACATTGCCCTTGTCGTGGCGACCTTCGTGGTCGGATGGCTCAACCGTGGCAACTGGCACCTCCCCTTCCTCGTTTATCTCATCCCGGCCATACCGCTTGTCCTGTCGGTGTTCCTGCGCGGCATCCCCAAAGCAGACCTGGATCCGGCTTCCGCAAGCCCTTCCCCGTCAGCCAAGGCTTCCGCCACTGTCGCGGCCAAGGCGACGGTGGCAGGAGAACCGGCCAAGGCCATCCATGCCGCGCCCCCGGCTTCCGGCTCGGACTGCTATGGGAAAATCGGACGGGTCAAGGACGATTTCATCATCTCGCGCACATGGTCGCTGATAGCCGTCTACTTCTTCGTGTGCTATTCGGTGGTAATCGTCAGCTACTATTCCCCCTTCCTGATGCAGTCCTACGGCATGAGTGACTCCGCCGTCGGGACAGTCACGGCCATCTTCTTTCTCGCCGTCTTCCTCCCCGGATTCATACTCCCGTATATCATCAGGCTGTTCAAGCAGGCCACGCTCATAGTCTCGACCATAGTCATGGGTGTCGGCATACTCATGATGGTGCTTGGCAAGGATTTCGGGCTGATGTGTACAGGCTCCGCCCTCGTCGGTTTCGGCTACGGTGTGTTCCAGCCGCTCATCTACGACAAGGCGACGCAGATTATAACCCGCCCCGCCAAGGCTACGCTCGCACTCGCCTTCGTCCTCGCCGCCAACTATATCTCCATAAGCGCCACCCCCTTTATAGTCGACTTCTTCAGGTCGATTTTCGACCCCCACCACCTCGTCAACAGCTTCCCCTTCATCCTCAACTCGATTCTGCTGGCTGTCTTCACAGTGATTGTGCTGATATTCAGAAAATCATTCGTATTCCGCATCGACACATCCTATTATTGACAATCAAAATGAAAATCCACCATATCGCTGCCCTGTGCGTCCTCCTGGGCTGCCTGCCGGCACTCCACGCACAGACCAACCCCGGACGCAAGGACATCAAGAGCGTCTCCATAATCAACAGCTCCGAAAAAAACGGGTCCGACACTGCCGACATACATAAAATCTTTGTCGACAACGCCCCGGCGGCCTACAATGTCCCCGGAGCGCCCCGCTTCGCAATCGTCGGCAAGGATAAGAAGTTCTACCTCGGCATAGGCGGCCAGGCAAAGGCCACGCTGTCCTACGACTGGGGCGACCCTATCGACAACGCTTTCAACTTTGCCACCTCGGCCATACCGATGAATCCCCGCAAGGGTGACGGCGGACTCGTGCAGTTCAGCGCCGCGACGAGCGGACTGTTTGTCAACTTTGTGGCCCTGCCGAATGACAAGAACCAGATCGGTGCCTACATCAACTTCAACCTCACCGGCTCCGGCTATGGCTTCGACCTGCAGTATGCCTACATAAAATACCGTGGCATCACCGCCGGCTACAACTACAGCCTCTTCTCCGACATGGCTGCCGCTCCCCCGAGCATCGACAATGAGGGCCCATGCGGCTTCACAGCCATCCCAAACGGTGTCATTGACTACGCCTACAATATCGACAAGCACTGGAAGGTGGCCGCCGGCATCGAGATGCCTATGCTCTCCGCCACCACGGGTGACGGAACCTATACCGTCAACCAGCGCGTCCCCGACATCCCGGCCTACGTCCAGTATTCATGGGGTGGCGGACAGAGCTGGCTCCGCTTCTCGGCAATCATGCGCAACATGCTCTACCGCGACGTCCCCGCCGACCGCAACCGCAACATCGTCGGCTGGGGTGTGAAGATGAGCGGTAGCGCATCGCTCTGTCCGGCGGTAACGGCCTACTGGCAGGGTGCCTATGGCAAGGGAATCACGAGCTACTTCCAGGACCTCTATGAGGGGGGACTCGACCTCGTGCCTGACGGCGACGACAGCGGCCGTCTCACCCCGGTCAAGGCCTGGGGCGGATACCTCGGCCTGCAATACAATCTCTCCCGCTCGGTATTCATGACCACCACCTACAGCCACCTGCGCAACTACGCCCCGCGCTACGAGGGCGGCTCCACCCCCTGGGACGAGCAGTACAAGTATGCCCAGTATGCCCTCGCCAACATAATGTGGACCATATCGCCCGGCATCCAGTGCGGCCTTGAGTACATCTACGGACGGCGCGTCGATATGGACGGCGCCTCCCACCACGACAACCGCATCCAGACCATGCTCCAGTTCACATTCTGACAAAGGAATATACTACCCATTATAAACCCCAGGCATCGCTACGGCCTACGGCCTTCGCTTACCCTGGGGTTTCTCTTGTCCAGGCTCTTCGAGCCATCGGTGGAATATTCGAAGAATAGCAATACAGCCATATTCCCCCCTATTTTCTGTGATGATTTGGTGATTTTGGCGGAAGGTGCTAAATTTGTATGCAAGTACAATTTCCAAGCATCATTATCCTCTGTTTTTTCACCATGACCACAAGAACCATACTCGCCGCGATAGCGGCAGCCATTGTATCATTTGGGGCAAACGCCGAAAACCTCTTCTCATCCCTGCTCGGCAAAAGCCGGCAGGAGGTGGATGAACGAATCAGCCGGACCTGGGACCATTTTTTCACCCCGGCAGACCTCGACCGCTATGAGGAGGACGACGAAAGCTCCGTCTACTATGACAGTCCCGACGGACTGGCCTTCATAATGGACACCGGCAACAACGACGTGCGCTCCGAAGGTATGTCCTACGGCATGATGATCAGCGTGCAGCTCGGCCACCGCGAGCAGTTCGACAAACTCTGGGAGTGGTCGAAAAAACACATGGCCTACGACAAAGGCTCGAAGTGGGACGGCTATTTCTGCTGGCAGTGCAAGCCCGACGGCACCAAGCTCGGCGGCAGCAATGCCTCCGACGGCGAGCTTTACTATGTCACCGCCCTCTATCTCGCCGCAGAGCGCTGGGAAGAGCCGCGCTACCGGCGCGAGGCCGACGAAATCCTGGCCAAAATCATGAACAAGGATGGCCGTCGCAGCGGTGTCTACAACCTATATAACCGCGACAACGCACTGATAACCTTCGTCCCTGACCGCATGGGCCACGGATTCAGCGACCCCTCCTACCAGCTTCCGGCCTTTCTCGACAAATGGGCGCGCACTGCCGCCACCGACCGGCAATTCTGGGAAAGAGCGGCAACCGAGGCGCGCCGCCACCTCATCGCCTCCGCCCACCCCTCGACGGGGCTGTATCCCGACTACAGCGAGTATGACGGCACGGCCTACCGCTGGCCATACGCTGAATACGACACGTCGATCTACATGTATGACGCCATCCGTTGCCCCATGAACGTGGGCATGGACTATTATCTCTGCGGCAAGGACAGGGAGAAACAGCGCGAGGTGATGACGCGCCTGCTGGAATTCTTCAAAAACGATGACTTCACCCACGGACACTTTTCGCTCGACGGCTCGGAAGCATCTGATCAGTACACCCGGGGCATGGCCGGGGCAAATGCCGTTGGCGCGATAGCCCTCGCCGACTCCGACTCGCCGCAGCTGCGCGAACTTGCACGCGAATATGTGCAGCGGCTCTGGGATGCCGAGCCACCGACAGGCAAATACCGCTACTACGAAGGCATGGTCTACTTCCTCTCCATGCTCCACGTCTCCGGCCACTTCACCCTCGATTTCTGATATTGCAGGGGGTATAAAAAATTGTCCGCTGCTCCTTTCAATCAAGGAGCAACAGGACCAAAGCCAAAAGGCGTCAAAACAGTTTGAAAAACTGTTTCCTTTCCAATAATGTAGAGATTATATCATACTTACACTACACCATCGTTGCCGCCGGGGAAGCGTCGTCGCGACGAGTCTCGTGGCAAAGTTGCCTTTTTCCTTAGTCCAAAAATGTGAATTTAATGCGTAAAATTTTATCAGTCCAAGGATTGCAACTATTGTGGTGTTTCTTTTCGAGTGCAAAGTTATAAACTTTTCATATATCATTCAAAATCATAAAACATTTGTTAATAATTTTTAACTATGACGTAGCGCTATTTATGTGAGTATTTCTACGATAAATTATGTGGATGTTTTGTTATTTCATGCTTTCGAAATAGTGGTCGAGGATGTCGCGGGCGGCGGTGAAGGAGGACTGCTGGTTGTTGAGCACCCGGATTTCGCGCTCGGCAAGCATGCGCTCGATTTCGGGATTGTTGTAGAAGTGGGCGCGGAGCTGTGAGTCGATTGTCTCATACATCCAGTAGCGGGCCTGTTCGCTGCGCTTGCGCTCGAAGTAGCCGTTGGCGTCGACGAATTCGAAGTAGCGGTCAATCATGTCCCACACTTCGGGGATTCCGAGTTCGAAATAGCCTGAGTAGGTGAGCACTTCGGGCTGCCAGCCGGAGGCTGTCGGGGGGAAGAGGTGGAGGGCGCTGCGGAACTGTGCCTGGGCGAGCTGGGCGCGGGGGATGTTGTCGCCGTCGGCCTTGTTGATGACTATGCCGTCGGCCATTTCCATGATGCCGCGCTTGATGCCCTGGAGTTCGTCGCCGGTGCCTGCGAGCTGGATGAGGAGGAAGAAGTCGACCATCGAGTGGACGGCTGTCTCGCTCTGTCCGACGCCTACGGTCTCGACAAATATGTTGTCAAAGCCGGCGGCCTCGCAGAGGACTATCGTCTCGCGGGTCTTGCGGGCCACGCCGCCGAGGGAGCCGGCCGAGGGGCTGGGACGGATGAAGGCGTCGGGGTGGACGGAGAGCTTCTCCATGCGTGTCTTGTCGCCGAGGATGCTCCCCTTTGTGCGCTCGCTGGAGGGGTCGATGGCGAGGACGGCGAGCTTGCCGCCGCGGCGGAGGACGTGGAGACCGAAGACATCAATCGACGTGCTCTTGCCGGCTCCGGGGACGCCGGTGATGCCGATGCGCCTCGAGCGGCCCGAGTGGGGGAGACATTTTTCAATCACTTCCTGCGCTATGGCCTGGTGGTCGGGCGAGAGGCTCTCGACGAGGGTCACGGCGCGGGCCAGGATGGTGGTGTCGCCTTTGAGTATGCCTTCGACGAGCTCTGCCGCCGAGGGGAGCACGCGCCGGCGGCGGGTGCGGAGGTAGGGATTGACAACCGGGGGCTGTGTCACTCCTTTGTTGACGGTGAGGCCGCCAAACTGGTCATCGTTTTCGATATGCTTCACGGTATAATTTGTTTCGGTTATATTCTTAGATTACTTCAGCCACGACGCGTACCATAGTGGTGGGGTGTTCAGGGTCGTTGGCTATTATGCTGATGCGGGCGTTGAGGAGGTCCTTGTCAGCGAGCCGCGAGGGGTCGACTGTGACCTCGGCCTGTGTGCTCTTGCCCGGCTTGACGGTGTCGGATTTCAGGGCGACGCTGACCGCATCGTCGGCGCAGCTGATGCTGCGGATGATGAGGGGGCTCTTGCCCTTGTTGGTGATAGTTAGGTTGCGGCGGATCGGGGCGTCGCTGCGGGAGATTCGCTCGAGGTCGATAGCGGTGACGTCGGTGTCTATGACAGGGGCTTTCTCGCGCTCCTTGGCTGAGAGCGACGAGAAGTCCTCGCCGATAATGGCCACGGTCTCGACGGTCACCTTCTCGGCCGAGGAGGGGGAGGGGGCGACGGTGAGCGAGTCGGTCACAACGCCCCACGAACCGATGCCGTTGCTGTCAAGTATGGTCGAGATGACGAAGCGGTCGCCCGGGGGGACTGCCGCCGGCTCGAGGACTACCTTTATATATGGCGGGACGCCGGCGACTACGGGGCGCAGCGTGTCGGCCGAGGCATTGTAGCCTTCGAGAAACTGGCCGCCGGTGTGCCCCTTGGTTATCTCACCGTAGGCAATCATCTTGGAGCGCAGCTTCATCGGGCCGCATGACACCGGGAAGCGCGATTTGAGGGTGTTGGAGGCGCCGATGACCGTCCCCTGTATGGTCAGTGCCGAGCGCAGGGGAGCGCAGTCGAGGTCGACGTTGACGTATTTGACGAAGCGTCCGGGGCGCCCCTTTGGGTCGTAGCCGACACGGATTGTGGCGGTGTCGCCGGGGGCTATCGGGTCGCGGGAGTATTCGGGGCGTGTGCAGCCGCAGTTGGCGCGTGCGGATATTATGGCAATCGGCTCGTCGCCGGTGTTCACGAGGCGGAAGTCGCAGTAGACCATGCCGAGGTCTTCGTCGAAGGCCCCGAAGTCATGCTTCTGTTCGAGCCATACGCCCCGGCCTTTGGCCGAGGCGCAGAGCACGGCCAGCATGGCGGCTGTCAGGGTGAGGATGGTGCGGGCTTTCATATTGATGACTGTCGTGATGCGGGTTTGGATCAGGGAACTATGACACCTTTGAATGTCAGGGTCTTGCGACCTGACGAGGCATTGGTCTTGACCTTGACAGCGCGGTCAAACTCGCCGGCGCGTCCGCGGGGCTGGAAGGTGATCTTTATCTCCCCTTTCTTGCCGGGCGCTATGGGCGACTTGGGATAGGAGGGCTTCGTGCAGCCGCAGCCGCCGTTGGTGACGTTGATAATCGTGAGAGGGGCGGTGCCGGTGTTGGTGAATTCGTAGACGGCTGTCACGGCGCCACCCTTCTCCTTGATGGTGCCGAACTCATGGGAGGTCTTGGTGAACGTGATTTCGGCCTTGGCCTTATCCTTGGCCTCCATTCCGGCAAATCCGGCAATGGCAAGGAGCATTATGAGAAGCAGTTTTTTCATACTATGGATATGTTTGTTTTTTTCAATTGCGCGGGATGATTATATGTTCGGAAGAGATTGATGCAAAATTAGTCAAAATAGCTGAATTTCCAAATTATAAACATTTTCGGCAGTGGCAATGTTTTTCTGATAGAGACATCAACCTTGGCAATAACATCTTTCAACTTGTTTATGAGACGAAAAAAATCACTCTTTATCATCGCCTCCCTTATCATCGCCCTGATACTTCCAGTGTTAATGACGGGTTGCGGCACCGTGCGCGGCCACTGGGGCATAGAGCACGAATATGAGTTTCCTGATGACGGTTACCACCATCACAAGAAGCATAAGAAAAAGAAACATAAGAAGCATCACCACCACGACCACGATTCAGAGCTTGATACGGGTGAATTTTAGGCTATTCGTCGCTGAACCGGGATATCAGCCTTTCAATGTCTTTCTTTAATAGTGGTATATGGCGTATTACCAAACCCCATAAAAATTCAGTTTCAACGCTGTCGTATCCGTGGATTATCCTATTGCGGGTATTGATTATCTCCTTACCATTAGGAATCTCAAATGATGGGTCCTTCTTCCGTATACGGTTGATTGCCTCACCCATTATTTCCGTTTTGCGTTCAACAGCACAAATCCTCAACCTGTCTTTTTCAAAGAGGTCGAAACGTTTTGGAAAGTCGGCAAAGAAACCTTCCAGTTCATTTATAGCGTCAAGCACATCCTGAAGATGCTTAAGAATATATTCATCAGCCATAAAGCAACTGTTTGGTCCGGTTGACATTCTGGATGAAGTACTTGTTTTTAAGCCCTTTCTCCACTACTAAATCGACCTTTCTTCCGAGTAGTTTTTCCAACGCTTCTTGGAAATCGAAATAGTTGGCGACATAGTCCCACTTTTCATGGTCGGTTGTGTCGAAGTTGACAAGGAGGTCCACATCGCTATCGTCGTTGAATCTATCGGTAAGTATAGAGCCAAAGACGGACAGCGTTTTGACCCGATGCTTTCTGCAAAGGTCAAATATTCGTTGGAGATTCAGTTCAATCAACTTCATAAATAAAGTGAGTAATAAGTGCAAATATACAAAATATTATGAAAAAAACAGTCCTGCCCGGAAATAATCTATACCGGATAGGGCTGTTTTTATAATTTTAAGTATAATTGGGGGACTTATTTCAGATTCTCCATTGTTGCGGCGTCGAGGCCGGCTACGGCGATGAGGTTGATGATGTCGCGGACCTCTGCGTCGACGTTGATGAAGTGGACGGGCTTCTTCAGACCCATCTGGATCGGGCCGATTGACTCGCCGACGCCCATTTCAAGCATGATGCGGTAGGCGGCGTTGGCGGCGCTGAGGTTGGGGAAGACGAGGGTGTTGACATCCTTGCCGTAGAGACGGGTGAAGGGGTAGACCTTGTCGCGGACGGGCTTGTTGAGCGCATAGTTGACCTGCATCTCGCCGTCGACGACCATGTCGGGGTAGTCGCGGTGGAGTGTGGAGACCACGTTGTGGACCATCGAAGGCTCGCTCTCGGTGTTTGAGCCGAAGTTGGAGTAGGACACGAGCGAGATGACGGGGTCGTGGGCGAAGAACTTGACGGCGTCGTTGGCAAGACGGGTGATGTCGAGGAGCGTGCTCTCGTCGGCAGTGCCGTTGACCATCGTGTCGGCCAGGAAGTAAGTGCCCTTGGTGGTCTCGAGGACGTGCATCGCAGCGAAGTGGTTGAAGCCGTTGCGGAGGCCGATGACCTCGCGGGCGATGTCGGCGGCGGTGTTGTTGGCCGAGCGTGTCCCTGCGATGAAGGCGTCGGCGTCGCCGGTCTCGACCATCATCATGCCGAAATAGTTGCGGTCAAACATCTTGTCGAGTGCGCTCTCGAAGTTCTCGCCCTGGCGCTGGCGCTTGGTGGAGAGCATGGCGGCGTAGCGCTCGCGGCGGGGAGCCTCGCGGTCGTGGCGGAGGTTGACAATCTCGATACCGCTGATGTTGAGGCCGAGGCGCTGTGCGCGCTTCTCGATCATCTCCTCGTTGCCGAGCAGGATCGGGATGCAGAGGCCGTCGGCGGCGGCTATGGCAGCGGCGCGGAGCATGTTGTCGGTGTTGGCCTCGCCGAAGACCACGCGCTTGGGGTTGGTGCGTGCGGCCTCGTTGATGCGGCGGGTAAACTTGCGGTCGTTGCCCTTGAGCTGGCGGAGCTTCTCGTCATAAGCCTCCCAGTCGGTGATAGGACGGCGGGCGACGCCGCTGTCCATCGCGCCCTTGGCCACGGCGGGCGACACTGATGTTAGCAGGCGCGGGTCAAAGGGGGTCGGGATGATGTATTCGGGGCCGAACTTGATGTCCGAGCGGTTGTAGGCGGCGCTTACCACCGGGGGGACGGGCTTCTTGGCAAGCTCGGCAATGGCGCGCACGGCGTAAATCTTCATCGTCTCGTTGATTTCCGACGCGCCGCAGTCGAGGGCGCCGCGGAAGATGTAGGGGAAGCCGAGCACATTGTTAATCTGGTTGGGATAGTCGGAGCGGCCTGTGCCCATGATGATGTCGGGGCGGGCGGCGATGGCTTTCTCGTAGGCGATTTCAGGGTCGGGGTTGGCGAGGGCGAAGACGATGGGACGCGGTGCCATAGTCTTGACCATCTCGGGGGTCACCACGTCCTTGACCGAGAGGCCGAGGAACACGTCGGCGTCCTTCATGGCCTCGGCGAGGGTGGTGATAGGGCGCGAGGTGGCAAACTGGGCCTTCTGCGGGTTGAGGTCGGTGCGCTTGTCGGAAATCACACCCTTGCTGTCACACATGACCACGTTCTCCTTCTTCACACCGAGGGCGCAGTAGAGCTTGGTGCATGACACGGCTGCGGCGCCGGCGCCGTTGACCACGAGGCGCACGTCCTCGATTTTCTTGCCCTGGATTTCGACGGCGTTGAGCAGGGCGGCAGCCGAGATGATTGCGGTGCCGTGCTGGTCGTCGTGCATCACGGGTATATCCATTTCGGCCTTCAGGCGCTCTTCGATCTTGAAACATTCGGGCGCCTTGATGTCCTCGAGGTTGATGCCGCCGAAGGTGGGGCCGAGGGCCTTGACAATCTGTATGAATTTTTCGGGGTCGGTCTCGTCTACCTCAATGTCGAAGCAGTCAAGGCCGGCAAATATCTTAAAGAGAAGTCCCTTGCCCTCCATGACCGGCTTTCCGGCGAGGGCGCCGATGTTGCCGAGACCGAGGACGGCGGTGCCGTTGGAAATCACGGCCACGAGGTTGCCCTTGTCGGTATACTTGTAGACATCCTCGGGATTGTCCTTAATCTCCAGGCAGGGATATGCGACTCCTGGCGAGTAGGCCAGGGCAAGGTCGGCCTGGGTGGCATAGGGTTTGGTGGGGATAACTTCGATTTTTCCGGGGCGCGGATAGCGGTGGTAGTCCAGCGCCATTTCTTTAGTAACTTTTGCCATGTTAAAAATATGCGTATCGTCTGCGATGACAATTTTATAGTAATATAGGGCGCAAAGTTAACAAAAATCCACCATAACACCGTCCATAGTTATAAAAATTTAGCAAATTGCCACAAAAATAGGGATTAATACTGAAAATATGGAGCTCTCGGCCCTTTCAGGCCTATATCAGCCGTCGCGACTGTTAAAAATCCGCATATTAAAAGTTTTATGTTAAAAATTGGGAGAGATTGGAAATATTTACTACATTTACAGCGTGAATGTGTGTCCATTTCGTCGGCGACGGAGCCGCACACTGTGTTTTGTCTATATTTCTACTTACTACTTCTCATTTTAATTAAACTATTTTCGCATGAAGAGGATATTCCTTTTACCGCTTTTGGCGCTGCTGACGGCGCTGAACGTGTCGGCTCAATCCGACCCGCGGCAGCCCCTTGTGTTCGGAGTGGCGTTCTACAATCTCGAGAATCTTTTTGACACAATCAACAATAACGGTAAGTATGACCTTGAGTTCTCGCCCGCCGGCCCGCGCCAGTGGAACAGCGAGAAGTATTGGAGCAAGATCAACAATCTTGCCTATTGTATCTCGAAAATGGTGACCAAGAATACCCCGATGGGTCCGGCCATCATCGGAGTGTCGGAGATTGAGAACAAGAGCTGCCTCGACGACCTCGTCCGTGCGAAGGATATCAAGCAGTGGCGCCTGCAGGTGGTGCACCACGATTCGCCCGACCGTCGCGGTGTCGACGTCGGCCTCCTCTACAACCCCCGCCTGTTCAAGGTGCTCGATGTGACCAACCACACGCTCGTCATTCCCGGCTACGAGGAGTTCCGTACCCGCGACCAGATGTGCGTCACCGGCATCCTCGGCGGCGACACCCTCAGTGTGATTGTCAACCACTGGCCTTCGCGTCTCGGCGGTCAGGAGCGCTCGAGCTATCTGCGCGAAGCAGCCGCCTCGCTCTCCAAGCACATCGCCGACTCCCTCTGGGCCATCCGCCCGAACCAGGGCGTAATAGTCATGGGCGACCTTAACGACGACCCGCAGGACAAGTCGTGTGCCGTGGCCCTCGGCGCCAAGCGCGACCAGGACAAGGTGGGTCCCCACGGATTCTTCAACCCCTGGTGGCGTGTGCTCGACAAGGGCATCGGCACCCTCGCCTATAAGAGCCAGTGGAACCTCTTCGACCAAATCATCGTCTCCGGCACACTGCTGAAGCACAACGGCGCACAGCTGCAATACAGCTCCTGCAAGGTCAACAACTTTGACTTCCTCTTCGACACCGAGGGGCAGCGTCAGGGCTATCCCAAGCGCACATACGCATCGGGCGCATGGCTCAACGGCTACTCCGACCACTTCCCCACAATAGTATTCCTCCACAAGGTGAGAAAATAATCAGACCATATCTGCTAATCTATGATGAAAAGCGACGAAAGCAACATACTCCCCTCCCCGGGGAGCCGCGAGCCATTCGTGATTACTGTCGGACGTCAGTTCGGCAGCGGGGGCCGTGTCCTTGCCAAGGCTCTCGCGGAGTCACTCGGTATCGCCTACTATGACAAGGAACTGCTCGTCGAGTCCGCCAAGCACGCCGGTGTCAACCCCGACTTTTTCGAGAAGAAGGATGAGCGCTTCCCGACCTTCCTCCAGGGTCTGTTCAGTTTCTCTATGGGTGTGACGCCGATGTGTTACTACACCGGCGCATCCTCCATCAGCGACGACGGACTCTACAAGAGCATCAGCGAATTCCTGCTCCACACCTCGCGCGAGAAGTCATTCGTGGTCGTGGGCCGAAGCTCGGACTACATCCTGCGCCACCACCCTCGCTGCGTCAATATCTTCGTCCATGCCCCTATGGAGGAGTGTGTCAGGCGCATCATGGAGCGCAATGACGCCATTGACCATGACAAGGCTCTCGCTATGGCCAGGAAGACCAACAAGTGGCGCGCCGACTACTACAACTTCTTTACCGACAAGACCTGGGGCGACGCCAAGAGCTACCACCTGACACTCGACTCCTCGCTCCTCCCGATGGAGGACAACGTGGAGCTTGTCAAGGCCTATCTGCGTCTGCGGGGCCTTATTGACTGAGCGATACAATCATTGTAAGGACATATATACAGAGATTATATCTTCCCGGCCACTATTGCAACCGGTCCGGGAAACAGGAAGAAGCACGGTCAGCACTGTGCTCCCGCGACGATGTCGCATGTCATTCAAATTGCGAAATAATACAATCTAATATTTACACTGTTTATGAGACTAAAACTGTTTCTGCTACTGTTATTGGCGGCCACGTTGCCGTCATTGGCCCAATCGACAGGCGTAGCCGGTACTGTTGTCGACTCCAACACGGGCACCCCGGTCGCGGGTGCGAATGTGATGCTTGACAACCAGGGCATCTACGTCACCACGGGCCCCGGAGGTGATTTCCAGATTTCCAATGCCAAACCGGGTCAGGATTTGCTCGTCATCGTCGCCTATGGCTACAACGACATGACTCTTGATGTCGACATGAAGGCCGGCGTCATCCGTGACCTCGGCGACATCAAGTTAGTATCCTCCAACCCCAACAATCCCTTCTACGACGACCAGACCGACATGCTCTTCGACCAGGCCCTCCTGGAGGACGAGGAGGGGAGCGCGCAGTCAATCGCGGCGCTTACTGGCGCGAGCGACGACGTGTATTACAACGCGGCCAACTATAACTTCCAGCCGATGCGCTTCCGCATCAGGGGCTATGACTCGAAATACACCGAGACATACATCAACGGCATCAACTTCAACGACCTCGCCCGCGGACGCTTCAACTACTCGATGCTCGGCGGCATGAGCCGTGCCTTCCGCGACAAGACCACCTCGCTCGGCCTCGGCGCGGCTAACTTCGGCTTCGGCAACATCGGCGGTGCTACCGACATCAACACCCGCGCCGCCCACTACGCTCCCGGCTTCAACGGCTCGGTAGCATATACCAACTCGAACTACATGCTCAGGGCTATGGCCATGTACTCGACAGGCCTCAACAAGAACGGCTGGGCCTTCACCGTATCGGCAATAGGCCGCTACGCCAAGGAGGGTATCATCGACGGAACGTTCTACAACTCCTTCGGCCTCTTTGCCTCGCTCGAGAAGGTGTTCAACGACAAGCACTCCCTCAACCTCACCGTGTGGGGCGCACCGACCCAGCGCGCCACCAACTCCGCCACCTATGAGGAGGCCTACGCCCTCACCGGCAACAATCTCTACAATCCCAACTGGGGCTGGCAGGACGGCAAGAAGCGCTCCGCCAAAATCGTGGAGACTTTCGACCCGACAGCCATACTCAACTGGCTCTGGACCCCGGAAAAGGGCACCACGCTCAACACGGGAGCAGCCTTTCGCGCCGTCCACTACTCGACTTCGGCTCTCAACTGGTATAACGCCGCCGACCCCCGTCCCGACTACTACCGTTATCTTCCCAGTTACTTCCGCGCTTCAGGCAATGATGCAGCCGCTGACTTCTATACCGACCTCTGGCGCCACGACGAGAGTTTCCGCCAGATCAACTGGGACAAACTCTACGAGGCCAACTACTACAACAACGAATTCGGTCGCGGCAACAACCCCGACAACCATTCGTCGAGCTACATCCTCGAGAACCGCCACAGCAACCAGCTCAACTTCATGCTCAACTCGGTGCTCAACCACCGCCTGAACGACCACATGACACTCCAGGCAGGCGTGTCGCTCAACTATACCCGTGCCCACTACTTCAAGACTATCCGTGACCTACTCGGAGGCGAGTACTGGCTCGACATCGACCAGTATAGCGAGCGCGACTTCCCCGACGACCCGCAGATGCTTCAGAACAATCTCCTCGACCCCAATCGCCGCGTCGGCAAGGATGACACTTTCGGCTATGACTACTATATCAACGCCATCCACGGCAACGCCTGGATTCAGAATGTCATCACCCTCCCGCAGTGGGACATCAACTACGGCCTGAAAATCGGCTACACCCAGTTCCAGCGCGACGGCAAGATGATGAACGGCCGCGCTCCAAAGAATTCCTACGGCAAGGGCCAGAGCCACCGCTTCGACACAGGCGCGCTGAAGGCAGGTGCCACATATAAGATTGACGGTCGCAACTTCATCAGCGCCCACGCCGGCTATGAGACCGTGGCACCGCTCTTCGAGTACTCCTACATCTCGCCGCGTATCAAGGACACCGCTATCGACGGTCTGAAACCCGAGCGTATCCTCTCCGGCGACATCTCCTACGCCTGGAACTACCGCCGTTTCCGCGGTGCCATCACCGGCTTCTGGACCGAGATGTTTGACCAGACGGAGCGCACGTCATATTACGATGACCAGTACTCCACCTTCATGAACTATGTGCTCAAAGGTGTCCACACCCGCTACAAGGGTATCGAAATCGGTGCCGCTTTCAAAATCACACCCTCGATCACGCTGAGCGCGGCAGCCACTTTCGCCCGCTATCAGTATAAGAACCGTCCGAAGGGCACCCGCTCTTATGAGAACGGCATGCGCCCCGACACAACCCAGGTGGTATACCTGAAAAACTTCTATGTCGGCGGCACCCCGCAGACAGCTGCCAACATCGGCATCGACTGGGCAGCCCCGAAGCAGTGGTTCTTCAATGTCAACGCATCGTGGATGGGTGACGCCTACGTCAACCTCTCGCCGATTCACCACGAGGCACTCCCGAAGCTTTGGGAGAAGTATCCCTCGCTCGACGAGCTCGAGGCAAAGATGGACGAGCTTGCAAGCCAGGACAAGCTGCGCGACGCCTTCGTGCTCAACGCTTCAATCGGCAAGCTGATCTATCTCAACCGCCAGGTATCGATGAACATCAATCTCAATGTCGACAATATCCTCAACAATAAGAAGATTCAGACCTACGGTTACCAGCAGGGACGTTTCGACTATTCGAACTATGACTCCACGAAGTACCCCAACAAATATTTCTATGCCCAGGGCATAAGGGTCTACCTCAATGTCGGCATCCGCTTCTAATCACCCACTTCTTCATCCACACATATATAATATAAGATAATTCGACTATGAAATTATATAAATCATTGTTAGCGGCAGTAGCGGCGACGGCCTCACTCGGTTTTTCGGCCTGTAGTGACGACTTCGACCGTCCGCCGGTGATTGTACCCGAGGCGACCTACGAGGTCAACACCTCGATTTCGGAATTCAAGGAAATGTTTTGGGACGTGGCCCAGGCCAACTCGTCGACCACCATCCCGGTCAATGCCGACGGCGACAGCATCATCATCGGTGGCCGCGTCATCTCGTCGGACAAGGACGGGAATGTCTACCAGCACCTCTACCTCCGCGACGAGAGCGGCGCTATCGACATCCGTATCTACGGCTACGACATCTATGAGAGCTATCCTATGGGGCAGGAGGTGCGTTTAAACGTCACCGGCCTCCTCGTCGGCGGCTACGGCAAGCAGATGCAGATCGGCACGCTCTATAACAACGGTGTCGGCGGCATGGACAAGGAGGTATTCTTCGTCCGCGCCCAGCGCGACGGCCTCCCGGTGCCCGCGGATGCCGAGCCTTACACCGTCACCCTCGGTGAGCTGAAGTCATGGATTGACAGCAAGCCGGAGCTTATCAAGTGGCAGTGCCAGCTCGTGAAGCTCGAGAATGTCAGCTTTGTCGGCGGCGGCTCACTGAAGTGGACCGACAAGCCTGGCGAGACCGGCACCACCACCCGCCAGCTCAAGGACAGCGAGGGCAACACGATTGACGTGCGCACGAGCAACAAGTGTACCTTCTCGGGCGACATCCTCCCTGCCGGAAGCGGCACAGCCGTGGCCCTCCTCGGCTATTTCTGCAGCGCTGCCGGCAAGGCATCGTGGCAGCTCACCTTCATGGACCCCGCGACCGGCTGCATCGACGGCTTCGAGTTTGTCGACGAGCCTGTCAATCCTCCGACACCCCCGTCGGGCGAGGCTATCTATACCGGTCTTGCAGAGGACGCAGCCTCGGTCGACTGGAGCTATGAGTCGAACAGCACCGAGGGCGTCGAGGATATATGGTCATGGAAGGAGTACAGCGGCAAGCATTATCTGAACGCGAGTGCCTACGTCGGCGGCAAGGCTTATGCGGCCACTGCCTACGCCTATTCTCCCGTAATCGACCTCGCTGGCAAGAAATCGGCTAAGATGAGCTTCGACCACGCTGCCAAGTTCCAGACCACGCTGCGCACGCTCTGCTGTGCTGTCGTGAAGGAGGAGGGCGCCTCGTCGTGGACCGAGCTGAAGATTCCCGAGTGGCCAGCCGAAGGCTCGTGGGCCTTCTCGAACTCGGGCGCGATTGACCTCTCGGCCTACGCCGGCAAGAAAATCCGCGTCGGATTCAAGTATGGCTCGAATTCGTCAGGCGCCGACACCTGGGAAGTGAAGAACGTAAAGATTAGCGAATAATCGGTTTAAAATTTTAAGAATTATGAGAAATTTCAAGCTATATATGGGGCTGCTGTTCGCCGGAGCGCTGACTCTCACCGCCTGCCAGGACGATTTCGACGACCCGACCCTCCCCACCCCCGAATCCTCATGGCTAAGCGACACCGGCAACTACGAGCTGAAGACTATCGGCGATGTGAAGACGGAGTACTGGAGCGACGCCGACAATTACTATCAGACAATCGGCGAATCGGCCGACGGTAAGCACATCCTCGTCAAGGGACGCGTGATTTCGTCGGACGCCTCGGGCAATATCTATAAGTCGCTCGTCATCCAGGATGAGACAGGTGCGCTCGCGATGAGCATCAACGCCAACTCGATGAACAATCAGTATCGCCGCGGGCAGGAAATAGTGCTCGACCTCACCGGCATGACCATCGGCAAGTATGCCGGCCTGCAGCAGCTCGGCTCCCCCGAGGATTCGCCGCAATACGGCCAGCAGACCACCTTCATGCCCTATCAGGAGTTCATCACCCACTCGCAGAAGAACGGTGCTCCCGACCCGGCGGCGCTCGACACTATCACCGTGCGCTCCCTCGCCGAGCTTTCCGGCGGCCCGGAGGTGCTCCGCAAGTGGCAGAGCCAGCTCGTGCGCTTCAACAACTGCTCATTTGTCGACGGCGGCAAGGCTCCATTTGCCGAGAGCAAGGAGACTGTCAACCGCTCGCTTACTCTGTCGGACGGCGGTACAATCGTGGTCCGCACGAGTGGTTATTCTAATTTCTATTCGACCATTCTTCCCGAAGGCCACGGTGACGTGGTCGGCATCCTCAGCTACCACTCCAACGGCGGCTGGCAGGTGCTCCTCATCGACCGCAACGGCTGCATGAACTTCGGCAATCCGACTATCGGTCCGGGCGCCGAGGACAATCCCTATACCGTCGACCAGGCTATCTCGATTATAACGGGTGGCGGCAGCGAGAACAACGTATGGCTTACCGGCTACATCGTCGGTGCAGTGGCTCCCGGTGTGCAGACTGTCAGCTCCAATGCCGACATCCAGTTCTCGGCAGAGCCTGAACTCGACAATACCCTCGTCTTCGCCCAGAATCCCGACTGCAAGGACTGGACCAAGTGTATGGTAGTAGCTCTCCCGCAAGGCTCCAAGCTGCGCCAGTATGGCAACCTCCCCGACAATTCCGGCAACTATAAGAAACAGATATGGCTGAAGGGCAACTTCGGCACCGAGCTCGGTATCCCGGCTCTGACAGGCAATAATGGCGCCAAGGAAAACTTCCGCATTGACGGCGTGGAGATTCCTGACGACGGCGGTGACCAGGAGAAGGGTGACGGCAGCGAGGCCAAGCCCTACAATGTGGCGCAGATTATAGCCATGAACCCTACTTCGACCTCTTCGTCGCCCGCCGGTGGCTCGCAGATCTGGGTGAGCGGCTACATCGTCGGCTCGATGCCCACAGGCGGCGCGTCGACAACGCTCGAAGGCACCAATTTCAGCACGGCTGACGCCGCTGTGACCAATATCGTCATCGCTCCCTCGGCCGATGTGAAGGACTACAAGCAGTGTATCGGCATCCAGCTCCCGACAGCGTCGGTAGCTCCGGGTGTGCGCGCCACGCTCAATCTTTCGGACAATCCAGGCAACCTCGGCAAGAAGGTGGCCCTCTTCGGCGACGTGATGAAGTATTGCGGCGGCCCCGGTCTGAAGAACACCTCCAAGTTTACCCTCGAGGGTGGCGGCCAGACCCCGGACGTTCCGGGGGATGCTGTCAGCTCGCTCGACGAGAACTTCCCCGGCAAGGTGAAACCCGCAGGGTGGACCACGAAGGTGCTTGCGGGCGACAAGGACTGGTATTTCACCGAGTTCAACACTACTTCCTACGCAGCCATGACCGGCTACAAGGGCACAGCTCCCTTCGACTCATGGCTCATCTCTCCGGCCATTGACATGAACAAGGTCGGCGACAAGAATCTCTCGTTTGAGACCCAGGTCAACGGCTACGGCTCGACCACCTCGCAGTTCGAGGTCTATGTGCTTACGTCTGCCGACCCGTCGACTGCTACTAAGACCAAGCTTAATCCGACTATCGCCACTGCGCCTGCAAGCGGCTATTCATCATGGGTGAAGTCGGGTAATCTCGACCTCGGCTCGTTCAGCGGCACAATCTATATAGGCTTCCGCTACACGGCCTCGCCTGACGCCAATTTCGCCACATGGTGTGTGACCAATGTCAAGCTCAATGCCGGCGGCGGTTCTGACACCCCTGTCACTCCCGACAAGCCCGCGACCGGCGACGGTACCAAGGCTTCTCCCTATAGCGTGGCCTCGGCTATCGCTCTCGGAAATCCTGGCACTGTCTCCTGGGTCAAAGGTTATATAGTAGGCTGGGTCGACGGCGCTGACATCAGCACAGGGAGCCACTTCGAAGTTCCTGCTTCGGGTGCGTCAAATGTGCTCATCGCTGATTCTCCGACCGAGAAGGACTATACCAAGTGCATGCCTGTGCAGCTAAAAGCAGGTACCGACCTGCGCGCGGCAGTCAATCTGAAGGATAACCCGGGCAATCTCGGTAAAGTGCTGAGCATAGAGGGTTCGCTGGTCGCCTATTTCCGACTTCCGGGTCTGAAAGAGCCGAAAGCCTACGAGCTTTCCGACAAGTGAATGATTTGAACAATTCCTGAAAATAAAGTCCGGCTCTGTCGCCAACCGTGCGACAGAGCCGGATTGTTTTTGCCGATTAAAAAGCCTATATTTGCGACATGACTCAGCCATTTCTCCCTCAGCGAGGCAATTATAAGGATTTGATTGCCTATAAGAAAGCCGAATGTATATTCGACATCACGTTTTATTTTGCGGAAAAGTACCTGAAGAAGGGTGACCGAACCGTAGACCAGATGGTTCAGGCAGCACGTTCCGGGAAGCAGAATATTGCGGAAGGGAGTGCTGCTGCGACCACATCGCGTGAGACCGAGATAAAGCTCTATAACGTGGCGAGGGCCAGTCTACAGGAGCTATTGGTCGATTACGAGGATTATCTAAGGGTAAGGGGGATGGAGCAGTGGCCCATAAACGACGAGCGAAGCATTACGACAAGGCGTATTTGCGGTCGGCGTAATGATTCAGCGTTCTATCGGGAGGCTATAAAGGTGCGCTCATGCGAGACGATTGCGAACATCGCAATCACCCTCATTCATCAGGCAGACCTGCTGTTGAGGAAACTGATAGAGCGTGTGCAGATTGATTTTTTGAGGGAAGGAGGCATCCGGGAGCAAATGACAAGATGCAGGATTGAGTATAGGAAGAAAAATGGGGGATGGAAGGGATAGCAGGGGCAGGAATTATAGGGCTAATAGGGCTAATAGGTCTAATAGGAGTAATAGGTCTAATAGGAGCAATAGGTCAAATAAGTCTAATAGGGCTAATAGGTTAGGCCTTGCTTCATCCTATTTGACCTATTGCTCCTATTAGCCCTATTGCTCCTATAATTCAAGCCATGTCCCCATTATTCTTCCGGGAGTTCGCGGAGGGGGATGCCCTGGCTGATTACTTTGTTGACGAAGTCGATGAAGTCGAGCTGCATTGCGGCTATGTTAAGCCGGGTGCTGAGCTCCGGGGGGAGTTGTGTGAGCATGGTGTGGCAGCGCTCGGCGAGCTGCCATTCGGGGCTTTTGAGATAGGCGCGGAGAGCTTCTGTATCACCCGCTTCCAGCAGCGATTGCGCTTTGTTGAATTCGGTTGTGTAGTAGTCGAGCAGCTTGCCGGCCTCTTTCATCGAGACCTCCTTTGGATTTTCGCGCAGGATGCCTTCGACTCTCTTGGTGCATGATACTGAGAGCAGGCAGGCCAGTATCATGGTCAGAAACAATAGTTTTTTCATCGTATATAGTGACTATTTATGTGATAGGGACGCAATTTTTCAAATGCGCCCCTATCGGAAATGTTGTTATTGGCTAAAATTCAAGTTTAGAGACCGCGGCCGTGGCAGTTTTTGTACTTCTTGCCTGAGCCGCAGGGGCAGGGATCGTTACGGTTGATGCGGGGACCTGCCTTGACGGGCTGGGGAGCCTGGCGCTGCTGTCCGGCACCCTGTGCTGCCGCGCGCTGTGCTGCCTCTCCGGGCAGGTTTTCGCGCGAGGTGCGGTACTTGGAGTAGTCATTGGCTCGCTCGGGCATCGCACGCTCCACCTTGGGCTGTGCTTTGGGCTGTTCCCGGGCGGGAGCGTCAGCGTCGGCTGTTTCCTGGGGACGCTGCGGGGCCGCGGGTGCCTGCTGCACATAAATCTGGCCGCGCATGAGGGTTGACATGGCCTTCACGTTGAGATTGTTGAGCATGGCTTCGAAGAGGTGGAAGGACTCTACCTTGTAAATCACGAGCGGGTCCTTCTGCTCGTAGGATGCGTTCTGCACGCTCTGGCGCAGCTGGTCGAGTTCGCGCAGGTGCTCCTTCCAAAGCTCGTCGATAGTGACGAGGAGGACGGCCTTGTGCCACTCCTTTACGATTGACTTGCAGCCGGTGCGGTAAGCCTCATCGATGTCGACCACGAGGTTGAAGAAGCGCTTGCCGTCAGTCATGGGGACTGCAATGCGACCCTTGAAGCCGCGGTTGTCGACGCAGTCGGAGATAACCGGCTGGGCCACTTCGAGGATGCGCTGGGTCTTGCGGTCAAAGGCTTCCTGGGCGGCGGCGTGGATTTTCTCGACGGCGTCCTCCTTCGAGAGGTTGCGGTATTCCTCCTCAGTGAAGGGTGTCTCGATGGTGAGGATGCGGAAGAGTTCGAGCGAGAGGTCCTGATAGTCGGAGGGGCCGAAGTTGTTGACGAGGTTCTCGATTACGTCCCACGTCATGTTGGCGATGTCGATACCGATGCGCTCGCCGAGGAGGGCATGGTGACGGCGGTTGTAGATGTAGGTACGCTGCTTGTTCATCACGTCGTCATACTCGAGGAGGCGCTTGCGGATGCCGAAGTTGTTCTCCTCGACGCGCTTCTGGGCATTGCCGATAGCGTTGGTGACCATGCCGCTCTCGATGCGCTCTCCTTCCTCGAGTCCGAGGGTGTCGAGCATCTTCATGACACGGTCTGTGGCGAAGAGGCGCATAAGCTGGTCCTCGAAGGAGACGTAGAACACCGACGAACCCGGGTCGCCCTGACGGCCTGAACGTCCGCGCAGCTGGCGGTCGACGCGGCGCGATTCGTGGCGCTCGGTGCCGATGATGGCCAGACCTCCGGCTTCCTTCACCTCGGGGGTGAGCTTGATGTCGGTACCACGGCCTGCCATGTTGGTGGCGATAGTAACCATTCCTTTGCGTCCGGCGTTGGCCACGATTTCGGCCTCCTTCTGGTGGAGCTTGGCGTTGAGGACATTGTGGGGTATGTGGCGCATGGTGAGCATGCGGCTGAGGAGCTCTGAAATCTCGACCGAGGTTGTGCCGACGAGCACCGGGCGTCCCTTCGACACGAGGTCCTGGATTTCCTCGATGACGGCGGCATATTTTTCTTTCTTGGTCTTATAGACGCGGTCGTTCATGTCGATGCGCGCTATAGGCTTGTTGGTCGGGATGGTCACGACGTCGAGCTTGTAGATGTCCCAGAACTCGCCGGCCTCTGTCTCTGCCGTACCTGTCATGCCCGCGAGCTTGTGGTACATGCGGAAGTAGTTCTGAAGGGTAATCGTGGCGAAGGTCTGTGTGGCGGCCTCGACCTTGACATGCTCCTTGGCCTCGATAGCCTGGTGGAGACCGTCGCTGTAGCGGCGACCCTCCATGATACGGCCTGTCTGCTCGTCGACAATCTTGATTTTGCCCTCGTCAATGACGTATTCGACATCCTTCTCGAAGAGGGTGTAGGCTTTGAGAAGCTGGGTGACGGTGTGGACGCGCTCGGCCTTGACGGCATAGTCCTGCATAAGCTCGTCCTTGCGCTGCTGGCGCTCGGCGAGGTCCTTGATATGTTCTGTCTCGGAGAGCTGCGAGGCTATGTCGGGGAGCACGAAGAACTGCGGGTCGACTGTCGAGCCGGTCAGCTCGTCGATACCCTTGTCTGTCAGCTCGACGCTGCGGTTCTTCTCGTCGATGACGAAGTAGAGCGGGTCTGTGACCACGGGCATCTCGCGCTTGTTGTCCTGGAGGTAGTAGGCCTCTGTCTCAAGGAGGAGGTTCTTCATGCCCTCCTGCGAGAGGAATTTGATGAGGGCGCCGTTCTTGGGGAGGCCTTTGAAGGCACGGAAGAGCAGGAGTGCTCCCTCCTTGCGCACCTCCTTGTCCTCGGAGGCAATCTTGGTCTTGGCGTCGGCGAGAATCTTGGTGACGAGGCGGCGCTGGGCCTCTACGACCTTCTCGACGTTGGGGCGGTACTCGTCGAAGAGCTGGTCGTCACCCTTGGGGACGGGGCCGGAGATGATGAGCGGCGTACGGGCGTCGTCGATGAGCACGGAGTCGACCTCGTCGACGATGGCGTAGTAGTGCTTGCGCTGCACCATGTCCGAGGGGGCCATAGCCATGTTGTCGCGGAGATAGTCGAAGCCGAATTCGTTGTTCGTGCCGAAGGTGATGTCGCAGTTGTAGGCCGCGCGGCGGGCAGCGGTGTTGGGCTGGTGCTTGTCGATACAGTCGACGGTCGAGCCGTGGAACATGTAGAGCGGCCCCATCCACTCGGAGTCACGCTTGGAGAGGTAGTCGTTGACGGTTACGACGTGCACGCCGCGGCCGGAGAGTGAGCGGAGGAATACGGGGAGTGTGCCGACGAGCGTCTTACCCTCGCCGGTGGCCATTTCTGCAATCTTACCCTGGTGGAGCACGATACCGCCGATGAGCTGCACGCGGTAGTGGACCATGTCCCAGGTGACCTCGTTGCCGCCGGCAATCCAGTGGTTTTTCCAGATGGCTTTGTCGCCGTCGATGCTGACGAAGTCGCGTCCCTGGGCTGCAAGCTCGCGGTCGAGCTCGGTGGCCTTGACAACGATTGTCTCATTGGCTGCGAAGCGGGCGGCTGTCTCGCGGAGGACGGCGAAGACCTCGGGGAGGTGTTCGTTGAGCTTGTCCTCAATTGCGTCGAGCATCTTCTTCTCGTTCTGATCGATTTTGTCCCAGACGGGCTGGCGCTGGTCGAAGGGGAGTTCCTCTACCTCGACTTTGAGGCGGGCGTTCTCCTCCTGTTCGGCTGCCACGGCATTGTTGATGTCGGCGCGGACATTGTCGATGCGCTCGCGGAGCTGGTCTATGGTAAGTTGTTTCACCTCAGGCTCAAGAGCCTCGATTTTCCTTACTATCGGTTCGATCTCCTTGAGGTCGCGGGTCGACTTGTTGCCGAAAATCTTGGTGAGAAATGATTGAAATGACATATTTTGATTGAGTAAAGTCTTTGTTGTGTATACGGTTATTTAATTGGTGGAAGTGGGGAGAGGGGCCTTAGCGCCGGGTGAGGCGCAGGGGCGGGAGAGAGGCTGCGTTGGGCGACCGTATGCGCAGCAGCCTTGTCACTGTCGGGGCTATCGTCCTCGCGTCGACTGTCGCGTCGATGGTCTGCGGGGCTGTCGTGGGCGCGAGGAGGAAGAATGGGGAGGTGGTGGCGACGTTTCGGATGACGGGGAGCTGGTTGTGGGGGCTCGGCTCGTCGACGTCGTCGGATATTTCCCAGCCGGGGTTGATCATGACCATGATGTCGCCGGCGTGGTTGGGCGAAGTGTTGCGTTGGAGTGCCTGGGAGTCCTCTCCGGCGCGGCGGGCGAGGATGTCGTCAATTGTGTAGACGGCGCAGACGCCGCTCATGCGGGCCAGGAAGTCGGCTCCCTCGCGGCGGATGCGCGACTCGTCGAGGTCCTGCTCCTTGAGGAACTTCCTGTTGAGGTAGAAGTAGCCGTTGTGGTAGCCGCTGACGTAGTCCCCGTTGCCGTGTATGGCCATGAGATACATGTTGAGCAGCGAGACGGCGCGCTTTGGCGAGAAGTGGCCTGTCGGGATGTTCCAGCGCTCCTCGTCGCGCTTGCTCCCGGCGGGGGCGGGGGTGCCGGCGATGAAGATGACCGAGTTGGCCAGTCCGGGACCCTTCTCGACGGCGCGGACAATGTTGGCGATGTCCGTGTCGAGCCGCAGGTAGGCATCCATAGTCTCCATGCGGTTGTCGGCCTCGCGCCCGTAGAGATAGGGGCTGACGTTGAAGCCGAGGTTGAGCATGTCGGTGACACCGCGCTTGCCGAGTTTGAGCGAGTTGATGTAGTCGATGCCAATCTGGGCCACCTCGCGGTTGCCGGGCGCGGAGGTCTTGTAGGCCTTGTAGCGGTTGGCGTCACGGGCGGGGAAGGTGTGGCGGAAGGGATAGAGTTTCTTGTAGTCCGGGAGGTCGGGATAGTTCTCGAGACGGATTGAGGGTTCCCATGAGAGGGTGTCGAGGCGCGACGAGAGGGTGACGCCGTAGTTGCGGCATGCTATCTCGGCGGGGACGTCCTTGTAGAAAGTCGATGTGCTCCACTTGCCGGTCAGCTCGTTGAGCCAGAAGCCGCTGTTGCCGGCATGTCCGGCCAGGATTATGGCTATCTGCGCGTCGGGAGCCACGGCGTGGACCAGCCCTATGCCTCCGTCGGAGATACGGACCTCGTCACTGACGGTCGATACTTTCAGAGCCTTCGGCGAGAAGGTCTCGTCGGTGAAGTTGCCGATGTTGGCGGGGTCGAGAAGTATAGGGTAGGGTGACTTGGTCTCGCGGTCCCACACCTCGCTGCCGGGGATGCCGTTGATGCCGGGGGAGGTGCCGGTCATGAGTATGGCCGTGGCGGCGGTGGCGTCGATGCCGGGGCCGAAGTCTACGTTTTCGATGCTGACGCCGTCGTTGATGAAGCGGTTGAAGCCGTCCTTGCCGAAGTTGTCGCGAAGGAGGTTGATATAGTCAGCCGAAAGTCCCTCGACGATGATGCCTACCACGAGCACGGGGCGCTTGGAGTAGGTCGATGTACCTTTGGAGCCGGCTGTTTCGGAAGGTGAGGCTGCAAAAAGGGGTGTAAAAGCACCAATCCCCATCGTCATAAGGGAGACTACGAGCACGCCCGCGAGTCGGGCGCTTATCTGGCGGCTTTTGCGTGATAACATTTAGGAATGTCGGGTGTTTCTATAGCTTAATATACATGACAATGCCCGCGCTCCATCTGCTGCAATCAGCGGGATGAAGGCAGGATTGGGTGACTGTACCCCGAAAGCGAACAGTGCGAGGAGTACAATAAGTAGTGCAAAGTTAAGAATTTGATAGGAAATCAGCAACTTTTTCAGTCTTTTTGACCAGACGGCCACCGCGCCGACGAAGCAGAGCGGGTTGAGCCAGAGCAGGAGCCAGTTGGGGGAGGTGGCCTCGTGGACTGAGACGAAGACGAGGAAGGTAATCACCAGTCCGGCCAGGCCGAAGAGCGTGAAGAGGATTGTGTCGAAAATTTTTGCACCCGTGGATTCCCGGTCGTGGCACTTGCGGCGGGTGAGCGGGAGGCTGAGCGCGATGAGCAGCACCGCGCATGACCAGAACATCGGTGTGAGATACCAGGGAGTGGGGGGGAGGACGGGTGTCTGCCCCTCCTCGCCGACTATCACTGTCGAGGTCTCTACGATTTTTCTCCCGTCGGGGCGAATGGCAAGCGAAAGCATATCCTCGAGCGCCTCGGGCGAGAAGGACATTTCGCGCATGGTGATAGGACGGTCGATGCCGCTGCCGAGGGCAAGGTCGATGCCGAACTGGTACCAGAGATAGTTCGCGTGGTAGTGGACCATCGCCTTGCGGAAGGTGCCGACGGCTTCGGCGGGGAGCGAGACAGCTCCGAGCGAGAGGCTGTCGCCCACGGCGCGCTCGATTAAGGCGAGGGGACGTGTGGCGCAGTTGTCGAGCACATAGTTGTAGCGGTATACGCGGTTTTCAGGCCTGAGGTTGCGGTCGGTCAGCTCTATGATTCTTGCCTTCTCTTCCGGGGTGAGGCTGAGAGTCTGCTCGACTACTGTCCGCCCCTCGCGGCGATACATTTCGAGGAAGCGGTCGGTCGGTGCGGCTCCCGCGAGGTAGTCGGTCTCCCCTTTGACGAAGCGGTAGACGAAGTTGGGGGAGGCGAAGTCGAAGAGTCCCCAGTTGACCACATAGTCCCCCCGGCGGCTGTCGTGGATGCGGAGCGCCGTGTGCCCTTCGAGCTGGTATATCTCGGCTCCGGCACGGGCGGTGAGCAGCGAGACGGTAATCCCGTCGTCAGCGGCGCCGGTGGCGGCGAGGCTGTCATTGGTGGCATCGACCGATTGCTGTGCCTGTAGGGGCAGAGATGCTGCCAGCGACAGGAGCAGGCATAGAAGGAGGCGTATGTTCATCGTCTTTAATATATGTGTGCGGCCGCCGTGCTCAGTCGAGCAGCTTGGCTATGTCGTCGAGATTGATGATTGTGAATACGGCCTTTCCCTCCGGGGTGCGGGCGGGGGCCGGGAGGCGGAAGAGGTCGCTGATGAGCTTGTCCATTTCGTCGGCGCCCAGGGCCTGGCCGCGGCGTATGGCGCTGCTGCGGGCCATCGAGAGTGCGAGGCGCTCGGTCAGCGACGAGGCAAGTTCCTCGCCCCCTTCGCTGACGCTGTCAATCATCGCCAGGAGGGTGTCGCGGGGATTGGAGCCTTTGAGAATCGAGGGGATGCCGGTTACGTTCCATGAGTTGTCGCCGAGGGGGGCTATATTGAAGCCGAGGCCTTCGAGCGAGGGGGCGATGTCGGTCAGAATGGCATTTTGGGCTGCTGACAGCTCCAAGACTTCGGGGAACATGGTGTTCTGGCACACGAAGCCGTTCTCACGCGCCTTGGCGAGGTAGCTCTCATAGAGTATGCGCTTGTGGGCGCGGTGCTGGTCGATGACCATGAGGCCCTCGCGCGAGGGGGTGAGTATGTAGGAGTTCTTTAGTTGCAGGGTGGCACTGACGGGGCCTTCGGTCTCCATGTCAAGCTCGCTTTCGCCAAGGTTGACCTTGCTCTCGACCATCGAGGCGTAGCCGTCGTCACGTTTTTTGAGAAAGTCGTCGTAGAGCTTCTCCCAGTCCTGGAAATTGGCGGCCGGTCGCCGGGCGGTGTGGCTGCTTATTGTCCCCGATGAGGGTACGGAAGCCGCGCCGGTTGAAAAATCTGACAGCGAGGAGCTTTTGGTGGCTCTCGGTGCCGGGGCGAAGGGATTGTAGTCAATGTCAAGTTCGACTTCGTGGGTAGCGCCCCCGTCAGGGACAAAGGCCGGGATGTCGGGGGCATCCTCGACGTCGAAATCAATCGCCGGGGCGGCGTTGAAGCGTCCGAGCGACTCGCGGACGGCGGCTGTGAGTATCTGCCAGATGGCCTGCTCGTTCTCGAACTTGATTTCGTTTTTGGTCGGGTGGATGTTGACGTCGATTGTCTCCGGGTCGACGTTGAGGTTTATGAAGTAGTTTGGCTGCTCGTCGGCAGGGATGAGCCGGTCGTAGCACTGGAGGATTGCCTTGTGGAAATATGGGTGGCGCATGTTGCGGCCATTGACCATGAAGTATTGCAGCGGGTTGCGCTTGCGGGCATTCTCGGGGAGGCCTATGAAGCCGTTGAGCCTGACAATCGAGGTGTCGGTGTCGACGGGGATGAGCTGCCGGCCCACCGACTTGCCGAAGAGGTCGCTGATGCGCTGCTTGAGCGAGGCGCGGCGGAGGGAGTGGAGGGTGACGTCGTTGCTTATGAGGGTGAAGTCGACCCCTATGTTGACGAGGGCGAGGCGCTCGAACTCGCGCATGATGTTGCTCAGCTCGACGGAGTCCTTTTTGAGAAACTTGCGACGGGCGGGGACGTTGAAGAAGAGGTTTTTGACCATGAGGTTGCTCCCCGGGGCGCAGGCTTCCGGCTCCTGGCTCTCGACTTTGGAGCCGTTGATGAGGAGGCGGGTGCCGATGCTCTCCCCTTTGAGCATGGTGCGGAGGTCGACCTGCGCTATGGCTGCTATCGAGGCCAGCGCCTCGCCGCGGAAGCCCATAGTCGAGAGGGCAAAGAGGTCGTCGGCCTTGCGGATTTTGGAGGTGGCATGGCGCTCGAAGGCGAGGCGGGCGTCGGTGTCGCTCATGCCGCAGCCGTCGTCGATGACCTGAATGAGGGTGCGTCCCGCGTCCTTCAGTATGATTGTTACCGAGGTGGCCCCGGCGTCGATAGAGTTCTCGACAAGTTCCTTGATTACGGAGGCCGGACGCTGTATGACTTCGCCCGCGGCTATCTGGTTGGCCACGGAGTCCGGCAGGAGTCTTATGACATCACTCATTGGCTTTGGGAGAAATTGGTTGGTTAGGGGTTTCAGGGCTGTCTTCTTCCTCCTCGGCTTCCGCGGCCTCCTCAGCTTCCTCAGTCAGTTCGGGCTGCACGGCTTCCTCAGCTTTCAGCAAGGTGTCGCCGGCAATTTTCTCGGGACGCATCGGGGTACCGGGTACTCCCTGGGGGAGCTGTGGCTCCTGCGGTTTGGGACGGCCTGTGACGAGGCCGCGTATCTTATAGGCTTCGGGGCGGACGTTGCTGAAGAACTGGAGCGTGGAAAGGTCGCTCATCTCGGCCGGATAGTCGAAAATCTCGTCGGGCGACATGGGTCGAAGCGGCTCAAACCACCTGAACATAGGGAGGTAGTAGGCGGAGCGCTTGGCGAGGTATAGGGGTGTAGCGTTGCCTGTGGTCTCTGGCCACATGATGAGGTGTTCGATGTCGTTGCCTTTGAAATGGGCGTCAAGATAGCTTGTCTCGGTGAAGACAAACTTGTTGTAGGTGGAGTCGTTCTCCATCGGGAACATTATCTGCTGCACGTTGCCTTCGACGTAGAGGTGGCTTATGGTCGAGTCGTTGAACCATGTTGTCATGTCGGAGCCGGTGAGCTGGTTGTAGCAGTCCTCGCCGATGTGCTGGGCCACCATTGCCGACTCCGGGAGTCGCGCCCAGTCGGTGGTGGAGTCGTTGAAGTGGAGATATATGACGTTGCCGGCTATCTGGTTGTCGCCGTTCCAGACAATCGGGTGGTAATACATATATAATATCGAGTCGCGCTCGACCATGCTCATGGAGTCGCAGAGACCCTGCATGTCGCGGCGGAAGAAGCGGACGCGGTGGTAGATGTCGGTGACTTTGGTCGAGTCGGAGAGTATGTAGGCGCTGATGGTGTCGCCGTGTAGGTAGAGGGTGTCGGCCTTTGAGTATTCCATCGCGAGGGCGTTGCCGGTGACGAAGGCGGAGTCGGTCAGCTCGTTGTAGAAGCCGTAGTCGCCGCGCAGTTCCGACTGACGGGCGGAGTCGGTGAGCACCATGTTGCCAAAAGCCTCGCCGTAGCCCTTCTCGCGGTCATAGAAGAGGGTGTCGCCGGTGAGATAGTTGCCGCGGCGGGTGTGGACCCGCGAGCGGTCATAGAGGTCGGCAAGTCCGAGCTTGGTGTCGTAGAAGCCTGACGATGAGTTGATCTCGCCGTCCTTGCTGACAATGAGCGTCGGGCACATGAGCTGGGCAATGTTGGTGGCGGTGTTGTAGGTGAGGGAGTCGGTAAACATCCGCAGGGTATCGTTGGGGCGGGGGCCTGTGAGGTCTACGTTGAGGTAGAAGAAGGCATCCTTGGTGGCAGGATAGTAGAAGCCCTGGAGCGACTTGAGGACGTTCTGCTTGTCGGTCAGAGTGCCGCCGGTCTCGTAGTAGCCGACGTCCTGGGCGAGGTCGTAGAAGAACACGTCGGTCGTCAGCGAGACGTCGCGGTTGATGAGGCGGACATTGTTGCCGGGATAGGCGCGCAGTTCTGCCAGCTCGTCGGTGCCGTTGTAGTAGAGCTCGTCGCCGTAGACGAAGAGGGTGTCACCCTGCTCCATGTGGACGTTGCGGAAGGCGTCGAGCGACGAGGTGGCCTCGTTGAAGCGGGCGCTGTCACAATACATGAACATGTCGCCCTTTCGGAAGAGCACGTTGCCGACGAGCACCTGCACGTCGGAGTCGCGCGCCTGGTCATACATGAGCCTGTCGGCCTTCTCGAGGAAGACCTTGCCCGGCTCATGGCGGTCGGCCGCGGGTATGGTGGGGCGTATGGTGCTCTTGCGCGGCGCGGGCGCGCTTTTGGGCGCGGGAGCCTTCGCGGGCTTGTCTTTCGGAGCCTGCGCAAACATGGCCGGGAGGCTTATCAGGGCGAGGGCCAGGAGTGCTGTTAGGGGCGAGCGTTTCAAGATTGTTAAGATTCGGTTTGCCAGAGGGTGTTACTTAATCCAGCCTTTGTGTTGGAAGTCACAGTTGCGCCAGCCGTCCTCGATGCGGATGTAGGTGTTCTTGATTTTGTTGGCGAGCCATGTGTCGAGCACCTCCTGGCGGCGGGCGTTCTCATACATTGACTTGACAAGCTGGAAATCCTCGCTGATGTTGGCCTTGTGGCCCGGGTGGCGGTTGGTGAGCTTGACCATAGCCACGATTTCGTGGTTGGTCTTGGGGTCGACCATGATGAAGGGCTTGGAGATGTCGCCCGGCTCCATGTCGTTGACGAGCTTGGCCACTTCCTGGGGGAGTTCGTCCATCTGGAAGCGTGTCGAGCCGGTGTTCTGGTTGATCATCTGTCCGCGGTTGAAGCGGGTGTCCTTGTCCTGCGAGAGGACGCTGACGGCCTCCTCGAAGGAGAATTTCTTATTGTCCACGATGTCGACGCGGAGGGAGTCCATGCGTGTTATTGCCTCGGTGAGGTCCTTCTCGGCCACCTTCGGCTTCAGGAGGATGTGGCGGACGTTGATGCGGTCGCCTCGTTTCTCGATGAGCTGGATGATGTGGAAGCCATATTCGGTCTCGACGATTTTCGACACCTTCTTGGGGTCGTTGAGGTTGAAGGCCACGGCTGAGAATTCGGGCACGAACTGGCCGCGTCCGCTGAAGCCGAGCTCGCCGCCGCGGCTGGCACTGCCGGGATCCTCCGAATAGAGGATGGCGAGGGTGGAGAACTGGCTCTCACCCTTGTTGACCTGCTCGGTGAAGTTGCGGAGTCGGGCTTTGACATCCTCGACGGCCTCGCGGGGGATGGCGGGGGCGACGGTGAGGATCTGTGTCTCGACCTGGAGGGGTACCCAGGGCACGCTGTCGGTCGGGAGCTTCTCGAAGAAGCGGCGGATTTCGGCAGGTGTGGCGGTGATGTCCTTGGTGAGGCTGCGCTGCACCTCTTGGACGCGGCCGCGGTTTCGGACGAGCTCGCGCAGCGACTCGCGCAGCGAGGGGATGGATTTGTTGAAATATTGCTCCACCTTCTCCTTGGAGCCGAGGTTGGTGATGTAGCTGTTGATCTGGGCCTCGACCTGCTGGAAGACCATTGCGTCGGGAATCTCGATAGTGTCCATTTCGGCCTGGTGGAGATAGAGTTTCTCAATGGCAAGCTGTTCGGGGACAACGCAGTATGGGTCGCCGGCTATAGGCACACGCTCAAAGAGCATGTTCTGGTATGCTTCCTCGATTTCAGATTTCCAGATTGGTTGGTCGCCGACCACCCATGCCACTTCTTCAGCGACGTTGTCGGTGCCGGCCGAGACGTAGGCAGCCCCCGAGAGAAGGAGGACGCCAAGTAATATGATTGATTTGATTTTCACGCGCTTAACTAATGATAGATGTGAGAATTGCGAATATCGGCTTCAAAGTTACTAAAAATCTCCCAATCTATCTACAATCCCAGCGATTTAAAGAAAATTTCACAATCGGAGGAAAGTAATAAAGTCTTTAGGGCCTTTAAGGTCTTTAGGGTCTTTAGGGATTTCAAACTTGGAGTTTGAGGCATTAGGAGTCAGGCCTTTAAGGTCTTTAGATTCGTTAGAGTCTTTAGGGGCGTTAAGGACCCTAAAGACTCTAAGGACTTTATTCTTCACTCCCTCTTGCTCCCTTGCTGCTTTTTGCGCAGATGGTACATTCTCTCTGTGAAGCCTCCTTCTTTCAAAAAGTCGTCGCTGAGGCGCTGGAGTTGCTTGAATAGCAGGTAGTCGGCCTGGTTGAGCAGTATGATGGCTATGTTGGCGATTGTCTCCGGTGGCCTGGTAGAGATGAGCTGCATGTAGAATTCAGGTGAGTTTTGCAGCCTCCCGAGATTGCGCATGGCAGCATATTCCACACTCTCTTTCGCCCATTTTCTGTGTCCGTGGATTGCGAGGTAGTCTTCATAATCCTCAATCAGCTCGCGCAGACTCGCTTTTGCGACGTTTATCAGCTTGATTTCTGTCTTTGCCGAGGTGGAGGATGCCGCACATCCCTCGATGATGTTCTGCTTGCCGCTTCTCGCGGCCTGAATCATCTGGTCGACGGTGCGGTCTTTCTTGTCGAGGTAGTTATTGCAGAAATAGCAGGTGATTTGGAAGATGACGTTGGCTTTCTGGTAAGATAACAGCTGTTTGTAATTGCCTCGATGGGGGATTAGGTCTGTCATGAGGAGGGTGGGTTTTGAATTCTGAATCTTGAATAGGGTCTTTAAGGTCTTTAGGGTCTTTAAGGTCCTTAGGGTAGAGAGGAACTTCGGGGGGGAAGCTTGGGTGCTGTTCATATTTTCGGGGGCGTTAGGGTCTTTAAGGACTTTAGGGACTTTAGGGACTTTAAAGACCTTAAAGAATCAGTCCGTTTCTTCTCCTTTCCGCTGTCCTTTATGTCTTTTTCTTTTCCTTCTGCAAAGTTAGATTTTTTTGATTGATAATCGCTATTCCGGGAGGCTTATTTGCTGGCGGTTGTAAATATTAGGTGAAAAAGTGCGGTTATGTGCGAGAATTTTGCTACTTTCGCTTGTTAATTTAGTATTATCATCGCTTTTCAACTGTCTACAACATATTTTGCTCCGAAAAATGGAACGTATCAAGGTTAAAATCATCAATGACTCCTCCCATCCCCTCCCTGCCTACGAGACTCATTCGTCGGCAGGAATGGATGTCCGTGCAAAGCTCGATGCCCCAATCACCCTGAAGCCCCTCGAGCGCGCTCTCATCCCGACCGGGCTCAGAATCCAGCTCCCGCAGGGCTACGAGTGCCAGGTGCGCCCCCGCTCGGGCCTCGCGCTCAAACACGGAATCTCACTCGTCAACACCCCCGGGACCATTGATGCCGACTATCGTGGCGAAATAGGAATCATAGTCATCAATCTCTCAAACGAGCCCTACACAATCACTGACGGCGAGCGCATCGCGCAACTCGTGGTCAAGGAGTATGTCCATGTGGCCTGGGAGCCGGTGGAGCGTCTCGACGAGACTGTCCGCGGCGACGGGGCTTTCGGCCATACGGGGGTCAACTGAGACCTTATCCACCCTCACGCTTATGAAACAACTCCCGATACTGATTTTTGCGATTCTCGCCCTGGGGACGCTCTCGCTGCTGGCCCGCAACCAGCGCGGACAGACCGACGGCGCGGACGTAAGGAAAGCCGACTATATCTACCTCGAAGCCCTGCGTGCCAAGGCCCAGGGTCATCCCGATGCCGCCTTCTCGCTGCTCAGCAGGGCGCATGAGCTTAATAAGGCTGACAAGGAGGTGGGCGCCGAGCTGTCGGTCTACCTGCTCGGTCTCTCGCAGAACGACTCGACACTCCTCGACGAGTCGCTGTCGCTGCTCCGCGACTATAACGATGCCAACCCCTCGGACCTTTACACCGGCTTGCGCTACGCTGTCCTCAACGAGCAGCTGCTCAACCGCGACGAGGCCGTGAAGACCTGGGCGAGGCTCCATACTTACTATCCCGAGCATCTCGAGGTCACCTACCGCTATGCCGCCGCGCTCGGCCAGGGGGGCACTGATGCTGACCGTGACAAGGCTATCGCCGTCTACGACTCTGTTGAAATGGCCGAAGGTATGAGCATACCGTTGTCGACCAAGAAGATACAGCTCTATTTCACGCTCCAGGACACAGCCTCGATTCTCGCCGAGGTGGAGCGCCTGCGCGCTTCGTCGCCCAAGAATGTCGACTATCAGATTTTCTCAGGCGACATCTACTCGACCTTCGGGCTTAACGACCAGGCAAAGGCTTTCTACGACAGCGCCTGCGTGACTGACCCCTCCTACGGACTTGCCTACTACTCTCGCGCGCAGTTCTACAAGTCGCTCGGCGACAGCGCCGCCTTCAACCGCGAGGTCTTCCAGGCCCTTCAGCAGAAGGACCTCGACGTGTCGACCAAGCTCGTGATTCTCCGAAGCTATATCCAGGAGATGTACAATGACTCCACACAGCTCCCGCGCGTGGGGCATCTATTCGACGTGCTCATCGACCAGCACCCCCATGAGCATGACATCCACTCGCTCTATTCCCGCTACCTGATAGTCACCAAGGACTATATCAAGGCCGCCGAGCAGACCGAGCGCGCCCTCGACCTCAACCCTGCCGACGAGGAGGGCTGGGATATGCTGACCTCGCTCTATCTCCAGGAAAACGAGCTCGAAAAGGCCAAGGCTGCCATAAAGCGCTCCTTCCGCTATTATCCCGAGAACGCACGGCAGTATCTCGTGCTCGGTTCAATCTACGACCAGCAGAATGAGCGTGAGAAGGCCCCGGCGGAGTATCGGCGCGCTCTCGAACTGGTCGACTCGGCCGACGTCGCCACAATCTCCCGCATCTACGGGGCTATGGGCGACAATCTCTATGCCCGACAGCTGGCCGACAGTGCCTTCACCCTCTATCAGAAGGCAATCCTCTATGACCCTGAAAACTATATGGCGCTCAACAACTGCGCCTACTACCTCGCCTGCGAGGGTAAGGACCTCGACAAGGCCCTCTCCATGATTGAGACCGCCACAGCCGCCGAGCCTGACAACGCCACCTCGCTCGACACATACGCCTGGGTGCTCTTCAAGCGCAAGGACTATGCCAAGGCGCGTGAGATTATAGACAAGACTCTCGCTCTGACCGACGAGCGCTCGGAGGAGATACTCGAGCACGCCGGCGACATATACTTTATGGACGGTGACCCTGACGGTGCCCTCGAATTTTGGAAAGAGGCGCTCAAGCTGGCTCCCGGCAACGAACTTCTTCAAAAGAAAGTGAAACATAAGACCTACTTCTTCAAATGAGACCGTATATCATGCGCAATGCCGCCGGCAGCGCTATAGTCATACTTTTGGTAACATTCATGGCTGCGTCCTGTCGCTCGGGGCGCGATGTCAGCGTGCAGCCCGGCTACGAATCGACCGGCGAGGCGCTTGGCAAGGACCGTCTGAAAGAACTTTTCGGAACCCTCGAGGCTTCCTATACTCCCTGGGAGGAGGTGAAGATTCCCGTGACGCTCAATCTCCAAAGCCCGAAGCGATTCAGCGTCGGGGGAACCATGACGATGGTGCGCGACAAATCAATCAATATCTCTCTGCGCTTCTTCGGCATGGAGGTGGCTTCGGTCATGGTGACCGAGGACAGTATCTTCGCCGCCTACAAGCTTGAGAAGATATATTTTGCCGAGAGCATCCGCGACCTCCTCGGAGGATTTCCCGCCACGGTGGGCAATGTTCAGGACCTCCTGCTCGGTCGCCCCTTCGTGCTCGGCGAGCGGGGTGTCTCGCTCTCCCGATGCGAGCTTGGGGGCAATGCCTCCACATGGACCATTGCGCCGCGGCAGAGTCCCTTCGGGATGAGCTATGACTTCACCGTCGACACCCCGACAGGCAATGTCGAGCTGCTGACGGTCAATCTCCCCTCGCGGGTGCCCATCATCGCCGACTATTCCGACTTTGCCGAGTCAGCCACAGGCCCTATGGCCGGCAACACCCATGTCAGCACCACTGTCGGAAACAGAAGATTTAGTGGTGAGCTTGACCTCAATCCTCGCAAGGCAGAGTGGGGCAGGGGATATGCGAAGGGTTGGTCGGTGCCCCGCGGCTATAAGCGCGTCCATGCCGCCGACATCATCAAGAAGATAAAGGAGAAATCCTGATTTTCAGGACTCTCCTCCTCTTCGAATCAGTATAAACCCAAAGTAACCCGCCATTCATACATCTATGCCACAGTGTCCGAAATCATTAACGAGACTCGTCGTCATCCTGGCGACGGCCCTGCTGCTCGTCAATCTCTCAGCCGACGCACAGAACCGCCGGAAGAGGGCGCGCACGCCGCAACGGACTGTGGAATCAGTGAAGAAGGACAAGAGCAACACCGAGCGGCGTATCTCCGAGACAGCCACCCGTCTGCAAACCAATGCCAAGGAGCTCAACAGCCAGATCAACAGGCTCAACTCGCTCAATGCCGACATCGAGGCCAACCGCTCGAAGGTGGCTGGTCTGCGCAGCCACATAGACTCGCTCGGTTCGGCTATCAATGTGACTGCCGACTCGATTCGGACGCTGGAAGGAGACCTCGAATCCATGCGCATGTCCTATGTCAAGGCCCTTAGGGGGCTCCAGCCTCATGCGGGAATGGCGGGCGACCTCTCGTTTATCTTCTCAGCCGAGAGTTTTTCGGAGGCCTACAGCCGCATCCGCTACCTGCGCCGCTTCAGCGAGTGGCGCGAGCGCAAGGCCGAGCGCATCCGCGAGGGCATAGAGCAGATAGCCGAGCGTCGCGCCCACCTGACCTCGCTGCGCCACCGCCAGGACCAGGCTTTCCGTAAGGCGGAGGAGGTGCAGCAGACCCTCTCGAAGCAGCAGGTGCAGTCCGCAGAGATGGTCACCAAACTCCGCAAGGAGGACTCTGCGCTCAAACGCTCGCTCAATGAGCAGAAGAAGAAGGCCGCGGCTCTCGACCGCGAGCTTGACCGCCTCATAGCTGCCGAACAGGCGCGACTGGCCCGCGAGGAGGAAGCCCGCCGCAAGGCTGCCGAGGCTAAGGCCAAGGCCGCGAAGTCGAAGGGCGCCCCCACAGCCTCCGGCTCGACCAAGGATGCCGGAGAGCGCTCGGCAAAGGATGTGGCCTCCGCCGGGGCGCGGACCCAGACGGCGGCAGCAACAGCCGCGTCGGCTCTCAGCGGTTCATTCGAGGCCAACAAGGGGCGTCTGCTCTTCCCGGTGGCAGGTAAATACAAAATTGTGCGCCGTTTCGGACGTCAGCCCCACCCGACTCTCCCTCATGTAGAGACCGACAACTCCGGCATCGACATAGAGGTAGGCGCCGGTTCCTCGGCAAGGGCTATCTTTGCCGGAAAAGTGTCGGCCATCTTCAAGCAGGACGGTTTCAACTCTATCGTGATGATCCGCCACGGCCGCTACATATCCATCTATGCCGGACTGGCCTCCGTCGGTGTCAAGCAGGGCGACAGCGTCAAGGCCGGACAGGCACTCGGACGGATATTCTCCGACCCTGACGACGGCAACCGCACGATACTACATTTTGAGATACGCAACGAGCGCCAGAAGCTCAATCCCGTTTCGTGGGTGAAGTGAGAAACTTTAGCTACCGCAAGCGGGTTATAACTAAATAAACATTATAAAGATGAAAACATTTGAAGAACTCGGTGTCAGCGAGCCGCTCCGCAAGGCTGTGGAGGAACTCGGCTTTGAATCCCCGATGCCCGTCCAGGAAAGGGTGATACCACGTCTGCTCGGTGACGCCAACGACATAATAGCCCTTGCCCAGACCGGCACGGGCAAGACTGCGGCCTTTGGTCTGCCGGTGCTCCAGCGTATCGACTCGAAAATCCATCGCCCGCAGGCGCTCATACTCTCCCCGACGCGCGAACTCTGCTTGCAGATAGGCAGTGACCTCGCCGACTTCTCGCGCTACATACCCGACGTAAAAGTGCTCCCCGTCTACGGCGGCTCGAGCATCGAGAGCCAGATCAGGATGCTGAAGAAGGGTGTGCAGATCATAGTCGCTACTCCCGGCCGCCTCATCGACCTGATAAAGCGCGGTGTGGTGAAGCTCGACGACGTCCATACCGTCGTGCTCGACGAGGCCGACGAGATGCTCAACATGGGCTTCCTCGAATCGCTCGAGGAGATACTTTCCTACGTCCCCCAGGAGCGCAAGATGCTCCTCTTCTCGGCCACCATGCCTGCCGACATCCTGAAAATAGCCAAGCGCTACATGAAGGACTATGAGGAAATTGTCGTGGGTTCCCGCAACGAGGGTGCCGAGAACGTGCGCCACATATATTATATGGTAAACGCCCGCGACAAGTATCTCGCCCTCAAACGTGTGGTGGACAACTCCCCCGGCATCTATGCAATCATCTTCTGCCGCACGCGCCGCGACACCCAGGAGATTGCCGACAACCTTATCCGCGACGGTTACAATGCCGAGGCGCTCCACGGAGACCTCTCGCAGCAGCAGCGCGACATTGTGATGAAGAAGTTTCGCGACAAGGTGGTGTCGATGCTCGTCGCTACCGATGTTGCCGCCCGCGGACTCGATGTCGACAATCTGACACACGTCATAAACTACGGTCTCCCCGACGACACAGCCGTCTACACCCACCGCTCGGGCCGTACAGGCCGCGCCGGCAAGTCGGGAGTGTCAATTGCTATCATCCATTCTCGCGAGAAAGGACGCCTGCGCGAAATCGAGCGTATCATAGGCAAGAAATTCGAGCATAAGGAGGTCCCGACGCCCGAACATATAATCGAGAAGCAGCTCTACAACCTCGCCGACCGCATCGAGCGCGTGAAGGTGAGCGAGGAGGAGATAGCCCGCTACCTTCCGGGCATCTCCCGCAAGCTCGAATGGCTCTCGGAGGAGGATCTGCTCAAGAGGGTGATTTCACTGGAGTTCAACCGCCTGCTCGATTACTACAAAGATGCCCCCAAGATTGACTTCATCGACGCCAAGCCTGAGAAGGAGGATAGGAGGGGGCGCAAGGGTGAACGCAAAAGCGAGCACGAGCGCCCGCGCAACGACAAGGAGAAGGACCGCCGCACGGCGGAGCGCGGTTTCGAGCGCGTATACATCAATGTCGGAAAGCGCGACGGCTTCTTTGCCGGCAACCTCATCGAAATGCTCAACAAACTCATCACCGGCAAGCGTGTCGACGTCGGCCGCATAGACCTCCTCCCCGGCTACTCGCTCTTTGACGTGAAGAAGAGCGACGCCCGCAAGGTGGTGGGAGCCCTGACAGGGGCCGACTTCTACGGTAAGCGCATCCACAGCGAGATTGCCGACGCTGACCGCGACTATTCGAAGATTTCCGACAAGCGCAAGGGTGGCAAGGCCAAAAAGCAGTCCTGATTAAACTTGTGCTTTGGGCAGGAGTCTAATATTTTATACACCCAAAAGACTTACAGGTATGAAGAAGTACATATTAAGCATAGCCGTATTGCTCGGGTCGCTGACCGGCATGGCACAGACAGAGGCTGCCGACCTCTTCACCTCGGCACCCCAGGGCATATTCCCCCTCCTGGACCAGAATACCCGCCTCGACATGGTTGACTACTTCAAAAACAACATGAGCAAGGCATCGCAGAACGCCCTCGGCGGCCGCTCGATGATCACAGAGCTGACTCCCGAGTCCGTCACCGTCAAGATGACTGACTCCTCGGCCATACAGCTTGTGAGTCTCAAAGGCTCGAAGGGGAACATCATAGCTGTGATAAGCACCGTGGCCACTCCGGGGCTCGACTCGTCGATAAAGTTCTACGATGCCGACTGGGCGCCGCTCCCCGCCGAGAAGATATTCACCAAGCCCGGCTGGAAGGAGTGGCTCACGGACAGCGGTCGTGCCAACGAGGATGAAGTCACCATGCAGGTGCCCTTCATGCTTGCCTCTTACCGCCTCGACCCCTCCACATCCAGGCTCACCCTGACCAACAACCTCTCCAAGTTTCTCGACAAGGAGATATATGACGATATATCCTCCTACCTCCGCCCGGAACTGACCTACGTCTGGACCGGCAAGAACTTCAACTTGCAGAAGTAGATAAAAATCTCTCCCGCTCCGAGTGGCGTTGTGCTCCGACCTTTAAATTGGCAAGCTGCGAGAAAGGTCTTTGTTAGTGGAGATTGACGCCCGGAGCGGGAGAGTGAAGAAGTATCGTTTGTAGAGTTTAAATTCTTTGCTCTATACTTAAATTCTTTATACTTCGAATCCTCTATACTCTATACTTTAAACTCTATACTTAAAGAAAAAACTACCGCTTGCGGTTGCGCACGGAGCGGACCGCGCTTGAGGAGCTTGAGGCTTTCGGAGCCTTGGGCTTCTTGACTTTTGCGGGTTTGGCTTTGCGGGCGCTCGAATTGCCGCGCTTGGAGCGGCTGCTGCGGCTCACGGTCTGCTTGATGTCGGCTGCGGCCTCGTCAAGCTCTGTGCCCTCGGCTGCTGCGGCAGCTGCGAGTTCGGCCTTCTCGGCTGCCTCTCGGCGCTCGGCGAGTTCCTCGAGCGAGGGTACCCACAGTTTGCCTTCATAGCCTTCGAGGCGCTTCTGTATGCTGTCCTGCGCGTGGGCGAGTTCCTCCGGGTCGGGGTGGAGCTGCATGAGCGACTTGTTTTTCAGATTGCGTGTCTTATAGATCTCGCCGTTGTAGAGGCCGAGCTGGAAATAGTCGTCGTAGGTGCAGGTGGCGAGGTTGTTGTCATCGTTGGTGAAGATGTTCTGAGTCGAGAGATAGGGGCGCAGCTCGTCATATTTTACCCAGAACATGGGATATTTCACAGCCTCGCCTCCGAAGTCGCCCGCACGATGGAGCACCGGGCAGACGGCCTCGATGCGGGTGCGCATGCGATTGGAGCGCTTGTCAAACTCCCAGCGCTCGATGATGTAGTATGAGAGGACCTCCGAGGCGGGGACGTCGGCCTCCTCGATGACGAAGCGGGGATTTTTCTCCGTAGAGCCCTTGGCGTCGGTGTAGAGGATGTGAAAGCGGTCGAGGACGTCGCGCATCTTCACCTTGTAGTTATCTGAGAAGACCTCGCGCCCGTCGAGATACTCGTAGGCCGAGAGACGGTTGTCGGACATCTGACGGAGTATAATGCGGAACAGGTTCTCCTGGCCGTCGATAGGCTCGTCGGGATAGTAGAGCGCGGCATTCTGGTCCTTGGTCAGGTCGAGCTGGCGGTAGATTACGCGCATCCACTGCAATTCGGAGTCGCTCATGGGGCTGTCCTCATAGTGGGACTGCATACGCTGGGTGACACCGGCAGCGTTTTTGGTGGCATTGCGGTCGTCGGCGCCGCGCCTGCGTACGACGCTGCTCGAACTCGACTCCTGCGCGAAGGCGGCGACGGAGAGGAGGGTTGCTATGGCGGTTAGAAGAAGTTTCTTCATGTTCTTTGTGGATATATCGGAGGTGTTGTTGGCTTAGTTTACTATGACTTCGACAGGGCTGAGGACGCGCTCGATGCCGTCGGGGCCTTTGGCGCGGATGCGGGAGATGTAGAAGCGCTTGCCGCGCGAGAGGCGCTTGAACTGGTCCTTCTGACGCTGCGAGAATCCGGCGCCCTGGGAGACTTCGGGGATGGCGTTGCCCATTTGGTCGAAGAACACGGTCTCGAATCCGAGTACCTGGAAGTCGATGTTGAGCATGTCGTCGTCAATGGCGGCGTCGATGCCGGGCGCGGCTGTCAGGAGAGTCTTGGATATGGGGCGGCCACCCTTGTAGCGCTCCTTGACACCGTTCTGCCCGGTGTAGGAGATGAAGGCCACTGGATCGGGGAGCTTGCGCACCCTGAAAGAGGTCGAGGAGACGGTCTGCGGACGTCCGTCGATGTTGGCGGTCACGGTTATGGTGGCGTTCTCGCCCACTTTGGCGGGACGGGCCACCCAGGCGTCACCCTTGCGGGTCAGAGAGCCGTTGGTCATGGTGGCGCTGACGGCGTTCATGGGCACTCCGGGTACGGAAATGCTCATCGGGTTGTCTATGCCGGCATAGAGGACGTTCATCATCGTTGCGGAGACGGTGGCTGTCGGTTCCATGACGGTGTAGCTCGACGAGAAGGGGTGGCGGGTCGAAGAACCGTCGCCGTGGGCCACTTCGAGGTAGCCGCTATAGTCAAATGTGCCGGTCGAGGAGGTGACGAATTCATAGAGACCCTGCTCGTTGGCGAGTTTCTTTCCGGCCACGAAAATTTCGGGGCGAGCGGTGGTGTCGACTGCGGCGAGGACGATGTTGGCGCTGTACTTTCCGCCCCTCATCACCATGCGCGACTGCGGGATGACGAAGGCGTTGAGCTCGTTGACGCGGACGTCGCCGGCGTCGACTGCCGACAGGAGGTTGGCGAGCGCCTCACCCTCGGCGTAGCGAATGTCGTTCTGAAGCTTGGTCAGGAGGGTGACAGCGGCCACGACGGGCTGGTTTTCAAACTTCGCTTCCTCCCATTTCTGAGGAGTCACGGTGCCGGGACGCTTGAAAGGGGCGGTCGAGAGGGCCTCGCTGATGCTGTGGCGCTTTATGGAGTCGTCGATGAGTGCCGTGATGAAGCCGCGGTAGTTGTCCATAGACTCGTGGAGCATGCGTCCGCCGTTGGCTCCGGGTGCGAGCATCACGACAGCGGCCGATTCGAGATCATCGCGACGGTTTATTTCGTTGACATTGCCCTCTGGCCCGTCGGCCTCGACGACAATCGCGCGCTTGAGCGAATCGACGAGGTTGAAGAGGCTCGCCGAGCGGGCACGCACGTCGGTGGCCTTGTTGAGCCAGGGAGTGCCCTTGTCAGGGTTCTGTTCGGTGAAGGCTCTCAGCTGTGAGTAGACGGCATCGTTGCGCCGGCCCATGTTGTCGTTGGTGCGCGCGAGGCCGTCTTCGACCTGCACAAAACCGTCGAGCACGTCGCTCGACACGTTGAGTGCAAGCATGGCGGTGAGGACGATATACATGAGGTTTATCATCTTCTGCCTTGGGGATAGCCTGACTACTGATTCTGCCATTTGTTATTGTTGGAGCAAAAATGTGTTCGGTTTATAAGGAGGATAGGGTGTGGGGGCGTGCTTAGTTGACCACGCCTGAGGACTGGGCGCCCGGGATGTCGTTCATCATCGGACGATACATATTGATGGTCATGGCGTGGAGCATCTTCTCATAGACCTGGTTGAGCTGCTGCATGTAGCGGGCCATTTTCTCGGTCTCCTCGTAGTAGCGCGCGCTCTGTGAGGCGCTCTTCTCATACATGTCGCGTATGTCCTTGATGCCGCGGTTGACGCGGTCGATTGATTCGAGCTGTGTAGAGACGCTCTTGAGCTGTATCTCGTAGATAGTGTTGAGGCCGCCGAGGTTGCGGTTGAGGTCCCCCATGCGCTCGATGTAGCCCTTCGAGTTCTCGGTGATGGATGCGGAGTTCTCGGTGATTGCGCGGTAGCTGTCGAGGAGGACATTGGAAACGGCGTTGAGCGACTCGGTGGTCTGTCGCAGCTGTTCCATCTGGGTGGAGATGGCCGACATCTGTGAGAGGTAGTCCTGGGTGGCGGTGGTCAGCTCAGCCATTTTGGACAGCTGCTCAGCCGCGCTCGACATGCGCTGGATGCTTTCGGAGAGGGCTATGCGGTCCTCCTCGCTGATGCTCACGCCCGAGGGAAGGCCCACGGCGCCGCGCGCGGCAGCGTCGCTGACAGCTCCTGCGGGGACAGAGGCACTTCCGCTTCCGCCGCCGACAATGACTGTGCCGCCACCGCCGAAACCGCGCTGGCCTGCGGGGTATTCTGCTGCCTCATCCTTGTTGCCAAGCTCGGGGAATACGTCCTCCCAGTGATATTCCTTCGGGGGACGGTCAAAGGCGGTGAGGATAAACATGAGCACCTCGGTTCCCATACCGATACAGAGGAGTGTGTTGCCGCCGGGGAGGTGGAGTATCTTGAAGAGAGCACCCCAGATGACGATGGCCGCGCCGATACTGTAGGCGAAGTTGAAGAGGCGCTGTCCGCCCTCCCATGTCATCATGGTTCCGAGTTCTTTCTTTATCTTTTCTTTAGTCATAGCGGAGTAAAGTTTGGATTGTTGGAGGAAGAGGTGAGGTTATTTTTTTGCTTTTGTGCCTTTGGCAAATCCGATTTGTGAGCGGACGCAGCGGAAGCCGATATAGGAGCGCTGTTCGTTCTGGTATTCCCACATGCGTATGTCGGAACGTATGTTGTGGGCCACGTCCTTCCACGAGCCGCCACGGACAATCTTGCGCTTCATCTTGTAGGGGTCCTCCATAGCGGCGTTGTAGCGATACTCGGGGTTGAGGTCGCTCGTCAGCTTGCCTACGCTTTCTGTGAAGGCTGTCGAGGTCCACTCGCTGACGTTGCCGGCCATGTCGTAGAGGCCGAAGTCGTTGGGGGAGTAGGTGCCTACGCGCGATGTGATTAGCTGGCCGTCCTGGACGAAGTTGCCCTCCTGCGGCTTGAAGTTGGCATAGAAGCATCCTTGCTCCTCCGTCAGCGGCAGGTCGCCGTCCCAGGGATACATGTTCTCGCTCTTGCCGGCGCGGGCTGCATACTCCCACTCGGCCTCTGTCGGGAGGCGGAAAGGCTCGATGTAGACCCCCTCGCGTCCGAGCGAGCGGCGGAGATAGTCGGTGCGCCAGTTGGCGAAGGCGTTTGCCTGCTCCCAGCTGACACCGACGACGGGATACTCGCTGTAGCCGCCGTGGGAGAAGTAGAGGCGGACGTAGGGTTCGTTGTAGGCATTGTCGAAGTCGTTGATCCACGCGGTGGTGTCGGGGTAGACGTTGACGATGTAGGTGTTGACAAAGTCGAAGTCCCCTGTGAGGCCCCGGGTGATGGTCTCACGGATGATTTCGCCCTCGTCGTTGATATATGCCGTGTCCTTCGAGATGACGGGCACCTCGGTGGGGACGGGTCGGTCGGTGTTGTATTCGCGACGGGCAGGGTTGAGGCGGTGCTTGCGGCGCGCGGCCTCGGTGTGGTTGTAGGTCTCGTAGCGGTAGTTGAGCTGCTCGGGGTCAAGCTCGCGCGCACCGGTGATGGGGTTGGTGCGGTAGAGGCTCTCTATGGCACGCTGCTCATCCTCGTTGGCGTTGCGCCAGGGGATGGCCTTGTTCCAGTTGAGATGCGGGGTCACGGGGTTGCCCTCGCGGTCCTCCTCGATTTTGAACTCCTCGTTGCCGCCGTAGGAGGGGTCGGCGAGACGCTCGCGGATAATGGAGTCACGCACCCAGAAGACAAACTGCTTGTACTTGGAGTTTGTGATCTCGGTCTCGTCCATCCAGAAAGCGTCGACAGAGACGCCGCGGGGGTTGGCCTCGATGTTCCATAGGGAGTCGGATTTCGACGGGCCCATTTTGACAGAGCCCCTCGAGACGAGCACCATGCCGTAGGGGGTAGGCTCGACCCAGGATGTTCCTCCGACACCCGTCACTTCGCCTCCCGACGCGCTGCGGCTGCCGGTGGCACATGAGATGGCTGAGGAGAGGAGAGTCAGAGCTAAGAGTATGTGGAATATCTTTTTCATAAGTTACATTATGCGTATGCTCTTGTGTTTGTTGCGGTTTTTCTCAGAAAAGTCAAGTTTAAGGCTGTAGCCCGCCATGAGCTCGTGGCTCCCTGACGAGGCTTTCGATATGTCGGAAAGGTGATAGTCGTAGCTGTAGCCGATGAATATACCTTTGATTTCGGCGCCGAGCATGACGGAGACAGCGTCGTTGTATCGGTAGCCGACACCGGCGGTGAAGAGCTTGTTGTAGCGCACACGGCCTGTGACCTGGAAGTCGGTAAAGGTGAAATCGCTTCGGACTAAGACGGAGGGTATCACTTCAAATAACGTGTTTTTAATCGGAATATTGCTTCCGGCCATGAAATATGCTGTGCGTGGGGCCGTAAACTGGTATTTTTTCGTCATGCCAGTGGCACCGCCCCCTTCGCCGGCGCCCCCTCCGCCCACGTCCTCACCAGCGCGGGTGGTGGTCGAGGAATTCTCGTTGTCGCTTGTGAAGGTGACGGTCGGATTGTTGGCATGGAGGAGCGAGGCTCCCACCCAGAATTTCTTGTGGGTGTAGAAGAGGCCCACGCCGAGGTCGAGGGCGTTGCCGGCCACGTCGTTTTGGGGTATGGCCTCGTCCTCGGGGGAGTGGAAGTCGTCATCGTCGGGGATGAAGACCTCGGAGCCTTTGAATTTCTCGTTGAAGAAGCCGACCTGGACGGAGCCGGTCAGCTCTCCCTTGAAGAGTTTGAGCTTGTAGCCTATCTGGGCGTTGATGCTGAGGTTGCTGAAGAGGCCGAAAGATTCCTGCTGGACCACGAGGCCGGTACCGAAGCGCTTGTTGAGGAACTTGAAGGGCATGTCGGCTGCGGCGAGGAAGGTCTGCGGGGCATTGTCGATGCCCACCCATTGCAGGCGTCCGCCGCCGCGGATGCGGAGATAGTCGGTGTCGCCGACGGCGCCCGGGTTGTAGTAGGTCGGCACGGCCCAGTACTGAGTGAGCAGCGCGTCTCCCTGGGCCTTTGCACTGTTGGACACAAGGAGCAGACAGAGGACCGCGACAAGGGCGGCTATATGTTGTGTGGTGATACGTCTGCGTGTCATTCGAAATAGAAGGTTAGGACGACCATTCGGGAGACGGCCTTTTTGAGTGACTGTGTGATTTTCAGCTTGTCGGGTTCGTCGGCGATGTCGGGGCGGTCGTGGCGCAGGGCGTCGCCGAGGCCGAAACAGAACTTTATCTCGGGGTTGAACTTGAAGTAGGGCATGTAGAAGTCGCAACCGAAGCCGCAGGTGAGGAAGAAGTCAGATGGCTTGGTGCGGAGATAGTCGCCCGACTGCTTGGTGACGTTGAATGTCGGCATGATGCCGGCTGTGACATAGGGGCGGGAGTTGCGGTAGCGGAGGCCGGAGAATTTGATGTCGACCGGGAGCACGACGAGCGCCGATTTGAGATTTTGGCGCAGTTCGGCACCTGTGTTGTACTCGCGCATGGTTATGTCGCGGTTGCCGAAGTACATTCCGGGGGTGAAGCGGGCGTTGAGATATGGGCCGAGGCGGTAGTCGATGAGTCCGTTGACGCAGAAGCCCGGCTGGAAGGAGGGCTGCTCGACGAACCACTGCTCTCCTGTCTCGGTGGTGTAGCCATTGTGGGTGAAAGTGAAGTCCTGGGTGTGGACGCCGACCGAGAAGCCGAGGTGCCAGCGGCGCATGTCGGCATACGGGCGGTTCATGACCTTGTCGTTAAGATTCTGGGCCGTAGCGGTAGCTCCGAGACCCGCCAGGACCACGGCTGCCGACACGAACTTTCGTATAATCGTCCGCATATCACGCGTTAATATGTGAAAGTGATGATTCATCACTTGTTATAACGCGGGTGCGCGGGTGAATATTGTATCCGGGGGCTTGCAGTTGCGCTGTTAACAATTGTATACGGCAATCCGGGCACTGTCGCGGCCTTAGAGCCGGCGGTCAGTGCCCGGATTGGTATCATTTCCCCTGTTCAGGGACGCTTATTCCTTGGTTCAGTCCACGACGCGGAGGAGGAAGTAGTTCTTCTTGCCGCGCTGGACGAGGATGTATCTGTCGTTTAGGAGCATGTCGGGGGTGACGGGTGCGTAGGGGTCGGAAATTTTCTCCTTGTTAATGCTCACGCCGCCGCCCTGGACCATTTTGCGCATCTCGCCTTTGGAGGGGAAGACGGGGGCTGTCTCGGTGAGGAGGTCGGCGAGCTTGACGGCATCGTTGACCACGCTGCGGGGGATTGAGTACTGGGGGACGCCCTCCATGACTGCGAGGAGGGTATCCTCATCAATTTTGCGCAGGGTTTCGCCGGCCTTGTTGCTGAAGAGTATCTGCGAGGCCTCGACAGCGGCCTCATAGTCCTCGGCGGAGTGCACCATAGTGGTGATTTCCTTGGCGAGGCGCTTTTGCAAGGGACGTGCGCCGGGGTTCTGTGCCTGCTCTTCGACGAGCGCGGCCACCTCCTCGCGGGTCAGCTCGGTGAAAATCTTGATATACTTCTCGGCGTCGGCGTCGGAGACGTTGAGCCAGAACTGGTAGAACTTGTAGGGGGAGGTGTAGTGCGGGTCGAGCCATACGTTGCCGCTCTCGGTCTTGCCGAACTTGCCGCCGTCGGCCTTGGTGATGAGGGGACAGGTGAGGGCGAAGGCCTCGCCGCCGACAGTACGGCGGATAAGCTCGGTGCCGGTGGTGATGTTGCCCCACTGGTCAGAGCCTCCGAGCTGCAGGCGGCAGTTCTTCTCCTTGTAGAGGTGGAGGAAGTCGTAGCCCTGGCAGAGCTGGTAGGAGAATTCGGTGAACGACATGCCCTGCTGCGACTCGCCGCTGAGGCGTTTCTTTACGGAGTCCTTGGCCATCATGTAGTTGACGGTGATGTGCTTGCCGACGTCGCGGATGAAGTCGAGGAATGAGAAGTTTTTCATCCAGTCGTAGTTGTTGACCATCTCTGCGGCGTTGGAGGCGTCGGAGTCGAAGTCAAGGAACTTGGCGAGCTGCTTCTTGATGGCCTCCTGGTTGTGGCGTAGGGTCTCCTCGTCGAGGAGCTTGCGCTCCTGGCTCTTCATGGAGGGGTCACCGATCATGCCGGTGGCGCCGCCGACGAGGGCAATGGGCTTGTGGCCCGCGCGCTGGAAGTGCTTGAGCATCATGACGCCTACGAGGTGTCCGATATGTAGGGAGTCGGCCGTCGGGTCAATACCGAGGTAGGCCGTGGTCATTTCTTTTTTGAGTTGTTCTTCTGTGCCCGGCATCATCTGGTGGATCATGCCGCGCCAGGTAAGTTCGTCGATAAAGTCCATTTCTATGATTTCTATGTGAAGAGGAGTCAGACTGTTTGGTTGTGTATGGATTATTTGAGGAGCGCGAGGGTCTCGGCGATGCGCTTCAAGGCCTCGCGGAGATTGTCGTCAGAGGTGGCATAGCTCAGGCGGATGTAGCCTTCCATGCCGAAGGCGCCGCCATCGACTGTGGCGACGTGTCCTTTTTCGAGGAGATACATCGCGAGGTCGGCCGACGAGCTGATTTTGCCCCCTTCGGGAGTGGTCTTGCCGATGTAGGCGCTCACTTCGGGGAAGAGATAGAAGGCGCCCTGCGGACGGTTGACCTTGAGGCCGGGAATCTGTGATGCGAGCTCTACCACGAGGTCGCGGCGGCGCTCAAAGGCCTTGTTCATCTCGGCGATGCACTCCTGCGAGCCTGTGTAGGCTGCCTCGGCTGCCTTCTGTGCGATAGATGAGGCGTTGGAGGTGTACTGGCCCTGGAGCTTGGTGACAGCCTTGGCGAGCCACTGCGGGGCGGCGCAGTAGCCGATACGCCAGCCGGTCATGGCGTATGCCTTGGAGACTCCGTTGATGATGATCGTCCTGTCGGCTATCTCGGGGAAGGATGCGAGCGAGGTGAAGGAGCCGGTGAAGTTGATGTGCTCATAAATCTCGTCGGCGAGCACGAGGATGTCGGGGTGCTTGGCGAGCACGTCGACGAGGCCCTGGAGCTCTTCGCGCGAGTAGATGCTGCCTGTCGGGTTGGAGGGGGAGCAGAGCAGGATCATGCGGGTATTGGGTGTGATGGCTGCCTCGAGCTGTGCGGGTGTGATTTTGAAATCCTGGTGGATGTCGGCGAGGACCTCTACGGTCTTGCCTCCGGCGAGCTTGACCATCTCGACATAGCTGACCCACGCGGGCATCGGGATGATTACCTCGTCGTCGGGGTTGATTGTGGCGAGGATGACATTGCAGAGGGCCTGCTTGGCGCCGTTTGACACCACAATCTGCTCGGGAGCGAAGCTGACACCGTTCTCCTTGGCGAGCTTTTCGGATACAGCCTTGCGGAGCGACATATAGCCCGGTACCGGGGTATAGAAGGTGAAGTTTTCATCAATGGCACGCTTGGCGGCCTCCTTGATGTGGCGGGGTGTCTCAAAATCAGGTTCGCCGACTGAGAGGTTGATCACGTCGACTCCTTGAGCCTTAAGCTCGTTGCTCTTCTGCGACATGGCGAGTGTGGCCGACGGCGCGAGAGCTTGTACGCGGTCTGAAATGTGGGTCATCTGTATCTTGTTTTTAAGATGTTAAATATCGAGTTTTTAGTAATTTGGTGCAAAGATAAGTATTATTTATTTAATATCTATTCAAAAAAAGATGTGCCGGACAAAAATCCGGCACAATTTTAAAGTTGGGTCCCAGCTTCGGGCTGAAATCATTATTTCTTCGCGGCTGCGGCGCGGGCGCGCATGATGCCCATGACGGTCTGCTTGCCGAGGCGGACATAGTCGACCACCGGGCGCGAGGCAGGACAGGCGTAGCTGCAAGAGCCACATTCGATACAGTTGGCGATTTTGTTGGCCTCGACCTCCTCCCACTCTTTGAGGCGCGAGAGGGTGGCGAGCAGGAAGGGCTCGAGTCCCATCGGACAGGCCTCGGCACACTTTCCGCAGCGGATGCAGTTCTCGACCGGGCGGCGGTGGGCATAGCGCTGGTCCAGGAGGATGCCGGATGTGCCCTTGATCATCGGGGTCTGGAGTGTGGAGGCCGTGCGTCCCATCATCGGGCCGCCGATGATGATTTTTTCAGGCTCGCGGCCGTCGGTGAGGGTGGCGAGGATGGTGCCGAGGGGCACGCGGAGGTTGCGGCCGGTCTCGCCGTCGTGGAGGGTGAGCACGCGGTCCATAAGTGGTTCGCCGAGGACCACGGCGCGGTAGACGGCGTAGGCTGTGGCGACGTTCTGCACTATCGCGCCTGTGGCAATCGGGAGGGCGCCCGAGGGCACTTCCTTGCCGATGACGGCTTCGATGAGCTGCTTCTCACCGCCCTGGGGATACTTGACCTTCATCGGCATTACCTCGAGTCCTGCGACCGAGGAAGCTGCCTCGGTTATGGCGGCGATGGCTTCGGGCTTGTTGTTCTCGATAGCTATGACGCCGCGGTTCACCCCGGCTGCGCGCATGAGCAGTTCGACACCCTTGACGATTTCCCGCGGGTTCTCGCGCATAAGCATGTCGTCGCACGACAGGCAGGGCTCACACTCGGCTGCGTTGATTATTACCACCTCGGCCTTGGAGCCGGGAGGGGGTGAGAGCTTCACATGTGTGGGGAAGGTGGCACCGCCGAGACCGACGATGCCGGCATTTTTGATGATGTCGATGATTGCCTTGGCGTCGAGGGTGGCGAGGTCGTTGCCGGTGCGCACCGGGGTGTCGCGCTTGGCGAGAGCCTGTGCGTCGGCTTCGCGGTCGGCCTCGTCGCTCTTGATATAGATAGCCTGCACCGGCATCCCCTGGGGTGTGCGGGCGATGTCAATCTTGGTCACGGTGCCTGAAATCGGGGTGTGGACAGGCGCTGACACGAAGCCTCCGGCCTCGGCCACGCAGTCGCCGCGCTTGACCTTGTCGCCCTTCTTGACAATGGGGTTGGCTGGGGCGCCGATGTGTTGCGACACGGGGAGAACCACCTCTTCGGGCAGGGGGACGTTCTCGATTGGTTTGCCGGCGGCAATCTTGTTTTCGGCGGGGTGTACACCGCCTATTTTAAAGGTATGGAGTTTCATGACTTTTGAATTCAGGCGGTGGTTTCTTCAACTTTTTCTTTGGCGGGTGCAGCCTTCTTCACGGGGAAGTTGACGGCGTGGATTGCATGGGTCGGGCAGACGTCCACGCACTTGCGGCACAGCTTGCACTTCTCATAGTCGATATACGAGAGGTTGTTGGCAATGGTTATGGCCTCGTGGGTGCACTCCTTGGCGCACTTCGAGCAGCCTATACATGCCACCTTGCACTCCTTCATGGCAGCCGCGCCCTTCTCCTTGTTGGAGCAGGCGACGTAGACCCTCATTCCGCGCGGGCCTTTGTAGCGAAGCTCGATGATGGCTCGCGGACAGGCCTTGACACAGGCACCGCAGCCTACGCACTTGTCTTCGCTGACTTCGGGGAGGCCGGTCTCGCGGTTCATGTGGATGGCGTCGTAGGGACAGGCTGCCACACAGTCGCCGCAGCCGAGACAGCCGTTGGGACAGCTGCTCTCGCCGGTGCCGAGCGATGCGAGCACGGCGCATGAGGGCGCTCCCTCGAAGCGGGCTATCTGCGGACGGAGGTCGCAAGTGCCGTTACATTTGATTACCGCGATTTTCGGCTTGGCTTCCGAGGCTGTCAGGCCGACGATGTCGCCAATCTGCTTCATGACAGCGGCGCCCGACGAGGGGCAGTTGAGCCCTTCGAGGGTGGTTGCACCTACACAGGCCACGGCGAAGTCGCGACAGCCGCTGCGTCCGCAGCCGCCGCAGTTAGCACCCGGCAGGAGTGCTTCAACTTGGTCAATACGGGGATCTTCCTGAACATGGAAGCGCTTTGCGACAACGTAGAGCACGGCTGCGCCCACGATGCCGATTATCCCGAGGACAATGATTGATGTTACTATAATGTTCATGGTAAGATTGATAATTTCATGAATGTGATATTGTTGATGCTGATTGGTTCCTGATTTATATTACCCTGACCTTCCACTTGATTTTCTGGGCGAGGTGCCTGCGCTTCAGATATAGGAGGAAGTCATAGAGCGCGAGGGAGGCGAAGCCTATAGCGAGCGACCAGCCGCCCGTCTCGGGCCATGCGAAGCGGCACACGAGCGTCACTCCGGCAAAGATAATGGTCGGGAGGATGAGCGCCCACCATGCCGCAAGGAGGGTCGAGCCGGATGTGGCACAGGCCTCCACGCGCTGCCCGACGGCATACGCGCCGGCGTCGGGGGTGTCGATAGTCAGTAGTTCCTTGCCTCCTCCGTCCTTGCTGTTGCAGAGCGCCGTGATTGCGCAACCGTCACATTTGCAGGCTTCTTCGGTGCGGATAACAAGATAGCCGGGCTCGATTTTCTCGATGACACCACGGTGGCTTACGTCTTCTTTACTCATGATAATAGATAAAAAATACTCGGGAAATCCGGCGACTTCCCTGTATATGCGGCAACAAAGTTAAGGATTTTCTGCAAAAGGAGCAAAACAAAGAGCATCTCCCGGGCAGAAAAAATCCTCAGTTCCAGCCGGCACACCTTCCCGATTGATATTGCAAAATATGCCGGATGTAGGGATACTGCCCTTGAATGTCAGCCGTGGAGGGCCACTTTGCGGCGCTCTTCGCGGATGAGGCGGGGGAGGGTCTTGATGAAGTTCCAGTAGCGGGGGACGTTCTTCTGCGGCTGCTCCAGGGCGCGGTGGAGCCATTCGAGGCGCAGACGGAGCATCCATTTGGGGGCGCGCCTGACGTCGCCGACACCGGCGTTGAAGTTGAAAATAGCCCCGTAGCCGAACATGACGCCCCGTCTGAGGTAGGGTTTGAGCCTCGCCATGAACATTTCCTGCTTCGGAGCACCGAGACTAACCCAGATGATGTCGGGGTTGTCGGCATTGATCATGTCGGCTATCCCCTGGTAGTCAAAGTCGTCGACGGCACGGAAGGGGAGGGTCTCGAAACGCATGTCGCGTATCTTCGGGTCGATTTTCGACAGATTTTCACGCAGTCCGGCCAGCACCTCCTCGGTGTTGCCGAGGAAGAACTGGCGGAAGCGCCTCATTTTGATATATTTGATGAAGATGTCGGCTCCGATGTAGCTGTCGATAGGCTCTTTGTGTATCCAGGCGAGGATTTTGGCGAGGACGCTGCCGTCGCAGTTGTTGACGAGGGCGCCGTTGAGCACTTTGAGGAATTCCGGGTTGTGGTTGGCCACGGTGAGGTTGTTGGCCTCGACGGAGCAGCTGTAGCCCGGGATTCCTTTCTCGATAGCGTCGAAGATAGTGCGGTCGAGCTTGTCGCGGTCAAACTCTATCCTGACGTTGAAGTAGGTTTTCTCATCTGCCATAGGCTGCGTTGTCTTTAGCTATTGCGTTTTCAACCCATTCGTACTGCTGGCGCAGACCCTCCTCGAGGCTCATGCGCGGCTCCCAGCCGAGAATCTCGCGAGCCTTCGTGAAGTCGGCGCTGCGGGCTTTGTCACCCTCTGGTTTGGTGGTGTCGAAGAATGGCTTTATGTCTTTGCCGCTGATGCGGACCACTGTCTTGGCAATCTCGGCAATCGAGGTGCACACGGAGGGGCCGATCTGTATCCAGCCGTGGCCCCACCCCTTCTCGAGGGCGAGCACGAGGGCGTCGACGACGTCGTTGACATGGAGGAAGGCGCGACCCTGCTTGCCGCTGCCCCAGACGACGAAGTCCTCCTTGGGGTAGTTGATGGCCTTGCGGATGAGGGCGGGTATCACTTGGCTGCGCTCGCCATAGTCGCAGGGGGAGCCATAGACATTGTGGAACTGGAGTGTGCAGCAGGGGATGCCGGTCTCCTTTTCAAGATAGCCGATTTCGAGTTGTCCCATGAGCTTGCTCCAGCCGTAGGCCGACTCGGGGAGTGCGGGAAAGAGCTCGTCCTCGCGCAGGGGAATCACTTCGAGGCTGTTCTGGCGCGTCAGCGGGTAGCTGCATGCCGTCCCGACATATATCAGCCCCTTGATGCGCTCCTTGCCGGCCTTGCGCACGGAGTGGAAGAGGTTGGTGTTGATGAGGTTATTCTGACGGAAGAGGTCGCCCTGGTTGCCGAAGACATAGTTGATGCCGGCGACGATGTCAGCGAGGTGGATGACATATTCGTTGGCGTTGACCACGCTGTCGATGTCGGCGTGCCCGTCGGAAAGGTCTATGTTGAAAAACCGGGTGTCGAGGTCGATTACCGGCTTGCCGGACTCGTCGTTGAGATATTCGAGTTTTCCGCGCCAGAGGTTGTCGACGACACTGACGTCGTGTCCCTCCTTGACGAGGCGTTTGACAAGGTTGCTTCCTATCATGCCGCAACCGCCGGTGACAAGTATTTTGCTCATAGCATTATCTTGTGGATGTGTATAATGAATGTGTGATTTATTTGTTCAATACATGCGTCGAGGGGAGAGTGAGGCTGTCGTATATTTTCCCGAGTTCACGGCCTATCGTGTGGATGTCCAGGGTCTTTTGTGCCAGGGTGCGTGATGCGGCGCCTATCCTCTCACGCAGTTCCCGGTCATCAATCATGCGCTCGAGCTGTGAGGCGAGTGCGGGGCAGTCGCCCGGGTTGAAGAGGAGTATGTCCTCGCCGTCATGGACGAAGTCGGGGAGGCTGCCTACAGGCGTCGCCACGACCGGGAGTCCGTAGGCCCACGCGTCAATCACAGCCATAGGGAAACCCTCGGCATAGCTCGGCAGGCAGAGGACGGACGCCCGTCGGAAGAGCCGGTCCTTATCCTCGCCGGCAACCCAGCCGGCAAATTCTATCTGACTTCCGACTCCAAGCTCCTCGGCAAGGGCCTTCCCCTTGTCAATCTCCCCGCTGCCGGCAAAGATGACTTTCCAGTCGGGATGCGAGGGGGCAATCATGGCAAAGGCTCGGATGAGGTCGGCGTAGCCCTTGCGCCCGTTGACCACCCCTGCAGAAATAATCCATTTCTCCTTTTCAAGAGGCGGGAGCTGCCGGCTGACAGCCGGAGGGCAGGGATTGTAGAGGACCGCGGCCTTATTATCCATATGCAGGCGCTTGTTGACCTCCTTTTTCCAGAACTCGGAGAGGACCACCACTTTGTCGGCATCGCTGAAGAGGCTTTTGTAGACATCGCCATAGGCTCCGTCGACGGTCGACGCCATGTCGAAGGCGTGGAGGTGGACTATTGTCTTCTTGCCGGTCAGTTTTGCCAGTTTCATGAACAGTCGTTTGCGTATGGCAGAGGGCGCCTCTCCGATATGGGCATGGACTGTGTCGCACCAGGGCAGATACCAGAGGTAGCGCGCCATCCCTCCGAAGAAGTAGATGAGTTTCGTCAGTTTTGACCCGCTGCGGTGGGTGGCTATCCACTTGCAGCCGTGGTCGCGCCACTCGTCGGTTTGCTCATGGGCCATGACGACCGACGATATCCCCCCGTGGGAGTGACGGGAGGTCGCAAGCACTATCACTTTTGGGAAAATTGACATTCTCTTATCTACTTACAAAGCTTGGTTTATTGAAAAAACGTTAACAGGGCAGGAAAATTGTGTGAATCCTGCCCTTGTTTTTTAAACATGCTTCAGATATTTGGTCTGTCCCAGGTGTAGGTGGTTGTGCAGCGGACGGGCACGGAGAGATTGCCTACGCTCAAGGTGAAGTCTCCCTCCTCGAGTGTCCAGTGGCCGGCGGCGTTGACAAAGGCAAGGTCCGATGCGGGCACATGGAACTTCACTGCGCGGGTCTCGCCAGGCATGAGTGCGAGCTTCGAGAAGGCGCGCAGGCGCTTGTTGTCGGGCACGATTGAGGCCACATGGTCGGAGGAGAAGAGTAGCACGGCCTCTTTGCCGTCGATAGAGCCGGTGTTGGTGATGTCGACGCTCACGGTGAGCATGTCGGACGGTCCGAACTCCTTCTTGTCGACGCTGAGGTTGGAATAGGCGAAGGTGGTGTAGCTCTTGCCGTAGCCGAAGGGCCACTGTACGTTGACGCGGGCGTCGTAGTCATAGACACCCTCCATTTTTCCCACCTCCTCGCTGACCTTGTAGTCATAGGTGACGAGCGAGTTGATTTCACGCGGATAGGTGAAGGGGAGTTTGGCCGAGAAGTTTTTCTGCCCGGCGAGGAGGAGCGCGAGGGCGTCGCCACCGAAGTTGCCGGGGATGATAATATCGACTATGCCCTTTGCGAGAGGCTCGATGTCGGCAAGGATGCGGGGACGTCCCTCGTTGATGACGAGCACAATGGGTTTGCCGGTGGCTGCGAGGCGCTTCACCATGTCGCGCTGGTTGGCTGAGAGGTAGAGGTCTGAGATGTTGCCCGGGGTCTCGCAGTAGGAGTTCTCACCGATGCAGGCCACGATGACGTCGGCCTCGGCGGCTGCCTTGACGGCCTCGGCGAAGTCGGCTACGGTCTCATCCTGGAAGCTGCCTTCCTGGTTGAAGCTGACTGTCGGGACGTACTTGACCATGTCTGCTCCGAAAGTGTTGGTTAGGGCTTCGAGGATGGTGTTGTAGTCCTTGGCGTAGGAGTCGGAGAGGTGGCCCTGCCAGGTGTATGACCATCCGCCGTTGAGCGAGCGCATCGAGCAGGCGGTCGGGCCGGTGACCAGTAGCTTGGTGCCCCGGCGCAGCGGGAGTATGTTGTCGTCGTTCTTCAGGAGCACCATAGTTTCGGCAGCGGCGTCGAGTGCTGCCTTGCGATGTTTCTCAGAGGCGAATTCGGGGTAGTCTTTGAGCAGGGTGTTGGGATGCTCGAAGAGGCCGAGGCGGTATTTGAGACGCAAGGCTCTCGCTGCTGCGTCGTCGATGCGGCTCATCGGGATGCCGCCTTCATCGACGAGTTCTTTGAGTATCTCGCAGTAGTCTGTCTTGTAAGGCTCCATAGCCATGTCGATGCCGGCATTGATTGCTATGCGTATGGCGTCTTTCTTGTCCTTGGCCACCTTCTCGCGGATGTAGAGATTGTTGATGTCGGCCCAGTCGGTGACGATGAGGCCGTCCCACTGTAGGTCCTCCTTGAGCCACTTTGTGAGCAGTATCGGGTCCGCGTGGACGGGGGTGCCGTTGATTGATGAGGAGTTGACCATGACAGATAGCGCACCGTATTTTATTGCTTCGAGATATGGCGCGAAGTGTTTTTCACGCAGGTCGGAAGGGGAGATGTAGGCTGGTGTGCGGTCTTTGCCTGACAGCGGGGCGCCGTAGCCCATGAAATGTTTGAGGGAGACGGCTATGTGGTTACGGTCGACATGGTTGGGGTCGTCACCCTGGAAGCCTTTTACCGCAGCGACGCCCATGAGTGCGTTGACGAGCGGATCCTCTCCGTAGTTTTCCCAGAAGCGCGGCCATGCCGGATTACGGTCAAGATCGAGGGTCGGCGAGAAGGTCCAGGGGCAGTCGCTCGCGCGGGTTTCGTAGGCTGTGATTTCAGCCGCTTTCCGACACAGTTCGGTGTCGAATGAAGCCGCTACATTGAGGTTCTGCGGGAAGAGGATGCCGCCGTTGGTGTAGGTGGTGCCGTGGTTCTGGTCGAGGCCGTAGATGCAGGGGATGCCGATGTGCTTCATGGATGCCTCCTGGATTTGCGGGATGATTTCGTTCCATGCCTTGGCGTCGAGGCAGTAGGAGTAGGGGGCGTTGAGTATCGAGCCTACCTTATATATGCCGAATATGGTGTCGAGCTTGGCCGGGACGATTCTGAACCGGCCGCCGGGGCCGACCTCGCCGAGCAGGTCGAGCTGCAATTGTGTCATCTGGCCTATCTTCTCCTCGAGAGTCATGCGCGAGAGTGTCTCGCTCACCTTTTTCTCGATTTCAGGGTCGGCGGGAATCACCGGGAGGGTGATAGGTGTGTAGGCCATAGCCGGAATCGCTATGGTCAGGAGGGAAAGTAATAGATTTCGTAGCACTGTGGTGTTGGATTATGTTATAAACTGGTTTTTTATTCCTGAGGCTTTTTGAGCTCCGGGTAGGAGATGCGCGAGTGGTACATGGTGCGTAGGCGCTGGGCAAACACATCCTTGATAGTGCTCACGTCGCGGAAGGATATTGGCGACTGGTTGTGGAGTCCTTCGGCAATCTGTGCGTCGATGATTTTGTTGACGAGCGCCGATATGGCCTCCGGGGAGTGGTCGGTCATGGAGCGCGAGGCCGCCTCGACGGAGTCTGCCATCATGATGAGCGAGGTTTCCTTTGACTGCGGGTTCGGGCCGGGGTAGCTGAAGGCTGCCGGGTCCACCTCCTCGTCGGGGTGGGCGTTGCAGTATGTGGTATAGAAATAGCGGGCCTTGCCGTTGCCGTGGTGCTCGGTGATGAACTTGCGTATCATCTTGGGGAGCTTGGCCTTCTCGGCGAGGGCGAGTCCTTCGTTGACGTGGCCGGTGACGATGCGCGCGCTCTGTATCGGGTCGAGGGCGTCGTGGGGATTGACTCCGTGCTGGTTCTCGGTATAGAAGGCCGGATTCTTTATTTTGCCTATGTCGTGGTAGAGGGCGCCTGTACGGACGAGCTGTACGTTGGCTCCGATACGCGAGGCGGCCGCCGATGCGAGGTTGCTCACGGCCATAGAGTGGTTGAAGGTGCCGGGGCACTCCTCGGATAGCTCGCGCAGGAGGGGATTGTTGATGTCGCTCAGCTCTACGAGCGTCACCCGCGAGGTGAAGCCGTAGATTCTCTCGACAAGGAACATCAGCACATAGCTGAAGGATATGAGTATGGCGTTGATGGCGAAGGCCCCGAAGATGCGTCCCTCGGTCTTGGCGAGCGAGCCTGACTGCATGACCTCGATGGCTATGTAGGACAGGGCGTAGGCGAGGAAGATCAGGGCCGCCGTGCGTATGAGCTGGCTGCGGCGCGAAAGGTCCTTGAGGGAGTCGATGGCCACGAAGCCGGCGATGAGCTGGATGAACACGAACTCAAGTGCGAAGGAGGCAAGGATGGCGCAGATGAGCACCTGTACGACGTGGCAGAAGTAGGCTGTGCGCGAGTCGAGGAAGATGAGCACGAGTATGGGCACTATCGTGAAGGGAGTGATGTAGTAGCCCATGCGGAAGCCGGCCTCCATAGCGAAGGCGAAGAGGGTGAAGATGCCTATGAGCGACATGAGGAAAATCACCGTGCGGTCATCCTCGAAGTAGTCTTGGCGGAAGATGAAGAGATAGGCATAGATTGCTCCGAAGAGTATCACCATATATAATATCTGTCCGGCTATGGGGTAGTAGTGCTGCGATATGGCGCCGTTGCCGCGCTCGTCGGCAATCTTTTCGTAGGTGCGGAGCACAGTCGCGAGCCGCGAGGTGACGATGTCACCCTTATCGATGATTCGCTCCCCCTGCTGGACCACTCCGATAGGGGCCATAGCCTTTTGGTAGGCCTCGTCGATGAGTCGGCGCGATGTCACGGAGTCGACGAGTATGTTGGGGTGGAGCATCTGCGAGAGCTTGGTGGCGGATATGGCCTGGCGCACATCGCGGTCTCGGAGCACGCTGTCGAGATGCTCGTAGGCACGGAAGGGGGAGAGGTAGTTGGTCGTCGGTATGCTTATGGCGACGTTGTCGTGGATGAATCGGACAGCCGGGAGCTTGCCGGAGGCGATGCGGTTGTAGGTCTCGCGGTCCACGATGCCGTTCTCATATATCTTGCGTATCTCCTTTATAATCTGGTTGCGTTGCGCGGGGGTGATGTCGAGGTCGGTCGCCGCGTTAAGACGTGTGGTGTAGTCGGAGATGATGGTCTTCTCGGCAGTGATGTCGCGGGTGAACACCGGCTCGAAGTGGCGGTCGATGCTGTCCTTGACCCTTGCGGCGCTCAGCGAGTCGAGGTGTACCGGTATGTCGAATGGAGCGGTCAGGAGGGCGTAGCTCCAGGGGCGCCCTTCTTCAAAATCATAGTGGTTCTCGCCCGTGCGGGGGAGAAAGTAGACTGTGACCGAGACCACGATGATAAATAGCAGTGCCCTAAGTGAAATTTGGCGCGATGGCATGGATTTCATACGTCGAATATGTTGCGGACGATAGTCCAGATAATGATGGTCGCAAGTATTGTGAGGATGAAGAATCGCGCTCCGAGGAAGCGCCGGAGGCGTGGCAGGCGGTTGCCGGCCAGATTGGTTATGGCGAGGAGGGCGAGCAGCGGCAGCTCGAGCATGAAGAGGGCGTTGTAGGCGAAGGCTGCGCGGAAGTCCCCGGCGAGCATGGCGTGGACGGCACGCTGCGAGCCGCAGCCCGGACATGACAGCCCCGTCAGCATCTTGAAACTACAGCGCGGATACAGTCCGGACGACGGCTCTGCAAGCAGGTAGAGCAGTCCCAGGCCTGCGGCGGCGATGCAGCCTGCCACAATCAGGATGGTCCTGTAGCGTTGCAGAAAATCGGGCTGCATCAGGCTGACATCAGGCTGAAGAGGACCGAGAAGGGCGCCCAGATGAGTCCGGCTACGAATGAGATGATAATCCAGAGTTGCGCCTTGGAGGAAGCGTCGAGCGCGCCCATGTAGTCGCCGCGGTAGTAGGCGGGCGACACTTTGGCCGCATAGAAGATAGACACTATGCCGGTCGGGATGCAGCAGCAGATAGTCATGACGATTGCCCAGATGAGGTAGTTGCTCGGCATCGGGGGCATGCGGTTGGGGTCGAAGCCCTGGCCGACAGGGTTCTGGCCGTAGTACTGCTGGTTGTACTGCCCGTAGGGATTCCCCTGGGCATAGTTCTGCTGCCAGCCCTGGTTGTTGTAGCTATTGCAGCCCTGGTTGTAGTATCCGCCCTGCTGATTGCCGGCGGAAGCCTGGCCGTAGCCCTGTCCCGGCTGCTGTGCCTGGTAGGGGGCACCGTCGGAGCCGGAAAAGAGGGCGGCTACTTCGGGGACGGCACCTGCCGTGGTCCAGTCGCTGAGGCCTTCGTGCCATAGCGGTGTCGAGGGATTGAGACCCGGCTGTGTCGAAAGCTCTTCGAGGGTCAGCGGGCCTTTCTGCACGCTGTCTATAATGATCCAGTATTTCATATATGATGAATTGTTACTATCGGCCCTCTGTGCAGGCGTTGCAAAACCGTTTTTGTATGGACGCTGCGCGCAGCGTCCATACATTCGGTATATTGTGCAACACCACTGCGGAGTGACCGTAGTGTTTGTTATCGTTTATCAGAAGAATTTTGTCTCCTCGCCGAGGATGTCGGAGAGGACGGCATTGGCGAGACGGGATGCGCCGATGCGGAAGTACTCGTTGGTCTCAACCCACTTCTCGCCGAGGACGGTCTTGACGACAGTGTAGTATTTGAGGGCCTCCTCGGTGGTCGAGACCCCGCCGGCAGCCTTGAAGCCTACCATGCGGCCTGTCTTCTCGTAGTATTCCTTGATGCACTCGCACATGATGTATGTGGCCTCGAGTGATGCACCCGGATATTCCTTGCCGGTCGAGGTCTTGAGGAAGTCGGCACCCGAGTAGAGAGCGAGGACGGAGGCGTTGCGGATGTTCTCGGCAGTCTTGAGAGCGCCTGACTCGAGGATAACCTTCATGAGCGAGTCGCGGCAGGAGTGTTTCATCTCCGAAAGCTGGTCGCACACTTCCTCGTAGTCCTTGTCGAAGAAGTCACCGAGGCCGAGCACAACGTCGATTTCGTCGGCACCTGCCTCGACAGCGAGACCCACCTCGGCAATTTTCACCTCGATGAAGCTCTGCGCGCTGGGGAAGCAGCCGGCCACGGCGGCAATGTCGACGTCGGAGCAGTCGAGGACCGTGCGGACGATGGGGACGAAGTTGGGGTACACGCAGATGGCTGCGACGTTGGGCAGGTCGGCGTGCTCGTGGGCGAAGGCGTTGACTCTCTCGGTGAAGTCGGCCACCGAGCGCTGCGAGTCGGTCGATTTGAGCGTGGTCAGGTCAATCGAGTTGAATATCTGTTTGAGCACCTCGGGCTTGTTGTTCTCCGCAAGGTGTTTTGAGAGGATTTCTTCTACTTTGGCGCTCACCTCGGCGTCGGATGTGGTGACGCGACATTCTGAAATGGCTTGCTGATACTTATCCATGATGATTATCGTTTAAAGGGTTTGTAAGTTCACAAAATCAAAGAGACTTCGGGTGACGCCCGCGCGGTCAGGCCTGCGGGTCTTCCGCAGCTGGGTGGCCGAGCTTGGGGTTGGAGATGTGCCGGAGGGAGTCGCGGGCGGTCTTCTTCTCGATGTTGCGCCTCACGGCCTCGGTCAGGTCGACGCCTGTCTGGTTGGCTATGGCCGTGAGCACCCAGAGCAGGTCGGCAAGCTCGTCGGCGAGCATGTCGGTGCTCTCCCCCTCCTTGAACGACTGATCGCCGTAGGCACGGGCCATAATTCGCGCCACCTCCCCGGTCTCCTCCGCAAGGATGGCGGTGTTGGTGAGCGGCGAGAAGTAGCGCACGCCTATAGTCCTGATCCACTCGTCGACCAGGGCCTGGTAGGAGCGGAGGGTTATAGAGCCGTCGGATGTCGTAGGGGCTGCTTTCATGGTCAGTCTCTTGGTTTTTAATCTGTCAGTCTCTTAGTTTTGAATCTATAACAATCGTGACGGGGCCGTCGTTCACGAGGGCCACCTTCATGTCGGCTCCGAACACCCCTTTCTTCACCTCGCGTCCGAGCAGCGTCCCACATTCGGAGCAGAACTGCTCGTAGAGGGGGACGGCAAGCTCGTGGCCGGCGGCGTGGATGTAGCTCGGTCGGTTCCCCTTGCGGGTCGATGCGCAGAGCGTGAACTGGCTGACGGCGAGCATCTCGCCGCCGGTGTCGATGAGCGAGCGGTTCATCACCCCCTCGTCGTCATTGAATATGCGCATGGCCGTGCACTTGGCCGCGAGCCAGCGGACGTCGTCGGCTGTATCCCCGACGGAGACACCGACGAGCACCATCAGTCCCTTGCCTATGGAGCTGTGAAGCCGGCCTTCGATGCTGACCGAGGCCTCGGTGACACGTTGTATTACTAATTTCATATCCTGCAAATTTACAAAATAATTCGGACTATCCGCCCCTTATAGGTGGAAATTTGGATTTCCGGCCTCCCGGACTAGAAAAAATTTGCATCCGGGTGAACAGATTCGGATGAAGTCTCGTTATAAGTAATGAACGTCAACTATTGTTTATGAAAGGGAAACCAAGATTGTTAATGGTGTTAGCAGCGTTATGTCCCTTGGGCTTGCCAGCTCAAGGGATTGCTGATATTGTGGCGGCTCTTGAGAAGACAGGCTGCTACGAAGCCACGGCGCGCTTCAGTGTGTCGCTCCCGCAGAGCGACAAGGATGTGGTCTATGAGATACGGCTCTCGTCGGCACCGGCCGAGGGCGACCCCCTCTCGCCAGCCGACTATGTCACCGAGTGGGACATGGATACCCCCTCCGGCCCAGTGAGCGGCTTCTCGGCCTACTTTGACGGCCACCACTACCGCTACCGCAACGAGCGCCTCCAGGAGTATCATCTCGAGTGGGATTCGATTCCGTTCATGCCGCGCGGCAACTCTATGGGTGTGCAGGCCTCGGCCCAGTTTACCGACCTCTATCCGGCATATATAGCCCGCGAGCTTAAAAAGATGGAGGCAGACCCGCGCTATGCGATTACAGTCAAGCCGGGCGCCAGGTTTGACGGTCGCGAGGCCGTCGAGGTCGCCACAGTCATGCGCGTCAACGATGTCACGGCTATGGAGAAGGACTTCATCTTCGACGCCGGAAGCCTCCTGCCCCTCCGCATCGACACCGAGAGCAATCCCGGACAGATCACGGAGCAGTCTATGCTCGTCACCTATAGCTATCCGGCCGAGATGCACTGCCCGGAGCTTGGCGAGGAGGCGCTGACAAGGCGCTATCCCGAGGTGTTTGAGAAGTACAGGGAAAACAATTTCCGCATAGAGAACCTCGCGGGGACGCAGCTACCGACCTTCTCCCTCCCGACCACAACAGGTGAGCGCTACACCTATCACCGCGGCGACAAGTTTGCCGCCCCGACCGTCATTGCCCTCCTTGACCCGGCGGCCGGCTTCAACGCCGAGATTGTCGAGAATGTCCGCGGGGCCGTTGACCGTCTGCCGGCGCAGGCCGATGTGATATGGGTGTTCAACTCTACCAACATCGACGCTATCGAGGCCGTGGTGCCGGCCATAAGGGTAGGCGAACACCTGCTGATGAACGGAAAGTCGCTCGCCCGCGACTGCGGAGCGGCCTCTCTGCCCGTGGTTATCATGGCCGACAGCGGCGGCAAGGTCAAAAATGTGGTGCTCGGACTCAACAAGGAGCTTGGTAATATTGTTCTACAGACGATGGCTCTTGTTGACTGAGAATCCATGACCCACAACCACCTATAAGTATAGAACAGAAGAAAAACTTGAAATATAAAGAAATAGATATGGAAACTGTATTTTTTAAAGGCCAGCCGTGTCACACCTGCGGCACCGTACCCACCATTGGTGAAACCGCTCCATGTTTTCATCTCGCCGGACCTGATCTCTCGCAGCTCCTCTGCACTGATTTTGCCGGAAAGCGTGTAGTCCTCAACATCTTCCCCAGCCTCGACACCGAGGTCTGCGCACGCAGCGTCCGCCGTTTCAATGAGGAGGCTGCTGCATTGGACGACGTCGTTGTCATCTGCGTCTCGATGGACCTCCCCTTCGCTATGGGCCGCTTCTGCACTGTCGAGGGCATCAAGAATGTGCTCTTCGGCTCGGCTTTCCGCTCCCCGCTGTTCGGCCAGAAGTATGGCGTGCAGCTTGTCGACGGCCCGCTTGCCGGACTGCTTGCCCGCTGCGTGCTCGTGCTCGACGAGAACCGCCGCGTGATTTTCCGGGACCTCGTGGAGGAAATCACCAACGAACCAGACTATGCCGCCGCTCTCAAAGTACTCAAAGGAGAGGAGTAAGGTATAAGAAAATAGATTTTAGCAATGCGGGCTGCCGGACGTTTTTATCCGGCAGCCCGTTGTGTTGGTAGAGTAATTTGTTAAGCTGATGTATCACATAGCTTTTTTTTCAGTAGATGACAAAAATTGAATTTATGCTGTTAAACATCTAATCTT